>CAWGWO010000010.1:0-22228 GCA_963826295.1 uncultured Alphaproteobacteria bacterium
CCATATAACAAAATCAATAGGTTACACGGACAATTGGCGACATTGGCGACATTAATTGGCGACAGACGAATAGCGGAGACGAAGTCCTTAGCTTTTAAATAGCGCCGTGTGGCGTCAGTGTGAGGTGTATCCCGCCTGCCGCTCGCGGCGGCGAGGGGTTCGATCCAAGCGAACGCGGACGCGGCGCCAAGCTGGCGCAGTGGCGGAAGCAATGGATCAAAGTTAGAGGACCGAAAGCGCTACGCGCTCTTCTTGAAAAGGCCTTCATCGGCGATGCGCCCTTCAAGCGCGCGGGCGGCGGCGATCCCCGAGCGAACCAATATGTCGAGACACCGGCCAAGCTCGTCGCGGACCGGCGCGAGCGCTGCGGACGGTTCGGTATCGTTCGACAAGGCACTTTCGATCCAGTTGCAAATCCGAGGTCCGATTTCGTGCTCGTTCCAAAAGCCGGCGCCGACCGCGTGCACGCCGCACCAGGCGGAGAAGACTTGCACCATGGTCGGCAGCAGCGCGGTGTTTCGGTAAGAGTCCATGAGCGTGAGGAACACGACCGCAAGATAACCTGATTGCGGAAAGTCGAACACAAGCGGCGCCAGCACGGGCGCGGTCGCGCGCAAGCCGCCCCAGCGATCTGGGACATGAGTGCGACCGGATCGCATAAAACTCGACGGCTGATAAAAGAGCGCGTGCAGCGCGTCGCCCAAGTGATGTTCAGCCGTAAATGACGTTTCGTGACTCAGATAGCCCATCTGCCGCGTTTGGCGCAGGCGCTCGACAAACGCCGCGCGCACCGCAGGCGGATTTTCCGGCTCCGGCATGTCCGGAGCGAATGTCGCGCGATCGAATCCGCGCAGGAACGCGCCCGCTGCGTCGAGAAAGGCTTCGTCATGAAGCGTCCCGAGGCGGTCGATAAAGAGCGCGTGGGCACGCTCCAATGGAAGCGTGACGCACAGTATGCCGAGCGTGTCGAAGTAACTCAGGTTCCACGACGTTGGCCGGCTGTCCCGCTCATGCTCGTCGTCGCCAGGCGGCCCGTTATTCGCTTCGATCGTCCATTCCATCAGATGCGCGCAGAGTGCCACGATCCAGGCTTGGACACCGCCGATCATCAGGCCGACCAGATAGACCGCGAGAATTCCGAGCCCGTGCTCGTCCACGTACATCTCGGGCGGCGGCGCCCAGCGCACGCGCTCGTCCTCGGCGCTTGACGGACCGAGGCGAATGCCCCGGCGCTGCCGGGAATGCCACGGCGCGAGTTCAGGCCATTCCGGCTCGGCGCCGGTGCCGTCGAGAAACTGCCGCTCGGCGCCGATCGCTTCGGTAATGGCACGGCGACGCGCATCGGCGTTTGCTGCGTCCTCGCCGTCATCGAGCGTGCGGCGCGGATAGACGGCGGCGCGCAGCATGAGCCGGATCAAAGCGCGCGGCAAACGGTCGTCAGTGCGCGCAAGCTCTGCAAAACCGCTGCCGATCGCGTGCAGCACCGGGTGATCCTGACGTGCCGCAAGATCGAACAGCGCATCGCGCGCTTCAGCGTCACGGCTACGGCCGTAAAGCGCACGGTAGCCGACCGCCGCGATAGCGGTCTTGCTGGAGTAAATCTGCGTGCCGGCGCGCCCCGCGATATCCTCACTGTCCCCCGCGGACGCCGCGCGCAGCACCGACCCGGCACCATTCATCGATCTCGCCCCGGTCCGCTCCCTGGTAATCGCGTGCCGCGAGCGCCGCGGTCATGACGATCGCGCGCGCGTGCCATTCCGCGTCATAGCGGTCGTGGTCGGGCGGCAAGGACCGATTTTCCCGCGCCCATGCGATGCCGCGCGCGATAAGCTCCGGCGTTGAGCTCCCCGGTTCCTCCAGCGCTTTCTGAAGGCCGAACCGCATGTTGAGCTCTTCGATATTTCCCGTCGATTGCCGCGCCGCCGCCTGCCGGAGCTCGATCTCTTCGGCTGGATATTCGTATTGACGGACTTCGACCTCGCGGCCGTCTTCGAGGCGCACGGTCGCCGGGTGCCAATGCTCCGCATGGTTCATGCGCAACGCCCGCTCGGCCGTCGCGCGCAGCCCTGAAATAGGGTCGCCGTCAAGGGCGTGTTGCGTGGCGGCGACGCGGTCGCGCGCGGCGGTCAAGGCCTCGCGAAGCTTGGTCTGGATATCCTCCGGGCCGTAAAGAGCGTAATTCCCCGCCTTATCGATCAGCTCCTGCCGGCGCGACGGGCGCGCGAGCAGATCGCCGCTCTTCACCGGCCAGTGCTCGCCTTCGCGCTCCTCGACGAAAAACCGTCCCATGCCCGACAGGTCTTGCGTTGATCGAAGGTGATCGTATTGCAGCAGTTCGGGCGTCGCGAGCAGCGGCCATGCGACGCTCTTCATCACGCGCCAGTGCGAAAGGACGAGATCGACTGCGACGCACAGGAAAGCGACGCTGGAACCGGAGGGGCCGAGCACGTCGCGCAAGATATCGGCGGGCGCCCGGCCGCCTTCGATCTGCTTGTGACCCCAGGCTTCAAGCGCCATCAAGGCCGAGGCGATGATCGGGGAGCCCGTGCCGCCGCGCGCCCATTGATAGATGCCGTAGTCGCCTTCAAAGGATTGCGCGCCTTTTGGGAAAGGGATCGTCATGACTGGAAGGGCCGGGCGGCGGTCTTCCGCGTCGGCTTCGCGCCGCCACTGCATCGCATGCGCGACGAGCCAGCGCACGAGCCGCAATCCGTGCTCCGGCGATTCCCGCAAGAGCGCGAAGAACGGGCCCTGACCCGGTGAAACAGGCATGAACTCGTGCTCGAACACGCCGAACGGCCCGAACCGAGCGCGCCGCCGCCGGTAAAGATTGTCCTCGTCCTCAGGAGGCATCAGCGCCGCCAGCACGAGATCGGCGAACGCGGCCGGCGCCGCTTTGGGGGCGCTTCCCGGATATTTCACAATCTCCTTCGCGCCGTGGTGCCAGCTTCGCTCGGTTCCGCGAAGATATTGCTCCGCCAGAGACGGAGCCAAATGACAGAAGGAAAGAAACGTCATGCGGATATCGGCATGCACGTCATTGAAATTGTCGAAATCGAGATCGAAATCCTGAAATCTTGCGCCTGTCGGTAATCGGAATCGGGCGCTGAGCTTCTTCGATCCGCGTCAGCCATTGATAGAGGCGCAGCACGACCGCGCTGTTCATGTCCGCCTGCTGGGCCTGCGTGACGACCAGCCACAGCTGAAACACCTTCGTAAGATCGGGAATGAGCGCGCTCGGTATCTGCTCCGCGCGAAGCGCCGTCCACATGACAACCGAAGCCCAGGCGGGCCCGGAAGGCACGACCGCGCCGGCGGCGGCCTGAGGCACGGTCACCTGCGCCGGAACGCGCGACAGGATTTGAGCCAGCGGCACGGTTTCGACCGCGAGCATCAACTGGAGAATTTCTCTTAGCCGCCGGCCTTTGTCGGCCAGCAGCGGCACACTGAGCATTTCCACCAGTACGACCGCGTTTTCCGATCGCGGGAGCGCCATCAATACCGGGCGGCGCCAACTCCCGTGGCATCCGTCGCGCTCGACCTCGGCGAGAAGAGCCAGCCACTGGCCGCCCGTTGGGTCGGCCTCTAGCGCAAGCCGCGCCGCGATTTCAAGCGCGCGGGCCAACGTTCCCGGCATCGGGCGATCCAGCGGCAGTGACGCCCGCAACTCGGGCTTTTCATCGAGTAGAAAGCCGACCGTCCAGTCGCGCAGGGTGTCGTGCCAGAAGGCAACTGTCGCGCCAGCCCTCCCTTCGCGCAGGGTCTCGACCCGCAACAGTTCTTCGACGGTCTTCGAATCGAGCTCATCCGCGGGAAACGCCGCGAGGCCCGGCGCCCGGATAAGATGCTCGCCGATAGCGCGCAGCAGCTTCAGACGCTCGAATTTTCCGCTTTCCGAGCGGCCGCCGCCGAAGAGCCACCAGAGCCGGGCGAGGTCGGTTTCATTCGCGGGGGCCAAGCGGCTCTGCGCCGGCACCAAGTCCGCGAGGCGCGACAGGAAGAAAAGATTGCGCGCGATCGCCCGCGCCGGATGTTGAGCGCCGAGTAGCGCGGCGAGCGCCGGATTGGCTTCGCGCAAAAGCGCTGCTTCCGCGTCCGACAAAAGATCCACGCGGACCGTGGCAAAAGCCATCTGCCGCATTTCCTCCGGCAGTTGGGTGCGCCATTCCTCGTTGTCGGAACGAAGCGTAAAGACAGCGCGCCACCCGGGCAATTCCAGAACGCCTCGCAACAGATCGCGCAGGGTCAGCCAGGCGGCGGAGTCCGCGATCTGATCGATGTTATCGACGAAGAGCGTCGCGCCGCCGCTGCATCCAAGTTCGTTCAGCAATTCGTTGCGCGAGATGGGACAGCCGATTGTGTGAGCCATTTGCGTCCAGCCGCCGCCGACGATCCGCCCAGGTGCTAGGACGATGACCGTGCCTTCGGCGCGTTGCTGCTCGGCGAGCGACTTGAGAACGGCGGATTTGCCGACGCCCGATGCGCCGGCGATCTGCACGACGCGCGATTGCTCGAGCGCTTCCTGCGCGGCATCGACCACTTCCGCGCGGGACAGCCGCGCGGCGCCTATATTGTCTCGAATATCGGCCAGCGCGTCTCCGGCCGCCTCCGAGAGGCGGGCGTAGACCGGGCGGATATCCGGCCGCCGGCCGAGGCGGAATCCGTGCGTCTGCGTCAGGTTTTCAATGAGCATTGGCCGATCGACGGCGCCGCCCGCGGCGTCGTAGGCAAGGGCTTCGTCCGACAGGACCGACCACAAATCCGCGGCTCGGCCGGCGTCTTCGGACGCAAGCGCCGCGCGCGCCTGTTCGCGCGCGCGGTGATCGAAGTCCGATCCCGGCGCTTCGAAATCGAAGGGGAGAATGAGGAAGCGCCGCAAAAGGCGCCAGACCGTCTGGTCGTCCGACGGCGCTCCCACCGAAGCGAGATGATGGCGGAAAGCGTCGACGAAGGCGCGCATGCCGTCCGACGCAAATCCCGCGCGCGCGATATGCGCCGCGAAGGTCGCCGCGTCGGGCGAGCGCCGCGCCCATTGGAGGACTTGTTGGCAATTGCGTTCGATACGGGTCGAGCTGCGCGCGACGGCGACCGCCATTTCGTAGCGATGCGTCGCGAAGCGCGGCTTTTGCGCGGTGGCCCATAGGCGTCCGACGACGTCGGCGAAATTCACATCGGTCTGCGTGAAGTTGATCGTGCGCTTCGCCTGAAGATCGAGGAAGGCTTCCGATCCGTCGGCGTTGAGAGCATCGACGGTGACATCATCGAGCGGCCGTCCGTCCGCGGATTGCTGGAAGCGCACGGCGCGAATCTCGGCGCCGGGCAGGCCGCGGGGCTCGCTGCCGGCAAGGAGCGCCAGCATATAAAAGGCGCCGACTTTGCACTCGAAGAGCGCGCCGGCGGGACCGGCGGCGGCGGGAGAGGCAGGGGGCGGCGGCTCTGATTTACCGAGGCTCATTGGCCCTTTATGTTCCGTCTTTGTTCGGCTGGCAATGCCGATCCTGCAGCTTGCACCCGAATTTTTAGAGGCAACAGGCTGTTTTGCCTTGGAAAATGCCCATTTATTACCTTCCCGGACTGGAGACACTAACTCGGGAAAGTTTGCAGATTTATCCCGTTAAGTAGGCAGAGTTTGCTATATTACGAGGGTCTGGAGCGCTTAAGTGGCCGAGATTTCTCTCAAGAACCCGCCGGAGGTTTTCGTTTCCACCGCCGCCATGTCGGCGGCGGTCTCGCGCGCGGTCGCCGCCGGCAAGCTCCGCCGGCTCGGCTCCCGTCTTTATACCACCAACCGCAGCGAGGATGCAGCCGCGCTCGTCCGCCGCCGCCTGTGGGAAATCGCCGCCGGCTTCTTTCCCGGCGGACTCGTCGCCGATCGAACCGCCCTCGAACATGAGCCCGCCCCGGACGGCTCGGTTTTTCTCATCGCCAAACGCGGCGGTCGCGTAGAGCTGCCCGGCGTCACCTTGCGCGCGCGGCGCGGCGCGGGACCGCTGCCCGATGACTTTCCTTTGCGCGACGGTCTTTACTGCATGTCCACGGCGCGCGCGCTTCTTGAGAACATGCGCCCGACGCGCGCGCGCGTCGGAGCCGCGCCGACCCTCAAGCGCGCCGAAATCGAAACCTGGCTTGAGCGCTTTCTCCGCAACAGCGGGCCGGAGCGGCTGAACGCCTTGCGCGACCAGATCAGGGCGCTTGCGCCCCGCCTCAAGATGGAACTGGCGGCTGCCGAGCTCAACGATATCATCGGCGCTCTACTCGGAACGCGCGAGACAAAACTTTCGGCACCGACCGCTAAGGCGCGCGCCCGCGGTGCATCTTTCGATCCGCGGCGCGTCGCGCTCTTCGAAAGACTTCACGACGACTTGCGGCGCTTTCCGCCGGAGCCGCCCAGGCTCTGGCGGCCGGAAGGGCGCGCCGCTATCAATCAAGCGTTCTACGAAGCGTATTTCTCCAACTTCATCGAAGGCACCGAGTTCGCCGTCGATGAAGCGACGGCGATCGTCTTCAAGGGCGCCATTCCCGCCGACCGCCCGGACGACGCCCATGACGTTCTCGGCACCTTCAAGCTTGTCTCCGATCCCCGTGAAATGACCCGGCTGCCGCAAAACGCCGACATGTTTCTTGATCTGTTGCGCGTGCGGCACCGCGTCATCATGGAAGGCCGCCTGGAAAAATCGCCGGGCGAATTCAAGGACCGCCCGAACCAGGTCGGCAATTTCGTCTTTGTCGCGCCCGACGACGTGGCGGGAACGCTCACAAGGGGCTTCGAGATTTACAAGCGCCTGACCGAACCGCTTCACCGCGCCATCTTCATGATGTTTCTCGTCTCCGAGGTGCATCCCTTCAAGGACGGCAACGGCCGCGTCGCCCGCGTCATGATGAACGTCGAGCTCGCCGCCGCCCAACTGGTGCGTGTCCTGATTCCGATCGTCTACCGCTCGAACTACGTTTCATCGCTGCGCGCCTTGAGCGCCAATGCGCGGTCCGAGCCGGTCATCAAGACGCTCGCGTTCGCCCAACGCTACGTCGCGGCGATCCCTTGGCACAACATGGAACGGGCACGCGCCGTCATGGAACGCACCAACGCTTTCGTGCGGCCCGAGACGGGCGACGAGCAAGGAATCCGGTTGCGCATTCCTGACGCCGCGGATTTGGCCGAAGCCGGCGGCGCCTAAATGAGCAGCGCCGACGACATCGAAAAGCTGCGCCGATGGGTCCACGCGCTCGATCCAACCGGCGACGACGAATTCGAGGGCCTGCTTGCGGCCGTCCTTACGGAGCTGACCGGCATTGCCTTCGTCTTGGCCAAATCTGGGTCGCAGCAGGGGCGCGACGGCGAGCCTTCGCTTTTGGACCCGGTGGTCAAGTTTGAAGCCAAGCGCTACGACAGTGCCGTTCCCCGCGAGCAGGTCCTGAGCAAGATCGCCGAGGCCGGAGTCGATAGGAAAGGCCAGACCGATCTGTGGCTTCTCGGCTCGACAGGGAGCATCGCCGCGCAGGACGTTGAGACCGCGAAAGATATCGGCAGCCAAAGCGGGGTCGGCGTGCTCGTTTTCGACTGGTCGTCGGCCGGCCTGCCGGGCCTTCCTGCGTTGCTCGGCATGGCGCCGGAAGTAACGGCGGGATTCCTCGGGCGGGCGCTGGGCGAGGACTCGAAAATCATCAGGGCTGCGATAGCGGCGGTCGAAGCGCATCCGCAGTTCTCGGACCGGTCGCGCGAAATAAAAGCCGCGCTGCAGGAACCGAGTTTGGGGCCCGCCTATGCCGCGAAGGCGAACGGCGCGTGGCTGCGGCGGGCCTTCCAAAGCAACGCGCTTGCTCACGATCTGTTCGGCCAACCGCTCGCGCCCGGGGATGCCACGAACAAAAGCGTTTTGAACCGAACCGAAATTCAACAAAAGCTCGCCGGCTCCGCTTTCGGCGCGCCGGACGGCAAGATCGCGGTGTTGCTCGGCGTTGATGGAAGCGGCAAATCCTGGCTCTTCGCGCAGGCCTGGCTCACGCACGATCCGCGCGCCATTGGCCTCGTCTTGCGGCCGAGTGATTTCGCCGACACGTCCCGGGAGGGCCTTGAAGATCTCCTGATCTCGAAATGCATTCGACAGACCGGAGATTCGCCAACGGAGCCCATCAAGGCGCGGTGGCGCAGATATTTCAAGACGTGGCAAAAGTCGCTGAAGGCGTCGCGGCCCCGCCTCGTCGTGTTCGTCGATGGGATCAACGAGCGAAACAGCCTTCCGTGGGATCAGATTCTCGATACGCTCAACGGTTTGCTCCAGGACTTGCAGGGAAAACTCGTCGTGAGCTGCAGGTACGTGTTTTTCGCCAACCATCTCGAAAAGCGTCTGTTCAGCCCGGTCGACAAGATCGACGTGCCGGAATGGTCGGACGCGGAACTCGCGACGCTTTTGTCGGCGAGAGGCATCGCGCCCGACAGGCTGAACGCGGCGGTCACCCGCTCTCTCAAGAATCCGCGCGTGTTCGCGATCGCCTCACAGCTGCTCGACAACCGACAAATCGAGCATGCGGAGGAATTGAGCGTCAGCCGGCTCCTCTTCGAACATATGCTGTGCAACGATTCCGGCGTCGCCGTTCCGCCGGCCCAGTTCGTTCGCTATGTGAGGAACCACGCCGACGAAGTCATTCAGCGTTTGCGGCGGCCGGATGCGAGAGACCTGACCGTGTTTGACGCGCTGCCGGGTCCGACCAACGAAGCGTGGCCGATCCAGTTCGACGCCGTGTCGGCCGGACGGTTCTTCGTCCCGGTTGAGGGCGAACCGACGCTTTATCAGCTCAAGGAGGAGGGCCTCCCTCTTGCGCTGGGGCTTTCTCTCTTGAGCGCCGCCAGAAGCGCCGAGCGAAACCGGGCCGATCCGGGAGAAGAGCTCTCGCGCATTCTCGATCCGATTGCGGCGCTTGACCGCACGTCTGATGTGCTCCTCGCTAGCGTCGTGGCGGCTGTTATCGATCCTGAGTGCTCCGACAAGATCGCGGCGGCGCTAATCGAAGCCCTCATCGGCCTGCAAAACGCAAACCCCGCCTGCTATCCGGAATTCAGAGCCCTCGCGAAGAGCCGGCCCGCGCCCTTTTTCATGGCCCTTGAAAGCGCAGCATTGAAGCGGCGACCGATCGCAAACCTCGAATGGCTGACCGACGCTCTTGGCGATGTCGCATGGGAGCCCGCGAGCACCCCGACAACGACGCACTATATTCGTCGATGGCTCAATCTTTTTTCCGCGTCGCCTTTCAGGCAGATACCTCCGTTCGGACTGACCCCGGAAAAGCTGGCCGAAGAGGTCGAAAAGAAGCGGACGGATATCGATCAGCGGCTGACGGCTCTGTCTTCGGCCGAGCGACGTATCCTCGGGGAGCTGGTGCCAGAGGAAAGCGATTATAGCCGCCTAAGCACCTTCGCCTTTCAGCTGCTTGCCGGAAGGCCGCTTGCTGCTTTCGCGCGCTCGCTGCGGAACTGGAAATTTGCCGACGTGCTCAATCCGACTTTCCCGTCCCACGACGAATTTCGCCAGCTCGGAACGTTGAACCGCGTCGACTGGATCGAAACGCGAAACGCGTTGCTGACGGAACTACGCGAGTTTGAAGCTCCCGAAATTTCGACGACGGGCCAGTGGGCACGCGCGGGCGTTTTGCAGGCGACCGGCGACCTCGAAGATGGGAAAGCCGCCGCGTCGATTATCGAGGAGCTGACGAAGGATCGCGAAAAGTTTCAGGGCTGGCGCCTTATCGAAACCTTCTGCGCCAGCGACCCGTGCGATCCCGCATCGGAGCGGCCCGAGAATATCGACAAAACGGCCGCCAACTATCTCAACATTGATTTCGCGAAACTCTACAGCGACCGGAATCCAGGCCCCCAAAGTCATTTCTTCGACGGGGCGATGGTTGGCCTAGCCCGCTTCATGCCGCATATCGCCACTGCCGCGTTGAAGAAATTCGCGGCGAATGTTCTCACGCGCGATGGTGCTGGATTGCGTTTTGGCATTTTCGTCGTAGACGACCATTCCGCCGCGCTCGATGACGATACGGCCCGAAAGTTCCTGCCGAAGGCGGCTGCCGTCACCGAAACGGCTGTTGCCGAAGGAGACGCGCATAAGCAGGCCTGGGTCACGGCGCAATGCGCGCTTAAGATAGCGTTCCCCCACTTGTCGGGCGACCAGCAGCTGGAGGCGTTCGTTTCCTTCCCGAAAGACGACAATCTTTCGCTCGGGCTCGGCCGCGCGATGCGCTGCTGCGACGCCGGACGATTTCACGCCGCGCTATCGAAGGCGATCGGCGACGGCGATGTTTCGCTTCAGTTCAAGCTTCTAGTGTTCGCCCGCTGCAACGGACTTGCGCCAAAACCGGAGACGAAACCTCTCATCCGGGATTTGGTCAGCTCTCCCTCGACCATGGTTCGGCTCTGCGCCCTCGGCCTTATTCTCCGCCTCGGCGATGACGAGCTGCTGCGGGGCGTGGCCGAGGGCGGCTGGACCGCCTGGGCGCTCACCCAGACCGAGCACAATTTCGAAATCTGGTACGGCTCGCGCGTTCTCGTGAGTGCCGCCGCGCGCGGCTTGATCACGGATGCGGACTGCGTCGAGCGGATCGCTCTCAATGCCTACCCCGATTTTGTCCGCGCACGCGGCAGGGAAGCAGCAGCAATCATCGCTCCGCGGCTTGACGCGGCAATCCAGCGGGCGGCGGACTACACCATCAATCGCAACCTGCCGGAAATGGAACAGAGTGACTTTGTCCCGGACGCGCCAGCCGGATTCCATCTGAAAGATCGCCGTGATCCGAACGAGTCCCGGACCGAGGCACTCAAGCGGTTCACCGAGAGTGCCGACAATTTCTTCGAGCGGCACGCCAGCAATAAGGCGGCGTTCGACGCCTTCCTCGCGGATTTGACCGTCGCCAAAGCGGAACTGCTCATCGAGTCAGTGACCGGCTGGCTGATATCGGAAATCGCCGCCGTCGATTTGCCGCTCGTCAAAAAGTGGCATGATTTGGTCATGGGGCTGGATGGCCGGTCGTTGGCGAAGATGCACAATATCGGTACGGCCGTTGCTGAAGGAATCTCAGGGCGCGATCCGCGCGCGAGCGCCGCGCTTTTCGGGCGCCTCTCGGATACGGCTCCGCTGGTGCGCGTGGTTTTGGATTGCGGCGAAGTTGACCTTTTCACAGCTTCCTTGTGGTCCGCCGCGGACAGCGATGAGCTGAACGCTCTGCGCTTCCGGCTGCTGGACGGCGCGCCGAACGACCAGGCGATTGCCACACAGGTCTTGGCCGCGACGTGGGCGGGCAAGGATAATTTCCTTCGCGACTACGTGGCCGACCGCGCGGCGCGGCGCGAACCCGCATATGTGGCGCGGGCAATCATGGTCGCAGGATTTTCGAATTTGCCCGATTGGGCCACCGAGACGGTCGAGCGCTTTGCGGACGCTCACGGCTTCCTCGCCGCCCCCTATGAGACCGCGAAATACGCAATGGACCGATATAGATGGTCCGTGCACTGGACGCGCCAGATGGCGGCCGCCACGACGGAAACCGAACTCTGGCGAAACGCCGTCATCCTCGCAAAAATCGCCGACGGTAAATTCCGCTTTCCGCCCCCCTCTTCGCCGGACCAAAAACAGCTCCTTTCCCGGTACAGGGAAGGTATTGAGAGCCTTCTCAAGGAGCGCATCAAAAAATGGCGTGACAGCCGTTCAAAGAAACTCTTCGGGCTGGACGCCCCCGACCTGCGTTTTCTCAAATAGTCAGACCTCATTCAGGGCTGCGAGGAAACTCTCGGGAATTGCCAGAACCACGTTCGCCTAATCCCTTACAACACCGCCGAAGCTCGGCCCGCGCACCGGCCAGACAAACTCGTTCAATGGAGCCTCCTCCCGGGCCCACCACGCATTCCCGCACAAACAGAGATTGTGAATCGGCGTCCAACAGTTCCGCGCCAATTCACAAATAAAGATCGCCGCGTTGATGCAGGCCGTCGCGAACTGACGTCGGCATGACCGCGGTGGACTTACGACTCCCCCGCGCCGGCAAGCCGCGCGATTGTCGCCAACTCTTAAGTTTACGAGGACGCGCATGAGCGAATACCCAGCCAAGCTTGCCGCATCGTCCGCCGGGCGTTCGAAGCGGTGGACGCGCAATGGCTCCCGCTCCAATTCAAGGCATTCGCAGAACGCGCAGAAAAACTGTGGGCGATACCTGGCACTCGCCCGCGCCGAAACCCAGATCGGCAATATAGTCGGAGCGGATAATTACTACCAACACGCCGAACATTATTTTCGATCGATGCGATCGGACTCTGAGAGCGCGCAATAGCGGAGATATCGGTATGTCCGTGACATATTATGTAGCGTTGCCGTTTCTCAAGGTTGAGGACGGCGTCGCTGCTGGACAGGCGCAAGAAATGCCGAGTGCGTCAGCGGGCAATTCGGCGTGCCGAGCTGATGTCGCGGGACCCCCGCAATGCGGGCGCGCTCGCCTTCAGACGGAGCGGCAATCCTAATAGTGGCGATTTCGGCGATCCCTCAGTGCTGAGATCGTTTGGCGAGGTTCCAAATACTCTTGACGAATTATGACGGCAAGATCCTGCGTCCACGCAATGCCGGTCTCAAGCGCTATATTACGCGGAATCTTGATGGCAAGACTACTTGAAGAAATCATTCGATCGCAACATAATCTGTTTATTGATCGCGCCTTGCTCCTCGAATTTACTTGAGGCTCGTGCTTCAATTTTCGCACGTAGCCGCATGAACTGATCCACGCGCTGAGATGCCCCCACGTTACGGGCGCCCGCGCCCTCAAGCTCGTCCATGGCCGCTGTAGTAATAGCGCAGGGAATGATGTTATCCCGATCGAGCATAGTGAACTGAACGATCATTCTATCGAAGTCGTAGCTTTCCACGACGCCTTGTTGCAGTGACATTTATGATTCCCTGCGCCAGAAACCAGGCATCTTGCAACCGTTTCAACTCAATCCGGGACTTTTCGGTTTGTGCAGAAGAGTTCTTGCTGGCTGGAAGAGCCGCAGCTCTGTTGGTTTATTTGGCACCGATCCGCTTGGCGAACGGGATCGTCGTCGCGGCAGCTTTGCCTTGGGCCTGTTTATAGGTCGACTGTTTATATGCCGACTCGGTTACTTTCGATTTGTTCTTACTAGCCTTCGCTTTCTTATCGTTACCCTTCGACATGACAATCCTCTTGGTTGTTCATTCTGTTCTCTGACTTGCCCGATTTATTCTCACGGGTCGTCTTGCACGCCAAAACGTGTGAGTTTTCTCTTAGAGCCGATCCAAGAAGATGTTGAGTCTGATGAATCGGTTGTGATTCCTTGGTGGGCGCTTGATTCGCACAGGAGCGCCTGATGTGGAAGCCTGAACACCGCCACGCGGCGGAGCGGCATGGCCTTCGTTATCCGAGTGACCTCACCGACGCCGAGTGGGCGCTGGTTGAGCCGATGATACCACCAGCCAAGCACGGCGGCCGGCCGCGGGACGTGAATGTCCGCGAGGTTCTGAACGCCATTTGCTACGTGCTGTCGACCGGCTGCCAGTGGCAGGCCTTGCCGAAGGACCTGCCGCCGAAGAGCACTGCGCACTATTACCTCATGCTGTGGGACTGGGACGGCACGCTGGCCCGCATCCACCATGCGCTCTATGTCGCGGCGCGCGAGCAGGCCGGACGCGAAGCGAGCCCGAGTGCGGCGATCATCGACAGTCAGAGCGCCAAGGCGGCTCAAAAAGGGGCTCTGCGCTCGACCCACAGGGCTTCGATGCAGGCAAGAAGGTCACAGGACGCAAACGTCACATCCTCGTCGATACGCTCGGCCTAATGTTGAGCGTGGTCGTCCACCCGGCTGATGTGCAGGATCGCGATGGTGCCCGCCAAGTGCTGCGCACGGCGCGCCGTTTGTTTCCCTTCATCGAACGCATCTTTGCGGATGCAGGGTACCAGGGGTCGAAGATGGAGAAGGTCGTCGCCGATACCGGTCGCTGGACATTGCAGATCGTCAAGCGCAGCGATGCACACCATTTCGTCGTCTTGCCCAAGCGATGGGTTGTCGAGCGCACGCTCGCATGGATCAGCCGAAACCGTCGTTTGGCACGCGATTTCGAGCGTTACGCCAGAACCGTCGCTGCCTTCGTTCGTCTCGCCATGATCCGCATCATGCTCAGACGCTTGACCAGACCAAGCCTTTGCTCATGAATCTCAACTTCTTGGATCGGCTCTTAGGGCGGCGCCGACCAACGGCAACGGGCCGCCAATTATTGTATGGGCGACTTCGGTACATCGCCGCTTGAAACAACTAAGCCAACAATGCGGTTGGCTTGCGTATGAACAGTACACTGCTTCGGCCAAAGCGCCAAATGTCCGCTAATGGAATGGTCTGGCCGTGCTCCTGCCCCGCCGGCGATTGAAGCTGGCAAGGGGCGCCAAAGACAAGGAGCACGCCATGTCACAGAATCCCAACAGGCAGTCGCCGTAATCGGCATTGATATCGGCAAGAACTCGTTCCACGTCGTGGGCCTGGATACACGTGGCGCAATCGTGCTGCGGCAGAAGTGGTCGCGTGGCCAGGTCGAAGCACGACTGGCCAACATGCCGCTGTGCCTGATCGGCATGGAGGCGTGCGTCGGTGCGCATCACCTCAGTCGCAAGCTCAAGACGTTTGGTCACGACGCCCGGCTGATGCCGGCAAAGTATGTGCGGCCCTACTCAAAGGGACAGAAGAACGACTTCCGCGACGCGGAGGCGATTGCCGAGGCGGTGCAGCGTCCAACAATGAAGTTTGTCGCGACGAAGACAGCCGATCAGCTTGACCTGCAGGCGCTATACCGGGTGCGCGAACGATTGGTCAGCCAGCGCACCGGCATCATCAATCAAATCCGCGCCTTCCTTCTGGAGCGCGGCGTTGCGGTGCGGCAGGGTCTGCGATTCTTGCGCGCCGAGTTGCCACGCATCCTCGCCACGCCGCCCGACGTGTTGTCTCCCCGCATGGTGCGAATCATCGAGGGTCTGGCCGGAGACTGGCGCCGGCTCGATGAACGGATCAATCACTTGTCTGACGAGATCGCAGCAGTTGCGCGGCAGGACGCCGGGTGCGAGCGGCTGATGAGCGTCCCTGGCATCGGACCGATCATCTCCAGCGCGATGGTGGCCGCGATCGGAACCGGCGATGGCTTCTCCAAAGGCCGCGACTTCGCCGCCTGGCTCGGCCTGGTACCCAAGCAGATCTCGACCGGGGATCGCACCATCCTGGGCAAGATATCGAAGCGCGGCAATCGCTACCTGCGCGTTCTGTTCGTGCAAGCAGCGTGGGTCGTGCTGATCAAGCCGCAGAGCTGGGAGCTGCATGGGCTCAAGCCGTGGATCGGGGCGGCCAAAAAGCGGCTGCACCGCAATGTTCTTGCGATCGCGCTCGCCAACAAATTGGCCCGCATCGCTTGGAGCGTTCTGGCTCGTGGTCGAAGCTTCGAGGTGAGGCCGGCCATGACGTCAGCCGCTTAGTTCTATGTGAGGAATTGACTCTTACCTGCCGAGGTCTGCGAGAGGATGAGACGAGATGGAGGTTCGGTCTTCCCGGCGCTTGCGAACACTGGTGACCCAAATGGCCCCGTTGAGGCCTTTCCGCTAATGAGATCGCACGCGCGCTGATATCCATGATGGCCAGGAGCACAAAACGCTCCAATCAGAGGCCGGATACATTGATGCAAGACCGCTCGCCACTAACTCGTCAAACCTCTTGCAACGCACGGCCGGACCATACATGTGGGTCAGTCGCATCATTTCGAGCGAGCCCGCCGCGTGTCCGTATGTCCGCCGTTGGTCCAATCGCCACCATTTTTAAAGGAGTGGGCTCCGTCAAATAACCGGAGCGCCAATCTATTCAATCTGAAACGATACGCTCTGGAGAAGCAAAGCCTAATAACGATAGTAGTGATGGTGATGGTGATAGTGATAGTGACGGTAGCGCGGTAGTCCCAGCACACCCCTGACGCCGCCTTCAACTCCGCCCACCACTCCGCCAACCGCGCCACCAACCACTGTGCCGACCGGACCGGCCGCGTGGTCACCGACAGCCGCGCCGTGTTCGGCGCCGTCAACGACGCCTTGGGCTTGTGCGCCCGGCGATATCGAAAGAAATGCAAAAATTGCGGCAATCGCGATCAATCGCGTTTTCATGAGCAGACTCCATGTTTCAATGAGGGGCCGCATAGATGCTTGCGGCGACACTTGGGGGTCGGGTCTTAAGAACTCCATCAGACCCTGAATAAGACCTTCCCCCGAGTTGCCGTCCTGAGTCTGGTCAAAACTGACCACTTTCTAAGACAATGGTCGTCCCTTGCGGCGCGCCCGTCGGGATAGCCGTGAAGTTCCTGGAGCAAAAGTTCGCTGGGATAGCGGTAGGCGGGTTTCAGCCGGTCGACGAAAAACGATCAAGGGCTGCGGACTGGCGTTGCAATCGCAACGGCCCATTCCGTGCGCGCACGCAATCCCGTTGCGAAAAGGGCAATGCCCCCGAGGATCATGTTGACTCCCACCAGAAAACCCAAGGTCCAGGCGGAAGTGCCGGGAAGAGCAAAGATGATGATACTCGCCAAAGCGATGTCGACGACGCCGCTGGCGCACATCAACGCCCAGTGCCGGGAGAACTGACGCCGGTGCTCGATGGCGAGCATGATAGACGCACCACCCTCGACCAGGAAGAACAGAACCAGGATCAACCGCATCGGGCCGGCGTTATGAAAAGGCCATCCCAGCATGCCGCCGTACAGGTTTTGCGACATATTTTCGATCAGCACGACGCCGACAAGTATTGCCAGCAAGGCCGATACGACGGACCACACGAACCCCGGTGCACGGCGCGCCCAGTAGGTTGTCAGCAAGCCTGTCGCGCCGCTGAGCAGAAACAGCCAGCCCAGTATTCCGGTCACGTTCTCGTTGGTGATCGACGGAATGACGATTGCGAGGAGGCCCAACAAAATGAGGGCTACGCCTTCGATAAGAAAGAGAAACCAGTGGTCAGGCGTGGACTTTGCCACCGATCCTACAACCCGGTCGCGGTTCGAATAGAAGCTCATAGCCATTTGCCACCTTTGCCACCTTTGCCACCTTTGCCGCTTCGTTCCTACGTTCCTCGAATTTCAAGTCGCGTGATGGACGACCGAGACGATCACGCCGGGCGATCGAGGAGTTGTTTCGACGGAGGCCTTAAGCTGATGCGCCAGCGCTTCGACGATGCTGGTCCCTAAGCCGGTATGTGCGCGGCCGTTTCCGTCATGCCGCAATCCGGCGCCGTTGTCGGATACCGATAATCGCCAACTGGCTTCGTCCACTTCGTAGCTGACTAGGATTTCGCCGGCGCCGCCGTTTGGGAATGCGTGTTTGAGCGCATTGATCACCAGTTCCGTGGTGACCAACCCCATGCTTATCGCTTCGCTGGACGCAACCGCCCCGGCGTCGGCTTTCACCTTCACAGCGATCGGCCGACTGTCGCCAATCATGGAAGCGGCCAGGGTGGCGCACAGCCTGGACAGATAGGGGCCGATCTCGACCGGCTCGCCGTGTCGCGCGCCCTGCAGTTGCTGCTGCACCGCCGCTACCGACATGACCCGCACATGAGCGTCGCGAAGATGCAGCCGTGTCTCCTCCGACGACACAGTCCGAGCTTTCAGCAGAAGGATGCCGGCGATGATCTGCAAACTGTTTGCAATACGATGCTGCATCTCCTGCAACAGGGTTTCCTTCTGTTGCAGCAGGTCGGCTATCTCCCGTTCGGCGTCGCGCCGGTCGGTGACGTCTTCGATTGTAAGAAGAATGAGCTTGCGAGCATCGCCACGTTTGAACACTTCCCGTGCATTCAGCAGCATCAAACGGCGTCCGATATCGGGAAAGTCTCGCTCGACTTCGTAAGCCTCCATCACGGCGTGTTGTGGGGCGACATCGGCCAACAGTAGCCGAAGCTCCGGGATATCCCATTGCCTATTATCCAACTCGTAAACCGGACGACCGTGAATGTCCTGGCGGCTCATCCTGAACGTCCGATAGAAAGCCCGGTTGGCAGTGACGACGTGCAGATTTTGATCGAGGACCAGCTGAGGATCGCGGACCGTATCCACAATCGCCTGGGCGAGCGCGCTCGCATCATCGAGATCGACGAGCAATTCTCCATTGGGTCTTGCCCTCGCGTCTGTCGGTAGGGACGCCCTCGATTGTTCGCTCAGCTCCATGACCACCCTCATAAAAAAATCAACGAACTCCTTGCCTTGCAAATGAAGGGCGATTGAGCCCATATATCAGCGTTTCCCCGTTATCCGTCTCTCTGCGGAGATCAAACCTTGTTTACTGATCAAAGACCTTAAACCGGCCGGGGACTGTCCAATATTGCTCACCTCGGGGGACCGGCGGATTAGATTAAAATGCCGCGCGTCGCCGGAATTCCTCGAGTGAGGGAAGTTCGGCGGCGTGCGTGGCGGATGCAATGCGTCGAATACCAAGACACCATTTTACGCTTCTGCTGTTTCTGCTCACCGGTTAGCGTAACGCCCGCATATTGAGCGGCGGGGGCCTCCAGCCGCTGGCAGTTTTTCGGCGCTTAAACCCGCGATCGAACTAAATGTCAGAATTAGCCCGGCGCCTAGGATTGCGAGGGAATGATACATGAGCGTGCGAATGAGATGATCCATGTGTTGATGCTCTATTGGCGCGCGGCGCCGGAAGAATCGTCTTGTCATGATTGCCAGTGAGCCACCGCACATTGTCCGCAAGCTCGGTGAAGCTTCGTTCGAGCTTTTGATATTCACGCACATCGTCAGCGTCGTGCGCGATCATCACCAAGGTGGAATATTCGATGGCATTGGCGCGATATTGCTCGGCAGTGAACATCGGCGAGGCTTTCCATTACGGCAATCACCGTAGTCTGACGGGCCCGTCCGGTCTGTCGCTCACCGGGTAACTCCGGTTGGCACGCTGGAAAGTCCGATGATGCCCATCAATGGAGACGTTAAATCCGCCCTAGCACCACCAGAATGAGGAGGATGATCAGAATGATGCCGATGATGCCGACTCCGCGGTGTCCATAGCCGTAGCCGTAGCCGCCGAAACGTCCGCTGAAGCCGCCGAGCAGGAAAATGATGAGGATGATAACGAGAATAAGTCCGAGCGACATGATCTTGTTTCCTTCTCTTCCGCGCAATCTACGGTGCACTGCTGCGAGAAGGCTGTGCAAGATTGCTCATATCAAAGGCTTGTGGACGGCGTCGTCCCGCAACGCCTTCTGCGCTTAAACACTATCTGCAAAATTAATTCTTGGTTTGCGGCTGGTCGTGCAAGACAACGTTCAACAGTGAACTGTGAACTTCGATGCCGCCGTTGTAGTCGATGAAACCGAGCTTGCGAAATTTGTTCATGAAGAAACTCACCCGCGATCGGGTCGTTCCGATCATCTCCGCAAGCGTCTCCTGGCTGATTTTCGCGATCACCGGCTCGGGCGCCCCTTCCTTGCCGAAGTTCGCCAACAGCAGCAGCAGGCGGGCAAGCCGCTTCTCGCTCGAATTGAACAGCTGATCGACAAGGTCGGCTTCGACGCGGATGCTCCGGCCCAGAAGATGGGCAATGAACAATTCCGAGAATGCCGGTTCCTCGTGGATAACTTTGATGATGGCTGACTTTTCCAATCGCGCGATGACGGCGTCGGTCATGGTCGTAACGGTTGCGATCCGCAGTGCCTGCCCGGCCAGACATCCCTCGCCGAAGAAATCGTCTGTGCCGAGGATGGCGATGACCGCTTCCTTGCCTTGCTCGGAAACGACGGTGAGCTTGGCCCTGCCTTTCTGGATGTAGAAAACCGCATCGCCGGGGTCGCCCTGCGAAAAGACTACCTGACCCTTACGAAATTTGCCGACGCTGCGGCCGTTGCCGACACGGGCGAGAAACGATTTTGTGTCGAATGAACGCCGGCGTTTAGTCGCCATCACGAGACCCTCCACGCCGATCATAAGCGGCTTCTGGCGGGAAGGGAATCGCGCACTCAACCTGGCGGACACTTTGAAGCGGTCCTTATGCTTTTGGGCGCCTGCCCAGCAATACACAACATTAAACGCAATAAAGCCGCTGCCGTATGAGCAAAATTGCTCAGAAATGAAATTGATTGCGGATCACTGTGCGCACCCAAGAATGGCCCAATAATTGAAGCCCAACCGACTGGGTATAATGCATGTCGCTAGCTAAATTCGGGATCGCCGCCGTCATCCTTGCGTCCGTACTGTCCACCACAGCCTATGCCGCGCCCGCGGAGAAAGCGGCTCCCCAACGGGCCGCCGCGCCACGACGCGCCGCTCCGCAGCGGGCCGCCGCTCCGCACCGTGCGGCACCGCGGCGCGCGGCGGCACCACAGCGGGCAGCGCCGCAAAGGACGGTTCAGCAAAGGGCAGCTCGGCAAAGGACATTTCAGCGTTCGGCTGCGCCGCGCAACGCTGCCGAACGCCCTGCAGCCACGCGTAGCGCCCCCAACAGCACCGTCGGAAGCCGACCGCCGACCGAGTCCGGCCGGAACACGACCCGAGGAGAAAATCGAATTGCGACACCTGGCGCGAGGCCGAATGCAAACATCAAAACCCGCGCCGTGCGCAACACGTTGAACTCTCCCTCGGTCGCCGGTGCGTTGCGCGACAGGAGCGCATTACGCAATCCGCACAGCCGCGCCAACATCACCGCGCGCGCGGCGACGGCGGGATGGCATGACGGACGCGATGGTGGCAATGGCTGGTGGCGCCACAGTAACGGCGGCTACGGATGGGTCGGCCCACTGTACTGGCCGTTCGCCTACAACGATATGTACGACTACGCGATGTGGGGCGACGGCTATGACGATTTCTTCTGGGGCTACGGCTACGGCGATATTTACGCCGGCATCTTCTCCCCCTACGGCTACGACGACCTCTCCGGCTACCTGCCGCAATATGCCAGCGGTAACTCGAGCGAAACGGCGCCCACACCCGGCGCGCCGGCTGCGGTGTCCGATCAGCTGACGCAAATGTGCGGTGCGGACAGCAACGACATCGCCGGCCTGCCGATCGCGCAGTTCCAGCAAGCCATCCAACCCACCGGCGAAGAAAGCGCTGCGCTCGACGAGCTCGCCAACGCCTCGGTTAAGGCGTCGCAGGACCTCAAGGCAGCGTGTCCGACCGACATCGCACTCACCGCTCCAAGCCGGCTCGCTGCCATGCAACAGCGCATCGACGCGATGATCGCGGCGGTGGCGACCGTGCAGCAGCCGTTGGAGAAACTCTACGGGCTCCTGAGCGACGAGCAGAAGGCGCGGCTGACCGCTCTCGGCAACGATCAGCAGCAGAGCAAGGCTACCGGCGATGCCACTGGCTCGCCCGCCCAGAGCTGCGGTGCGGCGCAACCCGGCGCGACGGAATGGCCGACCGCCTATATCGACCAGACGGTGCGTCCAACCGAAGCGGAACGCGCGAGTTTGGCCGCGCTGCAGGACGCCGCTACGCAGGCGGCGGATTTGCTCAAGGCCGCATGCGTGACCAGCGATCCGCTCACGCCGCCGGCGCGGCTTGCAGCGGTCGGCAAGCGGCTCGCCACCATGCTGCAAGCCGTAACGATGGTGAGTTCGGCGCTCAACGACTTCTATGCAACGCTGTCTGACGAGCAGAAGGCGAGATTCGACGCGATCGGCCCGCAGCGAACCGCCCAGCTCGAATTACTGGACGTTGCGCCCACGCCTGCGCGCAGCCGTGGCCCTTCCAGTCCTGAGCAAATCATTCGGCGTTTTCTGTCGCCACTGTAAAGCACCTCGATCTTCGGAAAATCAGCGCGACGTATACCAGCATTCTGATACCAACAGACGGATCGGAGTTGGTGGCAAAGCCGTCCAGTACACCGGGGCCGAGCGGATCGAGAGCAAGACCACCGCGCTGACGGTCTTGAAGGCTTTCATACGCTGATTACTGGGGACGGTGCCCCCCGCATGTCGGCCTTGGGTCCTCGTCAGCCGGTCGATCTTGTAGACGACCACGATATTAACGCGGCCAGAGTTGATATCGCTCAGCAGTTGTTGCAGGGCAGGGCGTTGCAACGATGCGCCGGAGTAGGCGGGATCGTCATAGCGTTTGCTCAACGCCTGCCAGCCTTCATGGGCTTGTGATTTTATATAAGCTTCGCGTTGGGCATGCAGCGAATTGAATTCGAGCTCGATGCCGTGCAGTGC
>CAWGWO010000011.1:0-13266 GCA_963826295.1 uncultured Alphaproteobacteria bacterium
CACACAGTGTAGAAAACCTTGAAACGTAAGACCGCCGAAGTCTCTTCTGGCCAATCCACGACAAGGTTGCCCCGATCGCAGAAGCGGCCCGCAAGGACTCCGCCGTCCACGTTTCTCTTTCTTCCGATTTACTTGTCAAACATCCCGGAACCTTGCGGCTCCGTCTTCGGAAAGCGCCGAAGTCGTCGAAGCTTGCCACATCCGACATGGCCATAGCTCATGGCCGGATGATTTACCGTGTAAAACAGTGAGGGGCTTCGCAGACGCGCCATCGCGCCGAAGCAAGCGGCGCGCCCAAGAGGACCTATATAGGCTTTGCCCTCCGTCCTTGTCAACGGTTTTACCGTCAAAATGCAGCCTGTGAATCGCAGCGCGGACAGAAATTTTTACCGCCCTCGCTCGGCAGCCTGAAAAACGCTGCTGCATTGCAGCACTTAGCGCCAAACTTAGTCCGCCAAACCGGTCCGCAAGCCTGCCCGCCAACCTAACCTGAAAGCAGCCGCCGGAAAACTTATCCCCAACCGCGCCGCACGGCCGTGGCGGCCTAAGCGCCGCACTGCGGCCACATTCCTCCGCCGTTCTTGCATGATCGTGTCGGGGATGTCGCGATGCGGGGGGAGCGCCAGCACTGTCAGCTAGGCTTTAAACAGCGGTTCGATCATCTGGATCGGGCCGTCACGTTCTGACGCTGCGCTTAAGCTAGACGCGTTCCATCCCTTCCTACCGGTTGCCGGACCTCGGCGACCAGCTGCCGAACTTGTTTCCGACTCGGTTAAATTCGATCGAGTGCGATCGCGACTGCGGGGGACGGTGGTTTTGGACCAAGCGAGGCTGCGCGGCGCAAATCGGAGGTTCGATGCCGAGGCCATCAGTCTCGGCAATGACCCGCCGCTTTCCGTCGACGGCGGCATCGGCGGCCTCATCGACCGGCGCCGGCTTTCGGTGCAATGGTTCAGCGGCACGATCCTGACCGGACTATGCGGCGCCGCACTGATGGGTGGCGCCGTTTTTACGTCGCTCGACGGCGAAACCAATTTTGCTTCGGCGCCGGAACGGGTCGAGATGGCGTTGCGCGGCGCGATTGCCGGCATCGGCGGCTTGAGTGGAATTCACAAGACCAATCGACTTGCCGCGATCGTCGAACCGAGCGTCGCGCGCCAAATTCTGCGCATACCGATCACGTCTCGCGTGCGCGACCGCGAGCTTATTCGCACCCGCTCCTTTGTCCGGGTCTCGGGCAATCTTTCGCTAACGGTATCGGAATTGTCCGCCAATATTCCGCCGTTCAATCCGCAGAAGCTTTTGGCCGACGGCGTCGCCACCGATGACGCGCCGCCGGCGGCCGAGCCCGACGCCGAAGTTTCGTTCGTGACCTGCGATTTCGTGCCCAGCGTGGCAAAAACCAAGGTAACGCCGGCGCTTTGCGACCTCAATTCGCTGTTGCCCAAGGTAAAGCCGTCGACCGAGCTTTCGCCGGACGAAATCCTGACCCGGGTGCGTGACGTCGCGGCCAAGATGCCGGCGACGTCGCCATTTCTTGCCAGGGCCGAGGCGAGCGCGGCTCCGGGCCTCAAGCTCAGTTATGCCGCCGAGGGCGACACCGACCCCTATGCCGGGTTCGAGGCGCGCGTAATCCCCGAGAACATCACGCTGCTGCCGAAAACCAATGCCGCCGCCGACTGGAGCGAACACAGCGTCGTGGTGAAGAGAGGCGAGACCGTCGGCTCGATCCTGCGCGAACTGGGGGCCGTACCCGACGAGATCAAGCTGATCCTCGCGGTACTCGGACCGCGGGCGCGCGAGGGCGGCATCAAGGAAGGCGAAAAGCTGCGCGTGCTCACGGCGTCGGCCGGGCTCGGGCACATGCAGCCGCTGCGCGTCATCATTTCCGGCGATAGCGGCATCGAGGCCGCCGTCGCACTCTCCGACCGCGGCACTTATGTGCCGGTCGACATACGCAACGTCGACACCGACGATGACGCCGACGCCGACAATGACGACACCGGCGATGACGACGGCAGCGGCGTTCGCCTTTATCAGAGCATTTACGAGACCGCGCTGCGCAACAACATACCGCCACCGGTGATCGAGGACATCATCCGCATCTATTCCTACGACGTCGACTTCCAGCGCAAGGTACGCCCGGGGAACTCGTTCGATGTGCTCTATTCCGACGACGAGAACGGCGAAGGCCACAACGAGGTGCGCTTCGTCTCGTTGACGGTCGGCGGCGAGACCAAGAAATACTACCATTACCAGACGGCCGATGACGGCGTTTACGACTACTATGACGAGACCGGAAAGAGCGCCAAGAAATTTCTGGTGCGCAAGCCGGTGCCGGTGGGCATCATGCGCTCCGGCTTCGGCGAGCGCAGCCATCCGTTGCTGCACTACATGAAGATGCATACCGGCGTCGATTGGGCGGCGCCATTCGGCACGCCGATCTTCGCCGCCGGCAACGGCTCCATCGAGGAGATCGGATTGAAGGGCGGCTACGGCAAATACATCCGCATCCGGCACGCCAACGGCTACGAAACGGCTTACGGCCACATGACCGCTTTCGCGCGCGGCTTAAACGTCGGCAGCCGCGTGCGGCAGGGTCAGATCATCGGCTTCGTCGGTTCCACCGGCCTGTCCACCGGCTCGCACGTGCACTTCGAGATTTTGATCAACGACCGCTTCGTCAACCCGATGACGGTCAAGCTGCCGCGCGGTCGCGTACTCGACGGCCCGACGCTTGCGTTGTTCGAGAAGAGCCGCGAACAACTGGACGCGCTGATAACGCACGTGCCCGGCCGCGTCGCGCAAGCTCGCTGATACGATGCAGGCTACGGCCGCCGCCGATCGCATCGAGGTCCGCTCAAGCCGATGGTGGGCCTTCTTTCATTTCAACCTCACCTGGCTCATCTTCCCGCCCCGCCTGATTGCCGACCACATCGGCGTCTCAACCAACATTGTCAGGTTCTGGTTGACCCCGTGGCGGCGCACCGACGAGCACCTGCCGTTGTCGCATGTCGCCGAAGTCATCCACATCCGCGGCCTGATCTGGGACGCGGTCAGCGTCGAAAGCTCCGGCGGAACTCAATCCGCTGCGGGTAAGAGGCCTGCCAAAATCGCCGGCCCGCTACTTCGTCGAGCATGTGCGCGAGCGGCTGAACCAAAGCCCGGTCGCGACGCCGCCGCGATAATTCGTCATTGCCAGACGACAAGGCGTCGCCTGTTTTCAAGGGACTATGGCGACGAAGATTACGCCGCGGCCGCCGCCACCAGTTCGCCGTTGAACTTGAGCCCCTGCTTGCTCGCGGTAATGACGACTGTCTCGCCATCCTTGAGACGGCCGGACAGGATCATCTCCGCCAGCGGGTCCTGCACCGACTTCTGGATCACGCGCTTTAGCGGCCGCGCGCCATAGGCCGGGTCCCAGCCCTTGTCGGCGAGCCAGTCGCGCGCGGTCGGCTCGAGCTTGATCGTGATCTTGCGGTCGTCGAGCAGCCGCGCCAGCCGCACCATCTGGATATCGACGATGCGTGCCATTTCCGACTTCTGCAGGCGATGGAAAAGAATGATCTCGTCGATGCGGTTGAGAAATTCCGGCCGGAAGCTCGCGCGCACGATCGCCATCACCTGATCGCGCACCGCCTCGGTGTCCTGGCCTTCGGGCTGGTTGACCAAAAGCTCGGCGCCGAGATTCGACGTCATGATGATCAAGGTGTTGCGGAAATCGACGGTGCGGCCCTGGCCGTCGGTCAGACGGCCGTCGTCGAGCACCTGCAACAGCACATTGAACACATCCGGATGCGCTTTCTCGATCTCGTCGAACAGCACCACCTGATAGGGCCGCCGCCGCACCGCCTCGGTCAGCGCGCCGCCTTCCTCGTAGCCGACATAGCCGGGCGGCGCGCCGATCAAACGCGCGACCGAATGCTTCTCCATGTACTCCGACATGTCGATGCGGATGAGGGCTGTCTCGTCATCGAACAGAAATTCGGCAAGCGCCTTGGTCAGCTCGGTCTTGCCGACACCGGTCGGACCCAAGAACATGAACGAGCCGATCGGCCGGTTCGGATCCTGCAGGCCGGCGCGGGCGCGGCGCACCGCGGTCGACACGGCCTTGACCGCGTCGGCCTGGCCGACCACGCGCTTGGAGATCTGCTCCTCCATGCGGAGAAGCTTGTCCCTCTCGCCTTCCAGCATGCGGTCGACCGGAATGCCGGTCCAGCGCGACACCACCTGCGCGATATGGTTGGCGGTGACCGCCTCTTCGACCATGGCGCCGCGACCCTCGCTTCCCTCCATCGCCTTGAGCTTCTTCTCGATCTCCGGAATGCGGCCGTAGGAAATTTCGCCGGCGCGCTGATACTCACCCCGGCGCTGAGCGTTGGCGAGTTCGACGCGCAATTGGTCGAGCTCGTTGCGGAGCTTCTGCGCGTCGGAGAGCTTCTCTTTTTCCGACTTCCAGCGCGCGGTCAGATCGGCGGATTTCTTTTCCAGCGCCGCGAGCTCGGTCTCAAGCCCGCCGAGGCGCGAGCGCGAACCCGGATCGTGCTCCTTCTTCAAGGCTTCCTGCTCGATCTTGAGCCGGATGATCTCGCGATCAATCGAGTCGAGCTCTTCGGGCTTGGAATCGACCTGCATCTTGAGTCGCGCCGCCGCCTCGTCGACCAGATCGATCGCCTTGTCGGGCAGGAAGCGGTCGGTGATGTAGCGATGCGACAAGGTCGCCGCGGCGACGAGCGCGCCGTCGGTGATGCGGACACCGTGGTGCGCCTCGTACTTGTCCTTCAATCCGCGCAGGATCGAAATCGTATCCTCGACGTTCGGCTCGTCGACATAGATCGGCTGGAAGCGGCGCGCCAAAGCGGCGTCCTTCTCGACGTGTTTCTTGTATTCGTCGAGCGTGGTGGCGCCGATGCAATGCAATTCGCCGCGCGCGAGCGCCGGCTTGAGCAGGTTCGAAGCGTCCATGGCGCCGTCGGCCTTGCCGGCGCCGATCAGCGTGTGCATCTCGTCGATGAACAGCACGTAAGTGCCGGCCGCGGCGGTCACCTCCTGGAGAACGGCCTTGAGCCGCTCCTCGAATTCGCCGCGGTATTTGGCCCCGGCGATCAGAGCGCCGAGGTCCAGCGAAAGCAGCTTCTTGTCCTGGAGGCTCTCGGGCACGTCGCCGTTGACGATGCGCAAGGCAAGGCCCTCGACGATCGCGGTCTTGCCAACGCCCGGCTCGCCGATCAGCACCGGATTGTTTTTGGTGCGGCGTGACAAGACCTGGATGGTGCGGCGGATTTCCTCGTCGCGGCCGATCACCGGGTCGAGCTTGCCGTCCCGCGCCGCTTGGGTGAGGTCACGGGCATATTTCTTCAGCGCGTCGTAGGCGTTCTCGGCCGAAGCCGAATCGGCGGTGCGGCCCTTGCGCAAGGCTTCGATCGCGGCGTTGAGATTTTGCGGCGTGACGCCGGCGTTGGCCAAAATCTTGCCGGCGTCGTTGCCCTTTTCGAGCGCGAGCGCGAGCAACAGCCGCTCGACGGTGACGAAACTGTCACCGGCTTTTTCGCCGGCTTTCTCGGCGGTATCGAACACGCGCGCCAGAGCGGGATCGAGATAGACCTGACCGGCGCCGCCGCCGGAAACTTTGGGGCGCTTCGCCAGCGCCGCCTCGACGGCGGCCAGCGCCCGCCGTGAGTCGCCGCCGGAACGGTCGATGAGGCCTGCCGCGAGCCCCTCGGGGTCGTCGAGCAGCACCTTGAGCAGGTGTTCCGGCGCGAATTGCTGGTGCCCTTCGCGCAACGCAAGCGACTGGGCAGACTGAACGAAACCACGGCTGCGGTCGGTGTATTTGTCGAAATTCATGGTGTTTCCCTCGGCCTGTTCCGAACGCCCTTACGGCGCGAGCGGAGCATCGTCATTGGGGTTGAAGTTATGGCATAGAAGCAACCAAGCGTTCGGTGGTTCCCTGAAAAAGAGCAAATTCCTATCCGGGGAACACAGACCGACGCCAGCGGATCCAAACGGCATCCACCGATTCCAATATGGGAATTCGATGGCGCGGCGGAAGAGCCGGCCGGTACCGCGAATGACGTTTAGTTGAGGCCGTGTAACTGGTCGCCGAAGAGGTAGTTCGGCCTGCCAGCGATTCCGCGCGCGGTCGCGAGCTTGACGTCCTCGCCGAAGGCTGCAGCGACTTCAACGCCGGCGACGTCTGGCAAAGGCCTCATTTCTAGCGAGAATTTCGCTGGTAACGCCGCCTTAATTATGTCCGCCGTAATCTACCAACATTGGCGCTCGGGGCGAAAATGGGCGAACGTCGCGACAACAGGCGGCAGAAGAGCTTTCTGCAGGGCTTTGTCTATTTTGACAAAAGACGCGGCGTAATGGGCTGTCTCATCCGCGATCTGTCCGGCGACGGCGCGCGCATCATCTTCTCGGAAAGCGTGACGATCCCCGAGCACGTCTACCTGCACATTCCGCAGCGTGAAAAGACGTTGCGTGCCCAGGTGCAGTGGCGGCGCGGCGACGAGACCGGGCTTGCCTTCGAGGTCGCGCCTGCCGCAGCCGAACTCGGGGCATGACAACGAGCTGATACACCGCGTCTTGCACCTTGAAGCGCAACTCGCCGAGCTCAAGCGCACCGTCAAGAAACTAAAGCGCACTAAATCCGACGAAGAAGTCGAAGCAGCCTGACTTTTACGTCATTGGCCGAACACGCGATCACCCTGCAAATCGACGATCTGCCGCGCCTTGCCAAGCGTGAAATTCACCGCATCGTCGTAGGAGGCAAACGCGTCGGCGCGGATGAAGCGGTGCTCCTTGAGGACGCCGTCGATATCCCGCTCGATGGTCCCCGCCGCCTGATACTGGCCTTCGCTCTTAAACGGCGCAGCGCGAATGACATAACCCTTGTATTCCACTGGCTCCGAGGCCTTTTCCGGCTGGGCCGCGCCGAGCCGGCCGAACAGCGCGCTCAGGAACGACATAGCTGCCTCCCGCTGATTTCGGCGCCGAAAAGCTTACACTGCGATAAAGTTCGCTGTTTGCAAGGAGGGTGCCGATGCCAAAAGCCTACTGGGTGGTGTTCTATCATTCGATTTCCGATCCGCAAAAGCTTGCCGCCTACGCCAAGCTGGCGCCGGCCGCGACCGCGCCGTTCGGCTCGCATTATCTGGCTCGCGGAACCGCGGATAATGTTTTCGAGGCCGGGCGCAAGGAGCGCGTGGTCATCAATGAATTTCCGAGCGTCGCGGACGCGGTCGCAGCCTATAATTGCCCGGCCTATCAGGAAGCGCTGCGCGCGCTCGATGACGGCGCGGTGCGCGACGTGCGGATCATCGAAGCGCTGGAGTAGAAGCGCCGGACTGACGGGGCGCCGAGCCGCTAGCGCCTAGCGCGCCGCGGCTGCCGCGACCGCATCATCGGGGGTGGCCGCGACCGCGGCCGACCGCGAGCGATGATCGAGCCGCAGCGTCAGGCAACAGGCCGAGCCGCCGCTTTTTTGAAACGCATCGAGCGGCGTTTCGACCACGCTATAGCCGCGCTGCTCCAGATCCCGGCGCAAGGCGGCGCTGGCGCTCGAAAGCACGACAGTGCGACCGACGCAGACCGCGTTCGCGGCAAAGCGCGTGGCGTCGGCGCGGCTCAGCACAATCCGCTGTTCGGGCGCGACGCGCGCCTCGATCTCCGCGAGCGCACCCGGCGTAAAGGCCGCCGGATAATAGATGACGCTGCCGCACGGCAGCACGCAGAACGCGGTGTCGAGATGGTAGAAGTTCGGATCGGCGAGCGGCAGGCTCACGCACGGCAGGCCGAAATAGCGTTCGATGACGCGGGCCGCTTCGGCGTCGGAACGAAAGCCGCAGCCCATCCAGAACAAGCCGCGCGGGGAATCGAAGATGCAATCGCCGGCGCCTTCGAGCGTGACGCCCTCGGGCAGGGTCGAGATCGAATCGATGAGGCCACACGCCTTGAGCGCGGTAAAAGCGGCGGCAAATAGCGGCTCCTCGTTTTGCCGTTCGCCATAGCGAAAGCGCGCCAAGACGGCCTTGCCGTCGAGCACGACGGCGCCGTTGGCGGTAAAGACGAGGTCGGGTAAACCGGGCGCCGGCTCAAGCGGCTCGATCTCGGCGCCGGCTGCGGCGAGCGCGCGATGAAGACCCGCCCATTGCGCTTGCGCCGTTTCGGACAGCGCCTGGCCGCCGTCGGCCCAGGCCTTCGGGTCCATCCAGGGATTGATGCTGTAGGTGACCGCGAAATGGCGCGGCTGGCACATCAGGTAGCGAGGCTGCAAACTTTTGCCGAGCGTCGCGCGAATGTTCATTGCGGTCTGAACCGTCCTTGGCTGCGAGCACGAGAAGACAAATCATTGCGCCGCGGGAATGCTAACACGGCGGCGCACGTCTCCTGCACGGCGCAAAAATAAACGCCGGCCGCCCGCGTTCAAGATGCGGCGGCCGGCGCGCGGCATTATTCTTAACAGCTAGTCTTAATAGCCGCTCGCGTAGAGCGCGACCGCGCGCGTCTCGTTGCCGCCGGCCGCGCGATAGGCGCCGGCGAGATAACGCACGGCATAAGTCATGTTGGTTTCGGCATCGAGGAGCCCGGCCGCCGACCCGCTGTAGCCCATGGCGCGCGCGGTGCCGAGCCGGATCTGCATCAACCCATAATTGCCGGCATTGACCGCGCGCGGGTTATAGCGGCTCTCGCGCATGATGACGCGGTGTACGAGCGAAGCCGGAATGCCGTTGGCGCTGGCCTGTTGCTCGACCGCTCCCTCAAGCGCCGCGCGCTGATCCGAGGCGGCGCCAAGAGGCCAAGACGGAGCAAGACCGCCATAGCCGAAATAGTGCCGCTGGTTCGGACCGGAATATTGCGAGGCGGCCCTGGCATCGGCGTAACCGCCGAACGGGCCGTAGAATGCCGGATTGGCGAGCGCCTGCGGCGACGCCGCCGGAACGGAAAGGAGGCGGTAGGCATAGGCTGCGCGATGAGCGACAGCGCGATGGACCGAATGCGCCGATTGTGTCTGCGCCGAAACCGGTTGGACGAGCAACACAGCCGCACCTGCGGCCAGCGTCAAATAATGCGCGATACGCAACATAAAGCTACTCCGTTTGTTTGAAAGGCCCCCTCACCGGTCGGCCTTGTCACCAGAAAATCCGGCGGGCATCCGGCCGCAAGGTGCTGCGCCGGAGGCTTTTTCTTGATTATGAAACTTGCGACGATGAAACCTCGCGACCAAAAACAAAGCGAACCGTTGCAATCGTTGCCGTCGCAACGGCGAAAGCGCGCCATCAATAACCGCGCCGGTAGAGCGCGATCGCGCGCGCTTCGTTGCCGCGCGCGGCGCGATAAGCGCCGGCGAGATAGCGCACCGCATAGGTCATGTTGGTTTCCGGATCGAGCAGCCCCTCGACCGCGCCGCGATAGCCGAGCCGGCGCGCGGTGCCGAGCCTTATCTGCATCAAACCGTAATTGCCGCGGTAGATCATTCGCGGATTGAAGCCGCTTTCGCGCTGGATGACGCGGCGCACCAGGGCGACCGGCACACCGTTATCGGTGGCGTGTTGGACGATCAAGACTTCCAGAGCGGCGCGCTGATCCGCGGCCGGCGCCACCCGCGCGAACGCAGCGACAGCAAACAAACAAAGCAACAACCTACGCGACATCGACAACGCCCCCGGGAGCGCGGCCGAAATGACAAGGCCCGCCGGCTTTGTCAAATTAAAGTTAAATGGGCCGCCCCACAGTGGTAGCCCGATTGCCAAATCGACAAAGCGGCTCTATATACGCTTGCATTCCCGATTGAGCTTGCCTTAGGGCCTAACCCAAAGAACACGCAAAATCCGGATTTGGACCGGGCGAATGGTTCGCACGGCCACAAAAACGCATGAAGCGTTTCTTGAGGAGGGCCATCATGGCTACAGGTACCGTTAAGTTTTTCAACGCCCAAAAGGGCTACGGCTTCATCGTGCAGGACGCCGGCGGCCCGGATGTGTTCGTTCACATCTCCGCCGTCGAGCGCGCCGGCATGCGCTCGCTCGTCGAGGGCCAGAAGCTGTCGTTCGACATCGAGGCCGACCGCCGCAGCGGCAAGTCTTCCGCTGCCAATCTGCAAGCGGCCTAACTAACCGCTACGCCGATAAGCTGATGCCGGCGTCATACTGGCGCCGGCATTTGCACGTTTAATGCAGGGGCGAATCAACAAGAACAACATGAGATAAGCCATGCCTAGAAAGCCCGGACTGAATTCCGAATTCGTCATGTTCGATGTCCTCTACGAGGACGGCACGCAGCGCTCGAACCGCAAGGTGCCGCGAGCGCTCACTGGCGGCGTCGACGGCGACAAGCCGGCGCATGGCTTCCTAATCGAGCAGGACCGCGACATCGCCGAAAAATCCGGCAGGCCGTCGGCCAAGATCAAGAGCATCGCGCGCTCGGGCGCCAAGAAGAAAGAGCGCAATTACGGCGAGCGCCAGGCCGGCTGATTTCTCGTATTACGAGGCCCTCACTCCGGAAATTTGCGCCGCGCCGTGGTTGTCGCCAGCACCGCGCCATTTGCCGCCAGCGCCTTGATGCTGAACTGATAGGTGTGGACCTGGCCGGGCGGCGGCGACGGGCCGGTGAAGCCGGATGAAAACGCCCCGCACGGCACCGACGTTTGTCCAGCGTAAGCAATCGAGCCGCCGCCGTGATGGAAGCTCGGCAGGTTGATATCGGTCATCGCGAATTGCAGCTTCGCGGTTCCCGCCGGCACGTCCTTGAGCGCGAAGCCAGGCGAGCCCGAGCGCCAGGCAAACGACGCGGAAAACGCCAGGGCGCCGGTCGCACCAAGCCCGAGCGCCAGCGCGGCGCAACCAAGCGTAGCGGCAAGACGAAAGCTGCATCTGCAGAGCATGTTCGGCCTCCGGCGGAGCGGTAACGTCCCCGGCCTCGGCGAGGCGGCCACCTACGCCGGCCGGTTTCGGGCACCAAGGATTGCACTGTAAACGTGCAACCGGAAGACCCCGCTTTTCGGCCTCCGTTAACCGCTTGCTGCTACGCCTGAACGGCAAGAATCCGCCCGGGCGATTTCGTGGCGGGAAGGCCGCCTGCGATGCCGGACTTTGTTGCCGCCGAAATTCAGCTTCTGAGCCCGAATGCAGCCAACGCGCTGCTGATGGCCGCCGAGGCTGTGGTGTATTTCGTCGCGCTCGCGGCGCTGTTTCGCGCCCGCCACCGCATCGGCATCGGCACCTTCTTCTGCGCGCTCGGCGTGATGCACTTCCTCGAGACCTATCTCGCCAGCATTCTTTACGTGCCGTTGCCGTTCGGTATCATCGCCTCGCCCGGCTCGACCGTGCTGTTCACCGGCAAGCTGATGCTGCTGCTGATCGTTTATATCCGCGAAGACGCGGTGGTGGTGCGCCAGCCGATCTACGGCCTGCTGTTCGGCAATCTGTTGTTGTTCGCGCTTGCCGCGCTGATGCGACAACACGGCGCCGGCGCGCTCGCCGGTCACGCGGCCGATTTCGGTTTTCTCGACCAGATGGGCGCGCTGATGGTGTGGGGCACGCTGATCCTGTTCGTCGACTGCATCATGATGATCCTGCTCTACGAGCGGCTGCGCGCGTTCACCGCCGGGCATCTGCTGCTGCGCATCGCTTTGACCGGCGCCGTGGTGCTGACGTTCGACCAGGCCGCGTTCTTCTGCGGCTTGCATTACCTGACCGGCGCGCCGCTTTCGGTGCTGTTCGGCGGCTGGGCCTCGAAGATGGCGGCGGTCGCGATCTATGCGAGCCTCGCCGCGGCGTATCTGCGCCATCTCGAACTGTCGCGACGCCGCGACCGGACGGCGCCGCGTATCAGCGACGTGTTCGACCTTCTGACCTATCGCGAACGCTACGAGGACCTGATGGCGCGCTCGGGCCGCGATGGTTTGACCGGCGCGCTCGATCGCGGCCGGCTCGAACATCTGGGCCGCAAGCACATCGAGGACGCCGCGCGCGGCGGCCAGCCGGCGAGCCTTCTCATCCTCGACATCGACCACTTCAAGAGCTTCAACGACCGCTTCGGCCATGCCGCGGGCGACGTGGTACTGCTGCGCATCGCGCGCATCGTGATGGGCACTGTCGGCGCCGACGATTCGGTGTTCCGTTACGGCGGCGAGGAATTCGTGGTGATCGCGCCGGGGCGCACGCGCGCCGCGGCGCTCGCGCTTGGCGAGCGCATCCGCCGCGACGTGGCGAGCCACATGGACGCCGACGCCGGCTCTCCGCTCGTCACTGTCTCGATCGGGCTTGCGACCTGCGCCGACGACGCCTCCGATTATGACGCCCTGTTCGAATGTGCCGACCGCCGGCTCTATCTCGCCAAATCGGCGGGGCGAAATTGCGTGGTCGGCGAAACCGGCGTCGATACCGGCACGCCGAAGGTCGCCTGGGCGGGATAAGCGCTTAAGCCGCCGCCCGGCGCTGATGCTTCCCTTCTTTCACTTCCTCGATGATCTTTGCCGTAAAGGCATCGAGGTCGCCCGGATTGCGCGAAGTGATGACGCCGTTGTCGGTGACGACCGCGGCGTCTTCCCATTGGCCGCCGGCATTGATCACGTCGGTCTTGATCGACTTGTAGGACGTCATCTTGCGGCCTTTCGCGAGGCCGGTCTCGATCAGGAGCCACGGCGCGTGGCACACCGCCGCGACCGTCTTGCCGGCATCGTAGAACGCCTTGATGAGCTTGAGCGCATCCGGATTGACGCGCAGCAGATCCGGATTGATCTGACCGCCCGGCATGACGATGGCGTCGTACTCCGCGGCCGACGCGTCGGCGAGCGCCTTGTCGACCTTTACCGGCCGGCCCCAATCCTTCTTGTCCCAACCTTTGATCTCGCCCTTCTCGGGCGACACGACGTCCACCTTCGCGCCCGCGGCTTTCAGCTTGTCGCGCGGAACTTCGAGTTCCGCCTGCTCGAAGCCGTTGGTGGCGAGAATGAGGATTTTTTTGCCCTCGAGTTGTCCTGGCATCGTGGTTCTCCGTTTGGGTGGATGTTCAGGACGGAAACGAGCGGCCGCGAAGGGCGTTCCGAAGGAATTTACCTTTCGTCACGGGCTCTATCTTGATCTCGCCAAATCGCCAGGAGGAATTGCGTTCAGTGAAACCGGCATCGATCTCGGCACGCCGAAGGCCGCCTGGGCGGGATAATTAAATTCGAACAAAGCCTTCGCACGTCATGGCCGGGCTTGTCCCGGCCATCCACGACTTCCTGATTTTTCACAACCAAAGACGTGGATGGCCGGGGCA
>CAWGWO010000012.1:0-396919 GCA_963826295.1 uncultured Alphaproteobacteria bacterium
TATAATGCATGCTAGCCTCGACGAGGCGATGAACTATAATACATCTGAGGGAAAGCGTAATGGCTGACGCCCATGCCCCCGAGCGTGCGCTTGCCAACGGCCAGACCCGGATCGATTTCCAGACCGCGCCGTCGCGCTATCGGCATTGGAAGCTCGCCGTGGACGGAGACATTGCTACGCTGTCGCTGGACGTCGACGAGAAGGGCGGCCTGTTCGAGGGCTATGAGCTAAAGCTCAATTCCTACGATCTCGGCGTCGACATCGAGTTAGCCGACGCGATCGACCGGCTTCGCTTCGAATATCCGCAAGTGCGTACCGTCGTGTTGCGCTCGGCCAAGCCGCGGGTGTTTTGCGCCGGCGCCAACATCCGCATGCTGGCCGGCGCCAGCCACCCGCACAAAGTCAACTTCTGCAAATTCACCAACGAGACGCGCAACGGCATCGAGGATTTGAGCGAAAGCTCGGGCCTGCCAACGATCTGCGCCATCAACGGCACCGCCGCGGGCGGCGGTTATGAGCTCGCGCTCGCCGCCGACCATATCATGCTGGTGGACGACGGCTCCTCGGCAGTGGCTTTGCCGGAATTGCCGCTGCTTGCGGTATTGCCGGGCACCGGCGGTCTGACCCGCGTTGCCGACAAGCGCAAGGTGCGTCGCGACCACGCCGATTTTTTCTGCACCACCGAGGAAGGCGTCAAGGGCAAGCGCGCGCTCGACTGGCGGCTGGTCGATGAGGTGGTGCCCGGTTCGAAATTCGAGGAGGCAATTTCGGCGCGTGCCAAAGAATTTGCGGCGAAATCGCGCCGCGCCGCAGCTGGGCAGGGCATTACACTCGCGCCGCTGACACGTGCGTTCACGCCGAACGGGGTGGATTACGGTTCGCTGTCGATCGAATTCGACCGGGCTGGGCGGATCGCCACCATCATGTTGCGCGGGCCGATCGCGCCGCCGCCTGCGTCCGCTGACGCCATGGCGGCGCTCGGGACCGAATTCTGGCCGCTCAAGCTCGCGCGCGAACTCGACGACGCGATCCTGCATATCCGGCTCAACGAATTCGACGTCGCCGCAATCGTGTTCAAATCGTCCGGCGAAGCCGCGGATGTCGTTGCTTACGAAAAATTCCTCGACGCCAACGAAGATCATTGGCTGGTCGGGGAAATCCGCCACCTCTGGAAGCGGGTACTCAAGCGCGTTGATCTCACTTCGCGCTCGCTGGTTACGCTGATCGCGCCGGGATCGTGCTTTGCCGGCACGCTTGCGGAAATCGCCTTCGCCAGCGATCGCTCTTACATGCTGATCGGTACCCGCGACGGCGACAACGAACCGCCGGCGGCGATTGCGTTGACTGCCGCGAATTTCGGCCCCTATCCGATGTCGAACGGGTTGACGCGGCTCGCCAGCCGCTTCCTCGCCGATCCCGCCGACGTTGAAGCGGCCAAAGCCGAAGCCGGACACATGCTCGATGCCGAACGTGCGCAAGAGCTCGGCCTCATCACCTTCGCGCTCGACGACATCGACTGGGACGACGAGGTGCGCGTGTTCCTTGAGGAACGCGCGAGCTTCTCGCCCGACAGCCTCACCGGCCTCGAAGCTAATCTGCGCTTCGCCGGGCCGGAGACCATGGAATCGAAGATTTTCGCTCGCTTGAGCGCTTGGCAGAACTGGATCTTCCAGCGGCCCAACGCAATCGGCGAGGAAGGAGCGCTCAAGCGCTACGGCACCGGTCAGCAGCCGGTTTTCGACACGCGACGCGCATAAGGCCGGCGAGGGAGCTACGCCATGATCATCGAGAACATCGACTACACCACCAAGATACCAAACAACGTCAATCTCGCCGAAGACCGCCAGGTGCTGCGGGCGCTTGAAAGCTGGCATCCAGGCTACATCGACTGGTGGATGGACATGGGGCCGGAAGGCTTCCAGCAGGCGATGGTTTATCTGCGCACCGCCGTCTCGGTCGATCCCAAGGGCTGGGCGAAGTTCGATTATGTGAAGATGCCTGAATATCGCTGGGGCATTCTGCTCGCTCCGAAAGAAGAAGGCCGCACGATTCCCTTCGGCCATCACTACGGCGAAGCGGCCTGGCAGGATGTGCCCGGCGAGTATCGCGCCATGCTGCGGCGGCTTGTCGTCATCCAGGGCGACACTGAGCCGGCCTCGGTCGAGCAGCAGCGTCACCTCGGCAAGACTGCGCCGTCGCTCTACGATCTGCGCAACGTGTTCCAGGTCAACGTCGAGGAAGGCCGCCATCTCTGGGCAATGGTCTATATCCTGCAAAAGTACTTCGGCCGCGACGGCCGCGAGGAAGCCGCCGAACTATTGCAGCGCCGCTCCGGCAGCGCCGACAGGCCGCGTATGCTCGGGGCTTTCAACGAAGCGACGCCGGACTGGCTGTCGTTCTACATGTTTACCTTTTTCACCGATCGCGACGGCAAGATGCAGCTCGAAAGCCTGGCGCAATCCGGCTTCGATCCGTTGTCCCGCACTTGCCGCTTCATGCTGACCGAAGAAGCGCATCACATGTTCGTCGGCGAGACCGGCGTCGGGCGCACCATCCAGCGCACCTGCGAAGCAATGCAGGCCGCCGGCATCGAGGATCCGAACGAAATCGAGAAGATACGCAAGCTCGGTGTCATCGACCTGCCGACCATCCAGAAAAAGCTCAACCTGCACTACTCGCTGTCGCTCGATCTGTTCGGCTCGGAGGTTTCGACCAACGCCGCCAATTCCTTCAACGCCAGCCTCAAGGGCCGCTTCCAGGAAACCAAGATCGAAGACGATCACCGGCTCGAGCGTTCGACCTATCCGGTGCTCAAATTCGTCGACGGCGCGATCAAACGCGTCGACGAGCCGGCACTGACCGCGGTCAACATGCGGCTGCGCGATGACTACACCACGGACTGCCAACGCGGCCTTGACCGCTGGAACAAGCTCGTGGGCAAGACCGGCGTCGCCTTCAAGTTCGAATTGCCGCATGTCGGTTTCCACCGCCAGATCGGCGAGTTCAAGGACGTGAAAATCTCGCCTGCCGGCGAACTAATCGGTGAGACGGCCTGGAGCCGCGATATGGGCATATGGCTGCCTTCGAAGGACGACGGCGATTTCATCGTCAGCCTGATGGAGCCGATCTTCGAGCCCGGCAAATTCGCCGGCTGGATCGCACCGCCGCGCATCGGCATCGACAACAAGCCCGGCGATTTTGAATACGTGAAGATTGCTGCATAAGCTTCAATTGCCGATGGAAGAGTGGATTTCGGCAATATAACCGCCCGGGAATTCGATCATGGCCGCCCGGCGCTGTCCGGTCTGGTATGGCGCGACAAGAACAGTAGCGCCAGCGGTCTTGGCCTTGGCAAGCGTCTCGGAGAGATGGGCGACGTCGTATCCGGTGGTCTCGCGTCCGTAGGGATACGGAAGATGCCCATCGGTCACGGCCACCACTATTTTGCCGAAGCCTGAGTTGATGCGGACGCGGCGATAGACGTCATTGGGCCGCCCGATCTCCGCGCCAGGCGCCTGGCGCTCGTCGGATACCACCGTGCCACCGGAGAACGCAGTGAAGTCGCGGACAAACGCGTCGGCTCGCTCGGCGGATAGATAGATCCGGTTTTCAGGCACGGTTTCGAGTGGCGCGTGGTCGGCCGGGCGCGTGTGCCAGTAGAGCTGCATGCGGACGCCGCTCGGCCAAGCGATAATGGCATCGCGGCCGATCGGATCGTCGAATGGCGAGACTACGATGTCCGCCCCGTGATCGCGGGCCGACCTGACCGCCGAGTCCAGATTCGTCACGAGATAGCCCGTCCGTTCGGTGCCGAACGGATAGGGGATCGGCGTTTGGAAGCCGAACACCGAAAACGTGCCGACAGGTGTGAGCACGAGCTGCGATATCGTCTTGCTCGGCGTTGGTGTGACGGTCAAGACCCCGCGTGGCGAAGTCGTCCCGCCGAACGTCGCAACAATGCCGCCGACAAATGTGTCGAAGTCGCTCGGCGCCACGTAAACGTGTGTCGTGCTGTATTGCGGGCCGACCGTGATGCCAGTGAGGCCTGCGGGCTCCTCGGCGTGACCTAGCGGCGCGCCGCAGAGACTACAGATAACTGCCGCGATCAGGCCGAGAGACCGCGTTCGGAACAGTTCTCTCATCCCTTCAGGAACGCCAGCAGATCGGCGTTGACCCTTTCCGCTTGGGTCGTGATCATGCCGTGCGGGAAGTCCTTGTAGGTCTTGAGTGTACCGTTCTTCAAAAGCTTTGCCGACAACGGGCCGGCGGCGACGTAGGGAACGATCTGATCGTCTTCGCTGTGCATGACCAACACCGGCACCATGATCTTCTTGAGGTCTTCGGTGAAATCGGTCTGTGAAAATGCGACGATGCCGTCGTAATGCGCCTTGGCGCCGCCCATCATGCCCTGGCGCCACCAATTCTCGATAGCAGCCTCCGACGATTTCACGCCCGGCCGGTTGAAGCCGTAGAAAGGCCCCTCCGGCAGGTCGCGATAGAATTTCGAGCGATTGGCTGCAAGTTGCGCCTGCAATCCGTCGAATACCTCCTTGGGAAGGCCTTTCGGATTGGCAGCCGTCTTCAGCATCAATGGCGGCACCGCGCTAATGAGCGCCGCCTTCGCTACGCGGCTTTCGCCGTGCCGCGCCAAATAATGCACCACCTCGCCGCCGCCGGTGGAATGGCCGACGTGGATGGCGTTCTTCAGATCAAGGTGCACAGTTACCGCTGCCAGATCGTCGGCGTAGTGATCCATGTCGTGGCCTTCGCCGGTCTGGCTGGATCGGCCGTGGCCGCGGCGGTCATGGGCGATAACGCGATAGCCGTGATTGAGGAAGAACAGCATCTGCGCGTCCCAGTCGTCGGCCGAGAGCGGCCAACCATGGCTGAATACGATGGGCTGACCTTTGCCCCAATCCTTGTAATAAATCTGAGTGCCGTCTTTGGTGGTGACGAACATGATGGACTCCTCTTCAATTACCGATCGTCGATTGAAGTCAGTTAGTTTAGTCCAACGGTCCCCCAGGTAATCGCGCCAGGTCGAAGCGGTTAACGTCGCGTAGCAATTCGATGAAGGCTTTCGCGCCATGCGCGAGCGCCCCCTCGCCCTTGGCGGCATTTGCAAGCGTGGCGTCGCCAAGCCCACCCGTGGCGTGCAAGTCCTGCGTCATCCAGGCGAAACCGGCCGGACGATGGGCGCCGAGCCACTTGTATTCCCGGGCCATGGCGACGCTGGCGGACGTCGCGTTCGACATCTTATCCGTGTGGACGGTTTCCGGCTTTGCCGCGAGCATGATCGATGTCTCGATGTCGCCGCCGTGAATGCCATGCCGCCTTTCTTCGTCCGAAAATGTGTCAGCAGGATAACCGAAACAACTCCAGCCGACGGTGACCGCCAGCATGCCGTGACGGACGCGCAAATCGCGCGCCACCACGTCCATGGCGGAAACGTTGCCGCCGTGGCTGGTGACGAGCACAAGCTTGCGCAATCCGGCGCGCGCCAAACTTTCGCCGATCTCGGTCCAGGCGGTGATCGCGGTCGCCGCCGACAGCGTCAGCGTGCCGGGAAACGCCACGTGCTCGACCGAGACGCCGATGCGCTGCACCGGCAGAAATGTAATTGGAAGCTCGGCAGGCAAGGCGTCGCGTACGCGCGCCAGATAGGCTTCGGCGATGAAGCTGTCGACGCCGAGCGGCAGATGCGGCCCGTGTTGTTCCACCGCGGCGAGCGGCAGCACCGCAATCCAGCCCGGTACGGCGTCGCCGGCTGCGGCGATCTCCTGCCAGGTCATGTCAGTCCAATCGCGTCTGGGCAAAATCATTGCTTCACTCGCCAACCAAGCCGGCCTGCCATATTGTCATGGTCGAAGGAAGCAGCCTATGGCATTCGCCGCGGCGTTGGGCAGGGCGCTCACCGGATTTCTTGTCTTCGCCGCGGCAGCGGCGGCGCCGGCGCGCGCCCAAACACTCGACAAGGTCACCTTCGGCACCAATTGGCTGGCGGAAGCCGAACACGGCGGCTTCTACCAGGCGCTCGCCGACGGCACTTATCGTAAATACGGCCTCGACGTGACCATCGTGCCGGGCGGCCCAAACGCCAACAATCGGATGCTGCTTCTGTTTGATAAGATCGACTTCTATATGAGCGCCAATACGCTGCAAGGCTTCGACGCGGCCGAGCACAACGTGCCGACGGTCGAGGTCGCCGCCATGTTCCAGAAGGACCCGCAGGTTTTCCTCGCACATCCCGGCCAGGGCATCGACAAGCTCGAGGATCTGAAAAAGCTGACCTTGTTCGTCTCGCGCGAAGGAATGACGACCTATTATCAATGGCTTGAGGCGGATTTCGGCTTCAAGGACGATCAGGTCAAACCCTACACCTTCAACCCGCAGCCGTTCCTTGCCGACCCGCACAGCGCGATGCAAGGCTATGTGACGTCCGAGCCTTTTGCCGTCGAGAAAGAGGGCAAGTTCAAGCCGACGATCTTTTTGCTCGCCGATCGCGGCTTTTCCTCTTATTCGACGCTGATCGAGACCCGCCGCGAGCTTGTCGATAAGAATCCGGCTTTGGTACAGCGCTTCGTCGATGCTTCGATCATCGGCTGGTACAATTATTTGTACGGCGATAACGCGCCGGCCAACGCGCTAATCAAACGGCAGAACCCGGAGATGACCGATGCGTTGCTCGCTTACTCCGTCGCGAAGATGAAGCAGTATGGCATCGTCGATTCTGGCGACGCTCTGACGCTCGGGATCGGCGCCATGACCGACGCACGCATGCAGGATTTTTTCGGCAAGATGGTGCATGCCGGCGTCGTCAAACCGGGCCTCGATTACCGCAAATCCTACACGCTGCAATTCATCGACAAGAAGGTCGGGCTCGATCTGCGGCCGAAGCAATGACCGTCAATACCGTTGCGCCGCTGCTTATGCTGCGCGGTGTAGGCAAGGCATTTGCGAACGGCGTCCGCGCACTCGCCGGGCTCGATCTCGAAATCCGCCAGGGCGAATTCATGGCGCTGCTCGGGCCGTCGGGCTGCGGTAAATCGACGGCGTTGCGCATCATGGCCGGGCTGACCGAGCCGTCGGAGGGAAACGTATCGTGGCCACTGGCGGCCGATGCCGCGCCGGGCGGCAGCCGGATCGGCTTCGTGTTTCAGGAGCCGACGTTGATGCCGTGGACCAGCGTCTTCAACAACGTGGCCTTGCCGCTCAAGCTCAAGCACGTCGGCGCGGCGGAAATTGCCAGACGCGTCGCGTCCGTGCTCGACCGCGTCGGCTTGGCCGCGTTCAGCGACGCCTATCCGCGCGAACTCTCCGGCGGCATGCGCATGCGCGTCTCGATCGCGCGCGCGCTTGTCACCGAGCCCCAGCTTTTGTTGATGGACGAGCCTTTCGCCGCGCTCGATGAAATCACGCGCTTTAAGCTCAACGATGATCTGCTGCGGATGTGGCAGGCGCTGCGCACCACGATTGTCTTCGTCACCCATTCGGTATTCGAGTCCGTCTACTTGTCGAGCCGCGTTGTGGTGATGGCGGCGCGTCCGGGCCGGGTGTTCTCGGAAGTTTCGGTCGGCGCGCCATATCCTCGCGACGGGAATTTCCGCACCTCTGCGGAGTATGCCGGCTATTGCCGGCGGGCGTCGGAAGCGTTGGCGCATGCCATGGCCGCGGGAGGCGAGCCATGAAGGCGCGCGCATCCATGCGCGAGAGACGCGATCGCGCGCTGCGCATCGCGTCGCCGATCGTCGTGCTCGCGCTCGGCCTGGCGATCTGGGAACTGGCGGTGCGGATCGAAAACATTCCGTCCTATGTGCTGCCCGCGCCTGGCGTCATCTTGCGGACACTCGTCACCGACTGGGCCTTGCTGTCGCGGTCGCTGCTGGTGACGTTGATAACGACATTCGAGGGCTTTCTGCTGGCGGCGGCAGGCGGGGTCGGGCTTGCGGTGTTGTTCAACCAGTCGCGCATCGTCGAATATTCGCTCTATCCCTACGCGGTAATCCTGCAGGTCACGCCGATCGTCGCCATCGCGCCGCTGCTTTTGATCTATTTGCCGCAGCACGCGGCGGTGTTGTTTTGCGCCTGGATCGTGGCGTTTTTCCCGGTTCTGGCAAATACGACGCTGGGGCTTCATTCGGTGGACCGCAACCTCGCCGATTTGTTTTCGCTGTATGGCGCCTCGCGCGGCCAGTCGCTCTGGCGTTTGAAGGTGCCGTCGGCGCTGCCGCAAATTCTCGGCGGTTTGCGCATCGCCGGCGGGCTTTCGCTCATCGGCGCGGTTGTCGCCGAAATAGCCGCCGGCTCGGCGGGCGCCGGCTCCGGCCTCGCCTACCGCATCGCCGAGTCCGGCTATCGCCTCAACATCCCGCGGATGTTCGCGGCCTTGCTGCTGCTCTCGGTCGCCGGCATCGTTATCTTCTATGTGCTGTCGCTGATCAATTATCTGGCACTGCGGCGCTGGCACGAAAGCGCATTGGCGACCGACCGTTAGCGCAAGTGGGGCGCTTCCCATGCGATGCGTCGGCCGGCCCATTTTGATCGCAGCGCCGTTTTGGCGCAGGCCGAGAAGAGACTTGACCCGCATGCCGCATTCCGCGATCAAGGCGCCGCCGCGGCGCCTTCGGACCGGCGCGGCCGAGATTTTGAGCGTGCTCCGGAAAACGGACGCCGGCTTGCCGAAACATTGATGCGTCACTGAACAGGTCCGAAGGAGTGCTGACAAAATGCCGCAGAATGCTTCGCGTCTTCCGGGGCGCCATTTTCTGCAAATCCCCGGACCGACGCCGGTGCCGGATCGCATCATGCGCGCAATCGACATGCCGCTCATCGATCAGCGCGGCCCGGAATTCTCGAAGCTCGCCACGCGCGCGCTGGAAGGCATCAAGACCATCTTCAAAACCACGCAGCCGGTCATTGTCTATACCGCCACCGGCACCGGCGCCTGGGAAGCGGCGTTGACCAACACACTGTCGCCCGGCGACCGCGTACTGATGGTCGAGACCGGACAATTCGCGACGTTGTGGAAAGTCATGGCGGAGCGGCTCGGCTTGAAACCCGAATTCATCAAAACTGATTGGCGCGTGGGCGCCGATCCGAAGATCATCGAGGAGCATCTGCGCAAGGATAAGGCGCACGAGATCAAAGCGATCTGCGTCCTGCACAACGAGACCGCGACCGGCTGCCTCTCTCCGATCGACGAAATTCGCAAGGCGATCGACGCTACAGGGCATCCGGCATTATTTCTGGTCGATACCATCTCGTCGCTCGCTTCGACCGATTACCGACACGACGAGTGGGGCGTCGATGTCACCATCGGTGGCGCGCAGAAGGGCTTAATGATGCCCCCCGGCATGTCGTTCAACGCCGTGAGCGAGAAAGCGCTGCTCGCTGCAAAGACGGCGAAGCTGCCGCGGTCGTTCTTTCAATGGGACGATATGCTGACGATGTATAAGCAGGGTTTCTTTCCTTACACGCCGGCGACGCAGATGCTCTACGGCCTCGATACCGCGATCGAGATGCTGCACGAGGAGGGGCTCGACAACGTCTTCGCGCGTCACCACCGGCTCGCCGAAGCGACGCGACGCGCGGTGCGCGCTTGGGGCCTCGAAACCCTCTGCCGCGACCCGCGATACTTCTCGCCGACGGTTACCGCGGTGCTGCTGCCGGACGGCCATGACGCCGATCAATTCCGGGCTGTTGCGCTCAATACCTACAACATTTCCTACGGCGCGAGCTTCGGTCCCTACGCGAAAAAATACTTCCGCATCGGACATCTCGGCGACATCAACGACGCGACGCTTATCGGCGCGCTGGCGGCGACCGAGATGGCGCTGGCGCTCGCGGGCGTCCCGTACAAGAAGGGCGGCGTGCAGGCGGCAATGGATTACATCGTGTCGACGCAAGGCCACGCCGCGCGAGCGGCGGCGGAGTAATCCGCAGTCACGCCAACTTCACCGCGGCGACCTGATCCTTGAAACCCGGCCGTGCCGAAATCGCCGCATACCAGCGCTCGAAATTAGGCAACGCCGGCCGCTCCGGCACGAGTTGCCGATAACGGTTAGCCATCACGGCAGCGGGAATATCGCCGTAGGAGAACGCCTCGCCTGCGACATAGGCGTTCTTGGCGAGCTCGGCATCGAGAAGCGCGATCGCCGCCGTCGTCTTTTTCTTGGATTCGTCGATGACGGCATGGTTGCGCTTTTCCGGTGGTGTCCGGATCAAGCCAATGAAACCGGGCGTGATCGCCGGTCCCAATACGCTGAGCTGCCAATCCATCCAGGCTTGGGCGCGCCCACGGGCGCGCAAATCCGAAGGCTCGAGCACGCCGGCGCGATGCTTGGCGGCGAGATAGCGGACGATCGAGTTCGATTCCCAGAGCAGGAAACCGTCTTCCTCTTCCAGCGTAGGCACCAGCCCGTTCGGGTTCATGGCCAGATAGGCCGGCTCGCGATTTTTGCCGAACGGACCGCCGACATCGATGCGCTCGTGCGGCAAGCCGATTTCGCTGATCGCCCACATCACTTTCTGCACATTCGACGAGGTATTCCGTCCCCAGATTTTGATCATGACTTTCCCTTGCATTTTAATTCCTCGTCAGCGCGGACTGGGTCCCGTAATCCGTGCGCCGGCGCGACCGGCGACTAGGCATACGGTCGCGGCCAGCGCGTGATAATGAAAACTCAATCCAGTCGCCGCGCTTCCTCGGGCAGCATGATCGGAATGCCGTCGCGGATCGGATAAGCGAGCTTGGCCGCGCGCGAGATCAATTCCTGTTTTTCCGCATCGTATTCGAGCGGTGTCTTGGTCAGCGGGCAAACCAGGATTTCCAACAGTTTCGGGTCGATCGTATCGGCGGCATGGTCGGACGACATCAAAGAGCTCCACAATGAAATCCGCAGAATGACTACGCTTCGGCGTTGCTCCAGTCCTTGGCATAGATATCGCGGAAATTGACCGGCGGCGAGGTGACCGCCAGATAAATAAACGGCCGATCCGAGGTGTTGCGCAACCCGTGCAGTTCGCCATCCTCGAACCGGACCACGTCGCCGGCCGCAATCGGCTCGATGCGGCCGCCGTCGAGCAGCAACGCGCCGCTGCCCTCGAGCGCCACCCAAATCTGCTCGGCGGCGGCATGCCGGTGCGGCGGGTTTGCCGCCCGCGGCTGCACTGTTACCCGCGTGACCGTGACGCGGCGCGAAGATGAGTTCTCCGGAAACAGCAACTGCTCCGACTGCACGCCGGAGTTTACGAGCGTTGCGATCGATTCCTTGCGGATGATTTCCATAGGCTGGTTACTGCAGCGGCGTTTCGCCGGTCTTGCCCTTGACGAGCTCGATCTCGGTGACGGCGACGAGGATCTCGGCGCGGGTCTTCAAATCGGGGGCTTCGAGCAGCGCTTGCTTTTCTGCGACGCCATAAGGCGACATCATCGCCAGTGCGTTGACCAGCGCCTCGTTGGGAGCGTTTTCGATGCCGCCCCAATCGGCCTTAAGCTTGTTGGCTTTGAGGAAGTCGGCGAGCGCGCGAAGCACCGCCTTGCGGTCGACTTCTTCTTCGCCTTTGCGGGCGGTGAAATCGTCAATGAACGGCTCAAAGCTCGCACGGCATTGCCGGTACGGCGTGCCCAGAGCAAGCTCTTCCTCGACGCGGAACCGTGCGATGCCGGTGAGCTGGATCAGATAGCGGCCGTCGCCGCTCTCCGCGAACTGGCTGATGCGCCCGGCGCATCCAACCCCGAACAAACGCGGCTTGTCCTTGTCCGGTCCAGGGTGAATTGGATCGGGCTGGATCATGCCGATGACGCGCGTGCCGGAACGGAGCGCGTCGTCGATCATCGCCAGATAGCGCGGTTCGAAAATGTTGAGCGGCATCTGGCCTCGCGGCAACAACAAAGCGCCGGGCAGGGGAAATATCGCGATCTCGCCGGGAAGGTCGTCGGGCCCCTTATAAATCGCATTGATCGGCATGTCGTACTCCGTACGCGACTTCCGTCACGCTGAGACGCGAACGAGGCGAGCCTCGAAGCGGACGGCTCGGGCCGATTGATCCTGCGAGAGCCGTTTGCGGGCGCCTCAGGATGACGGAATCAAGCGAACAGAATCGAAGAGAGCCGCTTGCGGCCCTCGATCGTGGCTTCGTCGGCGGGACCCCATGCGTCGAAAAACTGAACCAGTTCCTTACGCGCGGCGTCGTCGTTCCATTTCCGGTCGCGCTTGACGATGGCGATCAGATTGTCCAGCGCATCGAGGCGACGGCCCTTGCCGTTGAGCGCGAGCGCGAGATCGAAGCGCGCTTGATGGTCGAGCGGGTCTGCGGCGACCTTCTGTTCCAGTTCGGCGAGCGGCCCGAGCGATTTTGATTGCTCGGCCAGCTGCAACGCGGCTTGGGCGGCTGTTACGGCCGATTCGCCGCGCTTGGAATCCGGGATCATGGCGAGTGTTTGCCGCGCCTGATCGAGCGCCCCGGTTTCCACGTAGCAGCGCGCCAGGCCGGCGAGGCCCTGCACGTTGCCGTTGTCCTCGGTGAGGAGCTGCCCATAGAGCGTAGCAGCACCGGCGGCATCGCCTTCGGCCAGCGCCGTGTCGGCGGCTTTGAGCAGATCCTTGGCCTCGCCACCGATGCTGCCCTTGGTCAGGCGTTCGAGGAAGGCGACAACCTGGCCTTCCGGCAGGGCGCCCATAAAGCCGTCCGCCGGCTGGCCGTTGACGAAGGCGATCACCGCCGGAATCGATTGAATGCCCATCTGGCCGGGAATAGCCGGGTGCTCGTCGATATTCATCTTGACGAGCTTCACCTTGCCCTTGGCGGCGCGAACGGCTTTTTCGAGAATTGGGGTCAGTTGCTTGCACGGGCCGCACCAGGGCGCCCAGAAGTCGATCAACACCGGCTGCTGCTTCGATTCCTCGATGACGTCCTTGACGAACGTCTGCGTGGTCGTTTCCTTGACCAACGGATCCGCCGCGGCGGTTTGCGCTTGCTGTAACATCTCCTTGATACGCCTTCCCTTTTTGGCCCCCGGCGCGGGGGCGCAATCTCCCCTATTCGCCTGATTAAATGGGAAGAATTCGGCCGAATGCAATCGGAAGGTTTAGCCGAGCGGCGCCGAAACGGCCTCGATCCGCGGCCGATGCCCGGTTGCTTCGAGAAACTTCAGCAAACCGTCACGCGAGATGGTCGTGGTGCCGGTGTTTCGGAGCGGATGAAAGTTGAGCGCCTCGTGCGCCATCATTGCGGCGTCGAGCACGACTGTTACGTGTCCGGCCTTGTCATTGATGACAGCGAACGGCGTCACCGAGCCGGGCTCTACGCCGAGCGTCTCGCGCATCGTCTGCGCCGCGCCGAACGAGAAGCGCCCGGCGGCGCCGAGAAGCCGATGCAGCGATCTTAGCTCGATCATCGCATCTTCCGGCGCCGCGATCAGGAACAACGCGCCCTTCTTGTCGCGCAAGAACAGGTTTTTGCTGTGCATGCCGGGAACGCGGCGCTGCACGGTGCGCGCTTGCGCCACGGTGAATACCGGCGCGTGGAATACGGTCTGGTGCGCGATGCCGAGACTGTCCAGAAAGGCAAAGAGTTCATCGGACGATGCTGACGGCATGTTGGGGCATCTGCGGGCCGCGACTACCTAAAGTCATTACTACTTAAGGCGGCACAATTTAAAGCCGCGACTGCTTTAGTCGCGCCTACTTAAGCCCACGACTATTTAAGCCCTCAGACTGCCTGAGCCCAAAACTGCCTAAGCCCAAGACTGCCTGAGCCCAAGACCGCCTGAGCTCAAGACCGCCTGAGCCCAAGACCGCCTGAGCCCAAGACTGCCTGAGCCCAAGACTGTCTGAACCCAAGACTGCCTAAGCCCAAGACTAACGGGTTTGGCGCGTCTTTCGACGCGATAGGCCGCCGGTTGCAAAAGCCGGCCGGCTTTGGCATAGCTTGCCCGCGCGGTGCCCGTTGCATCGTGCTTACCCTTCGCGGATGCGGGTGTAGCTCAGGGGTAGAGCACAACCTTGCCAAGGTTGGGGTCGAGGGTTCGAATCCCTTCGCCCGCTCCATTCAAATCAAGCACTTAGGTGATCTGGCGTCGCCTGGTCCGTTCCGATTTCAAGGTTGCCCGCGAGCGTGTTCCGGACGCTCCGGCGAGCGCGATTATTTTGCGTACAGCAGCGTTCGGGCGGACTTAGTTGGCTGCCGAACCCGGGCGCGAGTGATTTGGCTGACGCGGATCGTCGCCGGCATTGAGGTATTCGAGACCTAGCGGGCCGATGGCCGTTACCTGCGTCACATATTCGCCGGACTTGGCCCAGTGGAAGTGAGATGTATCGCCTGGCAGGACGATAACGCTGCCCGGCGGATAAGCCTGCACCTTGTTGCCGTCGAACCGATCGCCCAGCCCGATGTAAAAGACGCCCGACATCACCGTGTAGACCCGGTCCTCCGGATGCCGATGCGGCATCAATTTCACGCCTTCAGGAACTTTGACCCTGATCACATAGGGCGCGGGCTTCGAGGGCTCGCCAACGACCACGGCGAGGCGGACCGAAGGGGGAAATGCCGCGAACGGCTTCCAGTCGATATCTTCCGGCAGTACTGAGCGAAACGTTTCTTGGCCTGGTTGGTGGCTTCGAGCCATTGCGGTCCTCCTGTTTTGCCGTGCGGGCGTCTCGCGCTTCTCAAGCCTATGGCCCTCTCAATGAGCGGTTTGCTTTCGCAACTCACTCACTTGCGTTTCGCTGATGTTGGATGACGCGCTGCCAAACCGCCCGGTGACGTAGTTGGCGACGGCGGCGATCTCCACGTCGGAATAGCTGCGGCCAAATGCCGGCATCGAGACGACGCCCGGCGGCGTCCGCCGCGCTGTCCCGGATATCACGATCTGTGCGACATTCGTTGCCGAGGGATCGTTGACGGCGCGTGCGCCGGCAATCGTCGCGAACGGCGAAATAGCGCTGACACCGGTCCAGCTGTGGCAACTGACGCAAGCTTGTTCAAATACTGTCCTGCCGAGGATGTCCGGTCTGGTGACGCCGCTCTTGGGCGAAGCCGGCGCCGGCGGAGCGATTTTCGCCGGCAAATCAGACGATGCGATCGCCGGAACGCTCCGCACGTAAACGACCAATGCGTGGATGTCTGCGGGGGAAAGGGCGCTGAAGCTTTCATCGACAGCCTCGCCCATCGGGCCCGCCGCCGTGCCGTGGCCCGACGCGTGACCGGTTGAGAGGTACGCGAACAGCTCATCGTCGCTCCAGGCGCCTACTCCCGAGCCCCTGTCAGAGGTGATGTTGTAAGCGCGCCAGCCGGCCGTCAGCGCCCCGGCGAATTTTTTCCGATTGTCGAGCGCGAAAGCAAGGTTGCGAGGCGTGTGGCATTCGCCGCAATGGGCCAGCGCTTCGGCGACGTAAGCGCCCCTGTTCCAGTCCGGGCTCTTCGTTGGGTTGGGCCGAAAGCGGCCGCCGTCGGCGAACAGCACCGACCAGACGCCCATCACCCAGCGCTGGTTGAACGGAAACATCAACGCGTTCGTGGGCGCAACAGCATGCACCGGAGCAAGGCTGAACAAGTAAGCCTTGATAGCCAAACCATCCGCATCCGTCATGTAAGTGTAAGAGGTAAACGGCATAGCCGGGTAAAGCCGTGCGCCGTCCCGCCGAACTCCGCGATGCATCGCATTGAGAAAATCTTGATCGCTATAATTTCCGATGCCCGTCGTCTTATCGGGCGTGATGTTGGTCGAATAAAGCGTTCCGAAAGGCAGCGGAAACGCCAAACCCCCGGCATAGTCCTCGCCGCCTGGAGCGGTGTGACAGACCAGGCAATCGGCGGCACGCGCAAGATACTCTCCGCGCTTTATGAGGCTCGCGTTTGCAAGCTCGCGGGGAACGCCGGTCGGGCTGGCGGCGTGATAGTCCGAAAGCGATACGCTTGCTCCTTTGGCAAACGCCAGCGGTCCCGGGCTAAACACCAGCCAAATGAATGCCGCCAATGCGATTGCCACAACGAGTACCGCGGCAGCGATCAAGCTGCGTGCAGCGACACCGAGATGCTTGAACCAGCGCATGCCGATCACGCTTTTTTTCCGGATATGGCGTTGCGATCGATTGGCAGCGTCCGCAACGCAACGCCGGTCGCGGCGTAGATCGCATTGCGCAACGCCGGCGGGCCGGCCGTGCATCCGGTTTCGCCGATTCCGCCCGGATTCTCGCCGCTTTTGATCACGTGCACGTCGATCTTCGGCGCCTGATCGATACGCAGCATGCGATAATCATTAAAGTTGGATTGCTGCACACGGCCTTTATCAATCGTGATCTCGCCGTATAGCGCGGCGGTCAGGCCGAAGATCAATCCGCCCTGCAGTTGCGCAATAATCGTGTCGGGGTTGACGGCGATGCCGGTATCCACCGCCGACGTTATCCGGCGGAGATGCACTTCACCCTGATGGTCGACTTCAGCCTCGACGACGGTTGCGATGAAGCTTGCGAACGAAGGCTGAGCGCAGACGCCGCGCCCGACCCGCGGCGGAAGCGCCTCTCCCCAATTGGACTTTGCCGCTACAAAGTCCAGCGCGGCTTTAAGACGGGGATTTTTCCCAAGCATCCCGCGCCGGAAAGCGATCGGGTCCATGCCAGCCTTTCGAGCCAGCTCGTCCATGAAGCACTCGACGGCGAAGACATTATTGTTCGGCCCGACGCCGCGCCAAAAGCCGGTGATAACGGCCGGCGGCTCGGCTCGCACGTATTCGACTTGAAGGTTGGGAATGTCGTAGGGCATATCGACGGCGCTATCGACAGCGTCAATGTCGATGCCGTTTTGGAAGCCGGCCGGGAACCAGCGCGCCATGATCGACGAGCCGGAGATCCGGTACTTCCATGCGGCGATCTTCACGCCCGACAGACTGGCCGAAATGGTGTCGCGATAGACCGGACGGTAGATATCGTGCTGCATATCTTCTTCGCGCGTCCACACCACCTTTATCGGACCGTCGACATGCTGCGCGACGCGCACTGCGCTCGCCACCATGTCCGTTTCGAGCCTGCGGCCGAAACCGCCGCCGATCAGGTGGTTGTGTACGGTCACCTTGTCGACGGGTAGCCCGGCGGCGGCCGCCGCCGCTTCCTGCACGCGAGTCAAGACCTGCGTCCCGGTCCATATCTCGCACGCGCCGGGCGTCAGACGAACCGTGCAATTCATCGGCTCCATTGTCGCGTGCGCTAGAAACGGAAGCTCGAATTCGGCTTCGAATTTGTCGCCTTGTCCCAAGCCTTTGGCGACGTCGCCGACGGATTTGGCAACCACGCCATCTTTTTTGCTCGCGGCACGCAATCGCTGCCAGACATCCTGCGAGCTGATCTGCGCGTTTTGGCCTTCGTTCCAGGTGATAATGAGAGCGTCGAGGCCCTTCTTCGCCGCCCACATGTGATCGCCGACAACGGCGACCAGATCGTCCAGCACGACGACCTGCCGCACGCCGGGCAGCGTCTTCGCCACGCTGTCGTCAACATGCGCAACTTTACCGCCAAGAACCGGGGATGCAGCCAACGTCGCGAATTTCATTCCCGGCAGCATCGCGTCGATGCCGTAAACGACCTTGCCGTTTGTCTTGCCGGGCGTATCCAAACGCTTCACCGGCTTGCCGATGAGAACAAAGTCTTTCGGGTTCTTCAGAGACGGCTTTCGCGGGACCGGAACATTGCTCGCCGCGTCCACGAGATCGCCATAGGCGAGCTTGCGCCCGCTGGCCGCATGCATGACGCTGCCGTTCGATGCCGAACAACTTGCCGGATCGACCTGCCATTGCAGCGCCGCGGCCTGCACTAGCATCGAGCGGGCCGTTGCACCGGCAATGCGAAGCGGATTCCAGAACGCTCGGATCGAATTGGAATTGCCGGTGACCTGAATTCCAAAAAGCGGGTTGCCATAGAGCTTATCGTTAGGCGGGGCGTGCTCGAGCGTTACTTGCGCGAAGTCGGCATCGAGCTCGTCAGCCAGAATCATCGCAATCGCGGTGTAGACACCCTGTCCCATCTCGACCTGCGGCATAACGAGTGTCGTCTTGCCCGAGTGATCGACGCGGATAAAAGCATTCGGGGCAAACTGGCCCTCGGTGTTGTCGGGCGGTTGCACGGGCTCGTTCACCGCCCGCACCGGCAGCCGAAAGGCGAGCAAAAATCCGCCGACCAAGCCGGCTTTGAAGACGCCGCGCCGTGTGGAAACCAACATATGACGCTCTGGAGTGCTCATGTACCCTCCTATGCTTCGTCTGCGGCGCGCTTGATCGCCTCGCGGATACGGACATAGGTGCCGCAGCGGCAGATATTTCCCGCCATCGCCGCATCGATATCGGAATCGTCCGGCTGCGGAATTTCCGAAAGCAGCGCCGTGGCCGACATGATCTGCCCCGACTGGCAATAGCCGCACTGAATCACTTCGAGATCGAGCCACGCCTTCTGCACTTTTGCTCCAGTCGGCGTGGCGCCCACCCCCTCGATCGTGGTGACGGCCCGACCGGCGATCGCTCGAATTGGCAGCAAACAGGAGCGTACCGCCCTGCCGTTGACGTGCACCGTACAGGCGCCGCATTGCGCGATGCCGCAGCCGAACTTCGTGCCGGTCATTCCGAGCACGTCGCGCAATACCCACAGAAGAGGCGTGTCGCCATCGACATCCGCGGTGTGCGTGGCGCCGTTGATTTGGATCGTGAAGGCCATCGCGCTCTTTGCTCCTTAATCAATGGCGACCGAGGACCGGCTCACTGTCGGCGGGCAAACCGACCCTCACCGTCGTCTCCGTCGAGCTGCGACAAATTAGACTACGCACCGCTCTCCGTGTCAATTCGATCCGTCACAAAAAGTTGTGCCGCGCGCGCCGAAGGATGCCGGCCAGCGACCGTCCAACAAACAGCAGCCGGCTCGCGGGCGCTGCAAGTCATTACTTTTGCTCGAACTTTCTTGTCGGATTGGTAATACGAAATTTCGCACATATATACGATGCTGGAAATTCAAATCACGTTATCGTTGTTTTGGAGATGGTTGAATGACAAGCGCGCCCCGGGCTTACGCGAAAAGCGTCGTCGCCGAACAGGCTCAAGCCCGCCCGCTGGGCGCATTTGACTACATGGCGGAGGCGGAGCTGTTTCCGACGCGAAGGCGCCTGCCGAGGCGTCAGCCGCTCGGCTACAGGCGGTTTGCGCAGGCCGCTCAAGCGATCCGTTTCGCGATTGAAGACCTTGCCCCGGAGCTTCTCGTCGGCGCCTGCCTCGAGGTCGATGAGCAACGCTACAGCAGCGAAGAGATCCGCCGGCTATACGATGGCCCCGACTATCCGCTGCCTCGGCCCGGTCCAAAATCGTGACGGACAAGACCATTGACCTCGATCGGCACCGCGGGATGGCCGCGCAGAAGGCGACCAATCTTCGCCGCATCGTGAGCGAAGTCGAAGCCAACGAACGCGCGTTACGCCGTCGCCAAGATGAACTGGAATCCCAAATGGCCGCGGCACCGGCTGCAAATTGGCAGGAAGCCGCCGAGAAGGCGCGCTATCTTCTCAACCTCTTCGCCGGAACCTTAGGCGCCCAGGATCCGCGCCGGCAGAAGCTTATTGCCGACGTCATAGCCGACTTCAAACGACTGTCGGGCGACGCTTGCGAAAGCTGACGATAAGCTAGTCGTGGACATCCGCGGGCGGCGGCGATCATTCAGCCGCCGCTATCCAGCATTTTCTCAGGCCTTCGATATCCCGTGCCCACCAGTAGTTTCCCTCCGAATTGCGCCCGGAAACACTAAACGCCTTAAGGTGCTTTTTGACCGCCGCCAACGCCTCTTCATGCGTTGAGTAGCCGCGGCCGACCTCCGTCGCCGGAGCCGAAGCTGCGCCCTTGCGTTCAAGAATTTTGAACATTGCCGGCCTCCTTCGAGGCGCCGTCCTTATTCGAAGTCAAATTTCACATTGGCGGCGAGCACAAGGTCGCTTTCCGAAACGACGCGTTCGTGAGCTTCGCTTTTGCTTTTGATTCGATATTGCACATTGCCGCCCTCCGCCGGGCGCAGGCTGACAATCTGGTAAGTGCCGTTCGCCGCGGAGCGGAAAGTCGAGGGGATCAGATCGACAGTTTGACCCACCCTGAACTTATGGATGCCGGCTGCCATCGGATACTCCTCCATCTGTAGGGCGGCCTAAGTCTTCGCGCCCAATGACGACTGTCGCGATCGCTATTCCGTGCTCTTTTTGCTCATGCGCCAAAGCTGGTAGCCGCGATCGTTAATGGCCGTTTCGATCAATTCGCGCGACAGGTTGTAAGGAGGCTCGCGGTCGGGGGCGATGCTCCCGACTGCGTGCCACGGCCTAAACTGACTAGGCAGCTTGTCGCCGGCAAGATCGCCGCCGAACGCCCGCAACTCCGGACTCGCGTCGGATTTGAAAATGAAGATTCGCATGATGCCGCCTGTCTTTGCCGCGGGGCTGTCGTCGCCGACATTATGTCTGCGAAGTTGCATTTTATCGCCGGCGGAATTGATTGCGTTGAGGCGGCCGGCTGACCGATCCGGCCCGTTCGTCCTTGTGACGAAAGATCAAACGTCCTTTTTCCAGATCGTAAGGTGACACTTCGACCGTCACGCGATCTCCGGCCAGGGTTTTGATCCGGTTCTTGCGCATTCTCCCGGCGGTATACGCAATGAGCGCATGGCCGTTGTCGAGTTCAACGCGGTACCGCGCGTCCGGCAATATCTCGGTGACGAGACCGTCAAATTGCAGCAGTTCTTCCTTGGCCACGTCACGATCCTTTTGAATGAGCCGCCCGGCGGGCGTCGTGCGGCGCAACATCGCGTCGCGACAAGCCTTGGCGCTGCATGAAGCCGACGGAACCGATCTCGCCCGTGGGCTCCCTTGGATGATCGTGATTTAGACGATCATGATGGTATTGTTTGCGCGACGCGCCGTTGCGACGCCGGCCGCGCCGCTTTGCCGGCGCGCCGGACGGGGGCTGGACGCTGACATGATTTACATTTGCATTTGCGCCCGATGGCTCGGACTGCCGCGCCGGCGCGCGCCTATCGGTCGCTGGAATGGACATGCGGATCAGCTTCTCGATGTCGCGAACGAATGCCGCCTCTTCCCTGTCGCATAGCGAGATGGCGACGCCCTCCGCGCCGGCCCGCGCAGTCCGGCCGATGCGATGCACGTAAGTCTCCGGCACATTCGGCAGATCGAAATTGATGACGTGACTGATACCGTCGACATCGATGCCGCGCGCGGCGATGTCGGTGGCCACAAGTATCCTTGTCGTGCCCTTGCGAAAAGCGGCGAGCACGCGCTCGCGCTGGTTTTGCGATTTGTTGCCGTGGATGGCGTCGGCGGCGATGCCAGCCCTGACCAGGCCGCGCACGACCTTGTCAGCGCCGTGCTTGGTGCGCGTGAAGATCAGCGCCCGGTCGACCGTCTCGTGTCGCAACACCTCAACGAGCGCGGCAGGCTTGGCCGCACGGTCCACCCGGATAAGCCGCTGCTCAATGCGCTCGGCGGTGGTCGCGACCGGCGCAACGGCGACTTTCACCGGATCGTGCAGCATTTGGGCCGCGAGTTCGGCGATCGCGCGAGGCATCGTCGCGGAAAACATCAGCGTTTGGCGTCGCAGCGGAAGCTTGGCGACGATTTTGCGGATGTCGTGAATAAATCCCATGTCGAGCATGCGATCGGCTTCGTCGAGCACGAGACATTCGACGCCGTCGAGGCGAAGCGCATTGCCTTTGACCAGATCGAGGAGCCGGCCGGGCGTGGCTACCAGAACGTCGACGCCGTTGAGCAGGGACCGCACCTGGCCGCCCATCGAGACGCCGCCGATCGCCAGCGCCGCGCTGATGCGCAGATGGCGGCCATAGGCGCGAAAGCTGTCGAGGATTTGGCCGGATAATTCGCGGGTCGGGCTGAGCACTAGTACGCGGCAACCCTTGCGCGCCGGAGGGCGCGCGACCGAGGCGAGATGATTCAGGATTGGCAGCGCGAATGCGGCGGTCTTGCCGGTGCCGGTCTGCGCGATCCCGATCACATCGCGGCCCGCCATGACGGTCGGGATTGTCTGCACTTGGATCGGAGTCGGAACCAGATATTTTTCTTCCGCGAGGGCACGTTTAATGGCGTCGTTAAGTCTGAAATCGTCGAAGGAGGTCAAAGAAGAGTCTTTCTTTTTGCGCGCGGCCAAAACCCCTGCATGCTGCAGCGGTTTGCGTTGCGGATAAAAGCGGGACACCCCGCGCGATTTGGGCTGTCGGTGAGCTAAGGATTAACAAAGAGCCCAAAGCCTTTTGAAGGCATTCGTACGCGCGGGCTCGAATCAAGCCTATCAGGCTAGCGGCCAACATAGGCCATAGATGTGTTCGTTTCAAGGCGCACACAGAATAGGTTGAAGTTTTGGCCTCGCAAAAGCGAGTCTCGACCGGCGCTGACCGGCAGCCGCACGTTTCCGGCTGTTCCACCAAACAGCGCGGCCGTGTATTTTCGCTTTCACGAGGAAGGCATGGCCGCGCCGAAACCGCCCGCATTCGAGACCTTGAGCCTGCATGCAGGCCAGCACCCCGATCCGGTGACGCGTTCGCGCGCCGTTCCGATCTACCAGACCACCTCCTACGTTTTCGACGACGCCGATCACGCGGCCGGCCTGTTCAATCTGGAGCGTGCGGGCCACATCTACACTCGCATTTCCAACCCGACGACGGCGGTGCTGGAGGAGCGTCTTGCGGCGCTCGAAGGCGGCGTCGGCGCCGTCTGCACATCGAGCGGCATGGCGGCAATGCATCTTGCTATCGCCACGCTTGCGGGTGCGGGCGATCACATCGTCGCTTCGGCGTCGCTCTATGGCGGCAGCATCAATCTGCTGACCCATACGCTGCCACGCTTCGGCATCACCACGACATTCGTCCACCCGCGCGATCTCGACGGCTTCCGCGCCGCCATTGCGCCGAATACCCGGCTTGTCGTCGGCGAAACTATCGGCAATCCGGGCCTCGAAGTGCTCGACATTCCGCGGGTCGCCGAGATCGCGCACGCCGCCGAGATTCCTCTGCTCATCGATAATACGTTCGCGACACCGTATCTGAGCCGTCCGATCGCGCTCGGCGCCGATATTGTCATGCACTCCGTCACCAAATGGCTCGGCGGACACGGTATCGCCATCGGCGGCGCGATTGTCGACGGCGGTCGCTTCGATTGGCAAGCCTCCGGCAAATTTCCAACAATGACCACGCCGTATGCCGGGTATCACGGCATCGTCTTCGCCGAAGAGTTCGGGCCGGCCGCTTTCATCATGCGGGCGCGCGCCGAAGGCTTGCGCGATTTTGGCGCCTGCCTGTCGCCGACCAATGCTTTCCACTTGCTGCAGGGGATCGAGACATTGCCGCTGCGCATGGAGCGCCACATGGAAAACACCGTGGGCGTGCTGATCTTTCTCTGCAAAAATCCGGGGGTCGCGTGGCTGCTGCACCCGTCGCTCGAAACCCATCCGGATTACGCGCTGGCGCAGCAGCTATTGCCCAAGGGCGCGGGCTCGATCGTATCATTCGGCATCAAGGGCGGCCGCGCCGCCGGACGCAAATTCATTGAGGCGGTGCGGCTTGCGAGCCATCTTGCCAATGTCGGTGACGCCAAGACGCTGGTGATTCATCCAGCGAGCACCACGCACCAGCAGGTGGACGCCGCGGCGCTTGCCGCAGCCGGAGTCGGCGAAGAACTCATTCGCATTTCGGTCGGTCTTGAGGCGGCGGGCGACATCCTCGACGATCTCGGGCAGGCGCTGCACGCCTCGCAAAAGGCGTAAGCGATGCACCTCACCGTTGCCGGCTGCGAAGTGTTCGCCTCGACCGGTGGCCGTGATTTTGACGCAAGCCTGCCGGCTGTCGTTTTTCTGCATGGCGCCGGCTTCGATCATTCGGTCTGGGCGCTGCTCGCGCGCTCGTTCGCCCATCATGGCTTCGCCGTGCTGGCGCCTGATCTTCCCGGCCACGGCCGTTCCAGCGGGCCGCCGCTTTCCTCGATTGCGGCGCTCGCCGACTGGACGGTAGCGTTGTTTGACGCCGCCGGCGTGCCGGCGGCGCGGTTGGTCGGCCATTCCATGGGCTCGCTCGTGGCCTTGGACGCGGCCTCGCGTTACCCGGAAAAAGTCGACGCGCTCGGCTTGATCGCCGTCGCTGCACCGATGCGCGTGTCGGACGATTTGCTCAACGCGGCGAAGGCCAACGATCATGCCGCCGTCGAGATGATCGACATTTGGGGCTATGGCTACCGCGCCAGTTTGGGCGGCTCGGAAGTGCCGGGACTTTGGTTGCTGGGCGGCGGCGAACGTCTGCTCGAGCGCGCAGGTCCCGGTGTGTTGTTCTCGGATTTGGCGATCTGCAACGATTACGGCACGGCGCTTTTCGCCGCCGCCAAGGTGACCGTTCCCAGTGTCGTCGTCCTGGGGAGCCGCGATCTGATGACGCCGGCGAGAAGCGGCAAGGCCGTCGCCGCTGCCATTGCGAAGTGCCGCCTCGTCGTCCTCGAAGGCGCCGGCCACATGCTCATGAGCGAGCGCCCCAACGAGGTTCTCGCCGCGCTGCGGATGTGAGGTCGATATATGCTTAACGGGGATGCAAACCGCGAAACGCTGAAGACTTCAAACGGTGGAGAATTGGGGAGCGCGCTGTGAACGTCAATGAGTTGGTCGCCATCGATGTCCACACCCACGCGGAGGAGCCGTGCGGTACCCATGCCGACGACGGCTATGACGACTTCCAGAGCGCGATGGCGGTTTACTTCAACCAACCCAACAATCGTCCGACCGTCGAAGAGACGGCGGCGTATTACCGCGCCCGCAAGATCGGCGCTGTGATCTTTCCGGTCGATGCCGAGCGTGAGATGGGGTTCCGCCGCTACTCAAACGAGGAGGTGGCCGAGAAGGCCGCCGCCAACAGCGACGTGCTCATTGCGTTCGCCAGCATCGATCCGGCCAAGGGAAAAGTCGGGGCTCGAGAAGCGCGCCGGCTGATACGCGACTTCGGCGTCCGCGGATTCAAGTTCCATCCCTCGTTGCAGGGATTTTTTCCGAACGACCGCAGCGCCTACGTGCTCTACGAGGCGATTGCCGAAGCCAAGCTGCCGGCGCTGTTTCATACCGGGCAGACCGGCGCCGGTTCCGGTATGCGCGGCGGCAACGGCATCCGCCTGAAATATTCCAACCCGATGCACCTCGACGATGTGGCCGTTGATTTTCCCGACATGCCGATCATCCTCGCGCATCCGTCGTTTCCCTGGCAGGAGGAGGCGCTGGCGGTCGCCCAGCACAAGCCCAACGTCTACATCGATCTTTCCGGCTGGTCGCCGAAGTACTTTCCGCCGGTCCTGGTCAGATACGCAAACTCGCTGTTGAAGCATAAGATGCTGTTCGGCTCCGATTGGCCGGTGATCCAGCCCGACCGCTGGCTTCGCGATTTCGACAAGCTCGATATCAAGCCGGAGGTGCGGCCGCTTATTCTGAAGGAGAACGCGGTCAAGCTTCTCGGCTTGCCCGTCGGCAAAGCATAGGCGCCCCCGTATTGCCGAAATGCCGTCGCAGATGGCGCCTCATGCCCGTGTGCGGCTTGCCTTTTGCGCCGGTAACTAGGCGTGGTATATGGGTTTTTCCGCGCGAGAGGGCGGGGGTGTCGGGAGACGAAGTCAGGTGAGTTCCGCACGCGCGGCAGGCGCAGTGAGTCTTACACGATGGTCTGATAGATGCCGCCAGGCGTTGGTGCGGTTGCGGCGTATCGCGCCCGGCCCGCTGCAACGCGCGGATCGTTACGATCTCGCGGCGGTGTTGCTGCTCGGCACTCTGATCGTTCTCGTCGCCTGCACCTTCGGCGATTACGCCATCTCCAACGACGAAGAAGTGCAGCAGCGTTACGGCGAGATGGTTGTCGCCTACTACACCAGCGGCTTCGTCGATCAAGCGCTGTTTCATTTCCGCAATCTCTATCTCTACGGCGGCTTGTTCGACGTCATCGCGGTTGGGCTTGAGAAGCTCATTCCTCTCGATACTTACGCGGTGCGGCACCTGTTTACGGCGCTGACGGGAGTGGGTGGCATCGCCGCGGTCTGGGCGGGCGCGCGCGCCATCGGCGGAACGCGTGCCGGGCTGATTGCGGCGGCCGCGCTCGCCGTATGCGGCACCTGGTACGGCGCGATGTTCAATCACACCAAGGACATTCCCTTTGCTGCCGCCATGATGGGCGCGCTTTACATTCTTATACTGATCGGGCGTGAATTGCCGCGTCCGCGCTGGCATCTGGTTGTCCTGTTCGGCGTGTTGTGCGGCTGCGCGCTCGGCATTCGCGTGCTCGGCGTGTTTCTTATCAGCTACGCGGCGCTGGCGGTCGGGCTTTCCGCGCCGATCGGCCGCGGCGCGTCGTGGCGCGGCGCGATGACGTTTGTCGCCCGGTCCGCGCTGCCGCTGGGCGTCGCGTTTGTCATCGGCTATGCGATCATGCTCGCGGCGTGGCCGTGGGCCGCCTTGGCGCCGCTTAATCCGCTGCGCGCGTTGTTCGCGTTCGTTGATTTCAATTACCCGATCCAGACCATTCTTGACGGCCACGTCTATCATATGGGCGATGTGCCGCGCTGGTACGTGCCGACCTATATCGCCATCAAGCTCACGCTGTGGCTGCTCGCCGGCGCGGCGCTCGCGTTGGTTTTCGCAGCTCTTCCGGAGCGCGACGGGCAACAAGCAAATCACGCGTGGCGCAAGGAAACCGCGCTAGTCGCGTTCGCGGCGGCGTTCCCGTTGATTTGTCAGATCGTCGTGTGCGGTCCCGCGGATACCGGATTGCGGCACTTTTTGTTCACGGTGCCGCCGATCGCCGTGCTGGCGGGCCTTGGTCTCGATGCCGCGCTCGTTCGCCTCGAACTGCGCCACCGCTTGGCGGCAGCGCTGGCGGCGGTGCTCGTGGTGGCCGGCCTGGGCTGGAACGCAACGACGCTCTATCGCCTGCACCCCGACGAATATTTGTTCTTCAATCCGCTGGTCGGCGGGCTTGCCGGCGCATCGCGACGCTACGCCACGGATTACTGGGTCAACATCATGCCGGAGGCGGTTGAAGACCTCGAGCATTTCCTCGATCGCACCGAGGGCGTATCCGGCAGCGCGCGCCCGCGGCATCATTATCTGGTCATGGTGTGCGGCGAGCGGCTGCCGTTCGAGAAGGAGGCCGACTCGCGTCTTGAATGGACGCGGGATCGTAATCGCGCCGACTTCTTCATCGCCCCCACGCATATGAACTGCGACCGCGCCGTCGACGGCCGCGTCATCGAAACCGTGCAGCGGCTCGGCGTCGTGATCGGCGTGGTCAAGGATCGCCGCGCGCTGACCAGCCCGAGCGTCGCCGGCATCAAGTGACATCGGCGTCGGTGCGACAAGCTGCGCCCGGCGAATCGCCCCGTGCTCTCGTCGCGTAGCGGCGCGCCACGGCGGCGCATTCACTGAAACGTTCGCCCCCATCGAAACTTTATCCGCCTGCGTTTGTTGTTCGCTCAGCACTATTCAGTCAGCACTATCCAGTCATGCGTCGTGCGCAATGCGCTCTATTTCGCCACAAATGCTTCTCACCTGAGCCCCGAATAGCGCCGCGGGGGGTCAACAGCGAACGATGGCCGAAGGAGGAATTGTCTTATGAGCAACGTTCAGAAACCCATTTCGCGTCGCAACATGCTGGCTGCAACGGCAGCCGGCGGCGTGCTTTCGGCGGCAACGCTGGCGCAGGCTGCCGAAACCATGCCCGAGCCGCGGCGTCCCGGTCACGGCGGCAGCAATCCCGGTCCGGCCGATCCCGTTCGTGCCGATCAAAATCCCGACATCCTGTCGCCGCCGGCGACCGACCACGGAACGCTGCCAAATCTTCGCTTCTCCTTCGAAGACGCGCACATGCGATTGGAGACCGGCGGCTGGACCCGGCAGGTCACGGTTCGCGAACTTGGCATCTCCAAGACCATCGCCGGCGTGAACATGCGGCTCAATGCCGGCGGCGTGCGCGAACTGCATTGGCACAAGGCGGCCGAATGGTCCTTCATGCTTTACGGCAAGGCGCGCATCACGGCGATCGACGCCAATGGGCGCAATTTTGTCGACGATGTCGGCGTCGGCGACCTTTGGTATTTCCCTCCCGGCATTCCGCATTCGATCCAGGGTCTCGACCCGGACGGTACGGAATTTCTCCTCGTATTCGACGACGGCGATTTTGACGAGGACAACACCTTTCTGCTTACCGATTGGATCAAGCATGTGCCGCCGGAGGTATTGGCGAAGAATTTCGGCGTGCCGGCCTCGGCGTTTGCCAACATACCGGATGCGAGCCAACTCTACATTTTTCCCGCTCCGGTGCCGGGGCCGCTCGCCGCCGACAAGATCGCGGGTGTGACGGAGGTCCCGCAAAGCTTCAGTCACCACATGACGGCGCAGACGCCGATCAAGAGCAAGGGCGGCACGGTACGGATTACGGACTCCAAGAATTTCCCGGTCTCGAAGACAATCGCCGCCGCCTTGGTCGAGGTCGAGCCGGGCGGTCTGCGCGAACTGCATTGGCATCCGAATACCGACGAGTGGCAGTACTACATCCAGGGCACCGCTCGCATGGGCGTCTTCGGGGCGTCGAGTCAGGCGCGCACCTTCGATTTTGCGGAAAACGACGTCGGCTATGTGCCTTTCGCGATGGGCCACTACATCGAGAACACCGGCAAAAATACGCTGCGTTACCTTGAGGTTTTCAAAAGCGATTATTACGCCGACCTCTCGCTCGACCAATGGCTTGCGCTTACACCGCCCGAATTGGTCAACGCGCATCTGCATTCGGATTCGCAGCTGATCCAGGCGCTGCGCAAGGAAAAGGTGCCGGTTCTGCCCGCCTAAGGCGCGTTGCCACGCGGCAAGGCAGTGCAAATTCGCCTCGACCATTCCTAATAACCAGCCGCGAGGGCGCCGCGGGTGCGCGGATCGGCGGCGCCGACGAAGCCTGACGGCGTGACCAGGATCGAGTTGGCCGAAGTGGGCCGCCACTGCACAGTGACGGCGTCGCCGCGCGCCTGCAGCGCCGCAATAAGTTCGGCGGAAAATCCCGGCTCGGCAAAGACGCGGTCGGGCATCCATTGATTATGCACGCGCGGCGCCGATACCGCGTCCGCAATGCCCATGCCGCGGTCGATCACGTCGGTGACGACTTGCAGCACCACGGTGATGATGTAGCTGCCGCCGGGCGAACCGGTGATAAGAAACGGCTTGCCATCTTTGAGTACGATGGTCGGCGTCATCGACGACAGCGGCCGTTTGCCGGGCCCGGGCGCGTTGGCCTTGTCGCCGAGGAGGCCATAGGCATTCGGCGCGTCCGCCTTGGCGGCGAAGTCGTCAAGCTCGTTGTTGAGGAGCACGCCCGTGCCGGCGGCGACGAGCCCGACGCCGAAACTGAAATTGAGCGTGTAGGTGTTGGAGACGGCGTTGCCGAAACGATCGACCACAGAGAAGTGCGTGGTGTTGCGGCCTTCCGGCTGCGGTTCGATGCCGGGATGAATATCGGCCGCCGCCGTGGCGCGCGCCGGATCGATGGTGGCGCGCCATTTTTCCGCGTAGCTTTTCGAGGTCAGCCGCGCCACCGGCACTTGCACGACGTCGGGATCGCCAAGAAACCAGGCGCGATCGGCGTAAGCGCGCTTCATCGCTTCGATCATCAGGAAGAGCTGCTGCGCCCGCTCGTCGTGCGCCAGATCGTAGCCTTCCAGTATGTTGAGCATTTCCACGAGCGCGATGCCGCCGGACGACGGCGGCGGCATGGAAACGATGTCGTAGCCGCGATAGCTGCCGCGGATCGGTGCGCGTTCGACGGCGCGATAATTCTTCAGATCGTCCGCGGTCATCACGCCGCCGGCCGCCTGCACGCCGGCGGCAATTTTTTCCGCCGTGGCGCCTTCGTAGAAGGCCCGGGGCCCGTGCCGGGCGATGGCCTCAAGCGTATCGGCAAGCTCCGGCTGCATCAGCCGGTCGCCTTCGGCCGGCGCGCTGCCGTCGGATTTGAGAAAAATCTTGGCCGTCGACGGCCAGCGCACGAGGCGCGGCTCATCCTTGGGAAGCCAATCAGCAATGTCGTCGGCGACGGTTATGCCGCCGCGGGCGAGCGCAATCGCCGGCGCGATCAGCTCGGCAAGGGTAAACTTGCCGGAGCCGTATTTCCTCTCGGCGAGCGCGAGACCCGCGACCGTGCCCGGCACGCCGACGGCAAGCGCGGAATCGCGTGACTTCTGCGGATCGGCATTGCCGTTGTCGTCGAGGAACGACTTGGCGTTGATGGCTGCCGGTGCGGTCTCGCGATAGTCGATGGTGGTGTCCTCGCCGTTCGCCCGATGGATCACCATAAAGCCGCCGCCGCCGATATTGCCGGCGCGCGGATAGGTCACGGCAAGCGCAAAGCCGACGGCAACCGCGGCGTCGATCGCGTTGCCGCCTTTTTGCAGGATATCGTCGCCGATGCGCGCGGCGGTCGCTTCCTGCGCCACCACCATGCCGTGTTCGGCCACCACGGGCTGCGCGTGACCGATCTCGGTACGCTCAGCGGCCGGCGCGCCCGGCGGCAGCGCCAGCAGACCGGCGAGCGTCAGTGACGCCAGCTTGACGATCACACCCGGCGCGGCGGATGACCTGTCCAAAAACATCTCAGGGAGCAACCGGCGCCGCGGTCACTGCACGGGCGCAGGCGCCGCGGCGCCCGGCTTAGGGTCGGTCTCGTCGCCGGTTTTGGCGACAAGGACATAGCCGCGCGTCTTGCTCTTGTTGGACGCGTCCGTCGTGTTCATCGCGTCGAACAGTTCAGACGCTTTCACCCAGACCGGCGGATATTTGTAACGTGCGACATCGAGGATAAGAAACCGGTCCGCCTTGGCATCGTAGGCTGCAAGCGGCGAGATATGGCCGCCGCGCTCTTGCCCGATCGCTTTTCGCAGATAATTCACGACCACAAAATGATCCTTGGCGGCGAGATAGTCGCGCGCCGCGGAGCGGAAAGCATCGAGGCCGCCGTCGGCGGCGTGGTGAATTTCGGCCGTCAGCGGATGAAGCGCAAGCAGCGCGCCGAGTTGATCGAGCGTCATGCCCTGCTTGGCGAGCACGGTGCGCGGCAGGATCGCATCCGTGCCGTCGTCGAGGACGTTGTCCTGGGTGAAGATGTGGTAGGGCTCGTATTCCGGCGTCGACGGTGCCGGCACGCCGGCGGCATTGAGCACCATGACGATGCTGGCGACGCCGCAATAGGCTTGGGTCTTTTGCGTGACGAAATTGTCGGCGATGCGGAAATAGCTTGCGGGCGCGCCGCTCTCGACAAAGAATCTGTCACCTTCATTGGAACCGAGGTCCGTCAAGTTGCCGGGCAGCGGCAAAGTCTGAGCATGGACGGCGGGCGCAAGGAGGCAGAGCGCAAGCGCGGTAAGTCGCAACAGGCGGCCGGATGCAATCATCTTTTCAAATCTCCAACGGCTTGACGGCATGAACCCAGCATCCGGCAACTGGTTTTCGGAAAACGTGATGGGTTTTAGCAAACCCGCGCCGTCGCGTCATTTTGAATCCTTCACCGCGACGACTTCGATCTCGACCAGAAAGCCGGGATTGGCCAGAGCGGAGACGCCGATCGCGGCACGCGCCGGCAAATTCGGTTGATCGCCGCCGAAGAATTGCGTGTAGCCTGCCATGAACGCTTTGAAGTCCATCGGAGTGTTGGCGTCGTTGACGAGGAAGACCTGCATCTTGACCACATCGCCCATGCCCAACCCGAGCCCTTCGAGGATGGTTTTGATCTTGTTGAGCACGCCGATGGTCTGGGTCTTGGTGTCGCCGTAGGCTGCAGGCGTCCTGGGATCGGCATCCTTGTTGATCACCGGCGGGACTTGGCCGCTGACATAGTAGGTCTTGACGTTGCCGGAAACCTCGACCGCCTGCGCGATCGGGAAGGTCGAATTCGGGATCGGGTGCCGCACCACCTCGGCGTGCGCGGCGGCGAGACCCAGCACGAGCACGCTCAGCGTAACGACGGGTCCGAACTTGATGTGGCGCTTGAAGTGACGCTTCATGTGTTGCTCCGCGTTGTGATTTTGGGCTTGCGCGATTTGAGGTTTTAGGGCCGCGCGGCTTTGACGTCGTTGGCCGTGACGGAATCCTTAAAGTTGTTGCCGAAATGCGTTCGCACATAGTTCACGACAGCCGCAACTTGATCGTCACTCATCATCAACCCGATTGGCGGCATGCCGTGCTGGCCGTTGACCACGACGGCAACCGCATAGCCGGCGGCCGCGAGATTTTTGTCGCCGGCCAGCGCCGGATAGGTTCCGGCGCCGGTCGCTCCCCTGGCGTCCGGCATGTGGCAAGCCTGGCAGGAATTCGCGTACAGCGCTTCGCCGCTTTGTTCAGTGAATTTAAAGCCCGCGCTTAATCCCGGCGAGCCGCGCAGGCCTTGTGCCGGCGCTTGCGGCGCGGCGGGCAACAGCAGCGCGGCGACCGTCACGGCGGCAACCGGCAATGCGGAGACCCGTGAAAACATCCCTCGTACCGACGGCCACAGTTTTTGACCCGTCATGCCCGCGCTTGTCGCTGGCATCCACGACTTAAAATCGGAGCGAAAACAAAGACATGGATGGCCGGGACAAGCCCGGCCACGACGAACTGGATGGGTTGGGCTCGCTGGCATTAGCGTTACGCCTTGACGACACGTTGGTGCAGCCGGGTGATGGCGTCGAGCGATGAGAGGATCGCGCCCTCCTGCCACGCCGGAAGGTATGACGCGTGTTCGCCCGCGAGCACGAGCCTGCCGTCGATCTGGCAGAGGTCGTTGTAATGCTCCGCGCGCGCTTCATCGGTCCAATAGCCGGCGCAGCCAAGCGTGAACGGCACCCGCTGCCACGCCACCGCGATGCCGTTTTCAAATTCGGCTTCGTATTGCGGGTGGATCTTCGCGCCTAAACGGACGGCGCGCGCGACCCGTTCCGCCGGCGGCAAGGCGGCGAACTCGTAGGAGTTCGATCCCTCGAAAATATAAGCGCCGAGCAAGACGCCGCGCCCGCCGCGGTTCATTCCCGCACTCGGATACGCGATCTGCCGGATCGGCAGATCGGTGAAGCTGATGCCGCCGTAAATGTCGTCGTCCTCTTCCCAGAACCGGCGCTTGAATTGCAAGCCGATTTTGACCGCCGAAGCGTAAGGCACCGCGCCGATCGCGGCTTTCATGCGCGGGCCGGCGTCGATCGGGATCTGGCTGAGGATAGAGAGGGGAATGGTGCAGACGCACCAATCGGCGGTCGCCGATTGCATGGCGCCCGGTGTCTTCGCATCCTCATAGGTGACGGTAACGCCGTGCCCGTCTTGCGCAATCCGCGTCACCTTCGCCTCGTAACGGATCAGACCGCCGACCTCGCGCGCAAACGCCTTGCCGATCATATCCATGCCGCCGGTCGGCTCGAACATCGTGGTCTGGAACAGATGCATGGAAAAACTTTGCAGGTATCGCCATAGCCGCGACTTCAAAATATCCGACAAGTCGATCGGCTCGCCGGCGACCGGCACGGCGCTCAAGCCGCCGCCGGGACCCTTGGCGTAGCCGCGATATTCGGCCGCGGCCGGATTCGATTTGTAGGAATAGTCCTTGTCCAGCACGCCCCACGATTTGAGCGCTTGCAGCAAAATGTCCTTGTCTTCCGCGGAAACCGATTCATCGAGCTTGCCCTGCGCGGTCGCCTTGGCGAGAAGCTCCGAAATCTGGCCTTGAAAATCGGTTTGGATGGCGCGCATGCGCTGCGGGCGGCCGCCGAACGCGCCCGAGGCATGAAGGAACGCGTTGTGATTGAGCTCGACGAAAGGTTCGAGCGTGACGTTGAAGCGCTTGCAGTAATCCAGCACGGCGCGGTGGTGATAGGGAATCCGCCACGGCCCGGGATTCAGATAAAGCCCTTGTTCGAATTCGCAGGTCTGCGACAAACCGCCGAGTTCGGTGAAAGTGTCGCCGCCGCGCAGCGTCCAGTTGCGGCCGCCGGCGCGGCGATTGTATTCCAGCACCGTGACCTTGTAGCCGGCCTTGCGCAGCTCAAACGCCGCCGTCATGCCGGCCAAGCCGGCGCCTAGGATCAAAACGGAAGCGCCTTTGACGTCGCCGGAAAGTGCGACAGGGCCCTGGTAGCCGGAGTCCGACGCGAACCCGAGGCTCGACATCGCTTGATACATCGCAGCGCTGCCGGCGACCGTGCCGATCAACGACAGCAGGTCGCGCCGGCTGACATCCGTTCCACCCGCAAGCTGCATTGCGCCTTCGACCCTCGATCGACTTCCACAATATGGTCGCGCCCTGCGGCGAGCGCCATCGGGCCGACCTGCGACAACCGCGGCGGCCGTGCACGCGCCCGCACTTCAAGCGGCAGAGGCAGCTTTCAGCCGGGCGCTCTTGTGCGAAGAACGCCGGCGCAAGGCATCGGCTGATGGGGCTCGCGGCGCTCTAGAAGCGATAATTGATTCCGCCGCGGGCAATCTCGGTCGTCAGGCGTACCGAACCGGTCAAGGTGAGCCCCGGAAACGGCGGGCTGGTCGTGGCGGCGGTCGCTACGCTGCCGAGGTCGACGTGAAGGTATTCGGCTTTCACGGACCAGTTTCGATTGATCGCGTATTCCACGCCGGCGCCCGCGGTCCAGCCGGCTCGCGTCGTTGCAAATCCCGAAGTTTCTACAAACGGCGCCAACAGGTTTACGGTCTCGGTGACGCTCTCCCGGCCGACCGCCAGACCGCCCGTGGCGTATAGCAGCCAGTTGCCGGCTGCCCAGCCAATCCGCGGTCGTGCCGTAAAGAGCCATGTGGTCGACGCCGAGATCGCCGTGGAGAAAAACGCGGTGGGCGGCCCGACAGCGCCTCCAGGCAAGGTGCTGGGGAAGGGAAACGTTCCGCCGTTTGAACCCTTCAGGCCGAGGTAATCGAAGTCGGCCTCGACGCCCACCAGCCAACTGCCCCATTGCTGATTGTATCCGGCTTGTCCGCCGCCTATCGCGCCGCCCGACGCTATCGTCGGCGAAGCGGCGGACGAGACCGCGGCGATATCGGCCGGGATGAACCCTGGCGCTGCTAGCGTATTGGAAATCGCGTCGCGGCCCCACGCCGCGCCGGCGTTGCCGCCGACGTAGAAGCCCGTCCAGTTCAACGCCGGCGCGGCGAAAGATTTGACCGGCAAGGACAGGTCCGCGGCCAGGGCGTAGCCGGGCAACATTGCGACCAAAGAAGCAAGAAAAAATAGCTTTCGCATTGACTGCTCCAGGCTGGATTGAGTGGTAAGCGAAGAGGCGGATCTTCAGTTGGCCAATTTGGCACCGAAACCCGCTTCACTCAATCCAGCGTGTGGATCGCGTCTGCGGTGCTGTCGCTCCTCGCAATGACGGCATGGCAAAGCATTCCCGCGACGCGCCCGCGCCCGAGTTTTGCCAATGACAACGGCTCGTCACCACCGGGCTCGACCCGGTGGTCCATGCTGACGCGCGGCTCTGAAAACCTATCGGCAAATCCGATTGAGCTTCCGGTCCGCATGGATTGCCGGATCAAGTCCGGCAATGACGAAGGAAAGGACAAAGGAAAAAAGGAAAGCGGAACGCCGACAAACGTGTTTGGTAACCTCCGCATCTTGCGATGCGGCGCGCGCCCTTGTCTCTTTCCTCTCTCCCGCTTGCGGGGGAGGATCGGGAGGGGGCACGCTCGCCTGTCGGCGTTCCACCACGGCTCACACCGTCGGGGCTTGCGCCCGTTCGGTGTCAGCTTCAGGCCAGGCTTCCTGGGACGCGGCAGGACGTTCGATCCGGTAAGCTCGCTCCAACCGGGGAGCGAAGACCTTGCGCTGTGACGCGGTCGTTAGCCGCGCCCGCCTGTCCCAGTCCAGGGAATGCACCTCCCGGACCGGTCGTAGTGCCGGCCAACATGATGCCCGAAGCCGCCCGGATGCGGAGTGTATCGTTCCGCGCGCGGGCACCGCTCTCGCTCCACCCTCAGGAGTACCCTCGGCCGAAGGCGTCCTTTAACTGAGCGAGATTCTTTGCGGGACCTATATACCAGTTGACAGTAGGCAATCTCGCGTAAGTTGAAGGCTTGCTATTCGCCCTCGGCAATCTCGCGAAAAATCAGAAGGGTAGTTGCACCATAAGAATTGGGCGGCCGCCCGAGCACTGTACGCGCCAAATTTGCGAAATTCCCGATCCAAGGATCGAAGTGCTGCGGCTCAGTGGTATTCGGAAGTACCTTTTGCGGCGGGATGGGACCCGGCAGGGCATCCAAAATCCCTAGTAAGCTCCAAGTTCCCGCTACTTCAGTTCCATGTTTAAGGGCCAAATCGGTCACAGCGCCTATCATGCTCTCTGACGCCAAACTGCTCCAAAGGGCAAAATTAGTTCCCGTGATCGTACATTGCGCCGAATGGGGAAAGGTCGATACGACTTCAAGCGTGGCGAGAGCGTTAGCTTCTGCCATGGCTATGATCGCCTTCTCCGCTTCTGCTTTCTGCTTGTTATGCAAAGCCGCGATTTGAGGGTCAGCGTTCAGAAGCGCCTTCGCTTTGGTAATTTCGGCGGCAGCAAATGCTTTCTTTAACTGTGGCGATTCCCAAATCTTCGTCATGGTCGTGGGGTTCAGAACCGACAGGGAACCGGTAGCTAGAACAAACTGTCCGATGCGAGCCGCGGTTACATCGCGGCAAATTAAGCCCGCCTCGTTCAGATAAGCCAGCAGTTCTAATGGATTTGACCAAAGCGGATCGTAAATACGCTCAATTCCCTCCGAGCCTTGTTCACCTGGCGAGTGATCAAAATTGACGTTTCCGCCGGTCCCTAAGTAACTCGCCCCAACCCCAATCTTAAGACCGCGCTTCGTTCCCTTCGACGCGTGCTCACTTTCTCTTACTTGTTGTAGATGACCGGCATCGATGAATTGGGCTAGGAACGATCCAACCCGCTGCTTGTCGTAGTACAAAAAATCATAAACGAAACGGTTTCTTTGCTCGTCTCGCGCCACGGCGGATGCTGTTTCTTCGTTCTTCGACATACTCTGAAACCTCCCGATCCCGCCGCTTGATTTCGTCGGCGACTTCCTTTGGATCGGTCTGGATAAAGCGCGCCAATGCCTCGTCAAAAGGCACATCGGAAAGGGCTGGCGGTTTTCGCTTCCGCTCACTCATGCGCTTTCCCTTCGCCGTTCCCGCCATGATTGTACCCGGGCTATCTTTGAAAGATAGTGCTGCGCGGTGGCAAAATTATTGAGACAATAACGCTCACGCGATCAACGCCTTATATGTCAATCGCCCTTCGACGGTAGAGAACAGCGCGTTGATGCGCTCCTCTGCCGTCATGGCGCGTCGGTTCATTCGCCACGCCATTTCGCTTACATATTGTTGCAGATGCTTCGGCGAAACCCAGTGGTGGGTGCCGACAATTTGTCGCTTCAAAAGCGCCCAAACGCTCTCAATTGTGTTCGTGTGCGCCTCGCCACGTACGTATTCGCCGATATGGTGATTGACCATCTCATGCTGCGGCAAATTCGTCATCGCCGCATAGGCCGGATGGGCGTCTGTCACGATAAGATCGGCCGTCGGTGCGACAACTTGTTTGATGAAGTGCTCGGCTTCGCCGACGCCGAATTTCGCGACCCGTGCAACAACGTCACCGCCACGTTCTACAGCGCCGATCACGGGTATCTTATCGACGACGCCCGCCTTACCTTTGCGCTTGCGCCGTTCGTTCTTATGCCGATTGCTGCTCTTGCCGCCGACGTAGGTTTCGTCAACCTCGACGACGCCACTAAGCGGCTTGTTAAATGACTGGGTGCTGGCGGCGTGGCGAAGCCGATGCAAAACAAACCACGCGGTTTTTTGCGTGACACCCAAATCCCTTGCCAGAGTAGTCGAAGCGACGCCCTTTGGATGATTAGTCAATAGCCAAATTGCGCCAAACCAAATCTTCAGCGGCAGTTTCGTGTTTTCGAAGATTGTCCCGACCAGTATTGAGAATGAATTTCGGCATTGGGCGCACTGATAGCGGTTCGCCCTGAGCGTGTAGACCTTGTCATAGCCGCAGTACGGGCAAAATTCGCCGTTGCGCCAGCGGATAGCCTTGAAATGATCAAGCGCAACCTGATTGTCACCGAATGTGACCATTAAATCTGCCAATGTTTTGAACCGCTTAATCAGGGTGACTGGCTCCAAAAATCATTGATAAAACAATAGCACGGTCACCGATTACTGTCAACTGGTATATAGGTCCCTTCTTTGCAACGTAGCTGAAAGAGGGACGATTGTCAAGAGTCGTCACCGAGGCGTCACAATCAGGGGGACCGTAGCGCAGAGACCGCAGCGCCGTCGAGCGGCATGGAAAATGTGAACAGTGTCTCTTCCGCAGATGACGTGGCGTTGAGGGTCCCGCCGTGAGCACGGGCGATTTCGGATGCAATGTAGAGCCCGAGCCCGAGGCCTTGCTGGTTCGGTTCGACCTCGCCGCGCGCGAACGGCTCGAACAGATGATCCATGACCGTTGCGGGAATGGCCGAGCCCTTGTTGGCGACGGTGAGCTCGAAGCGGCCATTCGTCGTTGCGGTGACGCGCACCGGTTGTCCCTCGGCGCCGTATTTCAACGCGTTGCCGAGCAGATTTGAAAGCAGCCGGCCGATGTGCGCGCGATCGGCGACGACCGGCCGCGTCAGGCGGAAGTCGGTCGTGATCGTCTGCCCCGGATGGGTCGTCTGCAACTCGGCAATGACTTGCCGGAGTACCGGCTCCAACGGGCCGGTGGCGCGCTCGACCGTCAGGCCGGCACCGAGGCGGCCGCGCGCGAAATCCAGCACGTCATTGATGAGGGCCGACATCCGCGCGACGCTTCTTTCCATCATCGCGAGGATGGTGAGCGCCTTTTCGTCGAGCGGCCGCTTGCGCAACAGTTCGGTACCGGCGCCGATGGACGCCAGCGGATTGCGCAGGTCGTGGCCGAGCACGGCGATGAACTGCTCACGCAATTTTGCCGTGGCGCGCGCGTCGAGGAGATTGGCCTCCGCGGTGGCAAGCCGCAGACCGGCGTCGAGATGCGTGGCGATCAGCTCGGCGAACAGCTCGAACATACCGATTACGCCGGGATTCTTCAGCCGCGCCGGTCTCGGGTCGATCGCGCATAGCGTGCCGAAAAAGCCGCCGTCCCTGAGGTAAATCGGTATCGAAATGTAGCTCTGGAAGCCGTACAGCCGTGGCGTCGGATGTGCGCAATAGACATCGTCTTCCGCGACGTGATCGATCACGACCGCTTTATGGTCGCGGCGAACCTCGCGGCAAATCGTGGTTTCGACTTTGAGTTCGCCGCCCGGCTTGAGACCGAAGTTAATTTCGTCGTTGACCGCAAGGCAGACCCAGCGATCCTCTGTCACGCGTGCAACGGCGGCAAATCCCATCCCGGTGACGCGGCATACGACATTCAAAATCGTGGGCACCGCGTCGATATGCCGAATCGCGTCGATGTCTGCCTGGAACGCGCCATTCATCGTCCGCAATCCACAACCGCTGGAAATTTCACAGCCGCATTATAGGGAATTAAATTCGTCGCCGGCACGCGGAGTTCCGAGCCATTACATTATGTTTTGGCAACGCTTGCCTCCATGTTTGGCGGGCTTGTTTCGTCAGACCGATCCGCGGGAAGGCTTTACGCGTCCGAGAACGCCCGGTTTGCGAAAACTCCGGTGCCGCACAGCGGGGCGGTAACATCGATGAGCCTCAATTGGTTACATCGATTAGCCCGGGCGGGAATCGAAGTCCTGCCATGCAGAAGCGTCGCCGCCGGGCGCCACTGCCCGACAAAAGAGCAATCATCTCCGCACGGCGCGGGACGTAGAAAATCGTTTTGACAACGCTGCAAAGGCGCGCAAACGCCTTTTCCCGGCACCTGCCGGCGCTCGCTTCGCCTGCCGCGTGGGCAGGAGCTTTGCCGCGCGCGCCACAGGCGACGCCACTTGCGCGACGTTTTGCACCGCACCATGTCGTCGTCATCGTTTCCGGGTGCATCCTTCTGGAGGGACAATCGATGTCGTTATTGTTTTCACCGGCCAAGCTCGGTCCACTGATGCTGCAAAATCACTTGGTAATGTCTCCGCTGACGCGCAATCGCGCCATCGGCAATGTGCCGAATGATTTGATGGTGGAGTATTACAGTCAGCGCGCTTCGGCGGGCCTGATCATCACCGAAGGCACCTCGCCGTCGCCCAACGGGCTCGGCTATCCGCGCATTCCCGGCGCATTTTCCGACGCCCAGGTCGCGGGCTGGAAGAAGGTGACGGACGCGGTCCATGCCAAGGGCGCCAAGATTTTTTTGCAATTGATGCACACCGGCCGCATCGGCCATCCCAACAATCTGCCGGCTGGCGCCCAGGTCGTCGGGCCTTCGGCGGTCGCGGCCGCCGGCGAAATCTACACCGACGCCGAGGGGCCGAAGCCGCATGCGACGCCCAAGGCGATGACCGAAGCCGACATCAAGACCGCCATCGGCGAATATGTGCAGGCGGCCAAGAACGCGGTGGCGGCCGGTTTCGACGGCGTCGAACTTCACGGCGCCAACGGTTATCTGCTCGAGCAATTCATCCGGCCGAATTCGAATACGCGTACCGATGCCTACGGTGGACCGATCGAAAACCGCGCGCGCTTCGTGCTCGAAGTCGCCAAGGCGGTGATCGCAGCGATCGGTAAGGACAAAGTCGGCATCCGCTTGTCGCCTTACGGCGCGTTCAACGACATGCCGCCGTATCCGCAGATGGACGCCGACTACACTTATCTCGCACAGCAGTTGAACGCCCTCGGCCTCGTCTACATTCACCTCGTTGATCATTCGTCGATGGGCGCGCCCGTGGTGCCGCAGTCGATCAAGGAGATGTTCCGCAAAGAGTTCAAAGGCACGCTCATTTTGTCGGGCGGTTACGACGCCGCGCGCGCCGAGGCCGATCTCAAGGCCGGCAACGCGGACTTGATCACCGTCGGGCGTCCGATCCTGGCCAACCCGGACGTCATCGAGCGCTGGAAGACCGGCGCGCCGCTGAACGCGCCCGACCCGACGACGTTCTATACGCCGGGGCCGAAGGGCTACACCGATTACCCGGTGCTGAGCAAACAGCCGCAGCCGGCTTGATCAAGCTGCAATCGGGGCGCCGGACGCGGCCAACAGGCCGAGGTGATAGTCGGCGTCCCCGAACAGCGCATCGATCACGGTGACGCGCTTGAAGTAATGGCCGACCTTGGCCTCCATGGTCATGCCGATGCCGCCGTGAATCTGGATCGCGGCCTGGCCGACCTCCCGCCCGGAACGGCCGATCTGTACTTTGGCCGCCGAGATCGCCGCACGGCGCTCGGCGGCGTCGTCGGCGGTCGCCATCATGGTCGCCAGCATCGCCATGCTGCGCGCTTGCTCGAGCGCGATCAGCATGTCGGCGGCGCGGTGCTGCAGCACCTGAAAGCTGCCGATGGCGACGCCGAATTGCTTGCGCGTCTTCATGTAGTCGACGGTAGTTTCGTGCATCGCCGCCATGGCGCCGACGGCTTCGGCGGCGAGTGCGGCAATCGCCTCGTCGGCGATACGCTCGATCAGCGGCATGGCCGCGCCGGGCTCGCCGATCGTTGCGCCTGGTTCCACGTGCACGTTGCTCAAGGTCACTTCGGCGGCGCGTAGTCCGTCGACGGTCGGGTAGCCGCGCACCGAAACGCCGGGCGCGTCGGCGTCGACCAGAAACAGCCCGACGCCGTCGCGTTCGCGCTGGCCGCCGGATAGCCGCGCCGAGACGACGAATTTCTCCGCGCTGTCGCCGTGGATGACGAGGCTCTTGGCGCCGTCCAACACGTAGCCCGCGCCGTCGCGGCGCGCGGTGGCGGCGATGTCGGCGAGATCGTAGCGCGCCTGCCGTTCGGTGTGGGCGAAGGCGAGCGAAAGTTCGCCCGCTGCGATCTTCGGCAAGATATCGGCACGCATGGCCTCGCTGCCGCCGAGCCGGATGAGGCCGCCGCCGAGCACGACGGTCGCAAGATACGGCTCCAGCACCAGCGCCCGTCCGATCTGCTCCATCACGATCATGGTCTCGACCGCACCGCCGCCGAAGCCGCCGTATTTCTCGGCGAACGGCAGGCCGAGGAGGCCGAGGTCGGTGTAGAACTTCCACATGATCAGGCTCCAGCCGCGCGGCTCGCGGGCGTAGCGCTGGCGCGACTCGAAGGCGTAGTGGTCGGCAAGAAGCCGCTCGATCGAGTTCTGCAGCAGCCTCTGCTCGTCGGTCAGGGCAAAGTCCATTGCTCGGCTCCCACTCGTCTGTCATTGCAAGGAGCGCAGCGAAGCAGCCCGGCGCTCAGCTAAGACTCCGGATCGCTCGGTCGCGGCGCGGCTCGCAATGACGCGGAGGCACCATCACAGCCCCAAAATCGCTTTGGCGATGATGTTCTTCTGGATTTCGTTCGATCCGCCATAGATCGAAACCTTGCGCATGTTGAAATACTGCGGCGCCAGCGGTCCGGCCCAATCCGGTCCGACCGGCGGCTCGTTCCAGCGTTCGCTTTCGTCGTGCGGGATCTGATCGGGCAGGGCGTAGGGGCCGGCGATCTCCAGCGCCAGTTCGGTGATGGCTTGCTGAATCTCCGAACCCTTGATCTTGAGGATCGACGATGCCGGGTCGGGCTTGCCGGCGTTGCCGCCGCGTTCCGCCGCCGCGGCGGCGACGACGCGCAACTGCGTCATTTCCAGCGCCTTCAATTCGACCTCGACCGCGGCGAGCTTGGCGCGGAAGCGCTCGTCGGCGATAAGGGGCTTGCCGCCGGATTGCGCGAGCGCGGCAAGCGCCTTGAGGCGTCGGATGCGCGCTTTCGAAATACCGACGCGAGCGATGCTGGTGCGTTCATTGCCGAGCAGGAATTTCGCGTAATCCCAGCCCTTGTTTTCCTGCCCGACCAGATTCTCCGCCGGCACCTTGACGTCGTCGAAGAATACTTCGTTGACCTCGTGGCCGCCGTCGATGGTCTGGATCGGGCGCACGGTGATGCCCGCCGCCCGCATGTCGATCAACAAAAACGAAATGCCTTCCTGCTTCTTGGCGGCGAAGTCGGTACGCACCAAACAGAAAATCCAATCGGCATATTGCGCCAGCGTGGTCCAGGTCTTCTGGCCGTTGACGATATAATGGTCGCCGTCGCGCTTGGCGGAAGTCTTGAGCGCGGCGAGGTCGGAGCCGGCGCCCGGTTCGGAAAAGCCCTGGCACCACCAATCGTCGAGATTGGCGATGCGCGGCAGGAAGCGATTTTTCTGCGCTTCGTTGCCGAACGCGATGATGACTGGCCCGACCATATAAGCGCCGAACGGCAACGGCTCGGGGGCTTCCGCCTGCTGCATCTCGTCCCGGAACAGATAAAGCTCAACCGGGCCCCAGCCTGTGCCGCCCCATTGTCGCGGCCAATGCGGCACCGCCCAGCCTTTGGCGTTGAGGATGCGCTGCCAGGCGACCAGATCCTCTTTCGCCAGATGGCGGCCTTCGCCCACCTTGGCGCGGATCGAGGGCGGCAGATTGTCCCGCATGAACGTGCGCACCTCCGCGCGGAACGCGTTCTCTTCCGGCGTGAAGCGCAAGTCCATGACTTACTGTCCCCCAGACTTGTTTCCTTTGCCGAGGCTTATTGCTTGCCCAGGATCGATATGTCCGAGGGGTTAGCATAGGCCGGATTGCGCCAGCCGTCCTCATCGTAATCGGCCATGCATTGATCGGCGAGCGCTTCCATCGCCTTGAGCGAGCCGTTCGCCTGCGCCTGTTGCAACTGGAAAACGCGGATGAGCTCATGGCTGCCGGAATAATTCATCTCGTAAAGCTCGTGACGCGCGCCGAACTCGCTGCCGATAGCGTCCCAGAGGAGCTTCATGATCTTGATGCGCTCCTTATAGTCGATGCCGTTCGAGCCGCGGACATAGCGCGCCAGGTATTTGTCGATTTCCGGATTCTTGAAGTCGCGGGCGTTCGACGGAAGATAGATCAGCCCCGAGGCGACCACCTTCTCGACGATATTGCGGATCGCCGGATAAGCCTCGGTCATGAACAGCCGGTAACTCGCGGAGCCGCGCCCATTGGGCAGCACGGCGCCGTTGACCCACGGCGTTGCGTTGTAGGCCATCGCGTCGGTGAGCGACCAGAACAGGTTGCGCCAGCCGATCACCTCGCCGATCTGCGCCTGCACGCCGCGGAAGCCTTCGACGCCGGTGGCGCGCGCCGCCTTGTAAAGCAGCCCGGCGATGAAATCGAGTTTCACCGAGAGCCGCGTGCAGCCTTGCAGCGTGAAGCCTTCGAAAAAGCCCGAGCGCGGATAAAAGAACTTCAGGCGCTCGATGTCGCGATGGATGATGACGTTTTCCCAGGGGATGAAGGCGTTGTCGAAGACGAAGATGGCGTCGTTCTCGTCGAAGCGCGAGGTCAGCGGATAGTCGAACGGCGAGCCGGTGGCGCCGGCGGCGAATTCGTAGGACGGCCGGCAAATCAGCTTGATGCCCGGCGTGTTCATCGGCGCGATGAACATCACCACCATGGCTGGGTCGGTGATTTCCTGGCCCATGTTCTGGCCGAGAAAATTGTATTGGGTGAGCGCGGAGTTGGTGGCTACCACCTTGGCGCCGGAGACATAGATGCCGGCGTCGGTCTCTTTCTGGATGGTGATGTAAACGTCCTTGACCTGCTCGACCGACTTGTTGCGGTCGATCGGCGGGTTGACCAAAGCGTGATTGAGATAGAGCACCGCCTCCTGGCCGCGCTTGTGCCAGGCGCGCGCGTTGTCGGCGAACTTGCCGTAGAATTCGGCGTTGGCGCCGAGCGTGTTGAGAAACGCCGCCTTGTAATCGGGGCTCCTGCCGAGCCAACCGTAGGACAGCCGCGCCCAGGCGGCGATGGCGTCGCGCTGCGCCACCACCTCGGCAGCCGAGTGCGCCACCTTGAAGAATTTGTGGGTATAGCCGCCCGAGCCTGTATCGGTCGGCGCGGTGAGCACGTCCTTGGTCGCCTTGTCGTGCAGTGCGTCGTAGAGCAGCGCCACCGAGGCCGCCGAATTGCGGAACGCCGGATGCGCGGTGACGTCCTTCACCCGCTCGCCGTAAATATAGACGTTGCGGCCGTCACGCAGCGATTCGAGATATTCGGCCCCGGTAAACGGGCGCTTTTTTCCGGCGACAATTGCTTCGGGAGACTGTGGCATCGACTACTCCATGACCAAAACCGATTAGGCCGGCCGCTCGCGCGCGAGCGACCAGGCCGTCAACGCGGCGACAATTACGACGGCGACGGGGGCTCCCGCCAGCCCGGCTTTTGCATAGGCGATAGCTCCGCTCGCAGCGCCGAGTATAAAGCCGACCGTGATCGACAGAACCACCCCGAGTTGTGCGCGAACGCCGAGGAATTCGCGCTCGTTGTCACGGTTGCCGCGGTCACGGGCGTAGCGCCGCCAGGCCAGCAGCAACTCGGTGGTCGCGATGCCGAGCTGCGTCATATTGCCGGTCATGACATTGGTCTGCGGAATGCCGCGCATCAGAAGCCGCACGATGACGCTTTGCGCGCCCATGGCCATCGCCCCGAACAGGCCGGTGACGATGCCGTGCCAATCGTTGGCGCCGGTCAGGGGCGGCCCGCCCAGCAGCAGCAGGCAGAACGCGGCAAGCAGCAGCGTCTCGAAGGCGAGCATCCACGACAGCGCGTCGCGGTCCCGGTCGCGCAGCATCCCGATCAGGCCCGCACTGACCGCCGCCGCGACCAGGAAGGCGGCGATGGCGGCCGCCTTGCCGGTGATGCCGACGTCGTGGGTGACAAGCTCGGCGCCCGCGGTGACGAAGCTTCCGGTCACCTGGGCGACGAACAGGCCGAATAGCGCAAGGAAGGTGTAGATGTCGACATAGCCGGCGACGAAGGACAGCAGCGCCGGCACCCATCGCGGCAGCGGAACCTCGCGCGTCCGCGCGACTTCCGTCATGGTGGACCTCCCCTTGCCAAGCCGATATCGCTTAGGGCTCCTTCGCTCCGTGCTTAGCTAATATTTTGGAGCCGCGCCAATGCACATGAGTCCCCTGCATTACCTGCCGCTCACTCCGGTCTTTTTTTCCGTCCTGGTCGGCTTTTTCCTGCTCCTGTTCATTCTCCTGGTGCTGGGCGCGCTGCGCCATGCCTACGTCAGCCTCGGGGTCAGTTCGTCGACTGCCATGTGGCTGTTGTTCGGCTCTCTGATCGGCAGCTATTTCAATATTCCGGTCGCGGAACTGCCGCCAAGCCGGGTTGTGTCCAATGAAGTGATCGACTTCTTCGGCATGCAATACAATGTGCCGGTGGTCGAGCACTGGGCGGGCACGGTGATCGCGGTCAACATCGGCGGCGCGGTCATCCCGACGCTGATGTCGCTTTATCTGCTCGTGAGCCGCGGCCTGTGGGTCTCGGGCCTGATCGCCACCGCGGTGGTCGCTGTGGTGCTGCATTGGCTCGCCAACCCGGTGCCCGGCATCGGCATCGCCGTGCCGGTATTCCTGCCGGCGCTGGTCACCGCCATCGTCGCTTTGCTGCTGTCGCGCGACTACGCCGCGCCGATCGCCTACATCGCCGGCAGCATGGGTACGCTGATCGGCGCCGATCTCACCAACCTCGACAAGGTGAGCGGCCTCGGTGCGCCGGTCGCTTCGATCGGCGGCGCCGGTACCTTCGACGGCATCTTTCTGACCGGCATCCTGGCCGTGCTGCTCGCGGGCATCTATCACCCGTGGCGGCGGCCGGTGCATCAATAGCGCGGCAAGCCATAGTGCACTAAGCGACGGCGCACCGAGCTCAAAAGCCGCAGCCGGCGGCGAACACAGCCAGTACGACGAAGATGAAAAAGTCGGAAACGAGTGCAGCGTTCTCGGCGAAATTGCGCTCGCCGCGCAGCAAATGGCCGACGCCGGCGAGCCCATAATAGAGGCCGCCGACAATGGCCGCGGGGATGAGCCATGCCGGCCGCGCGAGCGTGAGCAATCCGAGCGTGCCCATGGCGAGGTTGCCGAAGCCGATCTCGCGCACAATGGCGAGCGCCGCGCGATCTTTGATGGCGAAAATGTCCACGGCGGTGAATTGCGGTTGCGCGACCTGGCGTATCCCGGCGAGGAACAGCCGAACGCCCACCCCCCAGAACACGAACCACTTGCCGACGAGCGGCATCAGGTCGGCGCCGCCGCGCCAGAACGCTTCGATGACCACGGAGCCCGCCGGCAGTACGAACAACAACAGAATGATGGACGCAACGTACATTGCGGCTTCTCACGGTCGGCGTTTCGCCCGTAGCATGAAATGCCGTACGGCGCCTTGCAAGGGCGCCGCGTTGCGCGCTTTGATGGGCGCGGGGAGCGACAAAACCGCAAGGTCTTTTCGCGAGCTGTCCCTCGAGACAACTGAGGATCGTTCCATGCCGTGGTATGACTATCTTGCGGACTTCTTCGCCGGCGCCTTTCTGGCCAATGGCGTGCCGCATTTCGTGCAGGGCGTTTGCGGCAACAAATTCCAGACCCCGTTCGCGTCGCCGCCCGGCGTCGGCGAATCCTCGGCGCTGGTCAACGTCGTCTGGGGTTGGTTCAATTTCCTCGTCGGCGGCGCGCTGCTAAGTATTTTCTTCCCGCCGCTGTTGCCGCCGCCGGTCCGCGATTCCGCTTGCGTCGCGCTAGGCATGATCGTCATCGGCGTATGGCTCGCCTATCACTTCGGCAAAGTGCGCAACAGCGCTCCGCAGCCGTGACCGCGCCGATGTCCGTGCAAACCGCTCGCGCCGTCGCGCTGCTGGCCTTCGGCCTGTTCGGCGGCACCGCCACGGCGCAGGCCGGCGCGGAAGGCAACGACATGAAACTCGAAGACGTCGGCTTCGTGATGCGCTCGGCCAACACGCCTGCGCAAATCGCGCGGTTGCGGCTATTGCCGCCGCGCACCTTCGTCGGCCGCACCAAAAACGGCAGTCGCTATTACATCTACGCCGACCCGGATTATTGCAAATGCGTCTTTCTCGGCAACGAGCTCGCGATGAAGAATTATCGCGATCTCGTCTCGCCGGCGCTGGCGCCGATGCCGCTTGGGCCGGATGGCGGACCGGTCGTGGGCTCGCTTATTCAGGAAATCGATCCCGGCATCCCGATCGTCGACGGCGACTTCCTGGACTATCCGGACTGAAGGAGGCGACGATGCCGAAAGCGCGCATGGCGCCGGCGCCGCTCGATCCGGCGTCGATCGCCGAATATCACGCCCACGTCTATTACGATCCGGACAAGACGCGCCGCCGCGCCGCGCGGTTGCGCCGGCGGGTCGCGGCGAGATTTCCGCGCGCCAAGCTCGGCCGTTGGCACGATGAGCTGGTCGGGCCGCACCCGCAATCGATGTATCAGATCGCCTTTCCGCGCCGGCTGCTCGCCCAATTCGTACCGTGGCTGATGCTCAACCGCGATGGCCTGACCGTGCTGCTGCACCCGGAGACCGGCGACGACTATCGCGATCACACGACGCACGCCGCCTGGTTCGGTGCAACACTGCCGCTTCGCGTCGAGGTATTCCGAAAAAGCGTCACGCGCCGCAAAAAAATCGACCCGGCGCCCGACGCACGGCGATGGAACCCAAACGCGCCGCGATAGTTTGCTCCAAGGGCGTTTCCCAGGGCATCACACAGGAGGAATCCATGAACAGGATGTTGCTTGCCGTTGGCGTGGCGGCCGGTATCGGGCTTACATGCGGCAGTGCCGGAGCGGTGCCGATGAGCGCGGCGGCCGTGAAGGAAAGCGTCGCAGCGACTTCGCCGGTGCAGCAGGCGCAATTTGCCGAGCGCCATACCCGGCACGGTGTCGTGAAATGCTACCGCGACTTCGTTGTCGGTCCGTATCGGTGCCATCACTTCCGCAACGGCAGGATCGACTTCCCGTTCTGATCCGCCTCCGGCCGACCGATCCGAAACGGATTGCGGCCAAGGCCAGCGCCGCCCCGCCTCAGGGGGCGGCCTTTTTATTTAGCGTCATCCTCGACGTCGGTGTCGGGCCGGTCGCTGCCGAGCGCAAGCTCGGTGTGCCACTTACCCTTCTCGTCCTCGTATTCGATGGTCTCGGTCTGGCCGGGTGCACGCTGCTCGGCGGCGGCGCGGCGCGCCGCCGTCAACGCTTGCGCATGCGTCGGAAAGCTTTCCGAGAATACGCCGTCGGCCGTGTAGGCCCAGCCATCCTCGTGGCGGACCACTTTGTAAGTGACATGTGCCATGTGTCTCACCTGTCGTGTGTCTTGCGTACCAGTTGTTTCATGCCGTGTGTTTCATGTGCCGTATGTTTCATATGCCATGTGTTTCATGTGCCGCGTGTCTCATCTGCCGCCACGCGGCATGGCAAATCGCAACGATTGTGTGAAGTTCCCGTATGGAACGACGATGCACAGTGCCCGTTGGTTCGTAAAGCCAAAAGGCTGTGCATCATGCCGAACCAACACGAACTTGATCGTCGCAATGACACGAAGTTTTTAACGCCGTTGCTGCTGATGGCGCTGATTCTGGTCGGCGGCGTCCTGCTATATGCCTACACCGGCCATTCGCTCGCGGCGGCCGGCTAGGCGATTATGGCTTAGGCGGCGACCAAGCGACGCGGCGAAACTCCCGTCAAACAAGGCGGCTGTTTACTTCCAGCCGGCTTCCTTGTCGCATTCCTTTTGCTCGGTGACGTGCGTCTTTTCCCATTGGGTGATGGACTGGGTTTCGCTGTCGCTCATTTTGTTGTCCATGCAGGTGCAGTATTTGAGGACAATCGCTTCGGCCGCGTCGCCCTTGTTGTCCTTGACGCACTGATTGATCCATTTGACGTCGTCGGTCGTGGCGGCGCTTGCCGCCCCCAGCGCGAACGAGCAACCGGCGGCGATCAGCAGAGCTGTGGCCAATTTCGCCGTCAAATTCGTGGTCAAGTTCATCGCCCCCTCCATGGCTGTGCCGCCGTTCACGTTCGCGGCGGCATCGTCGTACTGTGGGTTAAGCACGTGCGTGTGACAAGATCGCAGTCCCGGCCGGTCTCCGTTTATTGTCCGATGATGGTATAGGCGTAGGGTCATGAGGCGGGCGTGCGGGCCAGGGGCAGAGCGTTGACGGTGAGGATCGGCGCGGTTTTCGGGCTCGGCCTGATCGGGGCGCTCGCTTTCGCGGTCTGCGGCGACGGAAATTATACTGTCCATGCGCAAGCTCGCGATGGAGTCCTCCGCGCCGAGCAACGGGCCGCGCCTGCGGCGGCCGGGCAGCGCGCCCGGCTTGGACGGATGCTCGCGCAACAGCAGGATACCGAGCCGCGGCAGGCCTCGCCGCAAGCTGCGGCGCTTCGCTACCAGGCTTGTCTTGCCGCCGCTACGGCAGCCCATGCCGCGGCGTGGGCTGCCGAGTGCAAGCGGCTTGCCCAGAAAGTCCGCGAAGACAGCACCAATTGCCTCACCGTTTTGAAGCTGCCGCAGGCCTATTGCGAACTCGGCCTATAAGGATCGCGACGCCGCGCCGAACTGCCGGTTGCCGGACCAATACGCAACCGTGATCGATGCCGATTTGCAACGCGCGGAATATCGCTGCCAGCGCGAACGCGAGGCGGTGGAGTAGCGATTTGCCAAGTTAAGGGCCACCGTGAAGTTAGGGGCCGTCGTGAATTTTGAGGCCCATTGTGAATTTAAAGGCCATCGTCATGGCGACGAGCCATCTGCTATATTCTCGCTTATGACACGACGCGCGCCGGATGCCCGCACCGCGGCCGAGAAGGCCTTCAAGGCGGCGACGACCAAGCCGGTCGAAGGGCCGCCGAGGGCGGCTGCGGCGCTGCCCGGCGTCAAGGAGACGGTATCGCTGCGCATCGACCGTGACGTGCTCGACTTCTTCCAGGAGGATGGGCCGGGTTGGCAGGATCGCATCAACGCCGCGCTCCGCAAGGCCGCAGGGAAATAGTCCTTCGCGCCCTTACTTTGTATTTACGGGAACGGGGCTATCTCAATTTCGCCCCATAACGACCTTTAAATCCGCGTTGCGACGGGGCAATTGACGATACGCTTAGTGGGGATCGCCGTGGCGGAAAAGGTTTCCTCCTTCTTCTCGCGCTTCACCATGAAGCTGTTCGAGATCGTTGGCGCCGGTGTGGCCACCGCCTTCGGCGGCTACCTGGTCGCTCATCTCGGTGCCTATTGGTCGTCGCTGCCGGTCACGGCCCCGCCGTCTTCGCCTGCCGCCATTGTGGCCGCGCCGAATGCGACGCTCGTTACCAAGGCGCCGCGGCTGCCCGCGGGGCCCCGTCAGCCGTCATCGGCAGCGTCTGCCGCGCCGCCCGCCGCCACCGATATCAAAGCGGCGGATCTGCCGGTTCCATCCCCCCTTGGCGGAGAGCGCAAGGCGTCGCCTCGCGAGGCGACGGTTGCGCACAAGCCGGCCAAATCCGACGCCGCGGCTGACGGCAAGGCGGAAAGTAAGGCTGAAGGCAGGAGCCAAGCCAAAGCCGAATCCAAGGGCGAGTTCAAGGGCGAGTCCAAAGCTGAAGCCAGGGCCAAAGCCGAAACCAAAGCCAAGACCGAATCCAAGACCGAATCCAAGACCGAGGCCAAAGCCGAACCCAAGGCCGAGCCCAAGGCCGAATCTAAGGGCGAAGCCAAAGCCGAAGCCGAGTCCAAAGCTGAATCCAAAGCTGAATCCAAGCCGCGCGAGGCCGAAGCGAAACCGCGGGACGCTGTCGAGGACAAGTCGCGCGATATGCAATCGGTCGAGGCCGAAGTTCGTGCCGCGCTTGCCAAGGTCGATGCCGGCCGGCCGGCGCCGCCGCCAGTCGAACTCGTGCCGGCGCCAACGCCGCCGGTGGCGGTCGCGGTTCCGGCCAAGCCGACTGAGGGTCCGGTCGGCTCGGTTGGCGCCGCCACGGCGACGGTTCCTGCCGCCACGGCGACGGTTCCTGCCGCCACGGCGACGGCCGCGCCGCCGCTTGAGCCCGCGCCCCTCGGCACGGTCGAGATCAAATCCCAACCGGTCACGGCTCCGGTCGAAGCGGTGCCGCCGCCGCAGGACGACGCGCAAGCCGAGACCCACCAGGACGGCGGCCTGTTCGCGGCGATCAAGAAAATTCCGGATCTGCTGCGCCCTGGCGCCGGCGCGACCAGCAAAGACCCGCCGCGTCCGCCGATGCCGGTCGGCGACAACCAGTAGCGCCGCCGCTTCGTTCCGCGGCATCCAGACCGGATCGCTTCGCGGTTGCCGGCAGCGACCGCTTCGCCGCGCGACGGCGGTTGAAGCGTTCTACAGCCTAGCCGCGCATGACCAATTCGTGGATCGCGGTGGTGTGGCGAACGAGGTTCGGCTGCGCCGCGACGAATTCCTTCAACGGCGTGTCGATATCGTAGAAATAGATGTTGGCGATGAAGCCGTAGATGCCGGCGTCGATGCTGGTCGGTTGCGGCCCGTGGACATAACCTGTCGCCGGAATGAGATGCGATAGAACCGCGAGATCGGCGAGACCGCGCGCGTAAGCGGCCTCGGGCGCATAGCGACCGATGCCCTGGAAATGATAGCGCTGAAAATTGAACTCGCGCGCCTTACGCAGGCCCTCGTCGGTCACGCTCGCATGCTCGCGCATCAGTGCGGCGCGGAAGGAGGGCCAGTAGCGCTCATCCTTCCAGCGCGAATACGACATCACCCAGTAAAGATCGTCGAGCAGCCGGCTGACGAGCAGGTTCAAATCGCGCTCGCGCTCGCCAAGCGCGGCATCGATGCCCAGCCGGTATTTGGCGATCAGGTGCGCGATGATCGTGTCGCTGTCGCCGACGGTGACGCCGTCGTCGACGATATAGGGAAGCTGCCCGCGCGGCGCCGCCGAGGCATCGAAGATATGCTCGTGGCCGAACGGCAGTTTCGCCAGCCGCAGGAAGGCGAAAACCTTCAGGCCGTAGCCGTTATTGTCGGCGACGCCGAACAGCGTCGGGTACGAGTAGAGCGTGAGCATCGCCGCTTATTGTAGCGCGGCTTGCGCGATGTGAAATCTGGAATGCGCGGTGAGATCCGCTCGATTTCCCCTCTTCACAGCGTAGAGGCGGGAGAGGGGATAGCCGCGCAACTCCGCAATGCGCGCTCCGCGCTCGCTCGTCGCATCGCTCCTTCGCCTCTCCCGGATCGGAAGAGGCGAAGGAAGCACCGCCATGTAGCCGCGGCGGCGGCCGCTTATTTCACGATCGCCTTTTCGTAGGGATAGATCACGTCGCCGCTCTTGAACTGCGGCGGATAGACGATGACCTCGGTCTTGGTATCGCGGAATTGGTCGAGACCGTTGCCCTTGATGTTCTGGAACTGCGCGGCGAGCGTGCGTTCCTCGGTCCACTCGCCGAGCGGCCCGAACTTGACGTCGCCGACCACGGTCGAGAACGTCGCTTTGTGCATGTAGGCCGCGAGCGTGTCGTCGTTGAGGCTCTTGGTCGCGGTGATCGCTTCGCCGAGCACCTGCAGGTCGGCATACGCCCATACCGGCATGTAGAAGCCGAGCGGATCGGTGCCGGCGGTGGCGGCGCGCGCCTGGTACTTCTTCAAGAGATCGAGCGAGCCGGGAAACTCCATCGACTTGACCGGCAGCCAGGTCTCGAAGTTGACGATGCCGTTGAGCATCGGTCCGAGTTGCAGCTTGAAGGCGGTCGCCTGCAAGCCGACCATCGCGCCGCCCCACATCTTCGGGTGGAAGCCGAGTTCGTTGACGCTCTTGATCATGCCGACGGTGTCGAGCGGGTAGGAGCAGATGACCAGGAGATCCGGGTTGGCGGCCTGGATGGCGCGAACCACCGGCGAGAAATCCACGGTCGACGGCGGATAGCTGCGGTCGTAGACGATCTTGAGGCCGGCCGCCTTGGCGTTCTCACGCGCGCCCTCGCAGGCGTTCTGGCCGAACTCGGCGTCGGCATAAGCCAGCGCGATGGTCTGCGGCTTCGGGTTTTGCGCTTCCGCGACCTTGAAGAAGCCGCGGGTGAAGGCCGGCTTCGGGGTCGGGCCGTTCGGGATCATGGCGAAGTATTTCGGGTATTTGAACACGTCGTTCACGCCGGTGCCGAACAGGCTCATGAACAGCTTGTTCTTGGAGATGGCGATCGGCATGGCGGCGGCAATCTGCGTCGAGGCATAGCCGGAGACGATCAGGTCGACCTTGTCGACGTCGAGGAGTTTGGAATAGATCGCCGGTACCTGGGCCGCTTTGCTCTGGTCGTCGTAATAGACGAGCTTGACCGGACGGCCGAGCAGGCCGCCCTTGGCGTTGATGTCGGACTCCCAGACTTGCATCGCCACCAGCGACATCTTGCCGTTGGCGGCGAGGGGGCCGGTGAGCGACATGCCGAAACCGATCTTGATCGGCTCTTGCGCGCCAGCCGGCAGCGCGGCGACAACGACGAATGCGGCGGCCGCGGCGAGCCGCATCGCTGCGGTTCTCCGCAACATCTTAAACTTCACGGGCATTTCGGATTCCCTTGGGTTGTTTGCAATTAACTTGGCCGGCACGCCGGCGTCGCTTGCGCGGCGGTTGAAACCTTGCGGAAACAATACCGTGCGTGCCTCCCCGGCGCCTCCAAGGGCGCGAAAATTTGCTTTGCTGCAAGCCTAGAATTAATGCACCAGCGGCATGGCAGGTCTTACCGTTGCCGGGCCGCCGCCGATGCGCGGACATGCCGCATGGGCGACGCCGACGGCGATTCTGGATCGCGACCACCGGGCTAAATCCCACTGCACGGCAATGGGCGGGTTTTGCAACGGGACTTCGGGATGAAAAATTAAGGACGCGCGGTCGTTTCCGGGCGAGGCTTAGCTGCCGCGGTTATGCTCGCTTCGCAGCGGCCGCATTACCAACGACGGCCTGGATGCGCTCGGCCGAATGGGAGGTGACGATGTGTCTGCGGTGTGGCGACAGCAATGCCAACCATGATAGTGCGCCGAACAGTGCGCTGGCGCGGCGCGGCTTTCTTGCCGCCGTTGCCGGCGCGGCCGCGGTTCTCGCCGCATCGGATCCGGCGCTGGCCAAGACTGCTACCAAGACCAAGGCGCCGCTCAAGCCGGCACCGAAGCCGGAGAACGTGCTATCGCCTGACGCCGCGCTGGCGCGGCTTGCGGCTGGCAATGCCCGCTACGTGGAGGGTGTCGCGAGGCGCCACGATTTCAAGCATGAACGCGAGCCCCTGACGCACGGCCAGAATCCGTTCGCGGCGATTCTATCCTGCGCGGATTCGCGTATCGCCCCCGAATATTGCTTCGACGCCGGCCGCGGCGATCTCTTTGTCTGCCGCGTCGCCGGCAATTTCGCCAACGACGAAACCATCGCCAGCTTCGAATACGCGGTGCATGTGCTGTCGACGCCGCTGATCATGGTTCTCGGCCACGATGCCTGCGGCGCGGTCGATGCGGCGCTCAAGTCGGTCAAGGACGGCGTGAGCTTTCCCGGTCATTTGCCGTCGCTCGTCGCCGCGCTCGCGCCGGCGGTCAGGGATGTCGCGGATGAGCCCGGCGACACGCTCACCAACGCCATCCGCCGCAATGTCGTCCGCACCGTCGAGGCGCTCAAGGCGGCGACGCCGATCCTGAACCAGGCGGTCGACGACAAGAAGATCAGAGTGGTCGGCGCCGTCTATGCGCTGGCCACCGGCAAGGTCGTGATGGTCGCGTGAGCAGCGCCGCCGCCAGCCGCCGGCGGCGACATCGCGTTATTTCTTATTCTTCAGGAGCGCGTCGCGCTGCTTGACCAGATCGTCGAGCGTCGCCTGCTGCTGGGCGAGGCGGTCGGCGTTGCGATCCTCGTCCTCAGCGCCCGAATAGGCCGCCGCCTGCTCGATCAACTCGCGGACGTTGTCACGCGCGATCGCGATGCGCTCTTCCAGCTCTTGCAGCGTGGGCGAACTGCCGTTGGTCATGGGTGCTTCCCGGTGAGGCCGTGTCTATAATCAGTAGCGCGGATTGAGCGCGAACGAAAGATTTGCCTATCCTCCTGCGGTTTGCGGGCTTACGGGGAGGGCGGAATGGGGGGAAACACGTGAAGCGGGTTGCAATCGTTACCGGAGCGGGTCGCGGCATTGGCGAGGCGACGGCGCGCGCGCTGGCCCGCGACGGCTTCACCGTCGCGCTGGCCGATCTCAATCTTGCCGGCGCGCGGGCTGTCGCCGCGACGCTGCCACATGACGGCCATGCCGCCTTCGCCGTCGACGTCGTCGACGAGCGCTCGGTCGAGGCTTTGTTCGACGAGGTCGAAACCAAGCTCGGCACGGTGGCGGTGCTGGCCTGCGTCGCCGGGGGTCCGTTTCTGGCACCTGGCGTGCGGCCGAGCATCGTCGAAACGACGACGGAAAACTGGATACGGACCGAGGCGCTCAACGCGCGCGCCCCGTTCCTGTGCATCCGCACGATGCTGCGGCGCCGCGCCGGCGTCCCCGTGGCCGACGGCCGCATCGTTACGGTCTCGTCGATGTCCGGCGTCACCCCTGAGAACCCGACCGGGCCGGCCTATTCGGCGGCCAAGGCGGCGGTGATCCACCTGACGCGGTACGCGGCGCTCGAAGCGGCGCCGTTCGGCATCACCGTCAACACCGTCGCTCCCGGACTGACCGACACGCCCGCGGTGCGCGGCGAACTGACGGCGCAGCAGCTCGAGGCCGCGCGCCAGGCGATCCCGATCGGCCGGCTCGGCAGGCCGGAAGACATTGCCGAAACGATCGCCTTTCTGGCCTCGACGCGCGCCAGCTACATCACCGGCGCCGTCATCGAAGCGAATGGCGGCCGCCAGCCGCCATGATCGGCACGGCCGGATATCGACGGCTGCCACCGGGCGGAACCGCGATTTACCTCGCCGAACCGGGCTGCCGGCTGATATGTCAGTGGCAACTCACATGATTCCGTCAGAAGGGCCCGCAATGTCGGAGAAGTCAAAAAACGAGGCGACCGCGCAATTTGCCAAATTGCAGCGCGCGCAGACCGCCAAGAAGGCGACGGCCGATTACGAGACCGAAGCCGCCGCCCTGCGGGCAAAGACCGAGCGGCTTCGGGCGCTGCGGCTTGCCCGCGACGCCGCTTTGCCGGCGGTGCAGCCGGCGGCGCCGAAACGAAAGAAAAAAGGCTCGGGCGGCAGCCTGGCGGATTTCCTCGACGGCCAAGCCAAAGAGGGCCGCAACAGCTGAGCCGCGCCGAACGGCGGAGTGGGACGTTGCCCGGCGCGCGCTTTCGGCAGCATCAACTTTGGCTGACCGGAATAGTTCAATATTAGCTCTATTTTTGCTGCTCCGCGCACGCCGCGGTTCAGCTTGGCGGGCGATTCCGGCGCCGGCCCGGGCCGAATTTACCTCGCCATAACCGTGGCCGGCGATAATCGGTGTTTTGAGAACCTGTCACCGGACACCTGTCAGCGAAACCTGTCAGCGCCAGCATGGGTCACGAGGAAAAACGCCGGTTTCATCGTGTCCGGCCATCGGGGCGGATGGCCACGACGGCGACCATTTTTGTCGACTTGAAAAGCCCGACGGTCGCCTGCCGGATCATCGACGTCAGCGCCGGGGGCGCCTGTCTCGAGGTGCATGGCAGCGACGCAATTCCACCGCGGTTCATGCTGAACCACAGCGGCGTCAAAAAAGCCTGCCATATCGTCTGGCAGAAAGGCCGCCGCGTCGGCGTGGCTTTCTGAAATCCCCGGCCGCGTAAACCCCGTTGTCGATTGCAGGCGCCAAGCGCTGTCTTTGCGCCGGACGATCCGGCAATCCATAATGCCGCCGACTTGTTGTTGCGGAGATCGGCCATGAGAGCGTTCGTTGCCGCTCTTGTACTCGTAGTGACGGCGGCGGTGCCGGTCCTTGCCGATGCGAGGACTATCAAGTCGTCCGAGGCGAAGGATCATGTCGGTCAGAGCGTGACCGTCGAAGGCCGCGTCAGCGACGTCCACCATACGGCATCCGGCAACGCGATCTTCATCGACATCGGCGGGCGCTATCCCGATAACGTGTTCGCCGCGGTTATCTTCCAGGACGACTTCGGCAAGTTTCCGGATGTCGACTCGCTGGAAGGCAAGACGGTCGGCGTCACCGGCCCGATCAAAAGTTATAAGGGAAAGCCGGAGATCATCCTGACCGATCCGGCGCAGATCAAAGCGAAGTAGTGCAGCGCCGCTCATAACTGAATTCGACGGCACGATTCTCAATGTCATGAGTGCGCGGGGGCGTGCCCGCGCGGTATGCTCCCGGCGGCACAGCCAATTCGCATCTCACGCGTCTCCAGGAGCAACCACGCATGCGCATCTCATCCGCCCTTCGTACAAGCCTGATCGTGTTGCCGGCCTTAGCCGGCGCAGCCTTCGTGTCGGCAGCACACGCCGACAGCGGCGGCATCAGATTCAGCGTCATCAAGGCGGGCTTTATCATCGGCGGCTCCGGCGGTTCTGGCACGCTCACGTTCCAAGGCAGACAGTACCGGCTCGGCATCGGCGGCCTGAGCTACGGGTTCACCTTCGGTGCTTCCGAGACGCGCTTTCGCGGCACCGTGAGCAACATCAACAGACCGTCCGATGTTACCGGCGTCTATGCCGCGGGGAATGTCGGCGCGGCTGTCGGGCGGGGCGCGCAGGCGATTGTGCTCGCCAACCAGAAGGGCGCCGTACTGACTCTGACCGGCAGCTCGGTCGGCGCGATCGTCAGCGCTGATCTCAACGGCCTGGTCATTACGGTGAGGTAAGACACGCCGTCATGCCCGGCTTTATGCCGGGCATCCACGTCTTGTTCGTTGGGGCGCAAAGACGGGGATGGCCGGGACACAAGGGCGTTCACGCCCGTCTTCGCGGGCTATGCCCCGGCCATGACAAAGGTAATAACGAGCGCTCGTAGCCGCGTTCTCCGTTTCGGATCGACAATGTCAAACAGCGGACGACGCTCACTTGCTTTGCCCGCCACAGGGATAAGTTTTTCTCAGGCCCGCCAAAAGCACAATCGATACGATCATGTCGTCGGGGTACGGACGGCCCTTTGCCTCCCGCATCAAAATGTCGTCGGCTTGCTCGGGTGTAAGCGCCAGGTTCGGCGGCAGGCAAAACAATGGCGCCGCGCCGTTGCGAGCACTAACGATGTTGAAGGCGATAAGGCCATCCTTCAAGCCGTCTAAATACACGGCATTTAAGATGCGCTGCTTTTCATCTTCAGGCGCTATGTAGTTCTTGAGCCGCAACGTCGCGGCGTTGGCACCGGAGGCAACGCCCAAAGCGATTGCCGCACACATCGCCCGCTTCATCATCGCACTCTCCCCTCGATCGCGCCAACAGGATAGCTCAACAAACAAAAAATAGCCTGTAGGGCGGATTAGCGAAGCGTAATCCGCCATCAGCCTTCGGCGATGCTACGGCTTAAACCCCTAGCTTAGGCTAAGAAAACTTCACTAGACTGGCGCGATGCCAAATTATCGCCGCGCCTTCATCCCCGGTGGGTGTTGGTTCTATACGGTCAATCTCCTGGAGCGGAATCGAACGCGGCTTGTCGATCACGCCGACGCCTTGCGGGATGCGTTCGAGGAGACGCGGAATACATATCCATTTGACATCGAAGCAATCGTTGTGCTTCCCGACCATCTCCATGCGATCTGGCGTTTGCCGCCGAATGACGCGGATTTCTCGACGCGGTGGCGATTGATCAAAATGCGCTTTGCCAGATTTCTGCCGAAGCTGGAGCGCCGTTCGGCTGTCCGCAAAGCTCGTAATGAACGCGGCATCTGGCAGCGGCGTTTCTGGGAGCATTTGACCCGAGCCGAGGCCGATTACGCGCGGCATGTCGAATACTGTTACTTCAATCCGGTCAAGCACGGCCTGGTCCGGCGCGTGCAGGATTGGCCGTACTCGTTGTTCTACCGCGATGTCCGGCGTGGCATATTTCCGCTCCATTGGGCCGGCGAGGCCGCGAGCTCCGGCATATTCAGGGAGCGGGGAGACAACCTTTCGTAGGGCGCGTTCGGCGAAGTCGTAACTCGCAGCGATGACGAGAAAGACCAGACGGCGGATTACGCTTCGCTAGTCCGCCCTACGGGCTACGGGCTTCGGCAAGTTTCCGGATATCGACTCGCTTGAAGGCAAGACGGTTGACGTCACCGGCCCGATCAAGAGCTATAGGGGAAAGCCGGAGATCATCCTGACCGATCCGGCGCAGATCAAAACGAAGTAGTGCGACGTTCCCGTATGGAGAAACCGGTCATGCGGATAACGCAACGACGCTGCCTTCGGGTTCCGCGTCTAATCCACCCTACGGGCTAGCGGCTTCACCGGCAGCTTCTTTGGCTGCATTGAGAAGTTGCTGTGCAAGCATGTCACCCAAAAGGCTCTCAAGAGCGGACACATCGATCTTCTGTGAGGCCCATGCTTTATCGGCCTCCTCAAGCGCGTTGTAGTAGGGGTCCTTATTGGAGGCGATTTGTTCCGGGATCGTCGGAGTACCCGGCAACAGGCTATCAAGCTTGATACTCAGCACGACATAAGACGCCGCTCTGGCGGTGCGGCCGTTCCCGTCTGCAAACGGATGAATCCAGTTCATCTTCCAAAGAACGTACGCAGAGAGATGGACCGCGCTCCTGTGCCAGTTGCTGTTGATGTACTCGCATAGTGCCTGTACTTCATCAGCCACGAAAGCGGGCTCCGGCGGCTGATGGAGGCTTCCGTAAATCTTCACCGGTGTATTTCGAAACGTACCTGCGAGGCGATGCAGGCCGTCAAGTGCCGCTTGATGCAATTGCATAATCGGGCCGGCGCGCAACTTGAAGGGTCGCTCCGTATCCTTTACGTGCGAGCGAATAATATCTAACGCAAGCGTAAATTGCCTGAGACCGTTTTCAGCTTCGCGCCGCGCAATTTCATCTGGATCGCTAAGGAGCGCGGCGTCTTCCGCTTCACTGTGGCGATCGCCGGCCACGTTACTCGTCGCTGGTCTCTATTTTATGATCGGCCTCGGCAACCATCTCGCGAGTGATTCTCTCGTTCTCAATGTGCGTATTGCCGTAGGCAAAACTCCGCCGCTGGTCTCTAAGTTGAGCCGGCGTCATCGTTATCTTGCGGGCGCGGATAACCAATTCTTCTAGGTTCTTCGTCATAGCTCATCTCCCCCACTGAATCGCCCGCGTAGCAAACGCAGATCGTGCTGTAAAGTTTCTTAAAACGGCATGAATGCCGCCCCTCACACGCTGCATCCTCCATATTTCTCACAGCGCCTTGTTGCTCTTCTTCACCTTCTCCGCCTCGACATAGACCTGCGCGCCGAGGTCCAAAAACTTCTTGGACATCGCCGCCATGCCTTCTTCGGCCGTGAGCGTCTCGCCGGCGATTGCCCGCTTCTCCGGATCGTTGAGCGTCGCCGCGTAGTCGCGCACGTCCTGCGTGATCTTCATCGAGCAGAATTTCGGCCCGCACATGGAGCAGAAATGCGCCACCTTGTGCGCCTCCTTCGGTAGCGTCTCGTCGTGGTATTCGCGCGCGGTGTCGGGATCGAGCGATAGGTTGAACTGGTCGTTCCAGCGGAACTCGAATCGCGCACGCGAGAGCGCGTCGTCGCGCAATTGCGCCGCCGGATGGCCCTTGGCGAGATCGGCGGCATGCGCCGCGATCTTATAAGCGATGACGCCGTCCTTGACGTCGTTGCGATCGGGCAACCCAAGATGCTCCTTCGGCGTGACGTAGCAAAGCATGGCGGTGCCGAACCAGCCGATCATGGCGGCGCCGATCGCCGAGGTGATGTGGTCGTAGGCCGGCGCAATGTCGGTCACCAGGGGCCCAAGCGTATAGAACGGCGCCTCGCCGCATTCCTTGAGCTGCTTGTCGACATTGATCTTGATCTTGTGCAGCGGCACGTGGCCGGGGCCTTCGATCATCACCTGGCAGCCCTTGGCCCAGGCGAGCTTGGTCAGTTCACCCAAAGTTTCCAGCTCGGCGAATTGGGCGCGGTCGTTGGCGTCGCGGATCGAGCCGGGGCGCAAGCCGTCGCCAAGCGAGAAGCTCACGTCGTATTTGCGCATCAGGTCGCAAATCTCGTCGAAGCGCTCGTAGAGGAAGCTTTCCTTGTGATGCGCCAGGCACCACTTCGCCATGATCGAGCCGCCGCGCGAGACGATGCCGGTGACGCGGCTGGCGGTGAGCGGCACGTAAGCGAGCCGCACGCCGGCGTGGATGGTGAAATAGTCGACACCCTGCTCGCATTGCTCGATCAGGGTGTCCTTGTAGCATTCCCAATCGAGCTTGACGGGATCGCCGTCGACCTTCTCCAGCGCCTGATAGATCGGCACCGTGCCGATGGGGACCGGCGCGTTGCGCAGGATCCATTCGCGGGTGTTGTGGATGTTGCGTCCGGTCGAGAGGTCCATCACCGTGTCGGCGCCCCAGCGGATCGCCCACGCCATTTTCTCCACTTCCTCTTCGACCGAGGAAGTGACGGCGGAGTTGCCGATATTGGCGTTTATTTTGGTGAGAAAATTCCGCCCGATGATCATCGGCTCCAATTCGCCGTGATTGATGTTGGACGGAATGATGGCGCGTCCGCGTGCCACTTCGCTGCGGACAAATTCCGGCGTGACGTAGAGCGGCACCGAGGCGCCGAAGCTTTCGCCGTCGGCGTGGCGCTCCTGCGCGACGTCGAGCATCGCCTTGCGGCCGAGATTTTCGCGCTCGGCGATGTAGATCATTTCCTTGGTGATGACGCCCGCGCGCGCCCATTCGAGCTGCGTCACCGGCTGGCCGGGAAGCGCGCGCAGCGGCCTCGGCGTGTTGGCGAAGTTGCGGGCGAGGTGCTTGCCGGTGGCGTTGCCGTTGTCGATCGGCTTGATCGGCCGGCCGTCATATTCCTCGACGCCGCCGCGTTCGCGCACCCAGTCGATGCGGGTGCGTTCCAATCCCTTTTCGACGTCGATCTTTGCGTCCGGGTCGGTGTAGGGCCCGGACGGATCGTACACCGGCACCGACGGCTCGCCGGAGGAGGCGTCGAGCGCGATCTCGCGCAGCGGCACTTTCAGCTCGGGCGCGGCGTCCGGCCGCGCATAAATCTTGCGCGAGCCGGCGATCGGTCCGGTGGTCACTTTCGGCGTGGCAAGATCGGATTGCGCCATATGCTTGTTCATCGATGCACTCCTGAATTCAGAATTGCTGTTTTGCGCACCACGTTCATGCGCGGGTATCGATTGTTTGCCGGTAGCCTTCGAAACTGAGAAAGCCGCCGACGACGAGAACGATGGCGCCGGTGATCAAAAGCGCGGTGGTGCCGGCATAAATCGTCGTGGCGAGTTTGGTCACGAGTTCCGGCACCACGAGACGAAGAATGCCGGCGATGACGAAAATCCAGCCGAGGGCGGTGATGATGACCCGCCAGTCGGCGGTCCACGCCCGATAGGCGTTGAGGATGGCAAGGCCGGCAAGCAGCGTTGCGATGCCGGACAGGTAGACGAGGGTGGGACTGTGCACGCCTTCGATGACCGCGCCGACATAGAACGGCGTGTTGATCAGGATGCCGAGCCCGATCGCGACAAACAGCGGACCGACAAGTCTGGCAGTGCGAGCCGCGGGTGACATTGAATATTCCTGTCCCTTCGCCGGCATGACCCGGATCAGGTTCAAAGGGTTTTTCGCGGTTGCGCCCTTGACCTCATCCTCACCCGCGAGCGGGAGAGGGAAAGGTCGGGACGCGCGGTCTCTCAGCTCCCTCCTGGGAGCTCCCCTAGGAACCCCTTTAATGTAGGCCGATGCCGGGGCCTGTCAACGCGGCGAAAGCCGGTCATTGCGGCTTCCTCGGAGGCCGCAACCGGGCCGCCACTTCGGTCCGCCAACTCGGGCGGCAGCCGTTGGCTCGGCCCGGGATTGACGCCGGAATTCATGGCGCCGCCTTGCGCAGCGCCAACGCGTCGGTCCAGACCTTGGCGCGGTCGTCGTCGAAAACGAGATCGGGGTCTTCCGGCACCGTCAGCCACACGCCGTGCTTGAGCTCGTCGTCGAGCTGCGACGCCGCCCAGCCGGCATAGCCGAAAGCGACGAGGCTCTTCTTCGGACCTCTGCCGAGCCCGATGTCGCGCAGCGCCTCGGGTGCGCCGGTCAGCGAGACGCGGCCGTCGATGTCGACGGTATCGGAGCGGCGATAGTCGGGGCTATGCAGCACGAAGCCGACGGTCAGATCGACCGGTCCGCCGACGAAGACGCGCACGCTGTCGGTGACGCCGGTTGCATCGGCGCCGAATGCCGTGAGCAAAGCGGCGATGGGCTTGGTATCGAACGGGCGGTTGATGATGATGCCGAGCGCGCCGTCGCGGCTATGCTGCGCCAGCAAGATCACGGCGTGGTCGAAAATCGGCTGGCGCAATTCCGGCGTCGCGATCAGAAGCTGGCCGGCAAGCGAGGTCGGTCCGGGAATGTCTTCGCTGCTCGGCAGCGCCGCACGCAACAACGTCGCCGAGAGGCACAAGCCCGCCAGGGCGAAAATCCAGCGCCTGAAACTCCACGCCAGCACGATCGACCTTCCCGTCTTCGCCCGGCATCGCCCCGGACATGATCGCGCTGCGGCGGCCAAGGCGCAAGACGGCGGCGAGCGAAGCGACGCCGTGCTTCGAACGGCTAAGCCCGGGGATGACGGCTAAACAAACTGCACCGCGATGCCGCCAAGCGCGCCGAAGTCGGCGTGCAAGGTGTCGCCCTTTTTGGCGAACACCACGCGGGTAAACGAGCCGGCGAGCACGATATGCCCGGGCTCGAGGCTGACGCCGTGCGCGCCGAGCTTGTTGGCGAGCCAGGCGACGCCGAGCGCCGGATGGCCGAGCACGCCGGCGGCGACGCCGGTCTCCTCGATCTCGGAATTGCAATACATGACGCCGCCGACCCAGCGCAGATCGACTTCCAAAGGCCCGACCGGCCGGCCGCCGATGACGATGCCGGCGGCGGCGCCGTTGTCGGAAATGGTGTCGAAAATCTTGCGCGGGTCCTGCAGCCGGGCGTCGACGATCTCGATGGCCGGCACGACATATTCGGTGGCGCGCAGCACGTCGGGAAGCCCGATGCCGGGGCCGCGCAACGCCTTGCCGAGAATGAAAGCGAGCTCGATTTCAACGCGCGGCAGGCAGTAATTCTCGTGCGGCACGCGGGCACCGTCGGCGATCATCATATGGTCGAGCAAATGCCCGTAATCCGGCTCGTTGATCTGCGACGAGCGCTGCATCGCTTTCGAGGTCAGGCCGACCTTGTGGCCGATCAGCCTGGCGCCCGAGGCGATCTTGCGGTTGGCGACCTCGGTGGAGATTGCGTAAGCGTCCTCCATGGTGATGCCGGGCCAGGTTTTTGAAAGTTGCACCGCCTGTTTGCGGGCTTTTTCCGCGGCGACGAGAATATCGGCCGCCTTGTTGCGATCGGCTTTGGACATCATGGGAATGCTTGCTCCAATCCAAGCATGATCCGGAAAAGTGGGCACCGGTTTTCCGAAAAGATCATGCGTTGTTTACCTGAGGATGATCCGGAAAAGTGGGTACCGGTTTTCCGAAAAGATCATGCGCAACTTTTACTGACACGCCGCGCGGGTCACGACGGTTTCGACCGGGCATTCGGACTGGTCTGGAACCTGGCCGCCCTGCAACGAGGTCGTATCACATTTTTCCGTGCTGCGGACGTCGAGCGGTCGGCCGCCGGCAAAGCCTTTGGCGCGGCAGCCGGCCGCGGCCGCCGCTTCGCAATCGGGGCCGCCGTTGGGTGCTTTCTCGCAGCGCTCGTGCACGTCGACAAGACGCGTCTCCGGCAGCTTGACGATGGCGGTGGCGGCGTTCTTGGTCGCCTCGACTGCGCTCTTGATCGCGTCTTGTGCGGTCGCAGCCGCGCCCTTGGTCACCTCGACCGCGCCGTGCATGGCGTTTTGCGTAACGGCCGCAGCGTCCTTTGCGGCCTCCTTGGTGGCCTCGGCGGCGCTCTGCGTCGCCTCACCCGATTTTTTGCCCAGACCGCCGACCTGGCCGCCGGTGTCTTTGATCTTGCGGTCGACGAAGGCAGCGGACTCGTCCCACCAGGCTTTCAACTGATGCAGAAAGCCCGGCTGGAAGGCGGCGGGCGGCGGCGGTTGCGGTGGAAGCGCGGGCGCGGCCTGTTTCGCCGCGGGCACGGCCGGTGCAGCGGCGGGTGCTTGGTTGCTTTGTGCTTGGCTGCTCTGGGCAATGGCAATGCTCGCGGCGGCCGGCGAAACCGCCACCAGCGCCGCGATAGCGGCGCAAGCCATCCATCGTTGTGCGAATCCGGTCATGGCGCAAACTCGCAGCCGTGCTTGAGGTTTGAACTTTAGGATACATGCCCGGCGGCCATAAAGCCAACGGCAATGACCGGCGTCGCCGCTACCGGCGGCCCTCGCGCCACCGCGACCGCACGAACCAGGCGAATCCGACGAGGACGGCGAGCGCGATGACGGCATCGAAGTCGTGGAACAGCTTGCGCATGGTCGGATCGCTGTCCCAGCGCGCGCCCAGCAGATAGCCGACGTAAGCGAGCGCGAAGCACCACAGCCACGAGCCGAGGAAGGTGTAAATCTGGAATTGCCGCATCGGCATCCGCGCCAGACCGGCGGGGAAAGCGATGAAGGTACGGACCAGCGGCAGCAACCGGCCGAAAAATACGGTGGCGCCGCCGTAGCGGGCGAAAAACCGGTCGGTGCGTTCGAGTTCGGCGTGGCTGATGAGGACGTATTTGCCCCAGCGTTCGAGCGCCGTCCGTCCGCCTTTGGCGGCGACATAATAGGCGATCGTGGAGCCGACATTGCAGCCGATCGCGCCCGCGGTCGCGACGCCGAGCAAGTTGGCCTTGCCGAGAAAAACGAGATAGCCGGCGAACGGCATGATCACTTCCGACGGCAACGGGATGCAGGCGGATTCGATCGCCATGAGAAAGACGATGCCGAGGTATCCGGTGGCGGAAATGACCTCCACGATCCAGGAGGCAAGCGCGGTTATGACCTGGTCAATCATCGCCAGCCGAACCGAGATTAAAGGAGATCAGCGGCGCTTGCGCACGCGGCGGGATTCAAGCGCGACCACGGTGCGGCGCGCGCTGTGGTCGGCAATCTTCTTCGGCACCTTCTCGGCAATGCCTAGCAGCCGTTCGCGGCGGTCCATCTCCTTCCAGACATCCTCGGGACGGATACCGGAAGCGACCCAGAGCACCACCAGATTATAGATCAGATCGGCGCTTTCCTTGACGACTTCTTCGCGGTCGCCGTGGATGGAGTCGATCACCACCTCGACTGCTTCTTCGGCGAGCTTCTTCGCCATCTTGGCGCGGCCCGAGCGCAGCAGCCGCGCCGTCCGCGAGGTGGACGGATCGTCGTGGCGGCAAGCGAGCGCCGCCTGAAAGAGACGTGTGATCGAATCAGTCATGACCCCGCCAGCATAACGTCATAACGTGGCGATTGCGTTAAAGTTCAGGTCGACCGCGCGGCGGACGTTTTGTTAGGCCTAATCGTCTTATGAGGCCTCATCATCTTGCGCCAGCAGGCCGGCGTTGCCGCCGGCGGCCGCTGTGTTGACCGTCACGACCTGCTCGGCGGCGAAGCGGCGGAGGTAATTCGGCCCGCCGGCTTTGGGGCCCGTGCCGGAAAGTTCCGTGCCTCCGAACGGCTGGGTGCCGACCACGGCGCCGATCATGCTGCGATTGACGTAGACGTTGCCGTGCGGCAATCGCGCCACGATGCGCTCGACGGTGAGATCGATGCGCGAATGGATGCCGAGCGTCAGCGCCGTGCCGTTGCCGGCGATGTCGTCGAGCAGCGCCTCGAGTTCGCCGGCGCGCCAGCGCACCACGTGCAGCACCGGGCCGAAAACTTCTTCGCGCAATTCGCGGGGGCGGTCGAGTTCGACGATCGCCGGCGCCACATAGGTGCCGCCGGCCGGCGGCGCCGCATCGCCATTCCAGCGGTAGAGGAGGCGGCCGGCGCCTTCCATCTCCGCGATCCAGCCTTCGAGTTTTGCCCTGGCCTCGGCGTCGATCACCGGCCCGAGGTGAGTCGAAGGCTCGCGCGGATCGCCGAGTTTGAGTTCGCGCGTCGCGCCGATCAGCATGGCGAGCATCGCGTCGGCGATGTCGTGTTGCAGGCAAAGAAGCCGCAGCGCCGAGCAGCGCTGGCCGGCCGAGCGGAAGGCCGAGACGATCACGTCGTCGATCACCTGTTCGGGCAACGCGGTGGCGTCAACGATCATGGGATTGATGCCGCCGGTCTCGGCGATCAGCGGCACGATCGGGCCGCGTTTCGCCGCCAGCGCCCGATTGATGGCGCGGCCGACTTCGGTCGAGCCGGTGAACGCAACGCCGGCGGCATCGGCGTCGGCGACGAGATAGCCGCCGACCTTGCCGTCGCCCGGCACGAGATGGAGCGCCGTTCGCGGCACGCCGGCGTCGTGCAGCAGCGTCACAGCGCGCGCAGCGACGAGCGGCGTCTGCTCGGCGGGTTTCGCCACCACGGTGTTGCCGGCGGCGAGCGCCGCCGCGATCTGGCCCAGAAAAATCGCCAGCGGAAAATTCCACGGGCTGATGCAGACGAAGGCGCCGCGCCCGCGATAGCGCAGCGTGTTGCTCTCTCCGGTCGGCCCCGGCAGCGCTTGCCCGAGCAAGGCGATGCGCGCTTGCGCGGCGTAATAGCGGCAATCGTCCACCCCCTCGCGCAGTTCGGCCAGAGCATCGTCCAGCGTCTTGCCGCCTTCGTTCTGCAGCAGCGCCAGGAACTCGCCGCGACGCTCTTCGAGGAGATCGGCGGCCCGCTCGAGCGCGGCGGCGCGCGCCGACACCGGCGTCGCCGTCCAGCCGCTAAAGCCGGCCGCAGCCGCCGCCATCGCCGCGCGAGCAATCGTTTCGTCGGCTTCGCGAACGATGCCGATCGTGCGGCCGTCGATCGGGGAGGCGACCTGGCGCTCGATGCCGGGCAGCGCGGCGCCGTCGATCAGCGGCGCCGCAACCGCGGCCCGGGCGGTGCCGGCGCGAACTTCGGCGACGATCGCATCGAGGCTTTTGCGTTCGCCGAATTCGACGCTGGCGGAATTGCGCCGTTGCGGCCGGTAGAGATCGCGCGGCAGCGGGATCTTCGGATTGCGCGCATCGCGCGGCCCGCCGATGCGGCTTTGCGGCCGCCGCAAAATGTCGGCGATTGGCACGCTTTTGTCGGCGGCGACCGAGACGAAGGACGAGTTAGCGCCGTTCTCCAACAGCCGCCGCACCAGATAAGCGAGCAGGTCGCGATGGCCGCCGACCGGCGCATAGACCCGGCACACCGCCTGCGGCAGTTCGGTGATGAGTGCGGCATAGAGCGCCTCGCCCATGCCGTGCAGGCGCTGAAATTCGTAGCCTTCGACGCCGCCGGCGTCCTCGATCACGCTCGCGACCGTCAGCGCGTTGTGGGTGGCGAATTGCGGATAAAGCTGGTCGCGCGCGGCGATGAGTTTCTTGACGCAGGCGCCATAGCACAAGTCGGTCATCGCCTTGCGCGTGAACACCGGGTAGTCCGACAGACCGCGCTCCTGCGCGCGCTTGATCTCGGTATCCCAATACGCGCCCTTGACGAGGCGGACGGTCAGCCGGCCGCACAACGCTAAAGCCGCTTCCTCGATCCAGCCGATCAGCGCCAGTGCGCGCTTCTGATAGGCCTGGACCGCGAGCCCGAAGCCGTCCCAGCCGCGCAGCGATGCATCGCCAAGCACCGCGGCGATAACCTCGAGCGATAATTCCAGCCGATCGGCCTCCTCGGCGTCGATGGTGAATTGCAGGTCGCGCGCCTTGGCGAGCCGCGCGAGCTCAATGACGCTCGGCACCAGTTCCTTGAGCACGCGATCGCGCGAGACCGCTTCGAAGCGCGGATGCAACGCCGAGAGCTTGACCGAAATTCCCGGCCGTGACGGCAGCCGCGACCCGCCGGCATCGCCGCCGATCGCTTCGATCGCGGCGGCATAGGCGGCAAAATATTTGTCGGCCGCGGCGGCGGTGCGCGCGCCTTCGCCGAGCATGTCGAACGAAAAGCGAAGTTTCGGCTGGCCGCGGGCGCGCGCCAGCGCTTCGTCGATGGTTTGCCCGAGCACGAAGTGCGAGCCGATCAGCCGCATTGCCTGCCGCGTTGCCGCGCGCAGCGTCGGCAGCCCGAGCCGCCGCACGACATCGTCAAGGATCGTCTCCGGCGTTTCTCCCGGATGGATGATGCGCGCGGCGATGCCGAGCGTCCACGCCGAAGCCGACACCAAAAGCGCGTTCGACTTTATGTCGCCTTCGAGCCAACGGCCGGCAGCGAGCTTGTCTTCGATCAGGCGGTCGGCGGTGGCGGCGTCCGGCACGCGCAACAGCGCCTCGGCGAGCACCATCAGCGCCAACCCTTCCTTGGTCGAAAGCGAATAAGCGTGCAGGAAGTCTTCGATGCCGCCGAGTCCGCCGGCCTTGGCGCGGATCGCTTCAATGAGCGCCCGCGCCCGGGTGTCGATCCGGCGCTCGGCGTCGTCGCCGCGGGTCGCGTCGGCCAGCAATTGCGTCGCCAACGGCTCGTCGGGCGGCGCGAACGGCGCAGCAAACGGCGGCATTGCGGGATTCACCATGTTCACGGCACGCTCCGCCGCAGCCGACACGCTCGCGTTAATAATGCGCCTGTGTCGCACCCGCATGCGAGCAGCTTCTGCTTGCGCTTTGCGGCGTCATGTCCTTTATCGGAATGCAGCCGCGGAGCTGGGCCGGCGGATATCGATGTTTCGGAACCGAACGAGGAACCGGGCATGGCCATCGTCGACCTCACGCGGCTTACCCGGCTGGCCGCGCCTCTTGCATTGTTTGTCGTACTCGTAGCGACATCGGCTGTCCGCGCCGAAACCGCAATCCATTTCAGCCTCGGCCGCAAGCTCGACGGAACGGCGGCGCCCTTTTACCTCGCCATCGACAAGGGTTACTTCAAGGACGAAGGGCTCGACGTCACCATCGACGCCACCGGCCACGGCCCGCTCGATGCCATCAACCGCCTGGCCGCGGGCAGCGACGACATGGGCGTCGCCGACATCAATACGCTGATCGAGTTTCGCGACGCCGGCAAGATGCCGATCAAGGCCGTGTTCATCGTGTTTGACAAGCCCCCTTACGCCGTCATCGCGCGCGGCAGCCGCGGCATTGCCGTGCCGGGCGATTTGCTGGGCAAGAAGGTCGGCGCGCCGGCCGCCGATCCGGCTTTCGCGCAATGGCCGGTTTTCGCCAAGATCAACGGCATCGACACCGCCAAGGTTGCGATCGAGACCATCGGTTCGCCGGTGCGCGAGCCGATGCTCGCCGCAGGCGAGGTCGATGCCATCATCGGCTGCAGCTTCACCTCTTATATCGACCTCAAGGCGCGCGGCGTGCCGGCCGACGATCTTGTTCTGCTGCCGATGGCCGATTACGGCCTCGAACTTTATGGCGACGCCATCATGGTCGCGCCCGCTTTCGCCCAGGACAAGCCGGCCGCAACGCGCGGTTTTTTGCGCGCCTACCTCAAGGCGCTGCGGGAGACGGTGCGCGATCCGGCAAGTGCGGTCGAGGCGGTACTCCGTCGCGACGACGGCGCCAGCAAGGCCGTCGAGCTCGAGCGCCTGCGCATGGCGATCGACGACAACATCGTTACAGCGGCTGTGAAGGCGAACGGCTATGGCGGCGTCGACCCCGCGCGTTTCGCCGCCGCCATCGAGCAAATGGCGCTCGTTCATCCTTTTAAGGCCAAAGCCAAAGCCGCGGAAGTTTTCGACCCCTCGTTCCTGCCGTCCGCCGCGCAGCGCAACGTGAGCGAAGCGGCGTCGCGGTGAACTGCGTCATGACGCGGAGCGTCTCCGCGGATCCGGACCGCTTCTCCCGCAACGACGACCTTGAGAACCCTTGATACCTTCGCCGGATAAGCCCGTCAGTCGATCGAGGCGCGGTGCAGATATGTGTCCAGTTGATCGAACGTGCCGCCCCAGCCGCCGCGCATGCTGTCGCGCGCCGCATCGAAGGTTTTGCGCTCCGCGTCGCCTGCATCGAGCGGCGACCACCGCAGCGTCACTTTGGTCTTTCCGCCCGGCGCTTCTTCGAAAATAACGGTAGTGAGGATTTCGAGCGGCCAGGTCGGGCTGAGCGGATGTCGCGTCAGGCGGCCGGCTTCGTCCGAAAACGAATGCACCCAGACCAGCAGCTCGGGCGCCACGATCTCGCGATAGACGAACTTTGCCCACATGACAGTGCCGTCGGGGCCGCGCATGCCGCCGCGATAAGTTCCGCCAACCCGCAGATCCATTTTTGATGCAATGATGGTTGAACCATTGGGCCCCCACCATTCTTTCATGCGCTCCGGGTCGGTGAAGCACGCCCACACCAGGTTTCGCGGGGCGTCGAAGACGCGGGCAATGATGAAATCCGTGGATTTGGCTTCTGGCGGCATGAAATATTCCCATCAGTTGGAGATTGCGACCCGCGGCTTGGCACGCGCCTGATTTTCCGAAGCGTTTTCGCTCACACCGGCGCGACTATTTTTTCGGCCCAAGATTTTTTCGGCCAAGATTTTTGCTGCCAAGATTTTTTAGCTCAAGACTTTTGCGCTCGCGCTTTTTCTCTTTCTTCCGCGGCTCTTTCGTTTGCAGCTTTCCAAGGTAAGCATCGAGACGATCGAAACTCTCGTCGAAAAAGCGGCGATAGTGACCGAGCCATTCGTCGACGTCCTGCAACGCACGCCCTTCGATGCGGCAGGGCCGCCACTGCGCCTCACGGCCGCGCGCGATCAGGCCACCGCGCTCCAGGACTTTCAGATGTTTGGAAATCGCCGGCAGGCTCATTGCGAACGGTTTGGCCAGGTCGCGCACGGTGGTCTCGCCGCGCGCAAGCCGGGCGAGGATGGCGCGGCGCGTCGGGTCAGCGAGCGCGGCAAAGGTCGCGTCGAGGTTCATAACCATCCGGTTAAATAATTAATTGGTTAAATAATCGGAAGCTTTATTGCTGTCAAGCGCACTCACCGCCGGACTCGTACCGGCTGACCATGTCCTTAATCTTTTTCAGGCTGGCAATGTGACGCCCGGATCGCGGCCGGGCGAAACGATGCGAAAGACTGCTGAAAGGTCTTAGCTTGCCTTCGCCAGATAGGCGGTCAGCCGATCGAGCGTGGAGCCCCAGGTCGCCTTCATGCCGACGTGCGACATGTCGAAGGTCTTGCGCTCGACCTCGCTGGCGTTGTGCGGGCTCCAGCGGACGGTAAGCTTGGTCTTGCCGCCCGGCTCATTCTCGAAAAGGATCGTGGTCAGCGTCTCCGCCGGCCAGGTCGGGATGATGGGATGGCGTTTCAACTCGCCGGCCTCATTGGCGAACGAATTGATGAAAACCACCCGCTCCGGCGGGGCGATTTCCTGATAAACGAACTTGGCCCACATTTTGTAGCCTTCGTGGGAGCGCATGCCGCAGTGAAAAATACCGCCGGCGCGAAAATCCATATTCATGGCGATCATGGTGAAGGTCGGTGGCGGCCACCAATCTTTGAGGTGCTCCGGTTCGGTGAGCGCGCTCCACACGCGCGACTGCGGCGCGTCGAACACCCGAAAAATCACAAAGTCCCCGCTTTCGGTACCCATTGTCGTCACGCCCCCACGGCTATAGCCGGATCAGTTTGCCACAACGACCATCCAGCCAACACCGAATTTGTCCGCAACCATGCCGAACCGCGGCGAGAAGAACGTCTTGCCGAGCGGCATTTGCACCTGCCCGCCGTCGGCGAGCGCGGCGAAAAGCCTTTCGGCTTCGGCCTCGCTGCCGGCCGAAATCGACAGCGTAATCCCATGAAAGCTCGGCTTGCCGGTGCAGCGGCCGTCGGACGCCATTACCGTCGTATCGCCGACCTGGAATTGCGAATGCATCACTTTGTCTTCGTTGCCCGGCGAGCGGATGGTCTGGTCCGGGCTGTCCTTCCAGCGCAGCACCATGCCGATCTCGGCGCCGATCGCCGTCTGGTAGAACTCCAGCGCTTCGTCGCAGCGCCCGTCGAAATTCAGATAGGGTTGCACGTGCATCGGCAACTCCGCTGATATTGCTCGGACGGCGCATCTTGACAGAAAAGGCGCCTCCGCGCACGCCACGGCGCCACATTTGACGGAACCCGGGCGTGACCTTTTTACGCATTTATCTTCGCGTGCTTGGGCTACTCGGTTCCGAGGTGCGCCTCGCCATTACTCTGGCGCTCGCCAATATCGCGCTGGCCGCGGCGCAATTCGTCGAGCCGGTCCTGTTCGGCAGAATAGTCGATGCGCTCTCCCGCCCGCTGCCCGCGGCCGTCGGGGCCGCCGTGCTCACGCTGTCGCCTTTGATCGGCGCCTGGGTGCTGCTCGGCCTGTTCGTGATCGTCACCGCCGCGGTGGTGGCGTGGTTTGCCGACCGGCTGGCGCACCGGCGCCGCAATCTCGTTCTGGCGGATTTCTTCGAGCATGTGCTGCAACTGCCGTTGAGCTATCACGCCGGCGCGCATTCCGGCCGGCAACTCAAGATCATGCTGGCCGGCACCGACACGTTATGGTGGCTATGGGTGTCGTTCTTCCGCGAGCACTTCGCGGCTTTCGTCTTCATCGTCGTGCTGCTGCCGGCCACGCTGGTGCTCAATTGGCGGCTTGCTCTGCCGCTGCTCGCGCTTTGCGTGGTCTTCACGGCGCTGACCGCGCTGGTCATGCGCCGCGCCGAGGCGATGCAGCGCGCGGTCGAGCGGCATTATTCCGATCTCGCCGAAAGCGCCGCCGACGCGCTGGGCAATATCGCCGTCGTGCAAAGCTTCGCCCGCATCGAGCTCGAAGTATCGGCGCTCAGGGGCGTGGTGAATTCGCTCTTGCGCGCGCAAATGCCGGTGCTGTCGTGGTGGGCGGTGGCGGCCGTGCTCACGCGCACCGCTACGACGCTGACGTTGCTCGTGATCCTGGTCGTCGGCGTTTATCTCAAGCTGGTCGGGCTCGCTTCGGTCGGCGACATCGTCAGCTTCATGGCGATCGCCGCGCTGCTCATCGGCCGGCTTGAACAGGTGGTCGGCTTTGCCAACCGCCTGTTTATGGACGTGCCGAAACTCGCCGAATTCTTCGGCGTGCTCGACACCGTGCCGGCGGTGCACGACCGGGCGGACGCCGTCGACCCGGGCCGCTTGCGCGGCTTGGTGGAATTCAAGGACGTTTCGTTCTCCTACGACGGCAAGCGTCCGGCCGTGGCCGATTTGCGCTTCACGGCGCTTCCCGGCGACCGCGTGGCGCTGGTCGGCCCGACCGGCAGCGGCAAATCGACCGCGCTCGCGCTATTGCACCGCGCTTTCGATCCGCAGTCGGGGGTGATCGCCGTCGACGGCATGGACGTTCGGGCGCTGACGCTGACCGGGCTCCGCCGCAACATCGGCGTGGTGTTTCAGGAGACGCTCCTGTTCAACCGCTCGGTCGCGGACAATCTGCGCGTCGGCAAGCCGGATGCGACCGAGCAGGAGATGCGCGATGCCGCGGCGCGCGCCCAGGCGCTCGATTTCATCGACCGCAATCCCGAGGGCCTCGAAGCCCGCATCGGCGAGCGCGGCCGGCTGCTTTCCGGCGGCGAGCGGCAGCGGCTCGCGGTGGCCCGCGCGCTGTTGAAGGATCCGCCGATCCTGATCCTCGACGAAGCTACCAGCGCGCTCGACCCGGTCACCGAGGCGCGCCTGGTCATGGCGCTCGACGAAGTGATGAAAGGCCGCACCACTTTTGTCATCGCTCACCGCATTGCCACCATCCGCAACGCGACGCGCATCCTGGTGTTCGACGACGGCCGGATCGCCGAGAGCGGCAGCTATGATGAACTCGTCAAGCGCGGCGGCATCTTCGCCAGCTTCGTGCGCGCGCAATTCGCAACAGCGGCCACCGAGCTTGCGCCGGCGGCTTCCGATCCGTCATCCTGAGAGGTGGGCGCCTGGATAGGACCCGCGACGGATTGAAATTCAGCGCAGCCGTTCGAGAATGCTGACGTAATTCGCCACCGCGGCGCCGCCCATATTGAAGACGCCGCCGAGCTTGGCATCCTTGACCTGCATGTCGCCGGCGGTGCCGGTAAGTTGCATCGAGGCGATGGCATGCATCGACACGCCGGTCGCGCCGATCGGATGGCCCTTGGCTTTCAATCCGCCGGACGGATTGATCGGCAGCTTGCCGTCCTTGGCGACGGTGCCGTCGGCGATGACGCGCGCGCCTTGGCCCTCCGGCGCCAGCCCCATCGCCTCGTATTCGATCAGTTCGGCGATGGTGAAGCAGTCGTGCACCTCGGCGAAGGATAGATCGGGCAGCGCGATGCCGGCCGCCGCCAGCGCCCGCTGCCAGGCCAGCGCCGGGCCCTCGAATTTGAGAATGTCGCGCCGCGCCATCGGCAGAAAGTCCTGCACGTGCTCGGCGGCGCGGAACACGATCGCCTTGTTGAACTTGAGCGCGGTGTCGACGTCGGCGAGCACAATCGCCGCCGCGCCGTCGGAAACCAGCGAGCAATCGGTCCGCTTGAGCGGGCCGGCGACGCGCGGATTCTTCTCGCTCTCCTGCCGGCAGAAATCGTAGCCGAGATCCTTGCGGATCTGCGCGTAAGGATTGCCGACGCCGTTCTTGTGGTTCTTGGCGGCGATGCGGGCGAGCGCGTCCGACTGGTCGCCCCAGCGCTGGAAATAAAGCGCTGCGATGTTGCCGAAAATCCCGGCGAAGCCGCCGTCGATGTCGGCCTCGTCGCGTACATAGGAGGCTTTGAGCAGATTGCGGCCGACCTCGGCTGCGGGTGTCGTCGTCATCTGCTCGACGCCGACCACGAGCACGATTCTCGCCGACCGCGACGCGATTGATTTGAGTGCGCCGTGCACGGCGGCGGAGCCGGTAGCGCAGGCATTCTCGACCCGCGTCGCGGGTTTGAAGCGCAGATCCGGCGACGCCTGGAGCACCAGCGAGGCGGTAAAATCCTGCGCCGAGAAGCCGGCGTTGAAGTGGCCGAGCACGATCTCGTCGACGTCCTTGGCGGCGATTCCAGCGTCGGCCATTGCGTCGGCCGCCACCTTGACGATGAGGCTCTCGACGGTCTCGCCGGCAAGCTTGCCGAACGGCGTGTGTGCCCATCCTACGATGCAGGCGGTCATGATCGCTCCCTTCGCCGAATTTTGGTCGCTTTTCGCTGGCTAAGCCGGTGCCGGCGGCGCGGATTTAAAGGCAATACGGATGATATCGGCATTTCGCTTTGCCTTCGAGCGTTCGTTAGGCTTAGATAGGTTGCCCGCTGGGCTTTCGGAACCTTTAGTGAACCCATCGCGACCGCTTTTTCAGTCCTGCGGGCGAGACCCGCGGCGGCGAAGCGGGCGCGAACAACCGAACGGACCGCGACGCGTGCATCAAACGCAAACTGTTCGGGCGCTGGCGCTGGCCGTTGCTTTGTCTCCGATTTGCGCCGCGGCGTTGCCGTCGGCCCCCGCGCGCGCCGGTGCGTCGATCCTCGTCGAAGCCGAGTCCGGCAAGGTGCTACGCGCCGACAATGCGACCTACCCGTGGTATCCGGCCTCGGTGACCAAGCTGATGACGCTTTACGTCACCTTGCAGGCGATCAAGCAGCATCGCGTCACGTTTGACACCCTGTTCACGGTTTCGCACAACGCGTTCGTGCAATCGCCGACCAAGATGGGTTTCCCGGTCGGAACGCAGGTCACCGTCGACAACGCCATCAAGATGATGATGGTCAAGTCGGCAAACGACATGGCGGTGCTGCTCGCCGAGGGCGTCGACGGCTCGATCGAGAATTTCGCCGACGACATGACCAAGACGGCGCATCGCCTGGGCATGACGGAATCGAATTTCGTCAATCCCAACGGCCTGCCGGCCGACGGCCAGATCGTTTCGGCGCGCGATCTCGCCATTCTCGCCCGCGCGCTGATCCACGATTTTCCCGAAGACTCGTTCTATTGGCACATTCCGGCGATCAAGTACGGCCGCCATGTGGTCCGCAACTACAATAGGCTGCTCGGGCGCTATCCCGGCGCCGACGGCATGAAGACCGGTTTTATCTGCGCGGCAGGATTTAACCTCGTCGCCACCGCCACGCGCGGCGGCCGCCAGCTTATCGCTGTCGTGCTTGGTGCGCCGTCGTCGGCCGCGCGCGCGGTTAAAGCAGCGGAGTTGCTCGAAGGCGGCTTTGCCCAGAATCCGCTGTCTTGGCTGACGCCGGCGCTCGGCACGGTCGACGCGCTGACGCCGATCGACGCCGCGCCGCCCAATTTGCACGATGAAATCTGCGGCGGGCATCGTAAGAAGCCGGCGGCGGAGGATGAGGATGCCGACGCCGACGCCAATGGTGTGGAGATGACCGGGCCGTTCTCGGCGCTGCTATCGAGCTTGCGCGCGCCGACACCGAAGGGCGCGGCGCTGCTTTCCGAAGACGGCCCGGTGACGCCGATCGTGGTCTATACCGGGCCGACCCGCACGCCGGCCGAGATCGCCAAACTCAACGCCATCCAGGAAGCCGCCCCCCAGCATCACAAGAGCAAGAAGAAGGGCACCAAGGCGGCGAAGGCTGCCGACGCCAAAGATGACCAGGCTACCGATGGCAAGGCTAACGACGGCAAAGCTGCCGTCGGTAAAGCAGGTGACGCCAAAGCGGGCGACGGACACGCGGCCAAACCTAAAGCCAGCCATCACGCCTGGACGCCGATGTCGCCCTCGACGCTTGCGGCGAGCCCGCCACCGGAATTGCAGGCCAAGCCCGCGACGGCGGGACAAGCCATTCCGCAGTAACGATCCGCGCGTCCCGCGTGCGCGGGCATGAGCGGTTTTGTCAGTCCGCCATGCGCAACGGCGCGTCGGTCACGTCCTGCAGCGCTTCCAGCGTCAAACCCGGCGCCATGGCGCGCACGGCAAAGCCGTCACCGGTGACATCGAGTGCGGCGAGATTGGTGTAAACGCGGTTGACCACGCCGAGCGCGGTGAGCGGATAGGCGCAGCGGCGCATCAGCCGGCTTTGGCCCGCTCTGGTCGTGTGCTCCATCAGCACCCACACCTGTTTGGCCCCGGCCGCGAGGTCCATGGCGCCGCCGACCGACGGCATGTCGTCGTTCGCCGATGTCGACCAATTGGCGAAGTCGCCGTTCGCCGCGACCTGGAAGGCGCCAAGGACACACAAATCGAGGTGCCCGCCGCGGATGATGGCAAAGCTGTCGGCGTGGTGCATGTAGGCGCCGCCCGGGCGCAAAGTGACGTATTTCTTGCTGGCGTTGATCAGCCAGCGATTGATGTTGTCGGGCGCCGGCTCCGGGCCCATGCCGAGTACGCCGTTCTCCGAATGGATGATGACTTCGCGCTCCGGCGGAATGTAGTTCGCGACCAGGACCGGAATGCCGATGCCAAGATTGACGTAAAAGCCTTCCGGAATGTCGGCCGCGGCGCGCGCCGCGATGTCTTCACGCGTCCACGGCCGGCAAGCGGCGGATATTTTTGCTGCCGTGCTCACCTTCGCGCTCCTTCAGGTCACGACCGGCTCGCCGTAAGGCACGTGCACGACGCGATCGACAAAGATTCCCGGCGTGCCGATCTTTTCCGGGTCGAGCGCGCCGAGTTCGACAATGTGCTGGGCTTGCGCGATGGTCAACGGCGCCGCCATCGCCATCACGGGGTTGAAATTGGGGTCTGACTCACATCCGATGATATTTGCTGGCGAGGTAGTGGTTCTCTAATGGGGGAATCAACGCCATGCGAATGGGCATCAGAATTTCGTCGCTTGTGCCGAGTGGGTTGGTGACAGAGAGCGTAAGCGATTCATCCGGCTCGATTATTCTGGCTGTCCGATCCGAGGCCGGCATGGCCGAGTGCCCGATCTGCGGGGCAAAGTCCCGCCGAATCCATAGCCGGTACGACAGACAGGTGGCGGATCTACCGTGCGCCGGCAGGGAAGTGCGACTACGGGTGATCACGCGCCGGTTCGTCTGTGAGGTGCCACATTGCCGGCGGCGGATTTTCGCCGAGCGGTTCGGCGATGGCGTTGTCTCAGTTGGCTCGCGCCGGACGGCAAGGCTGGAATATATCGTCCACCATCTCGGCTTGGCACTTGGCGGTAGGCCAGCGGCAAGCTTCGCCAAGCGGCTGATGTTGCCGGTGAGCAACGATACCCTGCTGCGGGTCGTGCGCCGACGAAGCCGCCCATGGACTGATCCTGTCGTCGTCGCCGGCATTGACGATTGGGCTTTCCGAAGAAACCACCGCTATGGAACGATTGTCTGTGACCTGGAGCGGCGGCGGATCGTGGCGTTGCTTCCCGATCGCGAGGTCGCAACGGTGCAGGCTTGGCTTTGCGGTCGTCCGGAGATCAGGATCGTCTCGCGTGACCGCGGAGGGGGCTATGGCGAGGCCGCTACAAAGGCGTTGCCTGGCGCCGTCCAGGTCGCCGATCGCTGGCACCTGATGGAAAACGCGAGTGCGGCCTTTCTTGACGCCGTCCGCCGGTCCATGCGCGTGATCCGCACCGCAATCGGCGCGACGACGATCAATCCGGAACTGCTTACCTGTGCGGAACGGCTGCAATACGAAGGGTATCTGCGGCGCAAGGACATCAATGCCGCCATCATGGCGCTGGTCAGAGATGCAATACCGCTTAAGGAGATCGTCCGTCGGACAGGGCATAGCCGCAAACTGGTTCGCCAAGTCAGCCGCGGCGAGAGCGCGGATGTGTTCCGGACTCGGCAGAGCACACTCAACTCTCATTTGCCCTTCTTGGACGCACAGTGGACCAATGGCTGCCATAACGGTGCAGAGCTCTGGCGGCGCCTGCAAGCGCTAGGCTTCCGTGGCTCCCAGCGGGTGGTCAGCGAGTGGACGACACGGCGACGGCGGGCCGAGAAGGCGACCGATCGGCAACTTCAGAAAGTGCCGTCGGCACGAACAATCTCAAGATTAATGACCACGGCGCGCGATCATCTGAGCAAGGCAGATACTGTGACAATCGCTGCCATCGAGGGGCGCGTTCCCATCCTCGTCGAAGCCCGCATGTTGGTTGAGCGGTTCCAAGCCATGCTGCGCCAAAAACTCGCTGCAGATCTTGATCCCTGGATCGCTACCGCTAGGGCGAGCCTGATCGCCTCCTTTGCGAGCGGCATCCTCAAGGACAAGGCCGCGGTCCATGCCGCCATCACCGAGCCTTGGTCGAACGGCCAGACCGAAGGGCACATCACCAAGCTCAAGCTCGTCAAACGCCAGATGTACGGCAGAGCAAAGATTGATCTCCTGCAAGCCAGATTGATCGGCCCCACTTGAACACCAAATCTCATCGAGATTGCGTCAGAGCCGAAATTGCGCGCCGACGATATGTAGGTGAGATTGCCCCAGCGGTCCGCTTCCCAGGCTTCGATCAAGGCAACGTCGCCCGGCAGAGCTTCTTCCAGCACGTAGCGGCGGCCGGAAAATTCCCGCTCCTCTTTGCCTTCTGCAAGCTTGGTGCCGACCGATGTCGGCGTATAGAACGCCGCGATCCCGGCGCCGGCGGCGCGCATGCGCTCGGCCATCGTGCCCTGCGGAATGACCTCGAGCTCGATCCTGCCTTCGCGATAAAGCGTCTCGAACACCACCGGGTCGGAGGTGCGCGGATACGAGCAGACCATCTTGCGCACGCGGCCCGCTTCCAGCAGCCGCGCCAGGCCGGTGTGGCCGACGCCGGCATTGTTGGAAACCACGGTCAGATCCTTGGCGCCATGCTCGATCAGGCCCTCGATCAGCGCGTTCGGCTGGCCGATGCTGCCGAAGCCGCCGATCAAGACGATCGCGCCGTCGCGAATGCCCGTCATCGCCTCCGCCACGCCCTGCACGATCTTGTTGATCATTCGTAAGCCTCGGCGCCGCGAGCGCCTCAGGGCGGCGGAAAAGGCAATCTATCGGACCGGGCGGCTGTTGCGCTACAACAAGACGAGGGTTCGCTTATGAAGCGTGCGTATCAAGTCAAAGCCGCCGGTCATTGGGATGAGGGTAGCGCCGTCGACCGCGTTGTCCTCGATGCCGACGAGCGGCACCGCCGCCGCGTCGTCCTAAGCAGCGAACGCGGCACCAGATTTCTGCTCGATTTGCCGCAAGCGACCGACCTGCACGACGGCGACGGCCTCGTGCTCGACGATGGCACGGTGGTACGGATCGTCGGCCGGCCGGAGCCGCTCGTCGAGATCGCGGCGGCCGCTGCGGACGTTTTGGCCCGGCTCGCCTGGCATATCGGCAACCGGCATGTCGACGTGGAGATTGCCGGCGACCGGCTGCGCATCCGCCGCGATCATGTCATCGAGGAAATGCTGCGCGGGCTCGGTGCACGCCTCTCTCCGGTCGAGGCGGCATTTCATCCCGAACGCGGCGCCTACGATCACGGCCACACGCACACCGATGCGCACACGCATGAGCATGGTCGTGACCACGCACACGACCACGTTCCCGGCCATCATCACCACGACCACGACGATGGCTAAAGCGCTGCTCCACGCGGCGCCGCGAAAGCGGGGACCCCAAAAAAATAAAAGCTCTGTGGAGGCCCGCACACGCAGGCATCAACGGAAAGACCCTCTCGATCCGGCCGCGCTCTACCGGCTCATGGCCTGGCTGTCGCCGGCCTATCCGGTCGGCGCCTTCTCCTATTCAAGCGGCATCGAGTGGGCGGTTGAGGCCGGCGATATCAAGGACGCCGAAACGCTCAAGGCGTGGCTCACGGTGATGCTGGGCGAGGGCTCCGGCTTCTGCGACGCGATGTTCTTTACGCATGCGTACCAGGCGATTGCCGCCGGCGACGACGCGGCGCTGCACGCGGTCGCCGAGCTTGCCGCTGCCTTCGTGGCCTCCAAGGAGCGGTTTCTCGAGACCACGGCCCAGGGCCGCGCCTTCCTCGACGCGACGCGCGCGGCGTGGCCGTGCGCAGCGCTTGAACGCTTCGCGGCCGCGTGGAGCGGGCCGGTAGCGTTGCCGGTCGCGGTGGCGGTCGCTTGCGCCGGCCACGGTATTTCCCTTGACGCCGCGCTGCATGCTTTCCTGCACGGGCTCGCGGCGAACTGGATTTCCGCCGGAGTGCGGCTCATTCCGCTCGGCCAGACCGACGGCCAGCGCGTGCTCGCCGCGCTCGAGCAGCACGTTCATGCCGCCGCGGCGCGTGCGGATAAGACGGCGCTTGAAGACCTCGGCAGCGCCGCTTTCCGCGCCGATCTCGCCAGCATGCGGCATGAGACGCAATATACGCGGCTGTTTCGCTCCTGATGGCGGGCGGATCGGCCGGCTTCGCAGACAAAAGGCCGCAGCGGCGCACCTTTTTATCGACACCGGAGCCAGCGAGGTTGCCGGCGCAGCGCGTGTCACGTTAAAGCATCGGGCTATGCCAAACCGGCGGTGGAAAAATCTCAACGTGCTTGTGCCGTGCCTGGCCATCCTGGGCGCGATGTGCGTGACCGTCGCCTATTCGCCGACCTTGTATCGGATGTTTTGCGCCGCGACCGGCTATGGCGGCACTACGCAACGGGTGCTTGCCGACACCGCGGCGCTATCGCCGCAGACCGTGACGGTTACGTTCGATTCCAGCGTGGCGCCGGGCCTGCCGTGGCGCTTCGAGCCGGTTGAGCGCGAAGTGACCGTGCACCTCGGCGAGCAGCGGCTTGTTTTCTTTACCGCCGAGAATACCGGCAACGAGGCGATGGTCGGGCACGCGACCTTCAACGTCACGCCGCAAACCAGCGGCGTCTATTTCAACAAGATCCAGTGCTTCTGCTTCAATGAGGAGCGGCTCGAGGCGCACGAAAAAGTCAAAATGCCGGTCGTGTTCTATGTCGATCCGGCTTTCGGCAAAGATCCGGAAATGCGCAGCGTCTCAATGATCACGCTCGGCTACACGTTCTTCCGTTCGGCCAGGCCGGCAAACGCCAAGGACTTGTCGCGCTTTCTTGCCAACGCCGCGCCAGATCCCGCCTACGGCCAGCAACTCTTCGCCGAACGCTGCTCCGCCTGCCATGCGCTCGACCGCAACAAGATCGGCCCCATGCTCGGCGGCGTGGCCGGCCGCCGCGCCGGCTCTGCCGTGGGCTACGATTATTCCGCCGCGCTCAAGAGTGCGAGCCTGACCTGGTCGGCCGACAATCTCGACCATTGGCTCGCCAATCCCCGCGCCTTTATCCCCGGCGCCAAAATGCCGATCCGGGTTCTCGATGCGCTGTCGCGCAAGGACATCGTGGCCTATTTGCAGAAAGAAAGCCGGCAGCTTAAGGATCGCGGCTCGGGGTCGTGAACCGCCGGTGCCGTCCTTTTGCTACTCCCCGCCGGCCGGGCTCGGATTGTAGGATCGGCGGGTAGTTTTGGAGCTTTCGATGTCCAGCCAAAACGGCCCTTTGCGCGTCGGCGTCGGCGGTCCGGTCGGCTCGGGCAAGACGGCGCTGATGGATGCGTTGTGCAAGCGGCTGCGCGACCGCTACGAGATCGCCGCAATCACCAACGACATCTACACCAAATGGGACGCCGAATATCTGGTGCGCTCCGGCGCGCTGGTCCCCGACCGGATCGCCGGCGTCGAAACCGGCGGCTGCCCGCACACCGCGATCCGCGAGGATGCGTCCGCCAATCTCGCGGCGATAGCCGACATGCGGCAGAAATTTCCCGCGCTCGATCTGGTGCTGATCGAATCCGGCGGCGACAATCTTGCCGCGACGTTTTCGCCGGAACTCGCCGACCTCACCATCTACGTGATCGACGTTGCCGCCGGCGACAAAATCCCCTCGAAGGGCGGCCCGGGCATCACCCGCTCGGATCTCCTGGTGATCAACAAGGTCGATCTCGCGCCCCATGTCGGCGCTTCGCTGGAGACGATGGAACGCGAATCCAAAAGGATGCGCGGCGCACGGCCGTTCGTCTTCACCAACCTGCGCGCCGGCAAGGGCGTCGAAGAAATCGCAAGCTTCATCGAGGACCGCGGCGGGCTTAGAGCCGATTGACGCCCGCGCCGTCGCAGGCGAAGCCAAGCACTCCGGAATGCCGAAGCGAAGTCTGGATTGTTTGGTCGCTTGCGCTCCTCGCAACGACGATCGCTATCCCCGGCCGGTATGTCTCCTTGCCGCTTCGAGATGGCCGAAGCTCTGCACGGGCGCGCACATGAGAAAGCGATAGCCTTCCTTGATGATGCGTTCGGCGTTGCCCGCTTCGACATGCGGGTGGCCGACGACGACGTTGTGCTTCTTGCAGGTGTCGACGACGCGTTTCATCCATTCCAGCACGATTTTGTGCTCGTATTGCCTCGGATAGCCGAGCTCCTGCGACAGGTCGCCTTCGCCGATCAGGATGGCGCCGACGCCGGGTACGTTTTTGAGCATGTCGTCGAGGTTGTCGACCCCGCGCGTATCCTCGATTTGCAGGATGCAGAAAATCTCGCCCAGCGGGTTGAGCGGCCAGACGTCGGCCTTCTGGTAGTATTCCTGCTGGGTCAGTCCCCAGTAGCGCGCGGCCGTGGTCGGGCCGTCGCCGCGGATGCCGGCCGGGTGGTAAAACGAGGCGTCGCTCAAGCGCGGATAGCGGCAGGCGCCGACCGCATTGGCCGCTTCCTCGACCGTCGAGATGTGCGGGAACACGATGCCGTAGCAGCCCATGTCGAGCGCCTGCTTGGCCTGCCATTGCGCCATCTCGACGCCGTTGACCGGCACGCGCGCCATCGGCGTCACGCCCGGCGCCACCGACGCGGCCTTGGCGATCTGGGCGCGGTTAAGCATGTATTGCAGGCAATCGCGCAATTGCCCGCTGTCCCATGGCTGATGCTCCATCTCGAACACGCAGCCGTCGAATTTCGACGTCGCCATCGCCACGGCGCTGGTGATTTCCGCGGGCGAGAAGCAGGTCAGCGCGTGCTGGCCGGCCTCGAGCGCGCGAATGATGCCGTTGAGACGCGGAAGCTCTGCCATTCGACTCTCCCATCCTGCCCGCCGCATCCTATATGAGCGCTGTCCGGGTTTGACAATCGGGCCACGGCCCGTAGCATCCGCAACCTCCGCATCAGCAACCGAAGTTGTCATGATCATCGATTGTCACGGCCACTACACTACCGAGCCCAAGGATTTGCATCGCTTCCGCAAGGAGCAGACCGCGGCCGCCAACGCCAAGGATAAGGCCGCGATGCCGTCGCGCGCGTCGCTGAAGATGTCCGACGACGAAATCCGCGAGAGCGTCGAGGCAAACCAGCTCAAGCTGCAACGCGAGCGCGGCACCAACCTCACCATCTTCTCGCCGCGCGCCTCCGGCATGGGCCACCACATCGGCGACGAAAGCGTCAGCCTCGAATGGTCGCAGATCTGCAACGATCTGATCGCCCGCGTCGTGTCGCTCTATCCGCAAAATTTCATCGGCGTGTGCCAATTGCCGCAATCGATCGGCGTGCCGCCGGCGCATTCGGTGGGCGAACTCGAGCGCTGCATCAAGGAGCTCGGCTTCATCGGCTGCAACCTCAATCCCGATCCGTCCGGCGGTTATTTCAACTCGCCGCCGCTGACCGACAAGTGGTGGTATCCGTTCTACGAGAAGATGGTCGAGCTCGACGTACCGGCGATGATCCACGTCTCGGGCTGTTGCAATCCGGCAATGCACACCACCGGCTCGTATTACCTCAACGCCGACACCATGGCGTTCATGCAGCTGATCTTGTCCGATCTGTTCAAGGATTTCCCGACGCTCAAGCTGATCATCCCGCACGGCGGCGGCGCGGTGCCGTTTCATTGGGGCCGCTTCCGCGGGCTCGCCTTGAACAACGGCCGCCCCGAGCTCGTCGAGATCATCAAGAACAATATTTTCTTCGACACCTGCGTCTATCACCAGCCGGGCGTCAATTTGCTGACCGAAGTCGTGCCGGCCGATAACATCCTGTTCGCGTCGGAAATGGTCGGTGCGGTCAAGGGGCTCGATCCCAAAACCGGATTCAATTTCGACGACACCAAACGTTACGTCGATAACGCGCCGAAATTGACCGATGCCGACCGGCACAAGATTTTCGAAGGCAATGCGCGGCGGGTGTTCAGCCGTCTCAAGACCAAAGCGCCCGCGCAAGCGACAGGGTAGGGCGTATCGCGTTGGCACGGTTGCGACGAAAGCCGAAGGACAAAATCCAGCTGGTGCGGTTCGGCGACCGCGAGATCGAGACGCTCGGCTTAACCCAGGGTTTCTGGAAAGACCTGTACCACCGGTCGATGACGGTTTACTGGCCGGTGTTTTTCGGCAGCGCCGCCGCGATTTTCGTCACGCTCAACGCCATGTTCGCGTTCCTCTATTCCCTGGGCCACGACCCCATCGCCAACGTCGCCGAGCCGCTTGATTTTTTCTATTTCTCGATCGAGACGCTGGCGACTGTCGGCTACGGCGATATGCACCCGCAGACCGATTACGGGCATGCCGTCGCCACCGTCGAGATCTTTACCGGCATGTGTTTCCTCGCCGTGATGACCGGGCTGACCTTTGCCCGGTTCTCGCGGCCGCGTGCGCGCTTCGTCTTCGCCAAAAATCCGGTGGTGTCGATGAACCAAGGGCATCCGACGCTGATGGTCCGCATGGCCAACGCCCGCCATAACACCATCTCGCGTGCCAATGCGCGGCTGTGGATCATCCGTGCCGAGCTGGGCAAGGGCGGCGAACAGTTGCGCCGGTTCTATGAGCTTCGGCTCGATCGCGCCGACCATCCGATGTTCGCGCTGAGTTGGACGCTGTTTCACGTCATCGACAAGCACAGCCCGCTTTACGGAAAGAGTGAAGCCGATCTCGTCAAAGACGACGCCCTTCTCGTCCTCAATGTCGGGGGGATCGACGATGCGTCGGCGCAGCAGCTTTACGCCCGCCACGTCTATTCGTGGCACGACATCCGCTGGAACCATCGTTATCACGACATGGCCAGCATCTCGCCGCAGGGCCGCTTCCAGCTCGATTACCACAGATTCCACGATACCGTCGTCGAAAAGGATTAGGGCGTGGAGCCGCCCGCGCGCTGTCGGGCGTCCTCACGCGCTCGGCCGGCGTAGTATCAACCGTGTAACTTCTTGCCCTCCCACCGGCTGTGACCATCTAAATGCGCAAGCCGATATTGTAGGGCGCCGCAGCGGCGGCGCGAGGAAGGTCAGCCATGTCGATCCGGCCTGTCAAAAGCATCGTCTCGTCCAAGCCCACGATCGAGGGCGCCGGCGTGCATCTGCGCCGCGCTTTCGGCTTCGGCGACACCGGCGAATTCGATCCGTTCCTGCTGCTCGACGATTTCCGTAACGACCGGCCGGACGAATACCGCGCCGGCTTCCCCTGGCATCCGCATCGCGGCATTGAAACCATCACCTATGTGCTCGCCGGCGACGTCGAGCACGGCGACAGCCTGGGCAATCGGGGCAAACTCGGCGCCGGCGACGTGCAATGGATGACGGCCGGCCGCGGCATCCTGCATCAGGAAATGCCGCGCGGCGACGCGCAGGGCCGCATGCACGGCTTCCAGCTCTGGGCCAACCTGCCGTCGTCGCTCAAGATGACGGCGCCGCGCTATCAGGACATCAAAGCCGGCGAAATCCCCGAGGTCGTCGATGACGACGGCACGCGTGTGCGCGTCGTCTGCGGCGACTTCCGGGGCAAGCGCGGGCCGGTCGAGGGTGTCGCCGCCGATCCGCGCTATCTCGACATTTTCGTGCCGCCGGGCAAGCGCAAGACGCTGGCCGTCGAGCTCGAACGGCACGCTTTCGCGTACGTCTTCGAAGGCTCCGGCAGTTTCCGCGCGGCATCGGAGCCGTTCGGCGTGCTGACTGAGAAGACCGACGGCGAGAACGAGATCCTGGTCCGCGAACAGACCGGCAATCGTTCGCTGGTCCTGTTCGACTCCGGCGACGAGATCACGGTGCAGGCCGGGGACCAGGGCATTCGCTTCTTGCTGGTGTCCGGCAAGCCGCTCAAGGAGCCGGTGGCCTGGTACGGCCCGATCGTGATGAACACGCAGAGCGAATTGCAGCAGGCGGTCGCCGAGCTGCGCAACGGCACGTTTATCCGCTAGTTATATTCCGTCACCCGTTCGCGGGCGCCTCAGGATGACGGGATTATTTTTATGACCACCAAAGTCCTTGTTCTCGACATTCACGCCGAAATCTACCGCGACCGGCTCGGCGCGGAATTTTCCGACCTGCAATTCGTGTTGGCCAAGGGCCCCGCCGAGCTGCCGGCGGACCTCTCGGATATCGACGTGCTGATCTCCTTCGGCATCGATTTGAACGACGACTTCTACCGCGGCGCCACCCGCCTGAAATGGATCCAGTGCCTGGCGACCGGCGTCGACCAGGTGTTGCGCTGGCCGTCGTTCCGGGCCGACACGCTGCTGACCAGCGGCCGCGGCGTGCACGGCGCGCCGATGCGCGAGACCGTCGTCTATCTGATGATGGGAATAAGCCGCGGCGTGGCGCGACTGGTGGCCGATCAGAAGGCGCATGTCTGGGACCGGCGCTTCTACAGTCTTTTCATGGGCAAGACCGCCGTCATCGCCGGGGTCGGCGTCGTCGGCATTGCCATCGGCCAATTGCTCAAGGCCTTCGGCATGCGCGTCGTGGGTTTGAGCCGCACACCGCGCGCGGTCGAAGGCTTTGACGAGATGCTGCCGACCGGGCGCTTGCGGGAAGCCGCAAGCCGCGCCGATTTTTTGATCAACGTGTTGCCGGCGACGGTCGACAACGCGCTCCTCTTCGACCGCGCCCTATTCGCCGCTATGAAGCCGACCGCTTATTACATCAGCGCCGGCCGCGGCCAGACCGTCGACGAGGCGGCGCTGATTGAAGCACTGCGCGAGCGCCGTATCGCCGGCGCCGGGCTCGACGTATTTCACACCGAGCCTTTGCCGGCGGATTCGCCGTTCTGGGATTTGCCGAATGTCTTGATCACGCCGCATCTCGGCGGCTACACCAGCGAATACGAAGACCTGATCATGCCGCTCATCGTCGATAATATGCGGCTGTTCCGTACCGGCCGGCAGGCCGAGATGAAGAATATCGTCAAGCATTGACGGCGCGACAGCTTCGACGACTAGGCCCACGGCAGGACGACGATGCGGCCGACGAGATCGGGCGCGTCTTCCAGTAGCGCATGCGCCTTGCCGATCTGGGCGAGCGGAAAGCGTGCCGCGATCCGGGTGTGGATGCGGCGTTCGCCGAGCAACTTCAGCACCGTGCGCATGTCGTTGCTGCGCGCGCCGCGAATGCCGAGCAGGTTCAATTCCAGCCTGATCAAATCCGCCGCGGTAAAGGGCATCGGGTCGCGGCCCTGCTCGCTCGAGACCACGATGCTGCCGCCGAGCCGCATCGCGCCGCCGAGGAAACGCAGCACGTCCGGGCTGCCCGTGTAATCGACGGCGTGGTCGACGCCGTCGCCGCCGGTCAGCGCCAGCACTTCGCCGTGAGCGCGCTCCGCGTCGGCGGTGACGACGGCGGCATCGGCGCCAAGCTCGGCCAGCATCGCCGCCTTCGCCGCATGGCGCGTCGTCGCGATCACGCGGGCGCCGGCGAGCTTGCACAATTGCAGCGTCGCCTGGCCCATGCCGCCCGAGGCGCCTGCGATCAGCACAGTGTCGCCGAGCCGTACCTTGAGCCGGTCGTGCACCACCCGGTGCGAGGACGAAAACGGCCACAGCGCGACGCCGGCCTGTTCGTAGTCGACACCGTCGGGCAGCGGCAGCCACATGCGCTCGTCGCGCACCAGATACTGCGCGTAGGAGCCGGGCGCCTGATGTCCGGGAATGGCGAGATTGCGCGACAAATTGCCAAGCCCGCGCGCGGTCTCGGCCGCGTCGGGATTCTCGGGATGGGTGACGCCGATGACGCGGTCGCCGGGCTTGAAGCGTGTCGCCGCGCTCCCTGTGGCGACGACTTCGCCGGCCGCCTCGCGGCCCAATTGCTGCGGCAGTGGAAATGGCGCGCGGCCTGGAATCCGATAACGCGCCAGATCGCCGGCGCGATACTTCACGTCCCAGCGCGACACCGAGCCGGCGAAGTTCTTGACCATGACGTCACGCTCGCCGAGCCGCGGCAAATCGTATTCGGCGTAGATCAGCTTGTCCGGCCCGCCGTATTCGAACAGGCGCACCGCCATAGTCTTCGTCGGGATCGTCATCTGGGGAGGATACCGCGATCGCTGCGCAGCGAACACACGGATTACTCCGGCGGCGTTCCGTTGGCGGCCAGGACTTCGCCGGCAAGGTAGAGCGAGCCGGTGATCAGCACCCGCGGCGCTGGCGCCAGCTCGAGCTTGCCGGCAACCGCGAGCGCGCTGACGATATCGTCGCGGTCGATGGCCGGAATGCCGATGCCGCGCGCGACATCGGCCAGCGCCGCCGCCGGCAGCGCCTTGTCCTGATGGATCGGCACGGTGATGACGCGGCGCGCGAGCCCGGAAAAGTTGCGCAAGAAGCCTTCGCTGTCCTTGGTCGACATCATACCGACGATCAACACCAGCGGCCGCGATACGCGCTCTTCCAGATCGGCGAGGGCCGCTGCGGCGGCGCGGCCGCCGTCGGCGTTGTGGCCGCCATCGAGCCACAGCTCGCTTTCCGGCGGCAGCAGGCAATGCAGGCGCCCTTGCGACAGCCGCTGCATGCGCGCCGGCCAATCGACCTGGATCATGCCCGCCTCGAAGGCCGGCGCCGGTAGCTTAAGCCCGGCAATGCGCAAAGCCGCGATAGCCGCGCCGGCATTCTCGAATTGATGGCGTCCGTACAGCCGCGGCGGCGGCAGATCGAGAAGCCCGTCTGCGTCCTGATAGACCAGCCGGCCACGCTCTTCGGTCGCGGTCCAATCTTCGCCGGCAATGGCGAGCGGCACCTTGAGCCGCGCGGCCTTCCGTTCGATCACGGCCAATGCCTCACGCACCTGACCGGCGATCACCGCCGGCACGCCGGTTTTGAGAATGCCGGCCTTCTCGGCAGCGATCGCCTCGATGGTGTCGCCGAGGAAGTCGCGATGATCGAGTGCGATCCGGGTGATTACGCCGGCGAGCGGCCGTTCGACGACGTTGGTGGCGTCGAGCCTGCCGCCAAGTCCCACTTCCAGGAGCAGCACATCGGCCGGATGCCGGGCGAAGAGCAGGAATGCCGCCGCGGTTTCCATCTCGAAAACGGTAATCGGCGCACCGCCGTTTTTGACTTCGCATTCGGTCAGCGCCTCGGCAAGTTCTTGGTCGCCGACGAACTTGCCGCCCGCGGCGCCGTCTTGCGCGATGCGAAAGCGCTCGTTGAGGCGAACCAGGTTCGGCGAGGTATAAACGTGGACACGCCGTCCCGCCGCTTCGAGGATCGCGCGCATGAACGCGATGGTCGAGCCTTTGCCGTTTGTTCCGGCGACATGGATCGCCGGCGGCAGGCGTCGCTCCGGATGGCCGAGCGCCGCAAGGAGCCGCTCGATGCGCTCAAGCGACAAGTCGATGCGTTTGGGATGCAGCGCCAGCAACCGCGCTTGAATGGCGCCGATCGCAGTTGCGCCGGGAGGCGGCGTGGTCACGCCGGCGCCGGCAGGCTGATGCGCTCTGCCGCCGGACCGGCGGGCGCTTTCAAGAACAGCCGGCACAGCCGGGCGATGGTTGTGCGCAGGCTATGGCGATGCACCACCATGTCGATCATGCCGTGAGCCAGCAGATATTCGGCCTTTTGAAAGCCCTCGGGCAGTTTCTCGCGGATGGTCTGCTCGATGACGCGCGGTCCGGCGAAACCGATCAAGGCGCCGGGCTCCGCGATGTGCACGTCGCCGAGCATGGCATACGAGGCGGTGACGCCGCCGGTCGTCGGATTGGTAAAGACGACGATGTAGGGCTTGCGAGTCTCATGAAGGTTTTGCACGGCGATGGTGGTGCGCGGCATCTGCATCAGCGAGAGAATGCCCTCTTGCATGCGCGCGCCGCCCGATGCGGCGAACAGTACGAACGGACAGCCTTTCTCCACCGCGGTGTCGAGACCCTTGATCACCGCTTCGCCCGCCGCCATGCCGAGCGAACCGCCCATGAAATCGAAATCCTGGGCGGCGACCACGACGGCAAGCCCGTCGAGCTTGCCGTAGCCGAGCTTGACCGCGTCATTGAGCCCGGTCTTGCTGCGGGCGTCCTTGAGCCGGTCGAGATAACGGCGCTCATCGCGAAATTTCAGTGGATCGACCGGCACCTCCGGCAACGCGATGTCGAACCAGGTTTCGTTGTCGAACATCGATTTCAACCGCGCGGCCGCTGTCATGCGCATGTGATAGTTGGAGCCGGGGATGACGAACTGGTTGGCCTCGACGTCCTTGTAGAACACCAGCTGGCCGGTCTCCGGACACTTGATCCAGAGATTCTCCGGCACTTCGCGGCGGAGCATGCCGCGGATCTTCGGCCGCACGACGTTGGAGATCCAGTTCATGTTCTCTCGGACTTTACCTGGAAGCCGCCAATTTGCGGCCTGCTATAACTCAATATGACGCCGTCGAGCTAGTTCCGCCTGCACGTGGCCGCAAAGCGCCTGGAACGTGCGGCCAAGTTTGCTATTCTCAAGTTTGCGATTCTAATCGAGCATACTTTGTTTCTGTTAAGTGGGGCGGCGCGGCGTTTGCACCAACCGGTGGGTTTGCGAAAAATGCGGATAGGACATTTCGTTCTTGCGGGATTTTTGGTGCTGTCGCTCGCGTCCTGCGGCAAGCCTCAGAAGGGCGATCCCGGTCCGCCCGGACCGCCTGGGCCAAAAGGCGACCTGGGCCCGCCGGGCCCGCCGGGCCCGGTGGGGCCGCCTGGTCCGCCCGGACCGCAGGGCGAGCAGGGGCCACCCAGCCCAACGGTCCGCGTCGTGCGCAAGGACTGCCTGGTCGGCGGCTGCAGTGCTTCATGCCGAGGCGATGAAGTCCTGGTCAGCGCCTATTGCGGTCCTGCGCGCAATCGCCCCACCTATATCGGCGAGCGCCAAGTGTCCTGCGGCGTCGAAGCGAACACGGCGAACGTGCCGCTGGTTGCGATTTGCGTGGCCGCGCCGCCGCAATAGACGCGCGCTTTTGCGCATGCCGCGGGGATAAGGCCGGCGCACGCCCGTAAAATGTGACTCTTGCGGCCGCTACGGGCCGCAAACGACCCGCGCCTCCGGCCCCCGTCCGGCCCTCGCCGGGACGCAATTTTGCCGCTCTCCCCCCTAGAGTACGCGCGTGCGCGGGACCGCGCGGCTTCCGCCGGATCGGTAAGTCCGGAGTAAGGAAGCTGTGCGCAATGTTTGCGTTGGCGAATGGCCGGGGGCGGCGGCGACCGTTGAGTTGGAAGTCGGAATGAGAACGAAAAAGTTCCGGGCCGGATGTCTCGCCGCAGGCCTCGTCGTCGTCAGCGTGCAATGCGCCGCAGCGGCCGACCTTTCGCTCGCGCCGCTCTACAAGGCGCCTCCGGCGCCGGTGACGCAAGTCTACAACTGGACCGGCTTCTATTTCGGCGCCAACGGCGGCGGCGGCTGGGGCCATTCGCATTGGGATGTCAACGGCACCGGCCTCGGTCTTGGCGGAGGTCAAGCCGGCGGCACCGTCGGTTACAACCGGCAACTGGGCCGCATCGTGTTCGGCGTCGAAGGCGACATCGATTGGTCGAGCTTCGACGGCAGCCGCACCACGGCCGGCTGTCCCGGCAATTGCAGCACCAGCAACTCGTGGCTTTCAACCGAGCGCGGGCGCGTCGGTTACGCATTCGGTAACTTGCTGCCCTACGTGACCGGCGGTCTTGCAGTCGGTGATATCCGCGCGGCGGCACTGGGCATCGGCAGCGGTAGTGCCGTCAACGCCGGCTGGACGCTCGGCGCCGGCCTCGAATATGCGCTGCCCGGCAACTGGTCGGTGAAGGCCGAGTATCTGCGCGTCGACCTCGGGCGGTTCAATTGCACCGGCTGCAGCGCCACCCCGCCCGACAATGTGTCGTTGCAGGAAAACGTCTTCCGCGCCGGCGTGAACTATCACTTCGGCTGGGGCAAGTAGGTTCGCTCTCCGGCTCGCCGTTGCGGCAAAAGGCGGCCACGAAGCAACCGAATTGCGTCCACGTCGCCGCGCGGCGCTGGCCGTCGGGCCGGCCAAATCGCGCTCATATCGGGGCCCTGCCGGAACCAAGCCGCGCCCACATCGGGTCACGTCGGCACCAGGTCGGGCCAACGTCGGGCCCATGTCGGTCGAACCAATTGGCAGCGCTGACGTTTCTCGATGCTGCGAATTTTAGGCAAATCGGCAACGAGACCGCAGGAATGCGGTGTTAGACCCGTATCCACCCACTTGCGGGGGGCTTTCCGGGAATTCTCCGTGCCAACGGTTGCCACCTCCCATTTTGTCATCGATTTGCCGACCCTGTTCGTCGTCACGACGTTCCTGTCCGTCATCGGCGGTTTGTTGCTGATCTTCACCTGGCTGCAGAACCGCAATACCCCGGCGCTCGCCTATTGGGGTGTCGGCTATCTGTTGGGCGCGGCGGCGGCGGCAGTTCTGGCGTCGCCGGGTTGGCTGCCAAATTCGTGGTCGGTCGACGGCGCCAATACCCTGATCTGCGCCACCTACGGCATGATGTGGGGCGGCGCGCGTTCGTTCGAGGGTCGCCGGGTGCATGCGGCGTGGCTGATGGCCGGCGCGGTCCTGTGGCTTGTCGCCTTTCGGTTCGACGGCTTCGCGCGATCCCTCGACGCGCGCGTCGTTTTCATCTCCGTCGTCACTGCGGGCTATGCGCTCGCGAGCGCCGGAGAACTCTGGTACGCCCGCGACCGGGATCTGATTTCGCGCTGGCCGACATTGGCGCTGGTAGTGACCCACGCCTGCTTTCTGCTGGCGCGCATTCCGTTCGCCCATGTGCTGGCGGTTTCAGCTGCGACCGGCCACGCATACAGTGCAGTGGTCCCGGTGATGGCCTTCCAGCTGCTGTTCACCACCTTCTGCCTGCCGCTGCTGCGCGTCGCCATGTCGAAGGAACGCGCCGAGCTTGAGCAACGCAAGGCGGCGCTGACCAATTCGCTGACCGGCATCGCCAATCGTCGTGCTTTCTTTGATCGTGGCGCGCCGCTGTTGGAATGGGCGGCGGCCGATCGCCGCTCGGCCGCGCTGTTGTTGTTCGATCTCGACCGCTTCAAGGAGGTCAACGACACCGCTGGCCACCAAGCCGGCGACCGCGTGCTCCAGGCGTTCTGCGGTCTTGTGGCGGAATCGATCCAGCCCGGCGATCTGTTCGGCCGGCTCGGCGGTGAGGAATTCGCCTGCCTGTTGGCGAACGCCTCCATGGGCGAGGCGCTGCACACTGCGGAGCGGTTGCGGCGCGACTTCGCGCGATTGCAGCTGCCGGGTCTCGACGTCGCGGCCACCGTGAGCGTCGGTGTGGCCATGGCGAGCGAAGCGGGGCGCGATCTGCCGGCGCTGTTGGCGATCGCCGATCGCGCGCTCTACCGGGCCAAGGCCGACGGCCGCAACCGCGTCGCCCCGGCCCCGCTGGTACTGGTCGACCGCGGCGGCGAGCCCTTGCGCCGGGCGGCGGAGCGGTCGGGCGCGATGCCGGCACCCGCCGCCGGATAGCGCCATCGGGTAGCGCCGCCGGCGCTGCGGCCGCCGAGCGATAAAGTCTCAGAGCAAATGCGTGGCGTGGTGCAAAGCTTGCCAGTGCGCGGCGTTGATCCCCGCGCCGCCGGCGCCGTCAGTGTGATCGGCAAATGCGGCGGAGGCATCGTCGTGCGTGGCGGCGCCGATGATCGACGACCATTCCTCAAGCTGGGCGTGGACGTGCGAATCGAACGCGCCGCCCTCGCCGGGATTGGCGGCAGCGACGCCGGCGCCGAGTTCCGGATGGAATACGAAGTTATCGTGGGCGGCGGATACCGCGGCGTTCGAAGAATTCGCCGCCGGCGGATCGAAGATATCGGTGCCGCCGCTGTCGTCGCTAGCGAATTTGAACGTGCCGGTGAAGTCGATGAATGTCAGCGAGGCCGAGTTGGTCCCGTCCGTCACCGTCAGCACGCCGGTCGTTGAATTGTAATTTTCCGAGAAGCCCGAGGAATTGTAATTGATTCCGGCCAAGTCGACGATATCGGAGTCGGACGCGTCGGCGGCCGTTCCGGTAAATCCGGCGATTTCGCCGGTGAAGGTCGAGGGGCTCGCGATGTCGAGGGTGCCGGTGCCGCCGGCGAACAGCACGGTCTCCGACCCTGACCCGGCGTCGGTTCCAGCGGCGGCAACGACGACATCCGGATCGACGACCAGCGTGCCATAACTGCCGCTGTTTAGGTGACCGTCGCTCAACACATACCACGTGGTGTTGTAGCCGGAGCCGGCGATATTGACGTTCGCTATGTCGCTGGAGCTATCGTCGACGGTCAAAAGCGTATTGCCGTTGCCCGGCGTGACCGTCGTGCCGGCGCCAAACTTGATATCGCCCAGATCGAGGATCGCCGCGTCGGAATAGCCCGAGATCGTTGCGTCATAATTTTGCGAGTGCGCCAGTTCGAGTATTCCGGCACCCGCGAAAGTGACGTTCTGGTCGAACGCATCCTGGAAATTCGCGATCCCGCCGGCGATGAGGACCGACCCTGAGCCGCTGACGGTGCTGTCGCTGTCGACCAAAAGCGTGCCGCCGTTTACTTCGATCGTGCCATCGTTGGTGACGTCGGCCGCGAGTTCGAACATAACGGAACTACCCACCATCACCGTCGTGCCGTCGCTCACCGAGCCGATCGTCGAGTCGGTAAGATGCAGCGTGCCGCCGACCGGCTGATAGCCGGGATCGGTCACTTCGCTGAACGAATTGCCGTTGATGGTGATCGGCGAACCGTCGATGGTGGAACCCGGCACCGCCGACGTGCGGATGCCGGCGTCGTCATTGGCAAAGGTATTGTTGCTGACATCGACCGCGCCCTCGAACGGCGATGGCGCGTAGAACACGACACCGGCGGCAAGGCCGCCGTCGGTGTATCCCGCCACGCGGTGCATATTCTCGAACGTATTGTCGGTGATTTCGAGCGGACCAGTGCCGTTCGCCACCAGCACGCCGATGTCGTCACCGTTGAACGTATTGTTGCTGACGGTGCCGCTGACGTCGCTGAGATTGAGAACTACCGGCACGTCGTTGTCGTCGCCGCTGTGATAGGGGCCGGCGGTGCCGTCGAAGGTGTTGCCGGTAAACGTCACGGTCGTATGCGACGGGTCCGACGGATCGCCGACCGGCTGGAACAGCGCGCCGGTATAGCCGGTCGCGTCGACGAGATTGTCGGTGAACGTCACGCTCGTCGGATCGTTGAAGTAGAAATTGTTGCCGCCGTCGCCGCCGGAGGTCAGGTTGAAAACGCTGTCGATGAAAGTGATCGCGGTGTCGGCAGTCGATGCGCTCACCACATTGGTGCCGGTGAACGCTATGCCGTCCAGCACCACCGCGGCGGTGGTGGTGACATTAATGGCGTCGCCCGCTGTCCAATCCAGGTTCGTCTCTGCGCCACGCGCTGCCGTCCCGGCAATGCCGGCATTGGCGCCGTCGATCGTCAACGCCTTGTTGATCGTCAGGTTTTCGTTGTAGGTGCCGGGCGCCACCAGGATTGTCTCGCCTGCGGAAGCCGCATTGATGGCGTCTTGAATAGTCGCGTAACCGCCGTCACCGACCAGCAGGAAGTTGCTGCTGCCGTCGGTAACCTCCTGGATGCCAGTCAGCGTATCGGTGCCATGACTGCCGTCGCTGACCTGCCATTGGCCGTCGACGACCGTGACATCCGCGGCGGTCAGTGCCGCGTCATATTGAACCGCGTCGTGGCCGCCGCCGCCGGTGACGCTGTTGTTGCCCGAGCCGACGATGAAAGTGTCGTTGCCGGTGCCTCCGATGAGCGCATCGTTGCCGTCATTGCCGGTGATGGTGTCGCCGGCATTGTTGCCGGTGACGGTGACGTTGGCGCCGAGATGGTTGACGGTGTCGTAGTCGGCGAGCGCGATCGAGGTCACGCCGGCGCCTAGCTGCAGATTGAGCGCGGTCGAGCCGGCAAGCGCGTCGATGGTGAGATCGTCGGTGGCGATGGTCTGGAGGGAGGCGTCCGAGCCGCTATCGACAATCAAGGTATCGCCGGGATTGGCGGCGCTCAGTGCCGAGGCGTCGGTGACGTTGCCGTAGGCTCCGTCGCCCACGAGGAGGAAATTGTGGCCTCCATCGGTGACCTCCTGGATGCCGGTGAGCGTGTCGACGCCGTGCGTTCCGTCGCTGACCTGCCATTCGGTGGTGCTGATGACGGTGATGTCGTTCGCGGTCAGCGCGCCGTCGTATTGCACGGTGTCGTGGCCGCCGCCGCCGGTGATCGAAGTCGTTGCCAGATCCGACGATGAACGTGTCGTTGCCGGTGCCGCCGATCAGCGTGTCGTCGTAGGTAGCGGTGCCGGTGATGGTGTCGCCGCCGTCGTTGGCGGTGATAGTGAGCGCGTTGGGCGCCGCCGATGCGTCGATGGCGAGCGGCGTGGTGTCGGTCTGCGCGTAGGTCGGGCCGACGACGTCGACGTTCTGGATATCGGTGACGTTGCTGCCGATGATGAGTGTGTCGCCCGAAGTGCCGCTGGCGAAATCGATGGTGTTGTTTCCCGGACCGCCGCCGTCGATCGTGTCGATCGCCGGATTGCTGCTCAGGTCGGAGCCGGCGAGCACCACGAAGGTGTTGCCGCCGCCGCCGCCGCCAGTCAGCGTGTTGGCGCCGGGCGAGACAAAGAACACGTCGCCGACATCGTTGGCCCCGCCGGTGGCGACGAACGAGGCGGCTGCCGAGGTCGGGTCCGGATCGAAGTAGATCGAGTCGCCGCCATCGGCAGAGGCTGCGACCACGCCGGTGGCGTTGCCCTCGATCGTCCAGGCGCCGAGCAGATCGTTGCCCGCGCCGAAGCCGTCGGAGAGAACCGCTATGCCGTTGTCGACATAGGTGGCGAAATTGTTTTCGATCTCGCCCGCGGTCGAATCCAGCACATAGACGCCGACCGGCGAGAGCAGATTGCCGCCGGCCACACCGGTGAAGCTGTTGCCGTCGATGTTGAGTGCTTCGTTGTAGAAGGCGAGGATGCCGGTCGCGGCATAGTCGGAGCCGGAATAGTCGATGTTGCTGATGGTGTTGTTCGATACCGTTCCGGTCGAACCGTCGACCTGGATGCCGTTCTGCGCCTGATCGACCTCGCCGACGCCGGTCACCTGGTTGTCGTTGATGGTGGCGTTGGCGTATTCGACGACGATGCCGGCCTTCTGGAAGTTCGCGATCGTCGAGCCGGTGATCGTGATGGTGTTGAGGCCGGCCGCCTCGGCCGAGGTCGGCACGTCGCCCGCAAGCGTGTCGGTATTGGCGACATAGATGCCGAAATTGCGCTGGTCGCCGATGCCGCCGTCGCTCTCGCGCATGCCGGTAACGGTGACGCCATCGATGTCGCCGCCCGTGCTGTCGATATACGAAATGCCGATCAGCGACGGATTGGTCTGGCCTGCCGCGAAATGGCTGTCGTCGCCGTATTGCAGGCCGTTGAAGGTGATGCCGGAGACGGTGACGTTGTTCGCGCCGTTGACGGTGAACAACGCGTCGATGCTGTCGCCGCTCACCGGCGACACCGCCGTCTGCGTCAGCGCCGTCGGTGCATCGACCGTCACCGTGCCGGCGCCATCCGCCGCTTCGATAGTCAGCCCGTTCAAGCCGCTGCCGACCGTGACCTGCTCGGTATAAGTCCCCGGTGCGATCAGGATGGTATCGCCCGCGGAAGCTGCGTTCACCGCCGACTGGATGGTCGAGAAACCGCCGTCACCGACCAGCAGGTAAGTATGAGTGCCGATGACCACGCTGCCGACGCCGTCGACGGTCGTGGTGTAGCCGTTGTCGCCCACGACCCAATGGCCGTTCTCGTTGACGAGCGTTGCCGCGCTGCTGCTGGCGGTCGCCGTCTCGACGCCGTTGTTATTGGTCACCGACAGCGGGCTGGCGACGACGTCCGTTCCCGGCGTGGCATTGCCGTCGCTCGCCAGCGCAAACTGATACTGCTGATACGTGCCGGTGAAGTTCAGCGTCGCGTCCAGCGTCGCGCCGGTATAGATCTGCAGCGTGCCGCCGCCGCTCCCCTGCGTCCACACGTCGTATTCGGTCGATATCGTCAGCGTGCCGCTGCCGCTCTCCTGCGTCCAGACGCCGGTCTCGGCTTCCGGTGCGTAGGTGACGGTGCTCAGATCAACGGCATTGCCGGCGCCGAAGCCGGCGACAGCGGCGTGAAAATCCACCGGATCGGAGAGAGCCAGCGTGCCGGTTGCGTCGTCGAACGTCACCGTTTGGCCGGCGGCGACGCTCGCCTGGAATTCCAGAATGCCGCCGTCGCCGATGTGCGCCGAGCCGGTATCCGTGACGGCGCCGACGACGTCCACGTTGCCGCCGTCCGCGGTGATCGTGCCGGTGTTGTCGACGCTGTCGTCGATCGTCAGCGTGCCGCCGCCGGTCGCTTCCAGCGTGCCGGCGTTGGTGACGGTGTTGCCGGTATCCAGCGTCAGCGTTTCGCCGCTGCCGTCGACCGTGCCGCCGGTCTCATTGAACAGCGTCAGATCGCCCGAGCCGTCGCCGATCGAGCCGCCGCCGCTGATAGTGTCGAAGTTGTCAAGTATTCCCGTGGACGCCCCGGTGATCTCGTCGGTCGGCCCTTGCACGATGACCGCGCCGCCGCCGTTTAGCGTCACCGTGCCGTCGATGACGAGATCGGCTGTCAAAGTCTGTCCGTCGACATTAATCAGGCCGCTGTCGGAGATGGTGCCCTTTAGTTCGAGGCTCGCTCCCGGATCGACCTGGACGTAGCCCGAGAGTGTTACCGCGCCGGCCGAACCGTCGAGCACGCTCTCATCCGAGCCGACGTCGATCGCGCCGCTGTCGGCGTCGAAAGCGTCGCCGGTGGTAAGCGTGCCGCCGCTGATCGTTACATTGACGAGATCAACAGCCGAAGCCGTACCGGTCGCTTCGATCGTGCCGCTGTTGTCGACGGCACTGTCGATCTGTAGCGTCGCGCCGTCGGCTGCTTCCAGCGTGCCGGCGTTGCTGACGGCATTGCTGCCGGTATTGAGGATAAGGAGGCTCGTTGGGCCGCCGGTGGCGTCGATGACGCCATGCTGGTCATTCTGCAGCGTCAGGTACTGATCGCCGATCGTGCCGGATCCCGAAATCGTATTGTCGACGTTAGTCAGGGTGGCCGGATTAAGGTCGCTGACGATCTCGCTTGTACCCGACAACGTCACCTCGCCGGGACCGGTGCTTGTTCCGTCGCCGCCCTGCAAGGTCAGGCTGCCGTGGATGATCATCTCCGCGGCCGCCACGGAGCCGTCGAGACTGATCGTTCCGGTGTTCACGACGGTTTCGTTGGCGAACGCGATCACGCTGCCGTCGCCGGCCGTGATCGAATTGGAATTGTTTATTGTTCCAGCCGCGCTTGGATCGCCGATGGCGAGATCGCCGCCGTTTGTCGCTTCCAGAAGCCCGGCGTTGCCGATGGTCTTCGCGCCGGTGTCGATCGAAAGCGTCTGGCCGCCGGCATCGGCGTCGATCGTGCCGATGGATTCGTTGTCGAGTTTTAGGCCGTTGCCGCCGATATTGCCGGCGCCGCTGATCGTGCTGAAATTGTCGAGAGCGTTGCCGCTGACGCCGGCCGCGCCGACGATTGCGGCGTCGCCGCCGTCGAGCGTGACGGCACCGGTGCCGTTGAGGTCGACCGGTCCGTCAACGACCAGAGTCCCTCCGGCAGGCGTCGAATCGAGGACGTCGATGGCGCCTTCGTTGTCGATGGTGCCGCTCAGCACCAGATCTGCGGCGGCCTGCACCTGCACGAAGGCGTCGATGGTCAGAGGACCCGGATCGCCGGTGCCGGATACGCCGTCGAAGAAGGTCGTGTTGCTGCCGCCGGCAGCGGGCGCGACGATCTCGACGAGGCCGGCGTCGCCCGATGTCGGGTCGTCGGTGGTGAGCGTGCCGCCGCCAATGCCGACGTTGGAGAGTTGGACCGTCGAGCCGGCGCCGTAGGCGGCAATATCGCCGCCGACGTTGTCGATTTCGGTGCCGGTGAACTCGACCGTGCCGTCGTGCGCGGCCAGGATCGCACCTTGGTTCTTGACCCCGCCGTCGTCGTCGACTGAAGTGATATTGAACTCGACAGTTCCGCCATGTGCGGCGACGATGGTGCCTTCGTTCAGAACGTCAGTGGGAACGCCGGCGGAGTAATCGCCATTCGAGAATTCGAATGTCGAATCAGCTCCAATCGCCTTGATGGTTGCGCCGGCCGCGTTCAATCCCTCGCCGGAGTAGGAGAACGCGCCGCCGCCCAGCGCCTCCATCGTGCCGGAATTGCCGCCGCCGCCGACATAATTCGGATTGAGCGCGACATTGAGCGAAAATTTTCCGCCGTCGGCCGCCTCAAGTGTGCCTTGATTGGCATCGCCCTGAAGGCTGTTGAGCGTCAGCATGCTGCCGGCGCCATCGGCTTCGATGATACCGCCCGTCTCGGTCGTCGCGGTCGCGGCGGTATAGACGCCGCCGTTATCCGTCAGTTCGTGGTTGATCGTCAGCTTACCGCCGTCGATAGCTGCGATCGTGCCTGAATTGCTGCTGCCCGGCTCGTTGTAGTCGAGAGTCAGTGTGCCGTTGTCGGCTTGGATAGACGTGCCGGTTTCGATGGTGACTGTGTTCACATTGATCGTGGACGCGGTGTCGCCGTCACCAACCGCGATATTGCCGTCGTCGGTGATGGCCCCGCCCGTCAGCGTCGCGCCGTCGAGCGTTACCGTGTCGTCGATGGTGAGCGTGCCGGTGTTGGTGAAGCTGCCGCCGAGCGACACGTTGTCGAGCGTCACGCCGCTGAGTGTAAGAGTCGCGCCGCTGGCGCTAAGCGTGCCGCCGCCGTCGACCGTGCCGCCCGTGATCGTGCTGGCGGCGGTGACCGATAGCGTGCCGGTGTCGTCGATGGTGGCGCCGCTATTGCCGAGGCTGGCGCCGTCGAGCGTTACCGTGTCGTCGATGGTGAGCGCGCCGGAGTCAGTGAAGCTGCCGGCAAGCGTCACGCTGTCGAGCGTGTCGGTCGCCAGCGTCATGGTGCCGGCGGCCGCGGTCAGGTCGCCGCCGGTGATGTCGGCGCCGGCGATGGTGCCGTCGTTGCCGGTGACCGCGATGTTGCCGTCGTCGGTGATAGCCCCGCCGGTCAGCGTGGCGCCGTCGAGCGTCACCGTGTCGTCGATGGCGAGCGCGCCGGTGTCAGTGAAGCTGCCGTCGAGCGTCACGTTGTCGAGCGTCACGCCGCTGAGCGTCAGTGTTGCGCCGCTATCGACCGAGAGCGTGCCGCCGCCGTCGATTGTGCCGTCCGTGATCGTGCTGGCGGCGGTGACCGACAGCGTGCCGGTGTCGTCGATCGTGGCGCCGCTATTGCCGAGGCTGGCGCCGTCGAGCGTTACCGTGTCGTCGATGGCGAGCGTGCCGGTATCGGTGAAGCTGCCGTCGAGCGTCACGTTGTCGAGCGTGTCGGTCGCCAGCGTCATGGTGCCGGCGGCCGCGGTCAGGTCGCCGCCGGTGATATCGGCGCTGGCGATGGTGCCGTCGTTGCCGGTGACCGCGATGTTGCCGTCGTCGGTGATGGCCCCGCCGGTCAGCGTAGCGCCGTCGAGCGTCACCGTGTCGTCGATGGTGAGCGTACCGGTGTTGGTGAAGCTGCCGGCAAGCGTCACGTTGTCGAGCGTCACGCCGCTGAGCGTCAGCGTCTGGCCGGTATCGACGGTGATGGTGTTGCCGTTGCCGTCGATTGTGGCTGTCTCGATCGTGCCGCCGCCGCTGCCGATGGTGACGCTGCCGGTCAGGTCGTCGGTGCCGCCGGAGAGGGTCACGTCCTCAAGCGTCACGCCGTTGAGCGTCAGCGTCTGGTTGGCGTCGACCGTGATGGTGTTGCTGTTGCCGTCGATGATGGCTGTCTCGATCGTGCCGCCGCCGGTGCCGATGGTGACGCTGCCGGTCAGGTCGTCGGTGCCGCCGGAGAGGGTCACGTCCTCAAGCGTCACGCCGTTGAGCGTCAGCGTCTGGTTGGCGTCGACGGTGATGGCGTTGTCGCCGCCGTCGATGATGGCTGTCTCGATCGTGCCGCCGCCGGTGCCGATGGTGACGCTGCCGGTCAGGTCGTCGGTGCCGCCGGAGAGGGTCACGTCCTCAAGCGTCACGCCGTTGAGCGTCAGCGTCTGGTTGGCGTCGACGGTGATGGCGTTGTCGCCGCCGTCGATTGTAGCGTCGGCCAGCGTTACCGCTCCCGCCACTTCGACCGGGCCGGCGATCGTCAGCGTCTGCAGCGTCGGCAGCGAGCTATTGTCGGTCTCGATGGTGATGCCGCTGAGCTCAACGTAGCCCAGCGTCAAGCCGGCATCGAGCATGATTGTCCCGGTGCGATTGCCGTTGAGCTCGGCGCCGGTGTTGCTGCCGGAGCCGGTTATGCTGCTCGCTCCAGTGACGTCAATCGTGCCGTAATCGTCGATGGTGCCGGCGACGCCGGCGTCACTGGTAACGGCGACGCCGCTGAACGTAGCCTCATCGGTCAGATCGATTTGCAGCGTGCCGTCGTTGGTGACGTTGCCGGTGACCAGCGCATTGTCGAGGAATAGCGTCTGCTCGGCGGCGACGACGGTCAGCCCGCCATAGACGGTGGCGAAGCTGTCGATCGTGCTGTTGCCGAAGACGTTGATGGTGCCGAGGTCAGACAGGTCGACGCCGACGATCTGCGTGTTGTACAGGTCAAGGACGGCGCCGAGCGCGATGTCGAGCGTGCCCCCATTGATGACCACGCCGGTCAGGGACACCGTACCGCTATCGATCGAGAGTTTGGCGCCGCTTGCGGTGTCGGTGAAAGTGATGTCGCTGACGGCGGTGTCGGCGGTTGCGCTGCCGTCGAGCGTCAGCGTCTGGTTGGCGTCGATGATCGCGCTACCGTTGACGGCGCCGGTGCCGTTGTTGATCGTTGCGCCGGTGATCGTGCTGCTGCCGGTCACTTCGAACGCTGCTTCGTCGGTGAGCGTGCCGCCGGTGACGGTCACGCCGTCGAGTTGCACGTTCGAGCCGGCACCGCTCGAACTCGATGGCGCCCCCGGTGTTGCTCACATCGTCGGCGATCACGAGCGTACCGCCGTTCGTGGCTTCCAGCGTGCCAGTATTGGCGACGGTGTTGCCGGTGTGAATGGTCAGCGTTTGGCCGGTGAGGTCGGCATCGATCGTCGCCGGGCCGTCATTTTGCAATTGCAGGAGGCCGTCGTTTTGCCCGATCGCGCCGGCGCCGGAGATGGTGTTGTTCTGATTGTCGAGGTTGGTGGTGAATCCTTGCCCCGGCAGCCCGTCTATTATGTCTAGCGAGCCTTGGCCGCCGTCCATGACGATGCTGCCGCCGCCGGAAAGAACCGGAAATTGCTGATTGAGATAGAGAACTGACTGATGCGTGCTCGAATTCGAGCTCGATCTTTCCGGAATTCTCGATGTCGTAAGGGCTCGCCAGCACCAGCGAGCTGTCGTCGTTGATCAGCACCGTGCCGTTGGCGTCGATTGTGATCGTGCCAATGCCGGTATTGTGGGTCGGCCCGTTCGCGGTCTCGATTTCGTTGCTCGTTCCGCTGACGGTCTCGATCGTGCCGCCGCCGTCGACGGTCACGAAGCCCTGCAAAATGGTCGCACCGTCGAGATCGATGTACGAGCCACCGGCGGCTTCGACATGCCCGTCCACGCCGGTCATGGTCGACGGGTTGAAGGTCGAATTGTCGATCGTGGTGTTTTCGATAATCAGCGTGCCGCCGCCGGTCGCTTCGATCGTGCCGCTGTTGACGACGGAATTCGACGGCGATGTGTTGTTGCCGGTCGGGCTGTCATTATCGATCGTCAGGGGCAGCGCGCCGTCGGCGTCGATGACGCCGGCGGTTTCGTTGATAAGCAGCAACAGCGGATTGCCGGCGCCGATCTGGCCGGAGCCGGCGATTAGGGTGTTGACGTTGTCGAGCGTGCCGCCGCCAGTTGCCGCGATGATCTGCGCCGTATAGGTCGCGTTGCTGTCGAGCGAGATCTGCGCGTCACCGCTGATGCCGTCGGTGTCGATGGTGACCACGCCGTCGATCACGAGATTGCTGAGATGCGTCGGCGGCGTCGTCGAGCTGCCGTTCGGTCCGCCGATGTCGATCTCGCCGTTGGCGCCGTCGATATGGATGGTGCCTTTGAGCTCGAGCTGAGCGCCCTGGAAAACCCCGACGTAGCCTTCGACGGTGAGCGGGCCGGACGTCGAGCCGTCGAAAACGCTGATATTCGGATCGTCTGGACCGCTTGCCGACACGACGATGTCGATGTTGCTGTCGAAGCTGCCGGTACCGCTGGTCGAGAGCGTACCGCCGATGATGGTCGAGTCGGTGAGTTCGACCAGTGCGTCGGCTCCGAGCGATTCGATCGTGCCGCCGACATTGGTGATGACGATGTCTTGAAAGCTGACCACGCCGCCGGCCAGCGCCTCGATCGTGCCGGTGTTGGTGACATTGTCGTCGATCTGCAGCGTGCCGCCGCTGCCGGCTCCCATCAGGCCGGAATTCGTTATGATGTTCCCGGTGTGGAGGATGAGAAGCCCGGAATCGCCGGTGACCAGCGGGATCGCTTCGATCGTGCCGGCGATGCCGTTGATCAGCGTGAGTGCGCCGTCGCCCTGGCCGATCATGCCGCTGCCGGCGATCGTGTTGTCGACGTTGACAAGCGCGGCGCCGGGGCCTGCCGCTGCAATCAAGTTGTCGGCGGTCGGCCCCACCAAGGCAATCAGGCCGCCGTCGTATAAATAGATCGTGCCGGAGACCGAAAACGTCGGGTCGGCCCCGGAGGAATTGAGCTCGAGGGTGCCGAAGTTGTCGATGCCGTTCGCCAGCGTGAGCGTGCCGCCGTCGACGATCTCGAGGGTGCCGCCGGGCTGAATCACCAGGCCGGCGATGGACGCGGCCTTGCCGAGCACCGCTTTGCTGCCGAGAATGACAATTTCCCAGCCGAGCGGAACGATGCCGTCGCTTCAGTTGTTGAGGCCCGACCAATCGCCGCCGGACGGCCCGACCCAGGACACGACCGCGGTGGCGGTGGTCGTGTTCGACAGCGAGGTGGTGAACGTGCCGGTGTCGCTGTTGGTGCCGCCGTTGTTGGTGGTAAAGCCGTTGGAGGCCTGATTGCCGTTGCTGTTGTTTTGCAGCAATTGCGGAAAATTGCGCAGTTGCTCCGGCGACGTGGAGCTGCCCGGATTGCTGGGCGCTTGCGGATTGGTGCCCGAGTTGAGGACCTGAAACACCTGCTGGATGATCTGCTGCTCGAAGCCGAGCTGCGAATTGGTCATCGGCTGGATCGACACCAGCGGCGCCAGGTTCGGACCTTGCGGGGTGACGAAAGTCACGTATCCGGTTTGCGAGACCGTGGCGATGACATTGCCGCTTTCGTCGATCAGTTCGTAGGCGCCGTGGCTGTTGGTGCCGTAATCCTCGACCACCGCGAACGAATACGTGACGTTGCCGACCGTGGACGAAATGGTGCCGATCTGCTCCTGCACGTAACCGGTGGTGCCGCGGATGCCCATCGTCGCGACCGGCGTCGCGATTTTCATCTCGCCGGTATGGGCAACCTTGCCGGCAACGAAAGCGAAAGTGCCCTCGACCAGGCTGAACAACGCTTCGTTGGAATGGCTGTTGGAATCGTAGGTGTATTCGTTCAGCGCCATCCTCGTATTGGCGACGAGGTTGAGCGCGGTGCCGTCGGGGAAGTCGATGCCGACCGAGGAATTGGCTCCGGTCTGGATGATGTCGCTTTTGTAAACGGCGTCGCCGACATTGAGCGCGACCGCGACGCCGTTACGCACGACGACGACATGGCCGACGACCTTTTCCACCTTGCCGATCGCGTCGGCCGGAGCGGTCGTTTGTGCTTGCGCATACTGGCCGGGCGTCGGCGACCCGGCGAGAAGGTCGACCAGATCGGCGGACAGCGACGCGCCGTTCGGCGCTACCAGCGCGGCATGCTTCTCGCCGGAAAAATAATCGGGAACGATGTGATGGCGGCCGTCGTGGCCGGTGAGGACGAGGTCGGGACCCGCGCGGCGGAAGTCTCCGGTAAACAGCAGCTCCGCATCCGGGATGTTGACGTGGTCCGGACGCGCCGCGTCAAAATGAAAAACGGATATTGCGGGTGCACCTGCCCCGTATCCGCCCTCCGCAGACGCGTAAGCCATAGGAACCCTCCCGCCACGCCCTCAAAGCGTGAACGACACGTAGCCCACCCCCGTTGGCGGCTGGCTCATCGTCACCCTTGCTTTGCGGGGTCCCCAATGCCGACGAGCGCCGCCACAATGCGATATCCGGGGCGCGATCGCAAGATCATCGTAAATGAAAGGTGAATCGGTGCCGCCCGGGATTTCCTTTTTTCCTCAGTAGATTGACGGGCGGCCAAAGACGGTCGCAGGGTCGCCGGCCGCAAAAAAGAGTGCCCGAATTCAGTCGCGTTTTCCGCGAAAATCCAGGTTTGGCGGGGGTTGACGGTGCGAGCAGCGCCGAAGAGGGCGGCGGTGCCGTCTCAGTTCAGGTGGACCATGTTCTGCAGGTGGGCCTGCAGATGGTTTGCAGCCACGCCGGCAATGGCGCTGCTGTCGTGGTGGCCGAGCCCGATGCCGGTGTCGCCGTCGCCATCGGTGGTGACCGCCGCTGCCAGTTGTTGAACGCTGTGGATGTTGGCGAAATTGTCGAGCTCGATTGCGTCATGCGCCGCATTGAAATTGGCGGCGGTCTCGGCGCCGAGACCGGGATGGAAGACGAATGTGTCGTTGCCCGCGCCGTTGATCGAGACCGAAGGGGCAGATGACGTGGCCGCCGGCGGGTCGAAGATGATGGTGCCGCCGCTTCCATCAGACGCCTTCGCCAGATCATGGTAATTAAAGTTGTCGATTGTGATGGTCGCGATCGTGCCGCCGGCATTATTCTTGATCGTTATTTCGGCGTTGCCGTGGTCGTTTGAGAAGCTGACATCGCCCTTCGTGATTCCGACCAGATCGATCTCATCGGTGGAGGCGAGGCTTGGCGTGCCCGTCGTGTCGCTTCCGGCAAAACCGGAAATGCTGCCGGCGAAATTTTTGACGTTGTCGATAATAAGTTCGCCATATCCGTTGCTGGCAAAAGCCACTGTCGTCCCGGCGGAGACGGAGCCGCCGAATTCCAAGGTCGCGCCGCGATCGATCGTGAACGAGCTCTCGCCCGTGACCGCGCTGTCGATATGCGAATCCGTCCCGGACTCTGCAACGAACTTGGCGTCGTCGGCAGCGATCGTGCCGCTACTTGTCGTCGTGCCGTCGAGCTCGAAAGTGCCGCCGCCTTCGAATGTGACCTTGCCGGTCAGCGTCGTCGAGCCTTCCAGACTGATCGAGGTATCGTGGGTCGCATCGAGGACCGTTCCGCCGTCGATCATGACGGCCGAAAGGGTGCTGTCACCCCCCGAGCTCTCGATGATTCCGCTGCCGGACGTCTTCAAGGTGATGCCCGAGAGCGTGACGTCGTCCAGAGTGACAGTGCCGTCATTTCCGGCCGAGAGCGTGCCGTCACCGGAGATCGTGGTGCCGTCGTCGAGTGTCAGGGTCGCGTTCCCCGGATCGACGGCGATGGTCCCGTCGTCCGTAACGCTGACGTGGTGCAGTGTCGCCCCGGCCCTCGATTCGATATCGAGCGCGCTGTCGTGAGCGATCGTCAGCGTGCCGGCGCTCTCGCCGTCAACGGTCGTGCCGCCTTCGAACGTCAGCACTGCGGCGATCGCCAGGGTGCCGATGTCGAGGGGGCCGTCGTCCGTCACCGTGACGCCGTTAAACGTCGCGCCGCCGTTACAGCCACTATCGACCTGGACCTTGCCGTTGCGGCCGATGCTGAGGTTGCCGCCGTTAATGGTGGTGCCGTCGTCAAGCGTAAAAACCGCGCCCGATGCAACGTCGATGCTGCCGTCGGCGGTTACGTCGACGCCGTCCAGCGTCGCGCCATGCTGTGGCCCGCTACCGCGGTCGATGGCGAGTTCCGCCGCGTTGTAGATGTCCAGATCGCCGCCAGTGATGGTCGTGCCGTCGTCCAGCGTCAATATCGTTCCGGTGTGATGGTAATCTTCACTAAAGAACGCCATTTCACTCAGGCCGACGTTGATCACTCCGTCGCCTGTCACGTCCACGTTGACACCTTCAAACGTCGCGCCGGAGCCCTCGACGTCGACGGTACCCAGGCAGCCGATGCTGAGCGCGCCACCATTGATATCGGTGCCGCCTTCGAGCGTCAGTGTCGCCGGGGCGAAGGAATCGACTTGAATGTCGCCGCTATTCCACACCGTGACGCCGTCGAGCGTGGCGCCGAAGCAGGTCTCGATATCGACGGTGCCGAAGCAGCCGATGTAGAGCGCGCCATCATGGATATCGGTGCCGCCTTCGAGCGTCAGTGTCGCCGGGGCGAAGGAATCTACTTGAATGTCGCCGCTATTCCACACCGTGACGCCGTCAAGCGTGGCGCCCAGCCAGCTCTCGACGGCAAGCGTTCCGGAACAATCAATGCAGAGCGTGCCGCGATCCATTTCGCTGCCGCCGGCAAGCGTCAGCGTGGTGCAGGAATCGACCTCGACGTAGCTGTCGGAGGCGATGGTCACGTGGTCGAGCGTGCTGGAGGCATACACCGTCTCGATCACACCGCCGCCGCCCGACGCCAGCGTCCCGCCCGCGATGAAGGAATCGGCGAGCTCGACTTTGGCGTCGTAGCCGAAGGCGGCGATCAGACCGTCGCGGTTGCTGACGAAGCTGTGCTCGAGTTCGATGGTGCCATGACTCAGCGCCTCGATGACACTGTGGCCCTCGTTGGTCACGTGGGCATGGTCGAAGATCACGGTACCGCGATCCGCGGCTTCGATTGTGCTGTTATGCTGGTTGGTGACGTCGGCATGGTCGAACGTGATGACACCGTGGTCCGTCGCCTCAATCGTGCCGTGGTAGGCGTTGGTCACGTCGCCACGGTCGAAAGCGATGGTGCCGCCATCGGACGCCCCGATCTTCGCGCCGTCCTTGTTGGTGATCTCGTCGAAGCAGAACACGATCGAGCCACCGTCGGCCGCCTCAATCTCGGCGCCGGCGCCGTCATTGAAGACCTTCGATCCGGTGAACCGGATCGAACCGTCGTGCTCGGCGGCGATGCCGCCGGAATTGTCGATGCGGTCCCCGTCAAACGCAATCCGCGAACCCCAGCCGTCCGCCTCGATCGTGCCGCCCCACGTGTTGTCGATGTGCGAGTGGTCGATCGATACCGTTCCGCCGTATTTCGCTTCGATGCCGCCGGAATTGTCGATGCGGTCCCGCTCAAGCGTAACCTGCGAGCCCCAGCCGTCGGCCTCGATCGTCCCACCCCACGTGTTGTCGATGTGCGAGTGGTCGATCGATACCGTTCCGCCGTATTTCGCTTCGATGCCGCCTGAATTGTCGATGCGGTCCTGGTCAAGCGTAACTCGCGAGCCCCGGCCGTCGGCCTCGATCGTGCCGTCCCACGTGTTGTCGATGAACGAATGATCGAACAGGATCACGCCGCCCCAGGAAGCCGCGATCGAGCTCCAATTGTTGATTTGGTCGCGGTCGAATTCGACCTTCGACCCGCGGCCCGCCGCTTCGATCTTGCCATCGCGCGCGTTGTCGATACGAGAATTATCGATCGATACCGTTCCGCCGTATTTCGCTTCGATGCGGCCTGAATTGTCGATGCGGTCCCCGTCAAACGTAATCCGCGAACCCCGGCCGTCCGCCTCGATCGTGCCGCCCCACGTGTTGTCGATGTGCGAGTGGTCGATCGATACCATTCCGCCGTATTTCGCTTCGATGCCGCCTGAATTGTCGATGCGGTCCTGCTCAAGCGCAACCTGCGAGCCCCGGCCGTCCGCCTCGATCGTGCCGCTGTTGCCGACCGCAGAATCTTCGATCTCGATCCTGCCGTCCTCGCGCGCATCGAGAATGCCGGCATTGTGCAGAATGGACCCGTCCGACAACACGACGATGCCGCGTTCCGTGGCGAGGATGAGGCCGCCGTTCGTCACCGTGCCGCCGCTGAAGTCGATCCGTGAGACGTTGCCGCGAGCGACGATTCTGCCAGCCACTTGGTCGGGGCCAAGCTCGTCAGCCGGATAATTGTCGACGGCAATGCCGTCGAACGAAACTTGACCGCCGTCGCGAGCGGCGATCGTGCCGGAATTGAAAACGTCGTCTTCGAATACGGCCGATGAATGCCTTCCCGTGACAACGATATGCCCGGCCGTGCCGCGCATGTCGCCGGGCTCGTTGACGACGGTGCCGTCGAACAAAAGCTCGCCGCCGTTTTCGGCGCGCATCGCGCCGTAATTGAAGACTTGGCCATTATATTCGATTTCGTCGCCGCGGCCGGTAACTTCGGCGAGGCCGGCCGGGCCTATCGTGGTCTGCCCATCGATCACGAGCGCCGGCGGGTCGCCGCTAACAACGATCGTGCCATTATCCAGGAGGCCGCCGGCCGTCAGTTGGCCGCTTACGATGTCCAGCGTGGCGCCCGGGTCGACGGTCAGAAAGCCGATCGTCGTATTGCCGCTTAAGTCATAGGTCGACGTACCCGATTGAATAATGACGGTGTCGCCCGGCAAATTCGGCGCCGCGCCTTGGTTCCAGTCCGCTAGCTGTTGGCTCCAACTGGCGGGCGAACCCGAGCTCCAAATAAAAATGTTCGACGAATTTGCCGGTACGTTCGGCGTATTCGTGTTGCCGCCGGACTGCGCGGGCGGCGTGCCGAAATTAAACGGCGGCGTGACGAAATTGATGCCGCCGTTGAACGTAACGTTGATGAAAACCGGCTGGCCGCCGTTTTCCTCGAACAACTGCAGAATAGGCAGCAGCAGATTCGGATTGTCGCCGCTGCCGGGGCTCGGATTGAGCTGCGGATTGGGCACGTTGAGGAGGTTGAGGATTTGGCCGAGCTGTTCGGTCAGCTGCTGATATTCGGCGATTTGCGCCGCCGTCAGCGGCTCGGTCCGGCAGCCGTTCGCCGTACAATAGGTGGCGGTATTCGTATCGTTGATGAAGATGCCGAACTCGATGAGCTCCAAAAGCCCATGATGGTTGGTGTGATAATCGTCCTGTAGAACGAAAACCACTTCACCGAGAGCCGACGTGCCAAGAATGCCCGTAGTGCCACGGATGCCCATCGTGGCCACCGGCGTGGCGATCCGCATATTGCCGGTGTGCGCGACCTGGCCGGCCACGAACGCGAAGGTGCCCTCCACCAACGTGAACAGCGCGGTGTTCGACGTCGAATTCGAGTCGAATGCGTAGTCGTTGAGCGCCATCCGCGTGTTGGCGATAATGTTCAGCGCCGTGCCGTCGGGGAATCCGATGCCGCACGACGAATCGGAGGCGGTCTGGACCACATCGTTTTTGAAGATCGCATCGCCGACATGAAGCGTGACAGCGGCGCCATTGCGCACCGCCGTCACGATGCCGACGACCTTTTCCACCCGGCCGATGGCGTCGGCCGACGGGCTCGGTTGCGTCTGGGCCTGCGCGTAATGTTCGGGGCTGCGCGGGCCGGTTAAAAGCTCGACCATGTCGGCCGAAAGCCGGGCCCCGTTCGGCGCCACCAGAGCCGGGTGGTGCGCGCCGGAGAAATAGTCCGGAATGATGTGACGCTGGCCGTCGTGGCCGGTCAGGATGAGGTCAGGACCGGCGCTATGGAACTTGCCGCGAAACAAAAGCTCCGCGTCGGGTATGCTGATGGAATCGGGATGGGCAGCGTCGGGATGGATAACAGACGCCGGTGCCGCATAGCCGCCGTCGGGCGCGGACCTATATGCCATTTCGTGCTCCCCGTCGCGCCTCCCTCAGGCGCGAACGATTAGCCGACCCCGCTACAGCTTGCGTGTCGTTGCCCTCGCTTTCGCGAGCCCCTGGCGCCGACACGCAGCGTTACAATGTGCTATCCGGCGGGCCATCGCAAGAACATCGTCAATGAAAGGTGAACGCGGCTGCGAAACTTGAGGGAAAACGTGAAACAATGGGCTGCAAGCGGCATGATGTTACCTGCGGCCGCGCAGTTCGAAATCCATTGGCTCTGCCGAAGGTTCATTTGGTAGGCCAGAGTCAACAGCGGAAAGCCGATGACCATGCCCGAGCGGCCGAGCGCGCTCCTGACCGACCTCTACCAGATCAACATGATCCAGGCCTATCTGGACCATGACGTGACCGACACCGCGGTATTCGAGTTTTTTGTGCGCACGCTTCCGGCGCGACGCGGCTTTCTGGTCGCAGCCGGGCTAGAACAGGCGCTCGATTTCCTCGCCGACCTTGAGTTTTCCGCGGCCGAGATCGATTGGCTCAAGAGCACGGGCCGATTCCGCGACAACCTGCTCGATTATCTGGCGACGCTGCGCTTTACCGGCGACGTGCACGCCATGCCGGAGGGCACGGCGTTCTTCGCCAGCGAGCCGATCCTGCGGATCACCGCGCCGCTGCCGCAAGCGCAACTCGTCGAATCGCGCCTCATCAACCTGCTGCATTTTCAGACACTGGTCGCCGCAAAGGCCGCGCGCATGATGCTCGCTGCCCCGAACAAGGTTCTGGTCGACTTCGGTTTTCGCCGCGCCCACGGCGCCGAGGCCGGCGTGATGGCGGCGCGCGCGAGTTACCTGATGGGCTTTGCCGGCACCGCCACCGTGCTCGCCGGAGAAAACTTCGGCATTCCGCTCTACGGCACGATGGCGCATTCGTTCATCGAAGCGTTCGACGACGAGATCGATGCGTTTGCGGCGTTTGCGCGGTCGCGCCCCGACAGTCTCGTGCTGCTGCTCGATACCTACGACATCGAAGCCGCGGCGCGCAAAGTCGTCGCGCTGGCGCCGCGGCTCAAGGCGCAGGGCATCGCTATCGGCGGCGTGCGCCTCGACTCCGGCGATCTCGCTGCGCTGTCGCGCAGCGTGCGCTCGATCCTCGACGCAGGCGGCCTGCGCGACGTCACCATCTTCGCCAGCGGCGGTCTCGACGAGGACGCGCTCGCCGCGCTAATCAGGCAAAACGCGCCGATCGACGGCTTCGGCGTCGGCACCAGCCTCACCACGTCGTCGGACGTGCCGTCAGTCGATTGCGTCTACAAATTGCAGGAATATGCCGGCGTGCCGCGCCGCAAGCACTCGCTGAACAAGGCCACCTGGCCTGGGCGCAAGCAAGTCTGGCGGCGCTACGGCGCCGACGGCCGCATGGCCGGCGATCTGCTTGCCGCGGAAGGCGATGCGAAGCCGGGCGAGCCGCTGCTCGAATTGGTCATGCAGCGTGGCCGTCGGTTGCGGCCGTCGCCGTCGCTCGATGAGATCCGCCGCCGCGCCAAAGGCGAACTGGAAAGATTGCCCGGGCCGTTGCGCGCGCTGGCACCGGGCGTGAGCTACGGAGTCGAGGTCGCCGATGACCTCAAGGAGCTCGCGGCCGACGTCGATCGCCGGCTGCTCCGGCAAATGGCGGCCTCATAGCGTCGGGCAACAAGCGAAACGGCAATGAGCGAAACGGCAACAGGCGAAACGGGCAAGTGAGCGAAAGCGCGACCATCAACGGCAACGACGTCCTCATCGTCATCGACGTGCAGAACGATTTTTGCCCGGGCGGCGCGCTCGCCGTGCCGCGCGGCGATGAGGTCGTGCCGATCATCAATCGGCTCGCGGCGCGGTTCCGCAACGTGGTGTTGACGCAAGACTGGCATCCGGCTGGACATTTTTCTTTCGCCTCCAGCCATCCCGGCAAAAAGCCGTTCGAAACGGTTGCCGCGCCCTATGGTCCGCAAGTGCTGTGGCCGGATCATTGCGTGCAGGACACGCCGGGCGCCGCATTTCATCGCGCGCTGCACATACCTCATGCCGCTCTGGTGCTGCGCAAGGGCATGACGCCGACGATCAATTCTTATTCGACGTTCTACGAAAACGATCGCACCACGCCGACCGGGCTGAGCGGTTATCTGCGCAGCCGCGGTTGGTCGCGCGTGTTCCTGGCCGGTCTCGCCCTCGATTTTTGCGTGCGTTATTCGGCCGAAGATGCGCAGCGCGAAGGCTTTGCGGTTTTCGTCGTGGAGGACGCCTGCCGCGGCATTGATGTCGATGGCTCGGTGGCGGCGACACGCACAAGCCTCGCCGAGCTAGGCGTTGCCTGCATAGCGGCTCTGTCGGCGGCGTAAGGTTAACTTCGGGCCGCGCTCGAAGAGTGGGCTCGGAAGCAGCCGATTGTTCCGGAAAATGATTGCCCGATAGGCAGTTATGGCGCCGCGGCCGCCGCTGTGTGCAACGCACAAAAGTCATTGACTCGGCGTCGAATAGGCGGGACATTACGAAATTGTAAATCGCCGGTAAGCCAATGCGTCATCAAACGGTCGTACCACCGTCAAGCCTGCCCTCGCTGATGATGCCGTGCCCGGTGTGCTCGGGGCGGATGGTCTATCAAACCCGCCGCCCGGTCTCCTCGGAAATGGAAGACACCGTCTACGCCTGCCGCCGTTGCGGCGCCGAATTGATCCGCACCTCGGTGCGTCCGATCGATCAGAAGAAGGCGGAAGCGGCATAGTTCCTACGCCAGCCCCATTTGGCTGAGTCGGGCGCGGCCACCGATCCCGTAGGGATTGCCGAAAGTTTCACAGACCTCGAAGTGATTGTAATTCTCGGCGACGATAAGCTCCGCGGGCTTCGTCTTGGCCGTCAGCGCGCCGAAGAAATCGCGGGTCTGACGCTGGAATTCCGGCGTCTCGAGCGTGCCATGCACGAGGATGAGCGGCGTCGTGACGTCGTCGATGTGACGCATTGCGCTTAGCTCTTCCACCATGGCGTCGGTGAAATTGATGTAGCGCGAGCGCTTCGAGAGCCGCACCGGCGCAAGGTCGTACATGCCGCCGGCGAGCAGCGCGCCCTTGCAAAAGTCCGCCGGCAGGCCTTCCTGGCGCCAGCCGCGCGACAGCGCGCAGCCGGCAAGGTGGGCGCCGGACGAATGTGCCGAAACATAGAGCCGGTTACGGTCGCCGCCGAAGCTCTCGGCGTTGCGCCATACCCAGGCGATCGCGCGGCTGACTTGGCGGTACATCGGAATGAGATCGCCGCCGGCCTCAATGACAGTGGTGAAGTCGATGACGATGGCGTGTGCGCCGGCGCCGACGATCGGCTCCGCCGTGAACGCGGTATCGGCGGCGCTGCCGCGCTGCCAGGCGCCGCCGTGCACGAAGATATCGATCGGCGCACCATCTGCCTTTCCTGCCGCGCTTGCGGCCGGGGCGGCGCGATAGATGTCGAGCGCTTCATGCTGGCTCGGCCCGTAAGCCACGCGTTGCGGCTTCAGCGTCTCCTTGGCGCGCGCGCTCGCCGCGCGCATGCGCGCCAGCACTTGCTCGCTGTTCGGCGCATAAACCGCTTGATCGTAGGCGTCGTCGAGCGCCTTTTGATCCATATCGCGCCAGACCAGCGGGCCGTGCGCGGGTGCCAGTTGTTGCATGATTGTCTCTCTTTATTTGTCTTATCCGCCCCGCGTAGCGGGGAGGGGGAATGCGAAGCATGGCGGAGGGGCATATAGCGAAGAGCTCGGCCTCCCATGCTCATGCAAGCTCTGCCGCCGTTCGGTATCCTTCCCCGCTTCGCGGGGCGAGACGACACTACCCCAAATTCAGTTCCTTGAAAAAGTCGTTGCCCTTGTCATCGATGACGATGAAAGCGGGGAAGTCGACGACCTCGATGCGCCAGATCGCCTCCATGCCGAGCTCGGGATATTCGATGCATTCGACTTTCTTGATGCAATGCTCGGCGAGGTTCGCCGCGGTGCCGCCGATCGAGGCGAGATAGAAGCCGCCGTGTTTCTTGCAGGCGTCGCGCACGGCGGCGGCACGGTTGCCCTTCGCCAGCATCACCATCGAGCCGCCGGCGGCCTGGAAATCCGCGACGAAGGAGTCCATGCGGCCGGCGGTGGTCGGGCCGAACGCACCCGAGGCGTAGCCCTCCGGCGTCTTTGCCGGGCCGGCGTAATAGACCGGATGGTTCTTGAAGTAATCCGGCAGCGGCTCGCCGCGCTCGAGCCGCTCGCGCAATTTGGCGTGGGCGGCATCGCGCGCCACGATCATCGAACCGGACAGCGACAGCCGGGTCTTGATCGGGTGCTTCGATAACTGCGCCAGAATGTCCTTCATCGGCGTGTTGAGGTTGATCTGCACCACCTCGCCGCCAAGATGGCTGGTGTCGATCTCGGGCAGGTATTTCGCCGGATTGTGCTCGAGCTCCTCGAGAAACACGCCGTCGCGCGTGATCTTGCCCAGCGCCTGACGGTCGGCCGAGCACGATACGCCGAGCCCGATCGGCAGCGAAGCGCCGTGGCGCGGCAGCCGGATCACACGCACGTCATGGCAGAAATACTTGCCGCCGAACTGCGCGCCGACGCCGAGCGACTGCGTCATCTTCTGGATCTCCTGCTCCATTTCCTTGTCGCGGAAAGCGTGGCCGTCCTCGGAGCCACGATCCGGCAGCGTGTCGTAATATTTGCAGGAGGCGAGCTTGACCGTCTTCATCGTCATCTCGGCGGAGGTGCCGCCGATGACGATGGCGAGATGATAGGGCGGGCAGGCGGCGGTGCCGAGCGTCAGCACTTTTTCCTTCAGGAACGGCAGCAGTCTTTCACGCGACAGAATCGACGGCGTCGCCTGGAACAGAAACGATTTGTTGGCCGAGCCGCCGCCCTTGGCGATGAACAGGAACTTGTAGGCATCGTCGTGATCGCCGGCGCCCTCGGCGTAAAGCTCCACCTGTGCCGGCATGTTCGAGCGCGTGTTCTTTTCCTCGAACATCGAAATCGGCGCGAGCTGCGAATAGCGCAGGTTGCGTTTGAGATAGGCGTCGCGCGCGCCTTCGGCGAGCGCCGCCTCGTCGCCGCCGTCGGTCCAAATGAGCCGGCCCTTCTTGCCCATGATGATGGCGGTGCCGGTGTCCTGGCACATCGGCAGCACGCCGCCCGCGGCGATATTGGCGTTCTTGAGGAAATCGTAGGCGACGAACTTGTCGTTGTCCGAGGCCTCCGGGTCCTCGACGATGGCTTTCAGGCTCGCCAGGTGCGCCGGGCGCAGCAGATGATTGATGTCGGTGAAGGCCGCTTCCGCCAGCGCGCGGAGCGCCTCGCGCGGCACCACCAGCACGTCTTCGCCAAGGACTTTTTCCGCCCGCACGCCATCGGTCGTGATCTTGCGGTAGGCGGTTTGATCCTTGCCGAGCGGAAACAGCGGCGTGTGCTTATACGGCGGGACGGGATGGGCAGTGAGGGGGGCGTTCATGGGAATCCAATATCAGCGTGTAGAGTTTTCATCGTTGGGCGGGGTCATAGGTTGACCGCCGACGTTAGCATAGCCTCTTTCGCCCGTGGCATCTCCTGCCCACAAGTAGGCTCATAGTGCCTTCGAAGTTCTTGGTTTAGATCCTTAAGGGCGGCAATTGCATCATCTCTTCCCGCCGCCCTGCCGCTCGGCATAGGTATCCACGAGCGCGCGGATCATGCGCTGATAAGGAACGCGCCGCTTCTTGGCTTCGCGCTTGAAGAAATCGAGGCTGCGGCGCGACAGCGACAGCGTGACCTTGACGTTATCCTCGCGCGGCACGAGGTCGGCGGGCGGCGGCAGGAAATCCTCGATCACGCGCACGCGGCCGATTTCGCCCGCCGTGTACCTAACGGTTCTGTTGCTCATAGATCGCTTTTCCTTTCCGCCAATAACCGGCGCCGAAGATGCGGATGCGGCCGGCGCGATAGGTGAAACGTACGGTCATCACGCCGTCCGCAACTTTGCCGAAGCAGAAATAGCGCAGCTCGGCGCCGCCATGATCCAAGTCTTCGGCAACAACGCGATGTGGATCGAAGAACGCTGTCTGCGCTAAAGCGAACGATACGCCGTGCTTGACGCGGTTGAGGTGATCCTTGCCGTCATCCCACTCAAAACTCGGCTCCGTCGTCATATGGCAAATATACCATATCTTCGTATGGCACAATACCTCTGTGCCGCGGGGTTGAATGTCTTTGGCAAGCATAGCCCTCTCGCCGGCACGCCGCGCAAATCATAAGATGGTACGTGGCCGGGGTCCCCAGGTGCAGTTTGGCGCAGACACGACCAAGGAGCCGCCCATGCCTACATTCAAGCTTCCTCTATCCGGCGACGTGGTGCAGTCGATCAATCCGTTCACGGCATTCATGGCCGGCAGCCAATTCGGGCTGGTCAACATCAATATGGGCCAATCGAGCGCGCCGGACGTCGAAGCCGACGTGCTGTCCGACGTGGCGAGCTACGGCAAGCAGCTCGGCCGCATCGGTGACGCGCTGATCGTGCTGGTGGGCCATATCCATCCGAAGAACGAGAAAGAAAAGAAGGTCATTGCGGCCCTCAACGAGATGCTCGAGCAGATCGCGAAAGTGAAGGAAAGGCATAAGCTGCCCGCGCTCCATCCGCCCGCCCCGGCATCGGCGAGCACCGCGCCGGGGCGGTGACAACGGGCGAATTGTCGATTATTCAGGGCGCATGCCCGCACGTCCCTTCCGCGTCGCTCGCGCTTCAGCCGGTCTTGGTATATTCGCAGTACGGCAGATCGCGCGCCGGCAAACCGTGGTCGCCTATGGCGGCCCTTGGATCGACAACGACGAGGCGGTGCGGCGGGAACGGCGCGGCGCGCGCTATCTGTTCGAGGTCAATAGCAAGTGGACCATCGACGGTTCGTCGCGGCGCAATCTCGGCCGCTATATCAATCATTCCTGCCGGCCGAATGCGGAGCCGGTGCTGCGCAACAAGAAAATAGTGTTCATAGCGTCGCGCGCCATCGCGCCAGGCGAGGAGATCACTTTCGACTACGGCAAGGAATATTTCGACCTGTTCATCAAGCCGCGCGGCTGCCGTTGCGCCGCCTGCGTGGCAAAGGCAGCGCGGCGGCGCAAACTCAAACGGCTAAAGAAAACACCCGGCAAGAGCAAAGCGCGCCGCGGCAGCCGAACTAAAGCTTGAAGAGCTTCTCCGCATTGCCGTGGGCGATGCGCTCGCGGTCGGCGGCGCTGACCGGGACCTGCTCCAAAAATGCCCGGGTTTTCGCCATCGACTGATAGGGATGATCGACCGAGAACATGATGCGGTCGACGCCGATTTCGAGGAGAAGGTCGAGGAAAGTGGCCGGAAAATTAAAGCCCGAGAAAGTGTAATGCACGTTCTCGCGCAGGTAGGCGCTGATCGGCCGCTTAAGATTGGTCACGTCGGGCGCCATGATGTCGAGCCGTTGAAACATGAATGGGATCGCTTCGCCCAAATGGCCGATGACGATCTGCAAATTCGGGAAGCGGTCGAACGCGCCGCCGAGGACGAGGCGAACGACATGGACCGCGGTCTCGATGTGCCAGCCCCAGCCCGGTCCGGAGAACATCTCGGTGACGAGCGGTGCAAAGCCGCCGAATGAGGCGTCGATGACCGGCTGCGGCGGCCGGGTCGGGTGTAGATAAATCGGCGCCCCGAGCTTTTCCGCGCATTCCAGGATCGGCCAGTAGAACTTGTCGTCCAGATAGCGGCCGCGGTTGTGGCCGTTGATGACGGCGCCGGCAAAGTTTTGCTCGCGTACCCGCTTTTCCAGTTCCTGTGCGGCCTTGTCGGGCGCGCCGGTGGGCAGCGCGGCGAAACCGCCGATGCGCGTCGGATGTTTCTTCACCGCGTCGGCGAGGTAATCGTTGGTGTCGCGCGCGTGCACGATAGCGTCGGCGGTTTCCAGTTGCTCGACCCCGGGCGCGGTCAGCGACACGATCTGCATGTCGATGCCGGCGGCGTCCATTTCCGCGATCCGTCCGGCGCCGAGGTCGTAGAGCTGCGGAATGAGCTTGACCGCCCGCGGATGCCGCTTCGCCGCCAGCGCCTTGAGCTCGTGGTCAGTGCCGTCGACATAAGCCGGCGTCGCAAAATGTTCTTCGAGCGTAATGGTCCGCATGGCCGCTTGGCCTCCATGATCTCGTTTCCCCTGCTTTTGTCATACGCGGGCTTGACCGGCGTATCCATGCTCACGTGCGGCATGCCAGCTTTGCTGCAGGCCTACTGGGAATGAGACGATCCGACCTCAGCCGCGATTGTTGCGCAGCACCACGCAAGCGCCGCCGGCGGCCATAAGCTTGCCGCAGAGCTTGTCGAGCGGGGCGCGGTTATCGTCGGCGATACGAATGATGTAGCGCGGCGCCGTGCCCATTCCTGGAAGTCGGGCGTGCAGCACGATCGGCTCACGGTCGCCGATCAGCGAGGCGTACTGCTTCTGCAATGCGCGATACGTCGCCCAGGCGCGGCTTTCCGACAAATTGGCGGTGAGTTGCACACCCCAGTGCGGCACGTAGGCGGCGATGCGCCGGGCCTCCTGTTTCGGCGCCAGGATCAGATTGGCAAGCCGCGAGCAGGGTATGCCCTGCGGAATCGTAGTCTCGGCGGTCGGCGGCGGGGACGGCGACGCCCATTCGTCGGCGGTCCAGCCGGTGATGACGGCGACGTAGTTGCGCGTCTCGCTCGGCAGCGCGCGCGTCCCGGCGAGCCATGCGCCGACCCGGCCCGGCCCGGCGTTGTAACCGGCAGCAGCAAGGCCGAGATTGCCGAAGCGGTTGCGCAACTCGCCGAGATAGCGCGCGGAGTGGCGCAACGCCTCGATCGGGTCGAACGGATCGGTCAGGCCATGCCAGTCGGCGGTCTGCGGCATGAATTGAGCAATGCCTTCGGCGCCCTTGTTGCTGACCGCGCGGGCATTAAAGCGGCTCTCCTGCCAGATGACACGGGCGAAGAACTCGACCGGCAGCGCGTTCTCCGCCGCGTCTTGCTCGAGCGCGCGGCAGATATCGTCGGCGGTTGCCGGTTGCCCCGGCTGCGAATCCGTCTGCGCCGCGGCAGCCGGCGTTTCGTCCGGCGGCGGCGTGGCGCCGGCTTGCGCATGTGCCGGCACGCTCCAGCACGCCAGCGCAAAGGCCAACAGCCATGCCGAAAAGCGGCTCATGGCGGTGTTAACGCACCAGCCGGGCTACGGTGCCACGGCTTATCCGCCCCGCGCGTCAGGTCGGGCGAACTTTACCTTTTTCGCCTAACGGACAGTCCAGCGCCTTTCTGTCCCAATTCCCCAGATTCGCGGCGGCGTCATAGGTGCTTTGCAGAAATTCCATCAACACCGCTTCGGGGTCGGCCGCCGTCCGCACGATGTCGTACGGCAGGATGAATTGACCATAATCGTTGAAATAGAACGCGGCGGCGGGCTGCACCTCGGCCGCGGCGAAGCCCTCCGGTTGCGGATAGGCGTAGGAATAAAACGCCGGGTAGTCGATCGGTCCGCTGCCCGGCCAGAAGCCCGCGCTCGATACCTCGTGCGAATATGACTCGCGTGCGACCGCAAGCGGCAGGCCGGGCGCGCCGCTTGTCGTCAAAAGCGGCGCGCTCCGGCCGGAGAAGCGCGTCACCGCGAGGTCGAAGCTGCCCCAGAAGAAATGCACCGGGCTCGCCTTGCCGAGAAAGCCGGTGCGGAAGTGGAAGAAAACCCGGTGCGTCGCAGCAAGCACGCGAAAATGCCGGTTGGCGAAGTCGCGGTCGTAGGCCGCGTGAACGCGGTCCTTGCTAAAAGGTATCGCATTCTCAAGCTCGTTCGGCATTTCATCGACGCGCACCGCTACGCCGAGCGCTGCGAGCGCCGTCATCACCTCGCCGTAGAATTCCGCGACTGCCACCGGCCGCAGCATGATTTGACGAAAGTTGTCGTCACTCGTTTGCAGCCACAACACATGGTCGATGAAGTCGAAATCGATTGAGAGGTCGCGGCCGGCAAGCGGAATCGGCCCGGTGCCGAGCCCGCGCGGCGTGACGTAAAGGGTGACATGCCAGGAATGATTGAGCCACGGCGTCAGTTCGAGGCGCACCTTGCCGACGATCTGTGTCCACAGATGCAGCGTCGCGTAAGTGTCCTTCCAATCCGCGTAAGGCAGTTCGGGCCACACGGTTTCTTTTGCGATTGTTGACACGCGGGTCTCCCTGAAATCGCCGGTCGCAGGTCCGTTCAGCGCCCGAAACCCTTGCTCTTGAGCGCCGCGCCGATCTCGTCGAGCACTTTTGGGTCCTCGATGGTCGCCGGCATGGTCCAGCTTTCGCCGTCGGCGATTTTTTTAATCGTGCCGCGGAGGATTTTGCCTGAGCGCGTCTTCGGCAGCCGGCCAACCGTGATGGCGAGCTTGAGCGCCGCCACTGGGCCGATCTTTTCGCGGATCAGCGCGACGCATTCCTGCTCGATTTCGCTCGGCGGCCGGTTGACGCCGGACTTGAGCACGATGAAGCCGCACGGCACTTCGCCCTTGAGCTCGTCCTTGATGCCGAGCACGGCGCATTCGGCGACGTCTTGATGTGCGGCGAGGACTTCCTCCATGCCGCCGGTCGAGAGCCGGTGGCCGGCGACGTTGATGATGTCGTCGGTGCGGCCCATGACGAAGAGATAGCCGTCCTCGTCCTTGAAGCCGGCATCGGCGGTTTTGTAATAGCCGGGAAATTCCGTGAGGTAGCTCTCCTTGAAGCGCTCGTCGGCCTGCCAAAGCGTCGGCAGGCAGCCCGGCGGCAGCGGCAGCTTGATCACGATCGAGCCCATCGTGTTGGCTGCGACCTCGTTGTTGGTCTCGTCGACGACGCGCACGTCGTAGCCCGGCATCGCCACCGTCGGCGAGCCGTGCTTGACCGGCAGCATGCCGAGCCCGACCGGATTGGACGCAACCGGCCAGCCGGTCTCGGTCTGCCACCAATGATCGATCACCGGCACCTTCAGGAGATTTTCCGCCCATTCCAGCGTCGGCGGATCGGCGCGCTCGCCGGCGAGAAACAAGGTGCGGAATTTCGACAGATCGTACTGACCGAACAATTTGCCTTGTGGGTCCTCTTTCTTGATGGCGCGGAACGCGGTCGGCGCGGTGAACAGGCCGACCACGCCATGCTCGGCGATCACGCGCCAGTATGCGCCCGCGTCAGGCGTGCCGACCGGCTTGCCTTCATAGAGGATCGACGTGCAGCCGTGAATGAGAGGCCCATAGACGATGTAGGAGTGGCCGACGACCCAGCCGATGTCGGATGCCGCCCACCACACTTCGCCGGGCTCGACGCCGTAGAGGTTTTGCATGGTCCATTTCAGCGCGACCATGTGGCCGCCATTGTCGCGCAGGACGCCCTTCGGCTGGCCGGTGGTGCCCGACGTATAGAGAACGTAGAGCGGGTCGGTGGCGGCAACGGGCACGCATTCATAGACCGAGCGGGCGTGAACCAGCGCATGGTCGCGCATGCTCGCCCAGTCGTGGTCGCGGCCCGCCGTCATCGCGGCTTTGGCTTGCGGGCGCTGCAGGATGAGGCACGCGGCCGGCTTATGCTGGGCGAGCGTAATCGCCTCGTCGAGCAAAGGCTTGTAGGTGACGATGCGCCCGGGTTCGATGCCGCAGCTTGCGGACAGGATTAACTTCGGCTTCGCGTCGTCGATACGGGTCGCCAATTCCGGCGCGGCGAAGCCGCCGAACACCACGGAATGAACGGCGCCGATGCGCGCGCAGGCGAGCATGGCGATCGCGGCTTCCGGCACCATCGGCATGTAGAGGATGACGCGGTCGCCTTTGCCGACGCCGAGGTCGCGCAGTATCGAGGCGAGCACCTGCGTCTCGGTCAGGAGCCGGTGATAGGTGAGGGTGCGCTTAGTGCCGGCGAGCGGTAAATCGTAGATGATCGCGGCCTGGTCGCCGCGCCCGGCATCGACCTGGCGGTCGAGCGCATTGAAGCAGGTGTTGCAGACGCCATCCGCAAACCAGCGGCCGTAGACGCCGGCATCGGGATCGAAGGTGACCTTGGGCTTTTCGATCCAGTCGATTTGCGCCGCCGCCTCGGCCCAAAAGCCGAGCGGGTCGCGCTGCCAGCGCGCGTAGACTTCGTGATAGCGGCTCGAACGGGCGTCCATGACGTTTCCTCCGCCCGATTATACGTCACCCTCGGACAATGGCGAGTAGCGGGTGGCGAGCCGCCGACGCGAAGAGTCAACCTTTGCTGCCCGGTGTCTGCTATTCGCTAATCGCCGTTCGCCATTCGCCATTCTCTTCGTTATGCATCGGCCGTGCACGACGGACGTCGCCCGTGATCACCGATCCGCTGTTTTACCTCCTCGCCATTCCTGCCGTGACGTGTCTCGGCCTCGCCAAGGGCGGCTTCGCCGGGCTGGGCATGATCGCGACACCGCTGTTGGCGCTGGTGGTGCCACCGCTTGAGGCCGCCGCCATCCTGCTGCCGATCTTGATCTGCCAGGACGTGATCTCGGTGTGGACCTATCACCGCTCCTGGAGCGCATGGAATTTGAAAGTGCTGCTGCCGGGATCGGTGTTCGGCGTCGGCGCGGCCTGGCTGTTCGCGATCTATCTGCCCAATGCCGCGATCGCTCTGACCGTGGGGGCGATCGCCATGCTATTCGTCCTTTACACGTGGCTCGGCGCAGGGCTGCGCGCCTATCTCGGGCGGCCGCCGGCCAAACCGCGGCGGCCGCACGCGGCGCTGGGAATGTTTTTCGGAGCGCTGTCCGGCTTTACCTCGACGCTGCTCCAGGTCGGCGGCCCGCCGTTCCAGATTCACATGCTGCCGCAGCGCCTCGACAAGTTCACGCTGGTCGGCACCACGGTGATCTTTTTTGCGATCCTCAATTGGATGAAGGTGGTGCCGTATCTGGCGCTCGGGGAATTTTCGTTGCGCAACCTCGCCACCTCGGCGCTGTTGCTGCCGCTTGCGGTCGCCACCAACTTTCTCGGCATCTGGCTGGTGCGCATAACGCCGACCGAGCGGTTCTACCGCATCGCCTACGTGATCATGTTTATCATCTCGTTGGCGCTGCTCTGGCAGGGCGCCCGCGGCTTTCTTGCCAAGCCCTAGGGGCGCCGCCGGCCCCCGCGGCGCCATCCGCCATCGCCTATTCGTCGTTCGCGATTTTTATTAGGATGGCGCCACAGAGGCGACAGCCATGCCAACACCTTTGCCGACACCCTACGACACCGACCTTGCGCGCAATGCGGCGAACTTCCAGCCGCTGACGCCGCTATCGTTTCTGGCCCGCGCCGGCGAGGTTCATCCCGACGTCACCGCCATCATCCATGGCGGCCGGTCGTGGAACTACCGGCAGTTTTACGGGCGCGCCCGGCAGCTTGCTTCGGCACTGGCGCGGCGCGGCGTCAAGCGCGGCGACACCGTTTCGGTCATGCTCGCCAACACGCCGGCGATGATCGAGGCGCATTACGGCGTGCCGATGGCCGGCGCCGTCCTCAATACGCTCAACACCCGGCTCGACGCCGCCATTCTCGGTTTCACCCTCGATCACGCCGAAACCAAGGTGCTCATCACCGATCGCGAGTTCTCCAAGGTGGTGAAGGACGCGCTGGCTCGCGCCAAGGTCACGCCGCTGGTCATCGATTACGACGATCCGGAATTCACCGGCGCCGGCGAACGCATCGGCGTCGTCGAATATGAGGATTTCCTGCGCGAGGGCGATGCCGATTTCGCCTGGCTCATGCCGAGCGACGAATGGGATGCGGTGTCGCTCAATTACACTTCGGGCACCACCGGCGACCCCAAGGGCGTCGTCTATCATCACCGTGGCGCGCATCTGCTCGCGCTCGGCAACGTCATCACCTGCGGCATGGACAAGTATCCGGTCTATCTGTGGACGCTGCCGATGTTTCATTGCAACGGCTGGTGCTTTCCCTGGACGCTGTCGATCGTTGCCGGCACTCACGTCTGCCTGCGGGCGGTGCGCGCGGCGCCGATCTTCGATGCCATCGCCGCGCACAATGTTACGCACCTTTGCGGCGCGCCGATCGTGATGTCGACCCTGCTCAACGCGTCCGCCGCGGAAAAGAAGCCGCTGCCGCACCGGGTCGAGTTCGTCACCGCGGCGGCGCCGCCGCCGGAAGCGGTGCTGGCGGCGATGAAAGCCGCGGGCTTCAACGTCACTCACGTCTACGGCCTGACTGAGACCTATGGGCCGGCGAGCATCAACGACTGGCACCGCGAATGGGATGCGTTGTCCGCGGATCAGCAGGCGGAGAAGAAGGCGCGCCAGGGCGTGCGCTATCCGGTGCTCGAAGCGCTCGACGTGCTCGATCCGGAAACGATGCGCAGCGTGCCGCGCGACGGCGAAACCATCGGCGAGGTGATGTTCCGCGGCAACGTAGTGATGAAGGGCTACCTCAAGAACAAGCAATCGACCGCAGCGGCGTTCGCCGGCGGCTGGTTTCATTCCGGCGATCTCGGCGTGGTGCATCCCGACGGCTACATCCAGATCAAGGACCGTTCCAAGGACATCATCATTTCCGGCGGCGAGAATATCTCCTCGATCGAGGTCGAGGACACCCTCTACAAGCATCCGGCGGTCTCAGCCGTCGCCGTGGTCGCCAAGCCCGACGAGAAATGGGGCGAGACACCGTGCGCTTTTGTCGAATTAAAGCCCGGAGCCGAGGTCACCGCCGCCGAGCTGATCGCCTGGTGCCGGTCCCATCTCGCCGCCTACAAATGCCCGCGCTACGTCGTGTTCGCGGAAATTCCCAAGACTTCGACCGGCAAGCTGCAAAAGTTCAAGCTGCGCGAGAAGGCGAAGGAAGTTTAATTTCCGCGCGCTCAGTCACAACTTATTGAGCGCGGACATGGCGGGGCGCTGGTACCGGACAAAAATGTCCGAAGGTCAAGAATGGAAGCGATCACGAAAGTACCGCTGCATGCCCCGCTTACGCGAAGGCCGGCGCGGAACGAGCAACCCGCAAACCGATGGATTAATGGACGCTGACTTCTTGCTTGAGCCGCATGATCTCGTCTTTGACGTGCAATTTGCGGCGCTTGAGCTCTACAATTCTTAAATCGTCGGTCGACGGGTGGGTTAGTGCTTCGTTGATTTCCAGTTCAAGTGCGTGATGACGTTTCTCAAGCTCCGCAAGATGCAATTCGATCGCCATGTGGCTGCCTCCTTGCGTTTAATCACCCTGCCCCTTTTAACGATATGCTACACCAATAAGACCGACTGCAAAGCTACTATCTTTTCGGCGTGGCCGAAATCCCCGCTGTGCACCGCTTGGCTTCATACTTGTCGGCCGTTAACCGAATCGCGATAATCCGCAGGAACTTAGCGGCCTTCAAATTCTGCCAACGCCCGCGACCAAGGCCGTATCCAGGCCGCGGGAAGGCGGGTCGGAGGCAGGTCCTGCGACCGATCCAAGGCAGGCGATGACACCTGACGAAGAACGCGAGCTTCGCGTGCAGCTTTCACGCTTGCAGCAGGAGCATCGCGACCTTGACGCCGCGATTGCGGCCCTGCAGGTTTCTCCGGGTTCCGACATCATCCAGGTTCAGCGCCTGAAGAAACGCAAATTGTTCCTGCGCGACCGCATCACCTTCATCGAAGATCAGCTGACGCCCGACATCATCGCCTGACGGTTATTGCGCGCCGCTGCTCCGGGCAATTTTCCGCCGCGCCGCCTTGCGGGCGTACATGGCGGCATCGGCGCGCGCCAACACGCCGGCAGCGGTATCGAGCGTGCCGAGGCAAGCCGCGCCCGCCGATGCGCCGACCACCATTGTCGAGGCGCCCCAGCGCACCGGCGTCGCGTACACCGCGGCTTCGAGCGCGGCGGCTTTGGCTGCCGCTTCGGCTTCACTCAGGTTCCACAACAGCACGACGAATTCGTCGCCGCCGACGCGCGCCACCACGTCGGAGGCGCGCACGCGGCGATTGAGCTCCGCGGCGATGGCCTTGAGGACGGCATCGCCCGCGGCATGACCGTGACGATCGTTGACCGGCTTGAAGTCGTCGAGATCGAGATAGATCAGCGCTGCGCTTGCGCCATAGCGCTTGACGTAAGCCAGCGAGCGCGTGAGTGCGCGCTCGAAGCCGCGGCGGTTGAGCGTCTCGGTCAGCGGATCGACGTCGATCCTCGCCTCAAGTTCGCCGATGCGCCGGCGAGAACTTTCAAGCTCTGCGGCGAGTCGCTCGACCTCGGCGGCAAGCCGTGCGGCGGTCGGCCGCCGCTTCCCCTGATCCTTTTGGGCGATCTGCTGCGGATCGGCTGCAGCGCGCGCTCGGCGTTGCCGGTGCGGCGACGAAGCGCGGGGTGCCGCCGTTTCGATGCCTGATCGCGCCGGCTTTTGTTTCATGGGACCGCCTCCGAATCGCCCGCAAGATTACCTCAGCGGGCCGGCGAGGGACTGCCGCGCGCAGAAAAAATAGCCTTTTTGACACTCAACGCTTCACCCCGCGGCAGCCCCGCCAGGAGAGGTCATGCAGCTTCCAGAAAGGCGATCGGGTCGGTCTGCGTGTCGTCAAAGACGGCCGCGGTCAGCGGGCCGCCATATACCGCGCCGGTGTCGATGTTCAGGCGGTTCTTCCGCAGATCCGGCGCGCGAGCAGCAACCGGCGTATGACCGTGCACGATCAGCCTGCCGTAGTCGCGCCGGTCGGAGAGAAAAGGTTCGCGAATCCAGATCAGGTCGTGCGCGCTTTGCCGATCGAACGGCTTTTCCGGATCGATTCCGGCGTGAACGAAAAGGCGTCTGCCATCGTCGTAGCTCAAGGGCAGCGACCGCATCCAGTCGGTGTGCTCGCGCGGCAGCTCGTCGGCGCGGGCCACGCCGTAATTCCGCAGCGTCGCCGCGCCGCCTTCGCCGAGCCAGTGATCCGCCTCCGCTTTGCCGTCGGCGATGTCGAGCGCGACCGCTTCATGATTTCCCATGAGCGCGATGTTTTGGCCCGGCGGCTCCCCCTGAAGCCGCATCAACGTGCGCACGACGCCGCGACTGTCCGGTCCGCGGTCGATGTAGTCGCCGAGAAAGACAAACGTCATCGGTCGGCCCGCGGCGTGCGCCCGGCACTTGTCGAGCAGTGCGTCCAGCTTTTCGAGGCAACCGTGGATATCGCCGATGGCGTAGCGAAGCGGCATTGGGCGTGATGTGGGGCGTGACGTGGAGCGCGACATGGGGCGTAACATGGGACCTGAGACTGGGCGAGATGGAAGCTTTGGCGAGGTTGAACTTTGGCTGGGTTAAATGATGGCCATATTCAGGCGCGGTTGTTCAGTCGACATTCAGCAGCAAATGGGAACTTAGGCGCCAGGGGTCGGTTTGAAGCAGTTACAACCAGTTCGAGGTGATGTGATGAGAAAAATCTTGACCTCTCTTGTAGCGGCGTTGGCCATCGGTGCGGTGGCCATCGCGACATCGAGCACGGCCGATGCCCGGTGGGGCGGAGGCTGGCACGGCGGCGGTTGGGGCTGGCGCGGCGGCGGCTGGGGTTGGGGCGGACCGTTTATCGCCGGCGCCCTTATCGGCGGCGCTTTGGCGGCACCCTATTACGGTTATGGGTACGGCTATGGCTATGGACCTTATAATCCGTACGGGCCGTATGCCTTTTACGGCTGCCGGCCGGTCTGGAACGGCTGGGCCTGGGTGCGTTCCTGCTACTGAGCAGGCCGGGTTGGTTTCCTGTTCACGCGTGAAGGTCCCCCTCGCCGAGGCGGGGGACCTTAAATTTAATTAACTGTGGCGGAGTAACGTTCTGCACCAAACTTCCGCCAAAGAGTGCCGTCTCTAGTAGTTGACTAGTTGCAGAGGGGCGAAGTAATCGGGGGTTGACGGGGACTTCCGCTCATTCACGTCTTGTTCGGCACCCGGCCGATCACACGAGGAGAACACATGCACAAGTCGCTCATCGCGCTTGTCGGCGCTGCGGGCATCGGCCTGACTGCATTGGCCGTCCCGGCACCGGCAAACGCCGGCTGTTTCGGCTGCGCCGTCGGCGCAGGCATCCTTGGCGGCGTTGCCGCGGGTGCGATCGTTGGTGCCGCTGTCGCCAACAGCGCGCCGCCTCCGCCGCCCCCGGGCTATTATGCGCCGCCGCCGCCTCCGGGCGCGTATTATCCGCCGCCTCCCGGTTACGCGCCGCCGGCAGCCTATGCTCAGTTGGCGCCCGGCTGTCACTGGGGCCATCGCAAGGTGTGGGTGGAAGGCTATGGCTATCAGTGGCGGACCGTTCAGGTCTGTCCCTGATCGCGCGGCATGATCGAGTAATTGCACCGGCCGGCTCGTCTAAGCCGGCCGGTTTGTTTTTGTGGCGCGTCACGGCGCCGTGACAGTGGACTGCGACAATGCAGAATCGGCCAAGCAAACGGTAGGCGAAGGACTGGTGCGCTCGCTCCCCGCTTCACGCGACGCGATGACCGGAAAAGCGCACCAGCCTGGTGCGCCGGCCGGCCGCGGCATCGCCGATCGGGCGCGCGTTTATTTGCAACGCGTGTCCGCCATGTCGGGCGGCGTGTTTCCGATTTACGCGTTGACGGCGTTCAAATGGATCGCCGTGGTTGCGGTCTGCCTCTATCTCGGCATGGCCGCGATCCTCTATTTCGCCCAACGCTCCTTGATGTACTTTCCGGAGACCATCCACACTACACCGGCTGCCGCCGGCCTGCCGGAAGCCGAGGAAGTGGCGCTCACCACCGCGGATGGCGAGCACATCATCGCCTGGCACGCCGCGCCGCGCGACAACAAACCGGTCATCATTTACTTCCACGGCAACGGCGGCGCGCTGCGCTATCGCGTGGAACGCTTTCGCAAGCTCATCCGTAACGGCATCGGTCTCGTTGCAGTGGAATATCGCGGTTATGGCGGCTCAAGCGGAAGCCCGAGCGAAGCGGGCCTGATCGCCGACGGCGAGGCGGCTTATGCCTTCGCCGCCGCGCGCTATCCGGCGCAGCAGATCGTCCTCTGGGGCGAGTCGCTCGGCACCGGCGTCGCGGTCGCGCTGGCGGCGGAGAAGCCTGTCGGCCGCGTCATCCTGGAGGCGCCCTTCACCTCCGCCGCCGCGGTGGCCGCGATCCGCTACTGGTATCTGCCGGTGCGGTTGCTGATGAAGGATCAATTCCGCTCCGATGAGCGCATCGGAAAAGTCACGGCTCCGGTTCTGATCCTGCATGGCATGCGCGACCACATCGTGCCGTTCGCCATGGGCGAAGAGATGTTTGCGCTGACCAAAGCCCCCAAGCACATCGTGCGCTTCCTGGACGGCGACCACGAGGACCTCGATGCCAACGGCGCGCTGCACGCGGTCGCGCGTTTTCTCGCGGGCGACTTGGACACGCCGCCGCATCCGTAGCGTGGAGTCCGCACGGATAGGCGCTATTGCGGCACGGTCATCAGTTCGAATACGTGGCCGTCCGGATCGCGAAAATAGATGCCGCGGCCGCCGCCCCAATCGTTGAGCTTGCCGTCTTCGAGGCTCCAGGGCGCGCTGCCGAAGGCGATTTTCGCCTTTTTGACGCGACCGAAGATGGCGTCGAATTCTCGCTTGCCGACGTGGAATGCCAGATGATGACTCTCGAACTTGGTCTCGTCGTCGAACAATAGCGTCAGCGACTTGTTCACGCGCACCGGCGCGAAATAGCCGCTGCGTCCGCGCTTAAGACCGAAAACATCGGCGAAGAACTTGGCGGCGGCGGCCTTGTTTCGCGTCGGCACGATGGTGTGGTTCAGCGTGATGGTCATGGCCGTTTCTCAAGCTCAATCCGCCAGCACCCTTTAGAATGTCTCGTACGATTGTCCGATCTTGCCGCCGACGCGGGCGAAGCCGGTGCGAGCCGGCTCGTATTTGTCATTGATGTTGAGCGCCTTCGCATAGGAGCCGGCCGCCTTGTCCTTCTGCCCGAGGCGTTCGTAGGCCAGTCCGCGGCTGGCCCATGCTTGCGCGTTCTGCGGCGCGATCAAGACCGCCTGGTCGAGATCGCTCGCCGCCGATTTGGCGTCGCCGACCGCGAGATAGCTCAGCGCGCGTGCCACGTAGGGCTCGGCTTTGCGGTTGGTCAGTCCGAGCGCGGTTGAAAAGTCGTCGATGGCGAATTGATGCTGGTGCTGGCTCTGATAAAGCAGGCCCCGATCAAAATAGGCCTGTGCGTTGTCGGGCCTGAGCATGATCGCCTTGTTGAAGTCGCCGAGCGCCTGCGCCGTGCGGCCTTGCTGGCGGTAGATCACGCCACGGCCGAGATAGGCCGGCGCGTAGGCGGCGTCGATCGACAGCGCTTTGTTGTAGTCGGCGAGCGCAAGATCGGGCTTGCCATTTTGCCGATAGAGCAGCGCCCGGTTGGCGTGCGCCTGCGCATATTTGGGGTCGAGGCTGATCGCCTTATTGAAATCGGCAAGCGCCGCCTGGGGGTTGCCGGCTTCGGCAAGCACCGAGCCGCGCATATTGTAGGCCTGCGGATCCTCGGGATGCTTCTGGATGACTTCGGAGAGCGAGGCCAGATTGGGCTGCGAATTCTCGGCGAGCGCGTCGTCTTTGTCGGAGGACGAAAGGTTGTTGAGCGTGCCGCAGCCGGTGAGGACGAGCGCGGCGACCAGCAGCGCCGCGGCCGCCGTCGGTCGGGACGCAATGCGTACTTCGCGGTTGGGGGCTTGAGCTAACCGGATCATGGCAAAGCGAACGATAGCACCCGGGAGCGCCAAAAAAAGACGGCGCGGGTCCCGCCCGCGCCGCATGAAAGCCGGTCCTTTGTTGCTCAGCCGAAGCGCGGTGCGCGCGGCGGGCCGGACCTGGCGGCGCCGGGACCACCGGGGGTGGGCTTCGGCTTCATCGGCAACAGGCCTTCGCGCTGCAACTTCTTGCGCGCCAGCTTGCGGGCGCGGCGGATCGCTTCCGCCTTCTCCCGAGCCTTTCTTTCCGAGGGTTTTTCGTAGTGACCGCGGAGCTTCATCTCGCGGAAAATGCCCTCGCGCTGCATCTTTTTCTTCAGCGCCTTAAGGGCCTGATCGACATTATTGTCGCGGACAAGAACCTGCACGCATCCTCCATTTCAAAGCGCTTGAGCAGTGCGCCAGCCGGTGTGCTCGGTGAATGTAAAGAGCGGTGCGGGCGTCTAGCCTGCGCCACTTTGGCGCGGTCTGTAGCAGAACCTGACCGCCAAGTCCACAAGCCCGTCCGCGGGAGCCGTCGCCTGAGCGGGTGCAAGTGGTGCGCTGCAAAACTCCGACCGCGCCGGGCGTATCAACGCCTGCCCGGTACGCGCGGCGCCACAGCTCAGTCGGGAAACACCCGCGTCACATGTCCCATCTTGCGGCCGGGACGGACGGCGGCCTTGCCGTAGAGATGAACAGCCGCGCCGGGAACGGTAAGCCAGGCGCGGTAATCCTCGAACTCGCTGCCGATCAGGTTGATCATTTCGATACGGCCGCGCCGTATCGGTTTGGCCAGCGGCCAGCCCGCGACCGCGCGCATGTGCTGCTCGAATTGCGACACCGAAGCGCCGTCAATAGTCCAGTGGCCGGAGTTGTGCACCCGCGGCGCGGTCTCATTGACCAAAAGGCCGCCGTCGCTTTTGACGAACATTTCGACCGCCAGCACGCCGACGTAGCCGAAGGTTTGTGCGATCGTCTCGGCGATCCGCCGCGCCTCCTGCACCGCGCCGGGCGACACCGCGGCGGGCACCCGCGAGACTTTAAGGATGTGATCGCGGTGCTCGTTCTCGGTCACATCGAAACATTCGACGCTGCCGTCGGCGCCGCGCGCGGCAATAACGGAAACTTCGCGGACGAACGGCACGAAGGCTTCGAGAATGCACGGCTGGCCGCCGACGTCGCGCCAAGCCAATTCCACTGCCGTAGTCTTGTTGATCGTCACCTGGCCTTTGCCGTCGTAACCGAAGCGGCGGGTCTTGAGTACGGCTGGCCGGCCGATCCGCTCGAGCGCGACCTCCAGTTCGCCGAGGTTGGCGACCGCGACATAGCCTGCGGTGCCAATGCCGAGGCCGGCAACAAAGTCCTTTTCCGCCAGCCGGTCCTGGGTCGTCGCCAGGACTTTCGGATCCGGTAGCACGGCGACGCGGGCGCCGACAAACTTTGCCGCCTCGGCTGGGATATTTTCGAACTCGTAAGTGACGACATCGACGCTTGACGCAAAACGCTCAAGCGCCGCCGTGTCGGCATAATCCGCACGTGTTGCGTACCGAACCACATCGAAAGCAGGGGAATCGGAATCGGGCGCGAAGACGTGGCACTTGAAACCCAGCTGCGCGGCGGCAAGCGCCAGCATGCGGCCGAGCTGGCCACTGCCCAGGATGCCGATGGTGGCGCCGGGCGGTAGCGCGGACCGGGCGTTGTTCACGCGCCCGCTTCCTTGGTCGTGTCTTTAGGTTGTTCGGCGACGGACGCGGTCTGGCGCGCCCGCCAGGCTTCAAGCCGCTCGCCGAGCGCCGCATCGCCGAGCGCCAACACGCTGGCGGCGAGGAGTGCGGCGTTGATCGCGCCGGCCGGCCCGATCGCCAGCGTGCCGACCGGCACGCCCGGCGGCATTTGCACGATCGAATAGAGCGAGTCTTGTCCCGACAGCGCCTTCGACTCGACCGGCACGCCGAACACCGGCAGACTGGTCAGCGAAGCGGTCATGCCGGGCAGATGCGCCGCGCCGCCGGCCCCGGCGATGATCACTTTGAAGCCGGCATCTTTGGCGCCTTTGGCGAATGCGTAGAGCCGTTCCGGCGTGCGATGAGCGGAGACGATACGCGCTTCGTAGCCGACGCCAAGCGCGTCGAGCGTCTCGGCGGCATGCTTCATGGTCGCCCAGTCGGACTGGCTGCCCATGATGATGGCAATGGATTTGGCTTCCGGCGGCGCCAACAAAAACCCCTGCGCGAAGGAAGCGCCGCATTATAGGCGCGGTCCTCACGCTGGCAAGGCTGTGCTGTCAGCGCGTTCGTATCTTGATCGCGCCGGCGGCGCTCAGGCGATCCGGATCGCGCTCGCCCCTCGCCGCAAGCGCGATGATGCGCCTTGCCGCGACGCGCCTGACGATCTCGGGTTGGGGGTGCCGTTCAATTCCGGCCGTCGCCTTCTCGTAGGCGGCGGCCAATATGGCAATGACTTCCGAATCAAACGCTTTGTCACGACGCAGGAACGGCACAACCTGACCCATACGAATACCTACCGAACGTCCCGCCTGTCTACTTTGCGAGCTGTTAAAGCTGAGAAAGCAACGCGTTCGCCCGGCGACAAGTTCCGCGCTCAAATCCGAGTCAAGCCTTTCACCTTTTGCTAGCTGTCCTGAAGTTTTGCCTTGCGGCACGCTTCCCACAAGCGGGCGGCGGTGACAGGCATGTCGAGATGGGCGCCGGCGCCGCCGGGGACCGCGTCGGCAACCGCATTCATCAGCGCGCCGATCGACGCCGTGGTGCCGGCTTCACCGACGCCTTTGACGCCGAGCGGATTGGTCGTCGCCGGCACCGAGACGACTTCGTCCCGGATCGTTTCCGGCATGTCGGCGGCGCGCGGCATGGCGTAGTCCTGGAACGAGCCGGTGACGAGCTGCCCGCTGCCTTCGTCGTAAAAAATCTGCTCCATCAATGCCTGGCCGAGCCCCTGCGCCAGCGAGCCATGCAACTGGCCTTCCACGATCATGCCGTTGAGGATGTTGCCGCAGTCGTCGACCGCGGTGTAGGCGATGATGTCCATGTGCCCGGTCTCGGGCTCGATCTCGATTTCCGCAATATGCACGCCGTTTGGGAAACTCAGCGGCGTTTCCGTGGTGACCTTGGTATCGAGGTCTTCAGCAATGGCGCCGGCAGTTTTCATAGCTGCGGCGTGCGCCGCCACCTCGAACAGCGCGATGCGGCGATCGGTGCCGACCACGCCGAAATGACCGGCGTCGTAGTCGATGTCGGTCTCCGCGGTTTCGAGCAGCAGCGCCGCGACGTGTTTGCCTTTTTCCAGCATCACGTTGAGGCTTTTGACGACGGAAGCCCCCGCGGTCATGGCGGAACGCGAGCCGACCGAAGCGTAGCCCGGAATCTCCAGCGCGGAATCGCCATGCTTGTGCGTGACTTTATCCGGCGCGATGCCGAGCCGCTCCGCCACCAGTTGCGGAAACACCGAGGCATGGCCTTGGCCGGTCGACTGCACGTTGAGATTGACGACCAGCGTGCCGTCGCCGGGAAAGGTGAGCAGCGCGCCTTCCAGCGGCGAGCCGCCGGAATGCTCCAACATGCAGGAAATGCCGATGCCGCGGTATTTGCCGCGTTTTTTTGATTCACGGCGGCGGCCTTTGAAGTTGTCATAGTCGGCAAGCGCGAGCGCTTTGTCGAACACCGACGCGAATTCGCCGCTGTCATAGATCGTGCCGACCGCGGTCTTATAGGGCATCGCGGCGGCGGCAATGAGATTGCGCCGGCGCAGCTTCGCCGGATCGATCCCGGTGATGCGCGCCGCCTCCTCGACTACGCGTTCGAGCGCGTAGTTCGCTTCGGGCCGGCCGGCGCCGCGATAAGGTGCGGTCGGGATCGTGTTGGTGAAGGCGCAGCGCGCGCTGACGTCGATATGCTTGATGTCGTACATGCCGGGCAGGCAGCGGCTGAAGTTCAAGGTCGGGATATTGGCGCCGACCGCGCCGACATAGGCGCCGAGATTGCAGACATTGCGGATCCGCAACGCCAAGAATCGCCCCCGCTCGTCAAGCGCCAGCTCGGCTTCCGAATAAATGTCGCGCGCCTGGTTGTCACTGAGGAAGGCTTCGGAGCGGCCCGACATCCAATGGACCGGCCGGCCGAACTTTTTTGCGCCGATCATCAGCGCGATGTATTCCGGATAGGGGCCGGTCTTGAGCCCGAAAGCGCCGCCGACATCGTCGGTCAGCACGCGTACGCGCTCCTTCGGGAGCTGCATGATCGCGGCGGTCGGGTCGCGCATTGCGGTCGTGCCTTGCGAGCAGACACGCAGCGTATGCAGGTCGCCGGTTGCGTCGTAGCTCGCGGTCGCGCCGCGCGGCTCCATCGAGGCCACCGCCATGCGCTGATTCATCACCGCGACCCGCGCCACGAATTTGGCGGCGGCGAATATCGCATCGACCTGCCGCGCATTGGTCTGCGGATCGGCGCCCGGGCCCGGCCAGTCAATTGCCAGATTGCCCGGCGCCTGCGGCCACAATTGCGGCGCGCCGTGAGCGAGCGCCGCGCGGGCGTCGATCACCGGAGTCAGCGGCTCGTATTCCACCGCGACGAGCTCCGCCGCGTCCTGCGCCGCCGCATCGGTGCCGGCGACCACCATCGCCACCGGCTCGCCGATATGCATCACGCGGTCGGCGGCAAGCGCCGGCCGATGCGGCAGGATCAGCGCCGCGCCGCCGCGGCCGTGGAGCGGCGGATGGCGTCCGAGGCTGCCGGTCCCTTCGGTGTCGCTTGCGGTCAGCACCCCGACGACGCCGCTCGCGCTCCGTGCCGCGCTTTGATCGATGCTGACGATGCGGGCGAAGGCATGTGGCGAGCGCACGAAACAGGCATACGTCTGACCGGGCAGCGTCACGTCGGCAGCGTAACGACCGTGACCGCGGACGAGAACATCGTCTTCGACGCGCGGCGTACGCGCCACGCGGCCATCCGTTTTTGCATCCATGCTCTGTTCCGTGACGCTCTGCCGGCCGGGGATCGGCCCCTTTATAACCGAAACTCGTAGGCCCTGAAGGCGGTCGTCCCGGGGCATTTTAGCAAAGCGATTTTTGATGCTTCGTCCCGGCACGCCCGCGATGACCGTGCTGCTCGCCATGCTGAGCATGCTCGGTCCGCTTTCGATCGACATGTATCTGCCGTCGCTGCCGGACATTGCCCAAGTGCTGCACGCCCCGATTGGGCGGGTGCAGCTGACGGTGTCGAGCTATCTGATTGGCTTCGCCGTCGGGCAGGTGATTTACGGTCCGCTGTCGGATCGTCGCGGCCGCCGTCCGGTTTTGCTCGCGGCGCTTGCTCTCTACGTGGCGAGCACGCTGGTCTGCGTCGTCGCCCGATCGGTCTGGCCGTTGATCGCCGCGCGCCTTCTGCAAGGCGTCGCCGGATCGGGCGCGATCGTTCTGGCGCGCGCCATCGTGCGCGACGTTTATTCCGGCGTTCGGGCCGCGCGCGAATTGGCGATGATCGGATCGATCACCGCATTTGCGCCGATCGTGGCGCCGATGATCGGCGGGGTGTTGCAGACCGCGTTCGGCTGGCGCGCAAGTTTTATCGTCATGGGCGCGGCGGCGGCGGTCGCCGTTGTCGTGGCATTACGATTGCTGCCGGAAACGCTGCAGCGGCCTGCCGCTGAGCCGATGTCGTTCGGCTTGCCGCTGCGCGGTTACGGCGCGGTGCTGCGGCATCGCGGCTTTCGCGCTTATCTCGGCATTCTCACTCTCAGCTATGCCGGCTTGTTTGCCTGGATTTCGGGCGCCTCGGTGGTGCTTCAGGATGTCTATGGCGAGACAGCCTTCACCTTCGGTTTGACGTTTGCGCTCGGCTCCGCCGGATACATGGCGGGGGCATTTGCTGCTGCGCGTCTGGTGGTGCGGCTCGGCCTCGATCGCACCATGGCGCTCGGCGTGATCTTGCTTGCCGGCGGCGGCGTCGCCTTGGCAGCGGTGGTTGCCGCGCCAATTCATAACGGCATCTGGCTCGTGGCGGCGATGGCGGTGTATCTGGCGGGCCTCGGTTTGGTCCTGCCGCAGGCGATGGCGGGAGCGCTCACGCCGTTTCCCGATCGCGCCGGTACAGCAGCCTCGCTTATGGGAACGGTGCAGCAAACGGTCGCAGCCGCCGTCGCCGCGGCTATTGGCGGCTACCTTACGCGCTCGGCGTGGCCGGTTGCCGGCGTCGTCGTCGCCGCGGGTTGTCTTTCGCTCGTGGTTTGGGCGGCAACGCGCGGCCTGCGAGCGCGGGAGCATTGAAATGTCGACGGAAATCGACGTTGCCTGGATCACCTTGTTTGTTAGGATGCGGCGGCGGGCGCCATTGCATCATTGACCTCTGGCATGTTTCTTAAGCGCCGCCCGCCATCCGCCTGCCAACCTGAGGGCCAGGAAAGCGCAATGACCCGTGGCGTGCCGCTTAGCCGTCGCTCCTTCCTGGCCGGCGTCAGCGCGGCGGGCGGTGGACTTGCGCTTGCTTTGGCTATTCCCTTCGAGCCGGCGCGCGGTGCGGCGGAAACCCCGGAGGTCACCGCCTGGCTGCTGATCGGCCCGGATGACTCGGTGGTCGTGCGCATCGCCCGCGCCGAGATGGGGCAGGGCATCACCACCGGCCTCGCCATGCTGGTCGCAGAGGAGCTCGAATGCGACTGGTCGAAAGTCTCGACTGAATTCATTTCGGCGGCCGAAAATTTGCGCCGCGGCCGGGTCTGGGGCGACACGACTACCGGCGCAAGCCGTTCGGTCGCCTCCTCGCAGCTTTATCTGCGGCAGGCCGGCGCCATCGCCCGCGAGATGCTGATCGCCGCCGCGGCGGCGCGCTGGACCGTGCCGGCCGCGGAATGCGTCGCGCACATGAGCGCGATTACCCACAAGCCGAGCGGGCGCAAATTGACGTTCGGCGCCGTCGCCGCGGATGCGTCGAAGCTCAAACCGCCTGCTCACGTCGCGCTGAAAGACCCGAGCCAATGGACGCTCGCGGGCACCCCGCGCCGCCGGCTCGACGTGCTCGACAAAGTCACCGCGCAGCCGGTCTATGCGATCGACGTGCGGCTGCCGGGAATGCTCTACGCGGCGCTGGCGCATTGCCCGGTGCTCGGCGGCTCGCCGAAGTCGGTCGACGAAAGCGCGATCGCGGCGATGAAGGGCGTGCACCGCGTGGTGCGGATGCCCGACGCGGTCGCCGTTGTCGCCGATTCCTGGTGGCGCGCGAAGCGCGCGCTCGAAGCATTGCCGATCGTCTGGGACAATCGCGGCAACGGCGGCGTATCGAGCGCCAACATCGCCGGCGCCGTGCGTTCGGCACTCGATGTGGAGAAGGCGCAAGTCGGTCGCAACGACGGCAACGTCCAACAAGGTTTGGCGCGGGCGGCCCGGCGCATCGAAGCCGATTATACGGTTCCATTTCTGGCGCACTCGACCATGGAGCCGCAGAACTGCACGGCTTATGTCACGGCCGGCCGCGTCGAGGTGTGGGCGCCCAGCCAGGGCGTCACCACCGCGCTTGCGACCGCGGCGACCGCCGCCGGCGTGCCAAACGACAAGGTCGTGGTGCATCCGACCATGTTGGGCGGCGGTTTCGGCCGGCGCGGCGCGATTCAAGAATACATCCGTCAGGCCGTGCTGATCGCGAAAGAGGTCGATGCGCCGGTCAAGTTGGTTTGGACCCGCGAAGAGGACACCAGGCACGATTTCTACCGGCCGTTCGGCATGGCGCGGCTGGTGGCGGGGCTCGACGACGAGGGTATGCCGATCGCGTGGAAGATCCGGCTCGCCGGGCCGTCATTCGTCGCGGCGATGGTGCCGGCTTTCGGCGCGAGCTTCATCGATCGCAGCTTTCTCAGCGGCCTCGCCGAAGAGATGGCTTACGCCGTGCCGAACTATCTGGTCGATTACGTGGTGAAGCCGTCGGCGGTGCCGCTCGGGGTGTGGCGCGCCATCAACTATACGCAGAACACCTTCTACAAAGAATGCTTCGTCGATGAGATGGCACACGCCGCCGGCGTCGATCCGTATCTCTACCGGCGCCGGTTGTTGCGCGACAGTCCGAAAAACCTCGCCGTGCTCGACGCGGCGGTCAAAAAGGCCGACTGGTTCGGGCCGCTGCCGAAGGGCGTATTTCGCGGCATCGCGGTGACCGAGGCCTGCGGCAGCTTTTGCGCCCAAGTCGCCGAGGTCTCGGTCGAGGGCGGCAACGTGCGTGTGCACCGCGTCGTCTCGGCACTCGATCCCGGGCACGTGGTCAATCCGCTTTCAGTCGAGATGCAGACCCAGGGCGCCATCGTGTTCGCGCTCACGGCGGTGCTCAACGGCGAGATCACCGTCAAGAACGGCGTCGTCGAACAGGGCAATTTCGACGATTACGAGATGCTGCGCATGGCGGACGCGCCCAAGGTCGAAACCGTGATCGTGCCGAGCGGTGATTTCTGGGGCGGCGTCGGCGAGCCGCCGGTGCCGCCGTTGGCGCCAGCCGTGTGCAACGCGATCTTTGCCGCCACCGGCAAGCGGGTGCGCTCGCTGCCGCTGAAAGATTTGGATTTGAGCAAGGCGATCTGACGTACGATCCGGCAAAGCGGAAGCCGGCTTTCCGAAAAGATCGTGCACCGGAAAATCTGCGCCGGAAAACTTTACGCCGGAAAACTTGCGCCGGATTGCAGCGCCTTGTGCCGGCCGCTTTGCCATCTCGCCCGCTACCGTGGCAGGTAGTATGATCAAAGAAAAACTGGTTCCGGCAATTGCAGCGAGGCATCATGAAGCGTCGCGAATTCCTCAAGCTTGTCGCGGGTTCAGCCCTTGCGTTGCCCTGCGCCGCGCCGGCGCAGTCGTCGACCAGGGTTTATCACCTGGGCAGCGTTAATCCCTCGCCGACGCTGGCGCCGGCGAGCCCGTTTGGAAAACTCCTGATCGAAGATTTGGCGCAGCGCGGCTATGTGCTCGGCCAAAATCTCACTTACGATGCCCGCGTCGCCAACGGCGACCTGGCCAAGCTGCCGAAACTGTTGGCTGCGCTCAAGGACGAGAAAGTCGATGTGGTCGTCAGCGTCGGCTATCCGTCGGCGGTCGCGGCCAAGGCGTCGGGCATCCCGACCGTGATGGCATGGGGCGTCGGCGATCCGGTCGCGACTGGATTGATCGACGGATTGGCCCGTCCGGGCGGCAATATCACCGGCATTTCCGACGTGGCGACGACGCTGACCACCAAGCGGCTTGCCTTGCTCAAGGAATTTTCCCCGGAGCTGCGCCGCGTCGCGATGTTGTGGAATAAAGACGACCTCGGCATGACGCTGCGCTACCAGGCGTCGGCCGACGTGGCGAAATCGATCGGCATCACCGTTCAAGCGCTCGGCGTGCGCGAGCCGGACGATTTCGAGGAAGCGTTCGCGGCGATGAAGAATGAACCGCCCGACGCGATTTTGATGGTGGCGGATTCGCTCACCGTGCTCAACCGCAAGCGCGTGTTCGATTTCGCGGCCGAGCGGCGCCTGCCGGCGATCTACGAGTACAGCTTCCTGACGCGCGACGGCGGCCTGATGTCGTATGGGCCGGATCTCAAGGAGTGCATCCAGCGCGCCGCGGCGATGGTCGATCGCATCTTCAAGGGCGAGCGGCCGGCGGATCTGCCGTTCGAGCAACCGACGCATTATCCGTTTGCACTCAACTTGAAGACGGCGAAGGCTGCGGGTTTCACCGTGCCGACGACCACGCTTGCGCTCGCCGACGAGGTGATCGAGTGAGAGCGCCGCCGGAGCATCGCGACGGTCGCGTTGCGGTTCCGCCGGCCGGAACGTCGGTTATGCGCAGCCGGCTGTTCCGCAAATACGTCCTTCTGTTCGTTGCCGTGGTCAGCCTCGCGCTGATCACCCACGCCGCATTCGACGTGTGGGTTTCCTACAACGAGGACAAAGCCTCCTTCATCCGTCTGCAGCGCGAACAGGCGGAAGCGGCAGCCGGCAAGATCGGGCAATTCATCGCCGAGATTGAAAGTCAGCTCGGCTGGACGACGCAATTGCCCTGGTCCGCCGCCACGCTGGAGGAACGGCGCTTCGATGCGCTGCGGCTGTTGCGGCAGGTGCCGGCCATCACCGAACTGGCGGAGGTCGATGGCACCGGTCACGAGCAATTGCGGGTATCGCGGCTCGCCATGGACGTCGTCGGCAGCGGTATCGACGTCTCGCAGCAGCCCGCCTTTACCGAAGCGGTGGCACACAAGGTTTATTACGGCCCGGTCTATTTCCGCCACGGATCCGAGCCGTATATGACGCTGTCGCTTGCCGGGACCCGGCGCGATGCCGGCGTGAGCATCGCCGAGGTCAACCTCAAACTCATCGAGGACGTGCTTTCGAACATCAAGGTCGGTCTGCATGCCCGCGCTTACGTCGTCGACGCGGCCGGCCGTCTCATCGCCCATCCCGACATGAGCCTCGTTTTGCGCAACACCGATATGTCGCGGTTGCCTCAGGTTCAGGCGGCGCGCGCCGCCGTCGCCGGCAATTCCGGCGAACCGGTGCATGAAACCGACGACATCGAAGGCCACAAGGTACTCACCGCCTATGCGGCGGTCGCTCCGCTCGGCTGGCTTGTGTTCGTCGAGACGCCGCTCGCGGAAGTCTATGCGCCGCTCTATGCCTCGCTCGAGCGGGCCGGGCTTGTGCTCCTCGGCGCGCTGGCACTTGCTTTCATCGCCGGCACGTTCCTCGCCGGGCGCATGGTTCGGCCGATCCAGGCGCTGCGCGCCGGTGCGGCGCGGATCGGCGCCGGCGATCTCAGCCAACGAATTGCGATCAAGACCGGCGACGAAGTTGAGGCGCTCGCCGATCAATTCAACGACATGGCCGGCCGGTTGCAGGAATCCTACGCCGATTTGGAGCAAAAGGTCGAAATACGCACCCACGAGCTGAGCGAGGCGCTCGACCAGCAGACCGCGACTTCGGAAGTGCTGCAGGTCATTTCCAGCTCGCCTGGCGATCTTGAGCCGGTGTTCGCGACCATGCTCGAGAAAGCGGTGCGCATCTGCGGCGCCAAGTTCGGCAATATCTATCGCTTCGAAAACAGCATGATGCACCTCGAGGCCGCACACAACACGCCGCCGGCTTTCGCCGAAGCCCGGCGGCGAACGCCGCAACACAACGCGAACAATGCCGTGATTTCCGAGATAATGCGGACAAGGGCCCCCGTTCAGGTGCCGGACGTCGCAAAGCTGCCGCAGTACCTCGACCGCAGCGACGTAGGTGCCGTCGCCGCCGTCGAGCTCGGCGGCGTGCGCACGGCTCTTTCCGTACCGCTGATTAAGGAAGACGAGCTGATCGGCTCGTTCACTTTGTTTCGTGACGAAGTCATTCCCTTCACCGAAAAGCAGGTCGCGGTGGCAAGTGGCTTCGCCGCCCAGGCCGTCATCGCCATCGAGAATACGCGGCTCTTAAGCGAATTACGTGAATCACTGGCGCAACAGACGGCGACCGCGGAGGTGCTGGGCGTAATCAACGCATCACGCGGCGACCTTCAGCCTGTGTTCGAGGCGATGGTGGAAAAGGCACGCCGATTATGTGAGGCGGATGCAGGACATCTCGCACTTCCGGTTGGTGACGATTATCGAAGCGTTGCGGTCGCCGCGATGTCGCCCGAGATGGCGGGCGTGATCCGGTCAGTGTCATATGCGCCGGGGCGGGGCACGGCCATCGGTCGGGCCCTCGCGGAACGCCGTCCGGTCCAGATATCCGACATCGGCGCCGACAATGAACATATCGGCCGTGAAGCCGCGAGTAGAGGCTTCATCAGGACAATCCTGGGAGTACCGCTTATCCGGGAGGGCGAGGCAATCGGTGCGTTCGGACTTTCGCGCCAGCGTGTGGAGCCGTTCAACGATCGCCAGATCGACCTCGTGCGCACCTTCGCCGCCCAAGCTGTCATCGCTATCGAGAACGTGCGCCTGTTCGAGGCCGAGCAGCAGCGCACGCGGGAGCTTCAGGAGTCGTTGGAGCAGCAGACGGCGACTTCAGACTTGCTCAGCGTCATCTCGGCGTCGCCCGGCGAGCTTGCACCCGTATTTGGTGCGATGCTGGAAAACGCGACCCGCATCTGTCAGGCCCAATTCGGCGTGCTGTCGTTGCGCGAAGGCGCCGCGTTGCGTGTGGTTGCGATGCATAACCCGCCGGCCGCTTATGCTGAATTGCGGCGACGCGAGCCAACCTGGGTACCAACCGGCCAGATGGGCCGCATCGCGGCACAGGCGATCGCCACCAAGCGTGCTGTTCAGGTTCCCGACCTCGCCGTCTACATCAGCGATGACGCATTGATCCGCGACTTCGCAACGACCACCGGTGCGCGCAGTCTGATCCTGGTCCCGCTCTTGAAGGAGGACGAAGTCATCGGAACGTCCGCGATCTATCGCCAGGAAGTGCGGCCGTTTACCGACAAACAGGTGGACCTGCTGACGAACTTCGCCGCCCAAGCCGTCATCGCCATCGAAAATACGCGGCTCTTGAGCGAATTGCGTGAATCGCTGGCACAGCAAACAGCAACGGCCGAGGTGCTGAGCGTCATCTCCAGTTCTCCGGGCGAGCTGAAGCCGGTATTCCATGCAATGTTGGATAACGCCACCAGGTTGTGCGAGGCTCCTTTCGGCTTTCTGCTGCTGCGCGACGCAGGTGTCCTTCGTATCGTTACCCGGCACGTTCCGCCGTCTGCGTCCGCCACGCTATTGCGGCCGGGTTCGGAGCTGGTTCTGTCCGACAATCCAACGCACCCGCTGGTCCGCATGCTCAACTCGAAGGAAGTGGTCCACATCGTCGATGTCCAGGAGGACCCGGCCTATATTGGGCGCAACCCCCGCGTCGTGGCTTTCGTTGAAGACTTGGGTGGGCGGACGGTCGCCTGTGTGCCGATGCTGAAGGACAATGAGTGCATTGGGGGCTTCACTATATTTAGGCAGGAAGTCCGGCCGTTCGCCGATAAGCAGATCGAATTGGTAAAGAACTTCGCCGCCCAGGCCGTCATAGCCATCGAGAATACGCGACTGCTAACCGAGCTTAGACAATCGCTGGAGCAGCAGACGGCCACGGCCAAAGTGCTCGAAGTCATCAGCCGCGCCAAATTCGAACTACAACCGATTCTGCAGAGCGTCGTGGAGACGGCGATGCGACTGTGCAGGGCCGAGCAGGCAGTGATCTACCGACTGGAGAACGGCGTATATCGCTTTGCCGCCGGCTACAGTTCCGTGCCGGAATACCTGGAGATCGAGCGGCGAACGACGATTTCGCCAGGCCACGGCTCGGTTATCGGACGCGCCGCCCTGACCCGGCAGGTCGCCCGCATCGACGATGCCTGGACCGATCCGCTTTATGAGAACAAGGGCGACGCCGAGGTCGGTGGCGTACGCTCGATGATCGCTGTGCCGTTGATGCGCGAGGACGAGGCGATCGGCGTCATCGGGCTGGCGCGCAATCGGGTCGAGCCGTTCGCGGACCGCGAAATCGAGTTGGTCGCCACGTTCGCCGACCAGGCAGTAATCGCGATTGAGAACGTGCGGCTGTTTAACGAGCTGCGCACGCGCACCGACGAGCTCGGCCGCTCGGTTGGCGAGCTGCGCGCGCTGGGCGAAGTCAGCCAAGCGGTGAACTCGACGCTCGATCTTGAGACCGTGCTGTCCACCATCGTTACCAAGGCGGTACAGCTTTGCGGCACCGAGGCGGGCGCGATTTATGTCTTTGACGATCTGCAACGCGAGTTTCAGCTCCGCGCGACCTACGGAATGGATCAGCAGATGATCGACGCGCTCGCGCGTCAGCATATCGGGCTGGACGAACCGAATACCATGGCTGCCTTCGCGCAGGCCGAGCCGATCCAGATCGCCGATTTGAGCCAGGAACCGTTATCGCCGATCAACGACCTCATCGTGCGCGCCGGTTATCGCGCCCGCCTGCTGGCGCCGCTGGTCCATGGCGACAAAGTCGTCGGCATGCTGGTGGTTCGCCGCCGGACGCCCGGCGCCTTCCCGCAAAGCACCGTCGACCTGATCAAGACCTTCGCCGCGCAATCGGTGCTGGCGATCCAGAACGCGCGGCTGTTTCATGAGATCGAGGACAAGGGCCGGCAACTTGAAGTGGCGAGCAGACACAAATCGCAGTTCCTCGCCAATATGAGCCATGAGCTGCGGACGCCGCTCAACGCCATTCTCGGCTACACCGAATTGATCCTCGACAACATTTACGGCGAGGCGCCGGAAAGGATGCGCGCCGTGCTTGAGCGCGTGCAGACCAACGGCAAGCATTTGCTCGGCCTGATCAACGACGTGCTCGATCTGTCGAAAATCGAGGCCGGACAACTCACGCTCTCAACGTCCGACTATTCGATCGCCGAGCTGGTGCAGAACGTCTACGTTGCAGTCGAACCGTTGGCCTCACAGAAGAGTCTTGCTTTGACGACCGGCGTTGAAAAAGGCCTGCCGATCGCGCACGGCGACGAACGCCGTCTTACGCAGGTGCTGCTTAACCTTGTCGGCAATGCAATCAAGTTCACCGACACCGGCGGGGTGGCGATCGAGGCATCGCGCGCCGACGGCGCGTTCCGGGTCGCGGTGCGCGACTCCGGCCCCGGCATCGCCGCCGCCGACCAGGCGAAAATCTTCGAGGAGTTTCAGCAGGTCGACGACACCTCGACGCGGCAGAAGGGCGGCACCGGATTGGGTCTTGCCATCTCCAAGCGGATCGTCGAAATGCATGGCGGCCGCATTCTAGTCGAATCCGAGCTCGGCAAAGGGTCGACCTTCACCATCGAATTGCCGATCAAAGCGGAACGCGAGGTGCGCGCGTCATGAGCAAACGAATTCTGGTCGTTGAGGATCAACCCGATAACCGGCAGATCCTGCGCGATCTACTCGGCAGTGTCGGCTTTGAAATTCTTGAAGCCGAGGACGGCGCGAGCGGCGTCAGCGCAGCCAAATCGCAACGACCGGACTTGATCCTCATGGATATCCAGATGCCGATTCTCGACGGCTACGAAGCGACGCGACGGATCAAAGCCAATCCGGCGCTGCGGGCCATTCCGGTCATCGTGGTCACGTCTTATGCGCTGTCCGGTGATGAAGACAAGGCGCGCGCCGCAGGCTGCGACGATTACATCACCAAGCCGTACAGCCCGCGGCAGCTGCTCGCCAAGATCAAAGAGCATTTGCAATAACGAACCAGCAGCTGCGCCGGACCGCCGATGCACAATCCTCCGCGCATTCTCATCGTTGATGACAATGAGACCAACCGCGACATCCTGCGGACGCGGCTATCCCCGCACGGCTACGAGCTGACGGAGGCAGCCGACGGTGAGCAAGCCTTGGCGACCGCCCGCGAACAGCGTCCGGACTTGATCCTGCTTGACGTCATGATGCCGAAAATCGACGGCATCGAAGTCTGCCGTCGGCTGAAGGCGGATGTGGACATGCCGTTCACGCCGATCATCCTGGTGACCGCGAAAGCCGACTCCAAGGACGTCGTTGCCGGCCTTGAGGCGGGCGCCGACGAATACCTGACCAAGCCGTTCGATCAGGCCGCTTTGGTCGCGCGCGTCAAATCGATGCTGCGCATGAAAGAGCTGACCGATCAGGTGCGTACCCAGGCCGACGATCTTGCGATCTGGAATCGCACGCTGGAAAGCCGGGTCGCCGAGCAACTCAGCCAAATCGAACGCATGGACCGCTTGAGGCGGTTTCTGTCGCCGCAAGTGGCCGAGTTGATCCTGTCGTCGGGCGATGACCGCTTCCTCGAGAGCCATCGCAGCCAGGTTACGGTGGTGTTCTGCGATCTGCGCGGCTTCACAGCATTTGCCGAGACCGCCGAGCCGGAAGAGGTCATGGGCATCCTGCGCGATTATCATTCAAGCGTCGGCGTCATCATTCATAAATTCCAAGGCACCATCGAGCGTTTTGCCGGCGACGGCTTGATGGTGATGCTCAACGATCCGGTGCCGTGCGACGATCCTTGCGGGCAAGCCGTGCGCATGGCGGCGGAAATGCGCGAGGCAGTGAGCGAGCTGACCGCGAAATGGCGGAAACTGGGCTTCAATCTCGGTTTCGGAATGGGCATTGCGCATGGCTACGCCACGCTCGGCCGCATCGGTTTCGAAGGCCGGTTCGACTACGCGGCGATCGGCTCGGTGACCAACCTCGCGGCGCGGCTGTGCGCTGAGGCCAAGGATGGCCAGATTCTGATCGACGGCAAAGTGCACGCCGCCGTCGAGGCGATCGCCGATTTGGAAGTGCTCGAAGAACTCACGCTCAAGGGATTTCTCCGGCCGGTCAAAGCATCCAATGTGCGGGCGATTTCCGCTTAATCCTTATCGCCGTTCGTGCCATCGGATGATGGACGCCCATGCAAGTTGCGCGCTTGCCGGCGCGCGCGGCCGGCCTAAATTGGCTTGATGTCATCCATCGTGGCCGACACCTCCGCAGATCTCCTTCGCCACCGCCCTTTTCTCCTTTACTTCGCGGCTCGCGGGCTCTCCAAATTCTGCTACCAGATCGGCGCGGTCGCGGTCGGCTGGCAGGTCTACTCGCTGACCGGCAGCGCGCTCGACCTCGGACTTGTCGGCTTGGCGCAGTTTTTGCCGACCGCGGTTCTGTTGTTCGCAGCCGGCCACGCCGCCGACCGTTACAGCCGCAAACGTGTCGCGCAGATTTCCCAGGTCGCCGCGGCTTTGACCGCTGTGTTCCTGGCGTGGGGTAGCTTTGCCGGCTGGCTCGCCGTGCCGGAGATTTTCGCCGCGGTGGCGGTGTTCGGCGCGGCGGTCGCGTTTGAGGGTCCGTCGGCCGCCGCCATGCTGCCGCTTGCGGCCCCGGAGGGCCTGTTGCAGCGGGCGACGGCGCTCTCCAGCGCCGCGTTTCAGATCGCGACCATCATCGGGCCCGCGTTGGGCGGCTTCGCTTATGCCGTCGGTCCGGGCGTGCCTTACGCGGTCATGGCGGCGCTTTGGCTGATCGCCAGCCTCCTCACGGGCGCGATCCAATTACGGCGCCAAGCCGTGGCCAAAGAGCCGCCGACGCTCGCCGCGCTGTTTGCCGGTGTCGGCTTCGTCCGTCGCAACCCGGCGATTCTGGGAACGATCTCGCTCGATCTGTTTGCCGTCCTGTTCGGCGGCGTCACCGCGCTGCTGCCGATCTATGCGCGCGACATCCTGCATACCGGCCCGTGGGGCCTCGGCGTCCTGCGCGGGGCGCCGGCGGTCGGTGCGTTGCTGATGGCGGCGTTGCTCGCACGGTTTCCGATCAGCCGCCGCGTCGGCATGCGGATGTTCCAGGCGGTGATTGCGTTCGGCGTCGCCACGGTGGTGTTTTCGTTCTCGCATCTGCTGTGGCTTTCACTCATCGCGCTGATCGCTCTTGGCGCCGCGGACATGATCAGTGTCGTGATCCGCGTTTCCCTGGTGCAGTTGCGAACGCCCGATGCGATGCGCGGCCGGGTCAGCGCGGTGAATTATTTGTTCATCAACGCGTCTTCGCAGCTTGGCGAATTCGAGAGCGGCGTCACCGCGGCCCTGCTCGGCGCCGTACCGGCCGCCGTGCTCGGCGGCATCGGTACGATCGTCGTGGCGCTGCTCTGGATGAAATTGTTTCCGACTTTGCGCGACGTCGAGCGGCTGGAATAGCGCGACGCGATCTCAGTGGCGCCCGAACAGCTTGTCGAGTAGCCAGGAATCGAGGCCGCCGCCTTGATTGGGCGCTGCTGGCGATGCGGCAGCGCCGCCGCCGGCCGGGGCTGCGGCCACGCCGTTGTCGCCCGGCGCTGCCGCCATCCAGCCGCCGCCGCCAAGACCCAGCAAAGCGGTCGGCGCGACGCCCTGATGGGCGACCTTCATAAACCGGCTCCAGATTTCCACCGGCAGTCCGCCGCCGGTCGCCTTGCGGCTCGGCGAATTGTCGTCGTTGCCGAGCCAGATGCCGGTCACGAGGTGCGAAGTGTAGCCGACGAACCAGGCATCGCGGAAATCCTGGCTGGTGCCGGTCTTGCCGGCCGCCGGCCAGCCGGGCAGGTCGGCGTGGCGCGCGGTGCCGCTGACCAGCGTCTCGTGGAGCATGGTGTTCATCATCGCCACGTAGCGCGCGTCGACAATGCGGCTGAGAATCTGCGTCGAGCGCGCGTAGAGGATCTTGCCGTCGCTGCCGCGCACGCGCTCGATGACATGTGGTGAAACGCCGAAGCCGCCGTTGGCGAACGGCGCATACGCCGCGACCAGTTCGAGCGGCGAAACTTCCGACGTGCCGAGCGCGATCGAGGCGTTGGGCTCGAGCGGCGAGGTGATGCCCATTCGATAAGCGGTGCGCGTCACCGCGGCGGGACCGAATTCGAGCGTCAATCGCACCGAGACGGTGTTGAGCGAATTGGCCAACGCTTGGGTCAACGTTACCGGTCCGAGATATTCATGTTCGTAGTTCTCCGGCTTCCAGCCCTTCACCGAAATCGGCGCGTCGTCGCGTATTGTATCGGGGGTCAGGCCGTGTTCGAGTGCGGTCAGATAGACGAACGGCTTGAACGCCGAGCCGGGCTGGCGTTTTGCGGATATGGCGCGGTCGAACTGGCTTTCAGCATAATTGCGCCCGCCAACCAGTGCCCGCACCACCCCATCCGGCGTCATGGCGACGACCGCGCCCTCGCCGATGCCGAACTTTTCGCCCTTCTGCGCCAGCACGTCGTTCAACGCGCGCTCGGCGGCGTTTTGCAACGCCGGATCGATCGTGGTCTCAACCACGATGTCCTGATCGTAATGGCCGACGATGTCGTCGACCGCGTCCATTACCCAATCGGCGACGTAATTGACCGAACCGGCGCCCGCCGGTTTGAGCGCGCGCGCCGGGTGCGCGCTCGCCTGCCGCGCCGCGTCCGCTCCGATCAGCTTCTGCGCCACCATATCGGCGAGCACGACGCGAGCGCGGCGCTCGGCGCCGTCCGGATTGTGGCTCGGCGCGAGCCGCGACGGCGATTGCACGAGGCCGGCAAGGAGGGCTGCCTCCGCCAGCGTCAATTGCCGCGCGGATTTGCCGAAGTAGCGTTGCGCAGCCGCTTCGATGCCATAGGCGCCGGAGCCGAAATAGACGCGGTTGAGATAAAGATCCAGGATCTGCGCCTTGGAGAATTTGTGCTCGAGCCAGAGCGCCAGCACCATTTCTTGCAGCTTGCGCGACAGCGTGCGTTGCTGAGTGAGAAACAGATTTTTGGCAAGCTGCTGGGTGATGGTCGAGCCGCCCTGCGAGGCGCCGCGATGCAGCACGTCGGCGATGGCGGCGCGGAAGATCCCCCACGGGTCGATGCCGTGATGAGAATAAAAGCGGCGATCCTCGATGGCGATGAACGCCTTGCCTACGTAATTTGGCAGCTCGGACAGCGGTACCGCGGCGCCGCCCATGTCGCCGCGGGTGGCGAGCGTGGCGCCGTTGACGCCGACGATCAGCACCGAAGGCGGCCGTTTGGGGATTTCGAGTGACTGAATCGGTGGCAGGTGGATGCCGATCCAAACAAGCGCGCCGATGACGGCGATGACCGCCCAAAGCGCCAGCACGAAGCCCCAATAGATCAGGCGGCCGATGCCGGAGCGGCCTTTGCGGCCGCCCCGCCGTTTGCGGGATTGTGGCGCCGGGCGGCGGCTATGTCCGGCGCCGCGTCCGGTGCTCCGTCCCTTGGGCGGCCCGCCAATTCGGTCGTTCGGCCACAGGCGCAGGTCGAATCCTGCGCCGTTGCCAGCACGTTTGCGGCCGCTTCGCCATGCCATGTCCCGTCCCCGCGTGCGCAACGCGTGAGCGGTGACGGTAGAGAGGGGGGTTTAAGGGGCGGTTACTGGCTTAGCCCGTGCCGCCGGTACGCCGAATTTACGCTGTGGTTTCCCGCTTGTCGTCGCCGTTGGCCGGGGCGAACAGCGCAACCAGCGGACGCTTGATGGCGGTCTGGCGGGTTGGACTGGTGATCTGTGCGCCAAGAAGATCGGTGACGTAGAACACGTCGACGACGCGCTCGCCGAAAGTGGCGACATGCGCCGAGGCGATGTTGAGGTTGAGCTTCGACAGCGTCGTGGTCAGCTCGTAGAGCAGGCCCGGGCGGTCGAGGCCGGTGACTTCCACCACCGTATAGCGCTGCGACCATTGATTATTGATGGTGACTTCCGGCTCGATGTGGAAAGCCTTGAGGCGGCCTTTTGGCGGCGCCCGTTTCGGCACCACTTCGGGCAGCTTGATCGTGCCGCGGACCGCCTTTTCGATGACGTCGCCGATGCGCGCGGCGCGGCGCGCCTCGTCCTCATCGCGTTCGAACTCACGCGACACCGCGATGGTGTCGAGCGCGAGCCCGTCGGTCGTGGTGTAGATCTGAGCATCGACGATGTTGGCGCCGCCGAGCGCGCAGGCGCCGGCGATGATCGAGAGCAGCCACGGATGGTCGGGCGCGTAAACGGTAAGCTCGGTGACGCCGCGCGCGGCGTCGAAGCCGACGCTGGTGGCAAGCCGCTTGCCTTCCGCTTCGGCGTCGCGCACGAAGTGCGCCTGCGCGATCTTGTGCGGCAGATCGACCTTGAGCCAATAGGCCGGGTAATGACGCGAGATGTAGGCGTCGAGCAGTTCCACAGGCAACGCGCCGAGCGCGGCACGAAACTCGGCTTTCGCCGCCGACACCCGCTCGGCGCGATTGACCTCGGAGAAGCCGCCGGTCAACACCGGCTCGGTCTCGTAATAGAGCGTGCGGATGAGCTGCGCCTTCCAGCCGTTCCAGACGCCAGGCCCGACCGCGCGGATATCGGCCGTGGTCAGGATGGCGAGAAGCTTCATGCGCTCGAGCGACTGCACGACGGCGGCAAAGTTTTCGATCGTCCTGCGGTCGGAAAGGTCGCGCGATTGCGCGACGGTCGACATCACGAGATGGACCTCGACCAGCCAGGCAACCAGCTCGGTTTCCGCCGCGTTGAAGCCCAGCCGCGGACACAGCCGCCGTGCGATGCGGGAGCCGGCGATCGAATGATCCTCGATGCGGCCCTTGGCGATGTCGTGCAGGAACAGCGCCACGTAGAGTAATTTGCGGTGCTCGGGCAGGATGGTGTGGACGAGTTCGCTGGCGAGTGCCATGTCCGGGTTCTCGCCGTGCTCGATTTCGTTCAGCACGCCGATGCAGCGCAACAGATGCTCGTCCACCGTATAATGGTGGTACATATTGAATTGCATCATCGCCACGATGCGGCCGAAGGCGCCCACGAACTCGCCGAGTATGCCGGCTTCGTTCATGCGGCGCAGCACGGTTTCGGCCTCGTTTTTCGAGGTCAGAATCTCCAGGAACAGCCGGTTTGCTTCCTTGTCGTCGCGCAGCTTGGCGTCGATGAGCCTGAGCGAGCGGGCGGCGGTGCGCATCGTCGCGGGATGAATTGCGATGTTGTGCTTTTGCGCCAGATAAAACAGCCGGATCAGATTCACCGGATCGCGCTTGAAGACATTGGCGCGCGCCAGGTTGATGCGGTTGTTGTCGACGACGAAGTCGTCGGTTTCGGTAAGCGACCGCCGGTTGTTCCGCGCCGGACGCAGCCGCGCGATGACGCGGCTCAGCACCGGCGCCGGCTTCGCTTGCATTTCCTCGAGACCGGCGCAGAGGAAGGCGGTGAGATCGCCGACGTGCTTGGCGGTCAGGAAGTAATGCTTCATGAAGCGTTCGACGTCTTTCAGTCCGGGGTGCTCGGTGTAGCCGAGCCGCACCGCGATATCGCGCTGGATGTCGAACGACAGGCGCTCCTCGGCGCGGCCGCAGAGAAAGTGCATGTTGCAGCGGACCGACCATAGAAAGTCTTCGCAGCGGCGGAAGATGTTGTATTCGTCGCGGTCGAACACGCCGCGGTCGATCATCTCCTGCGGCTCGCGCACCCGATAGACGTATTTCGCGATCCAAAACAGCGTGTGCAGATCGCGCAAGCCGCCTTTGCCGTCCTTGACGTTGGGCTCGACCAGATAGCGCGATTGGCCGGCGCGGCGGTGGCGCTCCTCGCGCTCGGCGAGCTTGGCGGCGACGAACTCGGCTGCGCTGCCTTGCACGACCTCCTTGTCGAAGCGCGCGGTCAATTCCCCGTGGAGCGCGGCGTCGCCGAACAGGTAGCGCGATTCCAGGAGCGCGGTGCGGATGGTCATGTCGGCTTTGGCCTGGCGGATGCATTCGTTGACCGAACGCGTTGCGTGGCCGACCTTCTGCCCCATGTCCCACAGGCAATAGAGCAGCGCCTCGGCGACCGATTCGCCCCAGGCGGTCTGCTTGTACGGCAGAACGAACAGCAGATCGATGTCGGAGCCGGGCGCCAGCAAGCCGCGGCCATAGCCGCCGGTCGCAATCACCGCCATGCGTTCCGCCTGCGAGCGGACCTGCGGCGGATAAAGCGCGCCGGCGGCGAAGTCGAACAGGATGCGGATAATCTCGTCTTGCAGTCCGCTCAGCCGCTCGGCGCAGCGCCGGCCGTGACGGTCCTTGAGCAACAATTGCTCGGCCCGCGCCCGCGCCTCTGTAAGCGCCGCTTTGAGACGGCGCGCTACGGCGGCGCGCAACTCGCGCTCGCGCCCGGCATGCGTCGCGGCGAGGGTGTTGAGGTCGGCGACGATGGCCGCGCTGTCGAGAAGTTCGCTGGCGGCATACGGCCCGCGTTGGGTATCGAGCATCATCTTAGGTCAATAGCGCAATGCTGGTTGTCGATCCATTGCCGTAGGCTGGCGCAAAATGTTGCCGATATATAGAGATGGGGGATTGAATAAACCGCTCCAAAACTGGCGGTTGTAGAGGATGAAATCATGGATGCTACCGGGCTTCGGGCGTTACAGGCGCCGATCAAGGAACGCTACAAGGCCGACCCCAAGGCCGCCGTCATTACCCTGAAGGCCTCGGGGACGCTCGATGAGGCCAATATCGCTTGCAAAGTCGAGACCGGCCGCGCGCTGTCGGTCGCGGGGCTGCATCCGGCTACTGGCGGCTCGGGGCTCGAACTGTGCTCCGGCGACATGCTTCTTGAAGCGCTTGTCGCTTGCGCGGGCGTAACGCTCAAGGCAGTTGCCACCGCGATCGGCGTGCCGCTGCGTTCCGGAAAGGTTTCAGCCGAGGGCGATCTCGATTTCCGCGGCACGCTCGGCGTCGCCAAGGATGCTCCCGTCGGCTTTTCCCGAATTGGGCTTCGCTTCGAACTCGAAACCGACGCGCCGCAGGAACAACTCGACCAGCTGCAAAAGCTCACCGAACGCTATTGCGTGGTCTATCAGACGATCAGAAACGGACCCGCGGTCGACGTCGGTTTGCGAAGAACGTAAAGCAGCGCATGTTCTGGTACGGCTTGGCATTGAAGATGGCGATGACGGTGGTCATCGTCATCAGCGCCTCCGTCGCGGCTGAACGGGGCGGCCCTCTGTTCGGTGCGCTCGTCACCGTGCTGCCGACCTCGGCGGGCGCCGCTTACATCATCCTTGCCCTCGAACATCCGACGAGCTTCATCGCCACGAGCGCCGTCGGCAGTGTTGCCATCGGCGCTGCGGTTTCGGCCTTCGCCGCCACCTACGCCACCTTGGCCCAGCGTCACGGTCTTGCGTTGAGCCTCGGCTGCGCAATCGTGTTGTGGTTCGCCATCGCCGCCGCACTACGCACGGTCGATTGGACGCCGGCGCGCGCCGTGGCCCTCAACGCCGCAGCATTCACGGTCACGATCCCGCTGACCTGGCGTTACCGCACCGGCGGCAGGCCGCTGCAGGCCGTGCGGTCGGCGTACGACATTCCTTTGCGCGCGCTCGTAATTGCGATCGTTGTCGCTCTCGTAACGACCGGGAGCTTCTGGATCGGCCCGTTCGCATCCGGCATGTTCGCCGTTTTCCCGATTGTGCTCGGCAGCTTCATCGCCACCATGCATCCGCGGGTCGGCGGTAAGGCGGTGGCGAGCGTTCTGGCATACGCGCAGGTTCCCCTGATCGGTCTCAGCCTCGCATTTCTGGCCATGCATTATCTTGCCGAGCCGTTCGGCTCCTGGTGGGCCTTGGCGGCGGCGCTTGCCGTCAGCGTAGCCTGGAATTGCATTCTGTGGGCGCTTGACGCCGGCAGACGCGCGGCTGAGCGCGCCGTCTGAGCGTCAGTCTTTTCTCGTCTGCGCCAGCCGCGTTTTGAGTGCATAGAGCGCTTCCAGCGCGTCGCGCGGCGACATTTCGTCGGGATGCAGCGCGGCCAAAGCCTCGACGACGGCGAGGAGGCCGGCGTCGGCGGCCGGCGTTGCCGCGCTGCGCTGCGTCGCGGCAAAGAGCGGCAGATCGTCGATCAATTTCCGCGCCGGCGAGATGCGGTCTTCGGCCTCCAATTGCGCCAGCACGAGCTTGGCGCGCTCGATCACCGTCGGCGGCAAGCCGGCGAGCTTAGCCACCTGGATGCCGTAGGAGCGGTCGGCGGCGCCGGGGACGACTTCATGCAGGAAAATGACTTCGCCTTGCCATTCCTTGACCCGCATCGTGACGTTGTGCAGCCGCTTGAGTTTGGCGGCGAGCGCGGTCATTTCGTGGAAGTGAGTGGCGAACAACGCCCGGCAGCGATTGCTCTGATGCAGATGTTCGATGCTCGCCCAGGCGATGGAGAGCCCGTCGAATGTCGCCGTGCCGCGGCCGATCTCGTCCAGAATGACAAGCGCGCGCTCGCCAGCCTGGTTGAGGATTGCCGCCGTCTCGACCATCTCGACCATGAAGGTCGACCGCCCGCGGGCGAGATCGTCGGCGGCGCCGACGCGGGAGAACAGCCGATCGACCACGCCGATATGGGCTGCGCGGGCCGGCACGAAGCTGCCAAGCTGCGCCAACACGGCTATGAGCGCGTTTTGGCGCAGAAACGTCGACTTCCCGGCCATGTTCGGCCCGGTGATGAGCCAAATGCGGCCGGCGGTTTCGTTTGGCGGCGGCGACAGGTCGCAATCGTTGGCGACGAACGGTCCGCCGTCGCGGGAAAGCGCCTGTTCGACCACCGGATGACGCCCGCCGACGATCGCGAAGGCGAGGCTGTCGTCGACCAGCGGGCGTACGTAATCGCGCTCGATTGCGAGATAGGCCAGCGCCGCCGCGACATCGACAACGGCGAGCGCGTCGGCGGCTGCCTTGATCGCCGGTGTCGCCGCGGCGATGCCGGCGGCGAGGCGATCGAAAATCTCAAGTTCCAGCGCCAGCGCCCGCTCGGCGGCATTGGCGATCTTCGCCTCCAGTTCGCCGAGTTCGGTGGTGGTAAAGCGCACCTGTCCGGCAAGCGTCTGCCGATGAATGAAGGTGGCGTTGAGCGGCGCCGCCAAAAACTTCTCGCCGTGCTGGGCGGTGACATCGACGAAATAGCCGAGCACGTTGTTGTGCCGGATTTTCAGCGTACGGACGCCGCTCGTCTGCGCGTAGCGGACCTGCAGGGCGGCGATGACGCGGCGGGACTCGTCGCGCAGCGCACGCGCTTCGTCGAGCGCCGCCTCGTAGCCCGCGCGCACGAAGCCGCCGTCGCGACGAAACGCGGGAAGCTCTTCGGCGAGCGCGCGCTTGAGTTCGGCGGCGAGGGCGCCGTCGGCGCGACGCAGCGCCGCCGCCGCCTCGGCGAGATCGCGCGGCGCGTCCGCCGGCGTCGACAGCCGCGCCGCGATTTGCGCCGCGGCAAAGATGCCGTCGCGAATTGCAGCGAGGTCGCGCGGCCCGCCGCGGCCGACGACAACGCGGGCGAGCGCGCGCGCCAGGTCCGGCGCCGCTTTGAGCCATTCGCGCAGCTCGGTGCGCATCGCCGCGTCATCGACGAACGCCGCCACGGCGTCGAGCCGGTGGCCGATTTCGCGCGCATCGGTCAGCGGCGCGGCAAGCCGTTGCGACAGTAGTCGCGAGCCCGCCGCCGTCACCGTGCGGTCGATGGCAGCGAGCAGCGAGCCGCGGCGATCGCCGCCGAGTGTGCGGAGGAGTTCGAGATTGCCGCGGGTCGCCTGGTCGATCGCAAGCGTCGCGCCGGCCGCTTCGCGCGCCGGTGGCGACAGCGGCGGCCGCTTGCCGATCTGCGTGCGCTCGACGTAAGTGACCGCCGCCGCCGCGGCCGTCAACTCGATGCGCGAGAACGTGCCGAAGGCGGCGGTGGTCGCGACAGCGAAGAACGACGCAAGCCGCCGCTCCGCTGTCGGTCCATCGAATACGTCGCGCGTCAACGGCGTCACCGCCGGCAGCGTGCGCAAATAAGGCGCCAACTCGGTGTCGGAATAAAGCGCGTCGGAAACGACGACCTCGCCCGGCTCGATGCGCGCGATCGCGGCTGCGAGCGTTGTCCGGTCGCACTCGGCAACGTGAAATTCGCCGGTCGAAATGTCGATCCAGGCGAGGCCGAACCGATCTTCATCCGAAGATGCGCGCGCCCGCGTCAGCGCCAGCAAATAATTGTTGCTCGCGGCATCGAGCAGAGAATCCTCGGTCAGGGTCCCGGGCGTCACCAGCCGCACCACGTCGCGGCGCACGACGCTCTTGGCGCCGCGCTTGCGCGCTTCGGCGGGATCTTCAAGCTGTTCGCAAACGGCGACGCGGTGCCCGAGCGCGATTAATCGGTGCAGGTATTCGTCGGCACGCTCGATCGGCACGCCGCACATCGGAATGTCGCGGCCCAGATGCTTGCCGCGCTTGGTCAAGACGATACCGAGCGCGCGTGACGCGACCTCGGCGTCGTGAAAGAACAGCTCGTAAAAGTCGCCCATCCGATAGAACAGCAGGCAATCCGGATTGGCCGCCTTGATCTCGATGTATTGCTCCATCATCGGCGTGACGCGCGCCGGCTCCGGAAAAGCTCCGATTTCGTCAACCGTGACGGGCCGCGCGGCATCCATGATGGCCGGACGCTAGCAGAGAGCTTGGAGCGGCAAAAGCGCGGCCGCAGCGGGGAGATCGCCGCTGTGTACTACTCAAAATGCAGCAACAGCCGCACGTGGTGCGGCTGTTGTGTGCGTGGCGGCTTAACGGGTCTTTCTACCGGGCGTTCCAGTCCCACCAGTTGTCGTTCCACCCGTTGTAGGCACGGCCATAATAACCAGGGGCGTAGTCATAATAGCGTGGAGCGTACCCGTAATAGCCATAGGGCACGGCGCCGAACGTTATCGCTGCGCCCGGGACATAGGGGGCATAGTAAGTGTAGCCGCCGCCCAAATAGCCATAAGGATATGGGTCTACCACAGTCTGTGCCGATGCGATCGCGGTGGAACCGAGCAAAATCGCGACGGCGGCGCCGGCGATGAGCTTGCCTGACATGCGCAACTCCTCCTTCTTTTAATCTGGGTGATAATGCGTCGTCTGCGGCTGCGTTCCCGAACGGGCCCGCTCGCGTCGGATCAAACCGGCGTTATTTTTGGAACAACAGATTTCTCTTATCGAAGTCTTTAGAACAATGTTCCGGCGCCGTTGGGAATTTCAGGATTGTTGCTGGTCCTGCGCCGCAGTTGCCGGGCCCGCGCGGGAAGCCGGATCGGAACCGAGCAAGCGCAGGCGATAGCCCACCGGCAGCAGCCTGATCCCGAGCTTGTCCTCGACGGTGCCCCACAAGCCACGTGGCAGAAACAGCGCAAAGACGATCGCTGCTCCGCCCAGGCCGACCAGATACCAGACTCCGGTCGCGCCAAAGAAATATTCGATCAGGAAGAAAATGACGGCGCCGAGGATCGGTCCTTCGAACGTCCCCAGGCCGCCGACCAGCACCATGAAGATCATGTAAGCGGTCCACTGGATGCCGAAATACGTCCGCGGCTGGAACGTGATCGACGTGGCGAGCCACAGGCTTCCGGCCAGCGCGCATCCGAACGCCGCGAGGAAAAAGATAGTCCGCTTGCCGGCGAGCACCCGCACCCCGACAGATTTGGCCGCATCCTCGTCGTCGCGAATCGCCTGTACCGAGGCGCCGAGCCGGCCGCGCAGCAGCACGAACACCGCGGCGAGCAGCACGACCATCGCCACCAAGGCCATCCAGTAATTGTAAGCGCGACGATCATCCGGCCCGAAGGCGTTGAGCCCGATCATCGACACGCCGGTTTCTCCATTGATGAGCGGATCAAGGATGACGAGCAGATGAGCGAGCTCCGCCACCACCCACATGCCGATCGCGAACTCGCCGCCGCGCAGCCGCAACATCAGTGCCGAGATCGGCAGCGACAGCAGGCCGGCTACCAGGGCGCCGAGCAACAGCGCGGGATAGACGCTGACGCCGTAATGGGAGAGCTGGATCGCGAAATACGCACCAAGCCCGAAGAACGCCTGCTGTCCGACCGACACCAGCCCGGCATAACCGGCGAGTGCGTTCCACATCACCGAGAGGATCACGTAGATGAACAAGTTGGTGAGGTTGTCGACGATGTTGGCGTCGAACAGCCACGGCGCCACCGCTAGTACGATCAAAATAACGCCGGCGGCCGCGCTAGAAGCGGCCGACAATCGGGTCCAGCGCTCGACGACGAAACCGCGGTCTGCACTCATGGCGGGTTGGCGCGAAGCCTTAATATTCCGCCGCGATTACGTAAGCCGGTGAGAGCCAGGCGTCCGGCGAGGACGGCGAAGAATACCAGATGGCCGGAGATGAGGAATCCCTGCGGATTGATTTGCGCGCCGAACGTCTGCGCCACACCGAGCACGATGCCGCCGATCAGCGTGCCCGACAACGAGCCGATGCCGCCGATCACCACGGCTTCGAACGCGAAGATGAGTTGTTCGGGCCCCGAATAAGGCGAAAACACCGCGCGCATGGCGAGGAATACGCCGGCGAGGCCGGCGGTGGCGACCGCGATCGCGGCGGCCACGGCGTAAACGGCGCGCGTGTCGATGCCAACGAGCGCGGCGGTGTCGGGATCTTCCGCGGTGGCGCGGATCGAGCGTCCGATCGGCGTAAACGTCAGGAACAGCTTTAGTCCGACCAGCAGCACTACGGCAAGCGCGAAGATCAGCGCCGCGAGCGAGCCGATATAAACGTTGCCGGCAACAGCCCAGCTATCGAACGCCAGGTCGCCGATATAGGGCGCGAGCGAGCGCGTATCCGCCCCGAAAGATTCGAATAGGCCGTTTTCGATGACGATGCCAAGACCGAAGGTGGTGAGCAGCGGCACCAGCATTCCGGCGCGCAGGCTGCGTTCCAGCATCCAGCGCTGCAAGCCCCAGCCGAGCAGCGCCATCGCCGGCAGCACTGCGATCAAGGCGATAAAGGGCGACACGTTGGTGGTGTCGGTGATCAGAAAAACCAGGCAGGCGCTCAAGACGGCAAGATCGCCGTGAGCAAGATTGATGATGCCCATCACCCCGAACATGAACGACAGCCCGCAGGCGATCAGCGCGTAATAGCCGCCGAGCAGGATGCCGTTGACCAACTGCGTGATCCAGATCATGACATGGCCCGCCGCGCCCGCTGCAGGCCGAAATAGGCCTCCGTGACCTGCTCGCGGGTCATGTCCTTGGCGTCGCCTTGCAGGATGATGTTGCCTTCGAGCATGCAGGCGACGCGCGTCGCCACCCGAAGCGCCCGGCCGATGTCTTGTTCGACCAGGATGATGGTGGCGCCGCCCGCGATCAAAATGTCGAGCGAGCGATACACCGCTTCGACGGCGATCGGTGCGAGGCCGAGAGAGACCTCGTCGAGCAGCAAGAGTTTTGGATTGGTCATCAACGCGCGGCCGATCGCGGTCGCCTGTTGCTCGCCGCCGGACAAGTTGGCGGCGCGGCTGTTGAGCCTTCGCCGCAGCATTGGAAACGCGTCGAGCACTGTCTCGAGGTTCCAGCGCCCGGGGCGGCCGTGGTTGGCCGCGACCATCATATTTTCTTTCACCGTCATTCCGGCAAACAGCCGGCGGCCTTCAGGCACCAGCGCGATGCCGCGGCGTAGCCGCGCGTAAGCGGGCACCGCGGTGACGTCGGCGCCTTCGAACACGATGCGGCCGGCCGCCGGCCGGTGCGCGCCGGCGATGGCGCGCAGCAGCGTCGTCTTGCCCGCCCCGTTCGCCCCGACCAGCGCCAGCGTCTCGCCCGACGCGATTTCGAACGTGACGCCGCGGACCGCCTGCAGCAGCCCGTGGCGCGCTTCGAGCCGCTCGACCGCGAGCAGGTTCATTGCGTGGCCTTTCCCCCGACATAGGCGTCGATCACGGCGGCGTCGGCGATGACCACCTCCGGCTTGCCGTCGGCGATGATGCGTCCAGCGTCCATGCATACCAGGCGCTCCACCACGCGGACCAGGACGTGCACGATGTGCTCGATCCAGACGATGGCAAGGCCGCGGCCGCGCAGCACTTGAATGGTTTCGACGAGGATGTTGGCTTCCTCGTCGGTCAGGCCGCCACCGATCTCGTCGAGCAGCAGCACGCGCGGATCGGTCGCCACCGCCCGCGCCAGTTCGAGGCGCTTGCGGTCGAGCAGGCCCAGTGTTTCGGCCCGCCGGTTGGCGATGTGCAGCATCTGGCAGAGTTCAAGTGCGTCGAAGCAGTGTTGGTAGGCGCGTTGACCGGTGAGATTGGCGCCGGTGGTCGCGGCGACAAAGCAATTTTCGAACACCGTCATGCCGCCAAAGGGTCGTGGTATCTGATGCGAGCGGGCGATGCCGAGCTGGCAACGTCGCGCGGCGTCGAAGGTCGTCACGTCGGCGCCTTCGAAACGAATTGTCCCCGCGGAAGGCCGATAAGCCCCCGCGAGCACGTTAAGCAGCGTGGTCTTGCCGGCGCCGTTGGGGCCGACAATGCCGACGGCCTCATTGGCCGCGAGCGTGAAGTTGACCCCGTCGAGGACGGTCAGCGCGCCGAAACGCTTATGGACATCGGCACCGACGAGCAGACCGCCGTCGATGCCGCTCGCAGCCGTTTCTTGCAATGTCGCCCCTTAAGCTCGGCTAATACGGCAGGAGCTTAGCACCAATCGGCACGTTGGGGTCATCCGCGTTGTCGACGACGACAAGGTCGAGCTTGTACTTTCTGCCCGGCTTGGCCTTGATCCATTGGGCGCCGATCAACGGCGTTGGGCATACGTTGGGGATGGGAAACTTCCCCCACTCGACGACGCCGACCGCGGTCGTGACCTTGAAGTGACTGAGCGTCTTGGCGACGTCGGCCTTGTTCTTTGGATCGGACGCCTTGAGCAGTTCGGTGCCGGCATCGAGCAGCGACTGCGTGGCGCCGAGTTGCTGGTTCCACTGCCGGCCGCCGCTCTTTTCATAGCCGTCGGCAAGCTGCTGCGATGTATTCCCGGTCAGCGGTGACTTGTAGGGAAACGTCGGATGCCAGTAACACAGGCTCGCGACGTTGTAACCGAGCGAGCCCAGCGCCTCCATCTGCGACGGGAACAAACCGGTCTTGGCGATGCTCTGAATCTTGATGGTCTTGGCGAAACCGAGTTGAGCGGATTGACGCCAGAAGGTCGCGAAGTCAGGCGGTATCGGCACGCCGGTGAAAATCTGCACGCCGGCTGCCTTATACTTGCCGATCTGCGTGGAATAGTCGGTGGTGCCGTCTTCGTAGCCGCCCGGATCGAACACGGTGAAGCCCGCCTTTTCGAAGATCGGGATCATGTGCTCGCGCAGTGCATTGCCGTCGGCGTCGTTGGGGAACATGACGCCGACTTTCTTGTTGGTCGGCACCGCGCCGTTGCTCCACTCCGAAATGTACGCCTTGGCGAATTCGGCGACGCCGAACGAGAAGTGATAGGTCCATTTGAACGGCGAAGGTGCACCCGGCTTGGCGCCACGGCCGAAGTACCACGCCTCCCACGGCAGCACGGTGGAGACGCACGGCACGCCCGCCGCCTCGCAGGCATCGGATACCGGGTTGACAACCTCCGGAGTCGAGGTGGTCAGCATCAGGTCGACGTTGTCGCTGTTGATCAGCGCCTTGGCCAACTGGCTGGCGCGCGCCGGATCGGATTGTGAATCGCGGTCGATGATCTCGACCTTGTACTTCTTGCCGCCGGCGGTGAGACCGTTGGCTAATGACTTGCGCGCCAGTTCGAGCACATACGGGTCGCTTTCACCGAAGCCGCCGAGCGGGCCGGTGCGCGGGCTGACGAAGCCGATCTTGATCGTGTCGCTTGCTTGCGCGAACGCGCTCGACATGCTGCCGGAAAGCGCAAGGCCGCCGGCGCCTGCCGCCGCGCGCTTGACGAATTCGCGCCGCGACACGCCGCCGGTAGTAACGCCGGACGGCTTCTGTTTCGTATTTCCAGTCCGTTTGCTGGACGCCATTGTGGTCCTCCCAAGGTTCGCTTTATGTGGATGGCTTTGTGTGCAGCCGTTTAGGGCGTCTAAGATCGTTCCCCCTGCAGCGCGTCCGAGGCGACGCGCTATTCATTCAGATTTTTTGACACGCCCGCCGATCAAAATAGCGGCGTGTGAGAATTTACATTTGCCATAACCGCTCCCCCGATATGAGTCCAGAGTGCTGCATGCGACGCGTTGCGCTTGTTGCACCGCCGCGGCGTGGCGCTCTTCCAGATGGAACTTTTGCAGGGTCGGCCCGGCGTCAATGGGACGATTGCGGGAGCGCCGGTGAGCTTGCAACCGAAGCTGTGGCGGCCGGTCGAACGACGGCGCCGTCGCCAATGCGGCGGCACACTGCGGGGCGGCGATGCTATTAACCTCGCGACATGACCCGTTCGCCAAAAGGGGTCAGCCGCTCTTGGGGAGGAAAATCATGCCGGCGTCAGCTTTGTCGAATGCGATCAGCGCCGCGGTCGTGCGCAGGAAAGGCGGGCCTTTCAGCATCGAGCAACTTCGGCTCGAAGAGCCGCGTGCCGACGAGGTCCTGGTGCGCATCGTTGCCACCGGCATGTGCCACACCGACATGATCGTGCGCGATCAAGTCTATCCGGTGCCGCAGCCGATCGTGCTCGGCCACGAAGGCGCCGGCGTGGTCGAGAAGGTCGGCTCGAACGTCGTCAAGGTGCGGCCCGGCGATCATGTGGTGCTGAGCTTTATGTCCTGCGGGCGCTGTCGGATGTGCGCGCAGGGCCGGACGGCCAATTGCGTCAATTTCAATGCGCACAATTTCAGCGGCGCGCGTGCCGACGGCACCGGCAGCCTGTACGACGAGCACGGGCCGATCCACGATCATTTTTTCGGCCAGTCGTCGTTCAGCACCTTCGCTGTGGCCAATGAGCGCAATGTCGTGAAGGTGCCGAAGGAGGCGCCGCTTGAATTGCTCGGGCCGCTCGGCTGCGGCATCCAAACCGGAGCGGGCGCTGTCATGAACGCGCTAAAAGTCGGGCACGGCGCGAGCTTCGCGGCGTTCGGCGCCGGCGCCGTCGGATTAAGCGCGGTGATGGCCGCGCGCGTGGTCGGCGCGACAACGATCATCGCGGTCGACGTGGTGCCTTCGCGGCTCGCGCTCGCCAAGGAGGTCGGCGCCACGCACGCGGTTAACGCCAAGGAGCAGGACGCGGTCGAGGCGATACGGGCCATCACCAACGGCGGCGTTCAATTCAGCCTCGAAACCACGGCCGTGCCCGCGGTGGTGCGGCAAGCCGTCGACGCGCTCGGCGTGCGCGGCACCTGCGGCATCGTCGGCGCCGCGCCGCCCGGTACCGAGATCAAGATCGACGTCACCTCGTTCATGCAGATGTCGAAGACTATCTACGGCGTCATCGAAGGCGACAGCGTGCCGGATATTTTCATCCCGCAGCTTCTCGACCTGTTTCTGCAAGGCCGCTTTCCGTTCGACAAGCTGACCAAGATGTATCCGTTCGAACGGATCAACGAGGCGGCAAGCGACAGCGAGCGCGGAATTACCGTCAAGCCGATCATTCGCATCGGCAAGATCTGAGTGCGCCGTTGATCAAGCAAGAAGCCGCTCGTCCCCGCCAAAGCGGGAATCCAGCGAAATTGATTTTCAATACTGGATTCCCGCTTTGGCGGGAATGAGCGGATGTTGCTCAGAATGGATAGGGATTCGGCTTTTCCTTGATGGTCACCCATTGCCATTGAGTGAACTCGTCCCAATTGGCCGGACCGCCGATGCGAGTTCCGTTGCCGGATGCTCCCGTCCCGCCGAACGGCACGTGCGGCTCGTCGGCGACGGTCTGATCGTTGATATGCAGCAGCCCGGTATGGAGCCGATTACCTATTGCAAGGGCGCGACCGACGTCGGCAGAGAATACGCCGGCTGAGAGGCCGTATTCGTTGTTGTTGGCGAGCGCCACCGCCTCGTCGTCGCTGGCGACCGACGTGATCGCCGCAACTGGCCCGAAGATTTCCTCTTCGAAGGCGCGCATGCCGGGCTTCACGCCGGTCAGCACCGTCGGCTTGTAATATGGGCCTTCGAAAGTCCCACCGGCCTCGAGCTTGGCCCCGGCGGCCACCGACTCCTTGACGATGCCGTCGATACGCTGGACCTGCGCCTTGGAGATCACCGGTCCGAGTGCGACTTGTCCAAGCGGATCGCCGACCGGCAGGTGGTTTGCTTTCGCCACCAGCTTCTCGGTGAGCGACTTGGCGATCTTGTCCTTGGCCAAGATGCGGCCGGTGGTCATGCAAATCTGGCCCTGATGAAACCAGGCGCCGAAGGCGATCGCCGAAGCCGCGGCATCGAGATCGGCGTCCTCGAGGACGATCACGGCGTTCTTGCCGCCGAGTTCGAGTTGCACTTTCTTCAGATGCTTGCCGGCGAGTTCGCCGATGCGGCGTCCGACTGCGCTCGAGCCGGTGAATGACACCATCGCGATATTGGGATCGGAGCAGATCGCTTCCCCGGCTTCGACGCCGCCGGGCAGCACTTGCAGCACGCCCTTGGGCAGTCCGGCTTCTTCGAAAAGCCTGGCGATGATGAAACCGCCGGTCATCACGGTGCGCGGATCGGGCTTGAGCACGACGGCGTTGCCGGTCGCGAGCGCCGGCGCCACCGCGCGGGCCGACAGGATCAGCGGGAAGTTGAACGGCGAAATGATGCCGATGACGCCGCGCGGCATCCGCCGCGCAATGCTGATGCGTCCGGGATTGGACGGCAACACCAGGCCCTGCGGCTCGGTGCACATGGCGGAGGAGCGGTAGAGAATTTCCGTTACCATGTGGATTTCGAAGCCGGCCTTGGCCGGAATGCCGCCGGTCTCCCGCGCGATCCACGGGATCAATTCTTCCTGATTATCTTCCAGGGCGCGTGCGGCCTTGCGCAGGATGGCGGCCCGCTCTTCGTATGGCGTTGCGGCCCAGGCGGGCTGCGCGGCGTGCGCTTCGGCCGCGGCTTTGCGCACGTCGGCCGCTCCGGCATTGCCGACGGTGGTGATCTTGTTTCCGGTCGCGGGCTCGAGGACGTCCAGCGAGCCGCCGGCGGCGTTGCGCCATTCCGCGCCGAACACGCGGCCTTCCCAGGTTTTTTCAATCAAGAATTTCGGTGCGGGCACGTTCATTTTTGATTCCTCCCCTTGCGACTTCGCCTGTTCCGGCGAACGCTCTCGAGACGCGAAGAACCTTAGTGGTTCGACAAGGCGCCGAGATGACCAAAATCGTACCGAATTCCCCCATGTGAAACAACACTAAGCCGGCATGATAGCGAAGGCGCGCCGCCATCGGTCCCGCGAATGTCCCGGCATACGGCCCTTAGTTTTTGTTTTCTTTCAGATCGGCGCGCTTGACGATCAGCCGCCGCCGCACCGGAAAGAGGCTCAGATCGAAGCGGCGCGAAATGAGGCCCCAGACCCCGGCGGGAGCAAACAGCATGAGCACAATAGCGAGGCCACCAAGCAGCATCAGATACCAGGAGCCGAGCGCGGCCAGGTAATATTGCAGGAGGTAGAAGACCGCGACGCCGATGATCGGACCTTCCATCGTGCCGATGCCGCCGATGACGACGATGAAGATCACGTAAGCCGTCCAGTCGATCAGCGAAAAGGCGGCGTCGGGCGAAATCCTGGCCTTCTGCAGGAAGATCAGGGCGCCGACCATGCCGGCGGCGATGGCGGTGACGACGTAGATTAGGAGCCTGGTGTTAAAGACATCGACGCCCGCGCTTTCCGCGGCGGTTTCGGAGTCGCCCGTCGCCGAAAGCGCGAGCCCGTAGCGCGACCGCAGCAGCCGGTAGACCAGCATGAAAGTGCCGACCGCCAGCACGAGCGCCAGCCAATAGCTGATGATGTCGCGGGCGGCCGGGCCACGGATGGCAAAGAGATTGCGCACGAAATCAAGACCGGCCACGGAGGAAACCACTTCGGGGGGCAGCGACGTTCCGGTGCCGCCGCCCAGCTGTTTCATCTGCGCCAGAATAAGCCGGCAGACTTCGGCCACCACCCAGGTGCCGATGGCGAAGTAAGCGCCGCGCAGGCGGAACACGATCAGCGCGGCCGGAATGGCGACCAACCCGGCAACGATGCCGGCCAGCACGATCGAGGTGATCGGGTCGCGTCCCGCCATGACGGTAAAGGCGAACAGTGCGTAAGCGCCGATGCCGACGAAGGCCTGTTGGCCCACCGAGATCAGGCCGGCGCTGCCGGCGAGCAAATTCCACAATTGCGCCAGCGACAGCATGGTGAAGACGTAGAACAGTTCTTGCAGCAGCGCGCGGCTCGCGAATGCCGGAAGCGCAAGCAAGGCCAGTAAAACCGGGACGGCCGCCAGCGCCGTTATGGTCGAGGCCCGCGTCGCCCGCGTGACGCCAAAGCGCGCACCGGCGGAATGAGCTGCGCCGAAACCGGCAGGGGTCGATTCTCTCGCGCCCATGTGCCGCTCTTTAATCCACGGCGCGCGGAAACAGACCGCGCGGCCGTATCACCAGGACAATCAGGAATGCCACATGACCGGCGAGGATTTGCCATTCCGGATCGATGTGGGCGCCGATCGTCTGGGCCAACCCGACGACGATGCCGCCGGCCAGCGTTCCCCACAGGCTGCCGAGGCCGCCGATGATCACGGCTTCAAACGCATAGAGCAGACGGGCCGGACCGATGCTGGGGTCGAAATTGGCGCGCGCGCCGAGGAAGAAGCCGGCGATGGCGCAGACGACGAGCGCGATGCCCATGGTCAGGGCGTAGATCGACTTGTTGTTGATGCCCATGAGCTGGGCGATTTCGACGTCGTCGGAGGTCGCGCGAAACGCCCGACCCAGCGCGGTGCGGTAGAAGATGCCGTTGAGGAGGAGGATGACGGCAACCGCCGCCGCGAGACAGATCAGCGGCATGATTCCGATGGCGATCCCGCCGCCGAGTGGCAGCGAGGCGCTTTGCAGCGGCCCGACATTGAGGAAGCGCGTATCGGCCGAGAACGTCTCAAGGAGCCCGTTCTGCACGATGATCGATAGCCCGAATGTAATAAGAAGCGGCGGCAGAAGGTTGCGGCCGAGCACGCGATTGAGCACGACCGCTTGCAGGACATACCCGATGGCAAACATCAGCGGCACGACGATCACCATGGCCGCGGCAATCGGTACGCCCAAAGTCGTCAGCGCCAGCATCAGAAAGGCGCCGAGCACGATCAAGTCGCCGTGCGCCAGATTGACCAGACGCATGATGCCGAAAATGACCGAAAGTCCGGTGGCATAGAGCGAATAGAGGCCGCCGAGCAAAATTCCCTGGATGATAGTATCGACCCAGCCAAGCATGCTTATAGCCCGAAATATGCGGCGTGAATGGCGTCCCGCGTCAGCTCCTGCGGCCGGCCGCTCAAGCTCACGCGTCCTTCCATGAAGCAATAAGCCCGATCGGCCACCGACATGGCGTGGACGAGATCCTGCTCGACCAGGACGACGCTCGTGCCGAGCGTCTTGATGTCGGCAAGCGCGGCATAGATATCGCGGATCACGATCGGGGCGAGCCCGAGACTGAGCTCGTCGCACAGCAAAATGCGTGGATTGGACATCAGGCTGCGGCCTACGGCGACCATTTGCTGCTGGCCGCCGGACAGCGCGGTCGACGGTAGGTGACGCCGCTCCCGCAAGATCGGAAAAAGCTGATAGATCGTTTCAAGATTCCACGGGCCGCCGTTCCGCTGGCCGTAGGCCCCGACCAGGAGATTCTCCTCGACCGAAAGCGACGAGAACAGCCGTCGGCCTTCCGGCACCAGCGAGACGCCGAGCTTGACGATCTCGTAGGCGGGCAACGCGCCGATGCCGCGTCCGTCGAGCCGCACCGCGGCCGCCGGACGCGGCAACAGACCCGCAATCGCTTTCAGGAACGTGGATTTGCCGGCGCCATTGGCGCCGATGACGGCGACCGTCTCGCCTGCGTTGAGCGTGAAGGTAATTCCGAACAGCGCCTGGAAGTCGCCGTAAAAGGCGGTCAGCTCCCGGGTTTCCAGCACAGCCAAATCGTGATGGCTTGGGTCCGGGCCGGTCACGCGGCAATGCCCATGTAGATCTGCCGGACCTCGTCGGAAGCGATGACCGAGCGCGGCTCGCCCTCGACGATTTTGCGGCCGAAGTTGAGCACCACCAATCGGGAAACGACCGCCAGCAGCGCATGGACGATGTGCTCGATCCAGACAATGGTCACGCCGGAGTTTTTGATCTCCTGCACCAGCCGCACGAGTTCCTGACATTCGGCTTCGGTGAGCCCACCGGCGATTTCGTCAAGCAGCAACAGCCGCGGCGCGCTGGCGAGCGCCCGCGCCAGTTCGAGGCGTTTGCGTCCCAACAGGTTGAGCGTCCCGGCGGGGCGATTGGCGAAGCCGATGAGGCCGGTCCGCTCGAGGATGTCGCCGCAGGCATCGACGACCTGTGCCTCGCGTTGCCGCCGGCCGTGGATGGCCGCGACCAGAAGATTCTCGAACACAGTGAGATTCTCGAACGGATGCGGAATCTGGAACGAGCGAGCGATGCCGGCGACGCAACGCTCGCGCGGCCGGGAATGCGTGATGTCGCGCCCGGCAAAATCGATAGTGCCGGAATCCGGCTTAAGAAGACCGGTGATGAGATGGAAAAGCGTGGTCTTGCCGGCGCCGTTAGGCCCGATGATGCCGAGCGCCTCGCCTTGGGCGATTTCGAGTTGGACGCCATCGACGGCTTTGAGCGAGCCGAACGATTTCGTCAAATTGTCCAGCTTGAGGATCACACCACCGCCCAGTCGAACGCCGGTCGACAAGGACCGGCGTCATATTTTATCTCGCGCCGAGCCGCCGTTAGCAGCCCGGCTCTTTGCACAGCCCGCGCTTTCTTAAGCTATCGGCTCCATATGGCCGCCCGTCGGAATTTCCGGGGCGGTCTTATTCTCGGTTATGACGATGTCGTATTTGTTGCCGTTGCGCAGCCGCCACTGACCGCCGACCAGCGGCGTCTTGGCGATATTCTTGGCGGCGAACGGCGGCAGGTTCTTGCCGTTCCAGGCGATCGGACCGACCACGGTGTTGAGGTTGGTCGCGGCGATCGCTTTCACCATCGCCTTGTTGTCGCCGGCGTTGCCGGAGCGCTTCGCCACGTCGACGGCGAGCTCGAACAGCGCGTGCACGAAGCCGATCGGCTGCGTCCACTGCTTACCGGAGGATTTCTCGTAGCCCTCGGCAAGCTGCTTCGCCGATTGCCCGGTCAGCGAAGACTTGAACGGATGGCTCGGTGACCACCACACTTCGGACGACAGGTTGTTGCCGTTCTTGCCCAAGGCCTCGACCGCGACCGGGAACAGGATCGCCTTGCCGATCGAGGCGATCTTCGGTTTGAAGCCTTGCTGCGACGCCTGGTTCCAGAACGTCGTGAAGTCGGGCGGAATCATCACGCCGGTAATGATCTCGCAATTCGCCTTTTTGAACGCGGCGATCTGCGCGCTGAAGTCGTCGGTGAGGTTCTGATAGCGGCCGGGATCGGTCAGCGTGTAGCCGAGCTTGTCCAGCACCGGCGGGAAGCCGACCTGCTTGCTGCCCCAGGCGTTGCCGTCGCCATCGTTCGGGAACAGGCCGCCGACCGATTTGTTGGTTTTCAGTTGACCCCACATGTCGGTGTACACTGCGATCACGTCTTCAAGGCCCCAGAAGAAGTGATAGGTGTAGTTGAAAGGCTTCCAGGCCGGCGGGCCGCCGCCCGGGTTGGCCTGCCGGCCGATGAAATACGGCTGCCACGGCGCCACGGTGGAGAGGCACGGCACTTCCTCGATCTCGCACTGGGTTGAAACCGGGTTGGTGGTCTCCGGCGTCGAGGCGACCAGCATCAGATCGATCTTGTTGGAGACGATCAGTTCTTTGGCAACTTCGGCCGCACGGTTCGGATTGGATTGGCTGTCCTTGACCGTGACTTCGACCGGCAATGTCGCGCCGCCGACCTTGACGCCGCCCTTCACCGTGTTGAGGAAATTGGAAATGATGAAATTGTCGGCTTCGGCAAACGCTGCAAGCGGTCCGGTCTGCGGACTGACATAGCCGAGCTTGAGGCTCTGCGCGGCGCGAACCGCGGGCGCAAATACCGATCCGGTCGCGAGCGCCGCACCGGTCGCCGCCGACGCCTTCATGAAGCTGCGCCGGTTCACGCGAAATCTGTCTGATATCTTCGCCATAGCCTTCCTCCCTGACCGACGGGCACGCTCACCCGGAATGGGCGGTACCCTTGGCGTTCACGCCGAACCCATTCGACTTGCACCCTGGGGTGCGGCTGGTTATTGTTCGAATATCGAACGAAGGTTCGCAATGAGTGATTGTTACCGAGCGCCGAATTTCTGTCAATCGTCGCGGCGTCGTCCGGCCAATTCAGCAAGGCGGAGCAGCGATGCCGCGCGACAATGAATCGCCGCACGATAAGGAGTTTATGGCGACGCTCGCCAAGGGGCTCGCCGTTCTCAGCTCATTCGACAAGCAACGGCCGGCGATGACGTTGTCGCAAGCTGCCGAGGCTAACGGCCTGTCCCGGGCGACGGCGCGGCGCATTTTGCGCACGCTCGCCGAACTCGGCTATGTCGCGCAGAACGGTCGCGAGTTCTCGTTGTCGTCCGGCATCCTCAAGCTCGGCTTTTCGTATCTGGCGACGCAGAGCTGGATCGAGAACGCGGCGCCCCTGATGCGGCAGTTGGGCGAGCAGTTCCACGAATCCTGCTCAGCGGCGATCCTGGAGGGAACCGAAATTGTCTATGTGGCGCGGTTTCCCGCGCGGCGCATCATATCGGTGACGCTAACGGTCGGAACCCGTTTGCCGGCGTTCTACACCTCGCTCGGGCGCATCCAACTCGGCTTTCTCGACCGCGCGGAATTTTGGCGGCGGCTGATGTCGCTGCGCATGGAGGCCTATACGCCGTCGACCATCACCGACGTGCAGGCGCTCTATGAGCGCGTGCAGGAAGACCACGCACAAGGTTTTTCCATTGTCGACGAGGAGCTCGAGCGCGGTCTTCGCTCAATCGCGGTGCCGATCGCCGACCGCGCCGGACAGGCGATCGCCGGGCTCAATGTCAGTACGCACTCGACCCGGACGACCCGCAACGAAATGCGCGAGCGTTTCCTGCCGGGCCTGCGCGCCGTCGCCCAGCAAATCTCGCTATCGATAGCCTGACCGGCCTGTCTTGCATCGTGTTGGAGCGTCTTGCCTGCTTCGGCTGTGCCGGGTATCGTTTGCGGAACGTCGCATACCGCACGACAGTTCGATAATCGAACAAAGGGGAAGAGCGCCATGAGCGTTGCTGTGAAGGGCCCGAAGCCGGCCGCGAAGACGGGCACGACCGCGCCGCAGACCGGCAATGAATATCTCAACTCGCTGCGCGACGACCGCGCCGTTTACATCTACGGCGAGCGGGTGAAGGACGTGACCACGCATCCGGCCTTCCGCAACACCGCGCGCATGGTGGCGCGGCTCTACGATGCGATGCACGACCCCAAGCACGCCGACAAAATCATGGTGCCGACCGACACCGGCAACGGCGGCAAGACCCACGCTTTCTTCAAGGCACCGAAGTCGCTCGACGATCTATTGGCGGGCAGAAGCGCGATCGCCGAATGGGCGAAGATCACCTACGGCTGGCTCGGCCGTTCGCCCGATTACAAAGCATCGTTCCTGGCGACGCTCGGCGCTAACGCCGCGTTCTACGATCCGTTTCAGGACAATGCCAAGCGCTGGTACAAGTACAGCCAGGAACACGTGCCTTTCGTCAATCACGCCATCATCCATCCGCCGGTCGATCGCGACCGGCCGCCGAACGAGGTCGGCGATGTTTGCGTCCATGTCGAAAAGGAGACCGACGCCGGCATCGTCGTTTCCGGCGCCAAGGTCGTCGCCACCGGATCGGTCCTGACCAACTACACTTTCGTCGCCCATCATGGGCTCCTCCCGGTGCAGGACAAGAAATTCGCCATGGTGTTCATGGTGCCGACCAACGCGCAGGGCGTGAAATTTCTCTGCCGCACCTCCTACGAGATGACCTCAACGGTCATGGGAAGCCCATTCGACTATCCGTTGTCCTCGCGCGTCGACGAGAATGACGCGGTGTTCATCCTCGACAAAGTGTTCATCCCCTGGGAGGACGTGTTCGTCTATAACGACATCGAGAAGGCCAATAACTTTTTTCCGCGTACCGGGTTTCTGTCGCGCTTCATCGTGCACGGCTGCACGCGCCTGGCGGTGAAGCTCGATTTCATCACCGGGTTGTTGCTCAAGGCCACGGAAGCCCTCGGCAGCAAGGATTTCCGCGGCGTGCAGGTCAACATCGGCGAAGTGATCGCCTGGCGTAACCTGTTCTGGGGACTGAGCGATGCCATGGTGCGCGATCCGAAACCCTGGATCGGCGAGTACGTGCAGCCCAACGCCGATCCCGGCAACGCCTACCAGGTGCTTTCCACCATCGCTTATACCAAGATCAAATATCTGATCGAGCAGATCGTGGCTTCCGGCCTGATCTACCTCAACAGTCACTCCAGCGACTTCAAGAACCCGGAAATCCGGCCCTATATCGACCAGTACATGCGCGGCTCCAATGGCTACAAAGCGGAAGAGCGCATCAAGCTGATGAAGCTGCTGTGGGACAGCCTGGGCACCGAGTTCGGCGGCCGCCACGAGCTCTACGAGATTAATTACGGCGGCTCGACCGATCAGATCCGGCTGTTCAATTATTGGGGCGCGCTGGCGTCCGGCAGCGCCGCAAAGTTCAAAGGCTTCGCCGAGGACTGCATGGCGGAATACGACATCGACGGCTGGAAAGTACCGGATCTGAGCGATCCAGGCGCGCTCAGCTACCACGTCATGCGCGGGGCCAAGAAGTAAGCTCGTAGGCCTTACGGTGGCGCGCGTGACGGTTTATGCCGTAGCGTCGCGCCAAGCGGCTTTCAGGTATAAAATCGGCGCCGCTATGACCGAGGCCGACGCCTCATGAACCGGAGAGATCGCCGCGCCGCTTTGGCGCGCGGCAAAACCGCGGCGCCGGCGGCGGCGGACATTCCGGCGCTGGTGGCCGACGCTACGCTTGCCTACCGGCAGGGCCGCATTGTCGATGCTGAAGTCGCCTGCAAGCAAATCCTGGCGCGCATTCCCGCACACGCGGAGGCGCTCAATATCCTCGGCATCGTCTATCAAGCCGCCGGCAATCACCGGTTCGCGATAAAGACGTTGGCCAAAGCGATCGCGGCGAACGACCTCAACGCCTCGGGCCACTACAACATCGCGACATCATACGAGGCAATCGGCGAACCCGCCGGCGCCGCGCGGCATTTCAACAAGGCGATCGCGCTCGGCCTCGACGGCCAAGGCGTCGAACCGTTCCTGTTGCAGAATCCGATCATCGCCGAATGTGCGGCCCGGATGACCGACACGCTCGGCCTGCCGGTCAAGAATGACGATTTGCTCAACGCCGGCGACATCGCGGCCGTCGCCCGCAACGTGCTGTTACGCTGCGCTCTGGAAACGACGATCATTCGCGGCGTGACGCTTGAGCTTTTTCTCACGGCTTTGCGCCACGCGCTTCTTCGCACCGCCGCAGCCAACATTGCCGATCCGGCCAAAATCGGCGACGATGCGGCCGGTCTGTTCTGCTCGCTGGCGCAGCAGTGCTTCCTCAACGAATACGCTTTCGCGGCGACGGCCGAAGAAACCCGTCGTGCCCATGAATTGCGTGACCTGCTGCTGCAGCGGTTGGCGAACGGGAGCGATGTGCCGGCGCTGCTGCTCGTCGCCGTGGCCGCCTATTTTCCGCTTCATGCCCTTGCCGAGACGAAATCGCTGCTCGCCGCCCGCTGGCCGCGCGACATCGCAGGCCTGTTGCGCCTGCAGGTGCGCGAGCCGCTGGAAGAAGCGGAAGATCGCCGCGCCATCCCGGCGCTGACGGGGATCGAGGATCGCACCTCGATCGAGGTGATGCGGCAATACGAGGAAAATCCGTACCCGCGCTGGACGGTCAATCCGCTCGCCGCCCTGGGTGGCAATTTGCAAGCTGGCGCCGGAACGGCGGGCGGCGCTGAACCGCGCCGCGGCCTCGAAATTCTGATCGCCGGCTGCGGCACCGGCGAGCACCCGTTCGATGTCGCGCAAAAATCGCCCAACGCGCGGGTGCTTGCCATCGATCTCAGCCTGGCGAGCCTGGCCTATGCCCGGCGCAAGACCCGCGAGGAGGGCCTGCGCAACATCGAGTACGCCCAGGCCGACATACTGAAATTAGCGATGCTCGGCCGGACATTTGATCGCATCGAGGCCGTCGGCGTGCTGCACCATCTCGCCGATCCGAAAGCGGGGTGGCGGGTGTTGCTTTCGTTGCTGGCGGCGGGCGGCGTCATGCGAGTCGGCCTCTACAGCGAGGCCGCGCGGCGCGCGATTGTCGAAGCGCGGGCGTTGATCGCCGAATGGGGTTATCGCGCCACGGCCGAAGGCATCCGCGCGTTGCGCCAAACCATCATCCGCGAAAGGAACGAGCCGCGTTGGCAATCACTGGTCAAAACGGTCGATTTCTACAGTCTCAGTGGCTGTCACGACATGTTTTTCAACGTCATGGAGCATCGGCTGACCATCCCGGACATCAAGGCCTTTATCGACGAGCACAGGCTTTCCTTCTTCGGCTTCGAGCTCGATCCCAAGGTCATCGACGAATTCCGTGCCCGGCACACCGACGCGGATGCGCTGCGCGATCTCGATGCCTGGAACGCCTTCGAGGCCGAGCATCCGCAGACATTTCGCAATATGTACGTGTTCTCGATCGGCAAGAATTCGCCGGCGTCGGGCTGACGGGCCACAGCTCCCTGAGCCGCGTCGCGCAATTGCTTCCAGTCGGAATCGATTGGCGTTCTAGAGCGTCGGCGACAGGCCGAGGCGCTCCATGAGGACGCGATCGCGGTCGGGGCCGGGATTGGGCGTGGTCAAGAGCTTAGGCCCATAGAAGATCGAATTGGCGCCGGCGAGGAAGCACAGAGCCTGGGTCTCCTCGCTCATGGCCTCGCGGCCGGCCGACAGCCGCACCATCGACCGCGGCATGGCGATACGAGCGACCGCAATGGTCCGCACGAATTCGATCGCATCGAGGTGCGGCGCATCCTCGAGCGGCGTCCCGGCGACTCGGACCAGCATGTTGATCGGCACCGATTCGGGTTGGACCGGCAGGTTCGCAAGCACGGCGATCATGCCGACGCGGTCATCGCGCGTCTCGCCCATGCCGACAATGCCGCCGCAGCAGACATTGATGCCGGCGGTTCGCACGTGATCGAGCGTCTCCAGGCGATCCCGGTAGGTTCGGGTCGTGATAATCGTGCCGTAGAATTCCGGCGACGAATCGAGGTTGTGATTGTAGTAATCGAGCCCGGCGGCCTTCAGCCGGTGCGCTTGTGCGGCCGTGAGCATGCCAAGCGTGGCGCAGGTCTCGAGCCCCAGGGCCTTCACCCCCTCGACCATGGCACAAACCGTATCGACGTCGCGGTCCTTGGGCGAGCGCCAGGCCGCGCCCATGCAAAAACGGCTGGCGCCGGCGCCGCGCGCGGCGCGCGCTTCGGCAAGGACCGCGTCGAGCGGCATGAGCCGTTCCGCGCGCACGCCGGTTTCGTACTGTGAGCTCTGCGGACAATAGGCGCAGTCTTCCGGGCAGCCCCCGGTCTTGATCGACAGCAGTGTGGAAATTTGCACGGCTGCCGGATCGAAATGCTCGCGGTGAACGCTCTGCGCGCGGAAGATCAGATCTGGCAGCGGCAGATCGAACAGCGTCCGCAATTCCTCGCGGGTCCACTCGCGGCGCTGCGGGACAGGGGGCGCAGCGGCAATCGGTTCTTGTTCGGTCAAAGACATGGCGTCAGCATAGAAGCGCAAATGGCAGAGACAAGGGCAGAACTGTCGGGCGCAGCGGGCTCGTTCGGCAAGAAAAAGGCCCCGCGGTTTCCCGCGGGGCCTCTAACTGTCGCTATATCGTGAAGCTTAGTTCTTCGCGACGAGCGGCTTCGGTGCTTCCGGTGCCCACACCCGGAAGCTCAAGCGGTTCCACACCGCGAAGCCGTCGATGTCGTTTTGCTGCCATACGGCGTCGGTGATCCAGACCTGGAAGGACACCGGGCCGAAGTCGTAGCCGACCAAGCCACCGAAGGCGACCGCTGCGTTCTTGCCGCAGAGGCCGGGAGTAGCGCATCCTAGCGGGAGAATGGCACTGCCGCCAAAGGTGTCGTTGGTGGTCTGGAACTTGAAGTAACCGACCGGTCCAAGCTGCCACTTGCCCCACTGATACAACGCCGCCCAATCGCCATACAATTCATTGCCACTAGTATAGCCGCCGAGGCCCAAACCCGGACCGGCGCAGCATGTTCCGGCTGATCTGGTGTTGATGTCATAGAACAAGTTCAATGATAGTGCATAGCTCTTGGTGAGATAGGCGAAGGCTAACGTCGGTTCAAACGTCCAATAGTCGGGGTTGGTATCGGTGTTGCCATTGCTCGCCCAGTGCGAACCATCCGGCGCCATAAAGTTGAAACCGACACTGGTGAAGAATCCCTGGCCCAGATTCCACGACAAGGCGACCGGGGTCCAGATCGTGTTGGCGATTTCCGGGCTCCACGAACTACAAGTTGCGCAACCGTCGCCGCCCTGCGGCAAAGTACCGGCCGCGTAGAAGGCCTGCACCGCCGCCATCGAATAGGCCGCGCCGAGGAAGTTATAGCCGGTCGACCACAGCACCGGTACGGCCTCACCGACGGACGGGAAATTCAGTCCGCTGCCGCCGGCGCGCGTGCCCGCCCCGTAGAAGTTCGGCGTGTAAAGGGTCCCCAAGCCAGTATAAACACCGGCGGGCGCCGCAGCGCCGAGAGGCACGCCAATGGTTCCGCCGTTCAGACGATTGTCGAACGAACCAGGCTCCAAGGCAAAACTCTGGCTAACCGCGCCGGCCATCATCGCTGCCGCCGCAGCGCCGCTTATTGCTAGTAATCTCAATCGGGTCATCAGCCCCTCCACGTGTTTGTCCCCAACACCCTTGCGCAGCAAAAATTTCGCACGGGCTTGACGCGTCAGCATGACCTGCCAACTCGCCGCAGGGTCATGCAAACTCATGAAGAATGCAATGCTTTGTCGGCTTCGGCGCGGGGGAAATGTCATTTATGCTACGGTAGTTGCAAAAATATCACTTGGAAAAGGCTCTCGATCGCCGCCATCGCCGCTATCGCGTTGACGCAAGAAGAGCCCCAAAATCAAGGGCTTATTTCAGCGGACTTCGAGACGTTTTTTCTCTTCCGAGAACCAGCTGCAAGCCCGGTCAAGTTCTAGCCAGAGTAGGTGCTCGCCGCCTGCAACCGCCGCCTCGACGCAGCATCGGCGTTGCTGATTCGATCAAAGCGCAAGGGTCGCGCACGGACTTTTTGGCCGCCGTCAAGCCGGCGCGCTCACCAAAAATCGAGCACTGGCCAGATTGTCTGCTCGTGCGAGTGCATGAGCGACGCCAATCGGCCGAGATGCAGCGCGATGGGAACGACGCCTTCGTTGTGACGCAGCGCGAAGATGTGACCGACGAAAAGTGAATGGTCGCCGCACGGATATTGCGCGGTCACTTGCGCCGCGATGGTGGCGTTGGCGTGCGCGAAGAGCGGGGTGTCGCCGGCGTAATCATATTTCAGATCGATCGCTTCCACCGGACGTCCGGCGAAATGTCCGATTAAGGCCTCCTGACCGCGCGCCAGAATGTTCACGCCGAAATGGCCGGCCTCCATCAGAAATCCGTGCATGCGCGCTTTGGTGGCGACGGAGACCACGCAAAGCGGCGGCTCGAGCGAGCCGGACATGAAGGCATTCGCGGTCATGCCGCGAATTTCGCCGTGGGTTTGCGTGGTGACGACGGTGACCCCGGTGACGAACGACGCCATCACGCGACGGAACAACTCTTCGGTTACCGCGCCGTCTACGCGAGGATCAGGCACTGCGATGGCCATTGCTGAAACATACGAAGTCGAAGGCGGCGAGGCAAGGAAACGTCCGCGGCGCGCTAGTGTTTGGGGGGCGGACTGGCGTCGATATCCTTGGCCAAAGCGGCCAACGCTTTTTTGTAAAGGGCTTGGACTTGGCTTAAATCGACGTCGAGCGGTTGAGGAAAATCGTTGGCGCGCAGACGCAGGGCGCGAACCAATTTAAGATCGATGTGCGTGGAGAACATGTAGGAGGAGGTCTTGTCGCCCGCCACGCGGGCCCACACGATGAAATCGGCGGGATTTAGCTGGCTACGACAGAAATACACGCTGTGATCGTCCGTCGATACGATGACCACGGGCAGCGCTTTGCCGACGTCGCCCGACAAACCGAGGCTCTCGGCGGTCGGCGGCGGGAAACTATCCGTCGACCCGACCGTATCGAGATATTTTACCATTTTCTCCAGCTGAGCCGGCGAAATCGGCGGCGCGTCCTGCGCGGACGCGCCCGCCGCCGCGGTCACAATCGCCAGCAGTACCGTAGCAAGAAACCGTTTCATAAAACCCCTCATCGACTGGCACGTTCTACCACGATCTTGGCCAAGCCGGGGCAACGGTTTCTTGCAACGCGTGCGGGCCGTTACGGCTTCACCAGCGTGCGGCCGGTCACCGCCTCGAGGTTTTTGAAGTAAATCTTGTCCTGATCGGTTTTCGACAAATTGAGCGCCTCGAGTATGCGCAAGGTTTCGCGCGGATACATTGTCCCGCCTTCGGGGTCGTACGGGCAATCGGAGGCGAACACGACCTTGTCGCGCGGGAAGAACTCCAGACCCGCCTTGGTCGCCGGTGCGGCGGTGAATACGGCGGTGTCGGCCCAAAAATCCTGCTTGAAGTAGTCGAGCGGCCGTTTCTTGAGGCTCTTGCGCAGCGAGATGTAGTCCACGTCGGAGCTGCGCGATCCCATCACGTCGTTGCCGGGTCCGATGCGGCCTTCGAGCATCGGCACGAGGCCGCCGAAGTGGTGCGTGATGATTTTCAGGTTGGGATGGCTGTCCATGATTTTCGAGTAGACGAGCCGGATCATGGCGGTCGCGGTTTCGTACGACCAGCCGAACGTCCACCAGATTTCGTAGAGTGATTTCTGTTCGTCGATATAGTCCGGCATTTCCGCGCCGCGCGCCGGGTGCAGCCAGATCGGGATGCCGAGCTCGTTCATCTTATCCCAAAACGGCCGGTATTCCGGACGGTCGAGCGGCTTGCCGTTGACGTTGGTGTAGATCTGCACGCCGAGCGCGCCGAGCTGTTTGACCGCGCGCTGCGCCTCGGCGACGCCGGCGTCCGGCGCCTCGAGTGAAACCTGCGCCACCCAGCCGGGAAAATGATCCTTCTCCTTGGCAATGAGTTCGGCAAAGCCGTCGTTGATGATGCGGCAAAGTTCGTCGATCTGCGCCGGCGTCTTGGCGATTTTTTCGATCGGCGGCTGGGTGTAACTCAGGATCTGCTGATAATCCTTGTGGCCGTCGACGATCCGCTTGCGCACATCGAGGTCGTGCAGCGCCGGCAACGAGCGCACGCGCATACCCATGTCGCGAAAGTCGGCGGCGACGTCGTCAAGCATGTCGAAGAATTTTTTTGGAAAAAAATGCGTGTACGCGTCGATGCGCATGAGGCGTTTCTCCCTATTTCCTGCAGGTTTCTTAGCACAGCCACCGCGTCCGGCGGCAACGACTTACGCAACCGCGCCATGCCCAAAACGCGCAAGAACCTCGGCCGGGATCGGCTGCGACCTTATGCGCGTCGGATCGTCGGCAGAACGGACCGCCCAGACCCGCGTCTCGAAGCCTTCGGCCGCCAGCGCTCCCGCTTTGGTTAGCCGATGCTCGATCTTGAAGCTCGAGCGGCCGCAGCCCACGAGCGTCGATTCGATCTGCACCTGGTCGCCGAACCGCGTCGGTTGCCGAAAGCGTGCGCGCACTTCCACCATCGGATACCCGGCGAACCCGTAGACCTTCAAGTAATCGATTTTATTCATGCCGAGCGCGCGCTCGATCAGGACCGTGGTCGAGGTGTCGAACATCTCGAAATAGCGCGGGTAGTAGATGATCCCGGCGGGATCACAATCGCACCATTCGACGCGCACATTGCGGATGTTGCTCAGCATTGCAGCGTCATTCACCGCGGCGCCATGCGCAGCGCCGCATCGATCCGGACGACAGTGCCGTTGAGGTAACGGTTCTCGACCAGATGGTGCACGAGCGCCGCAAATTGCGACGGATCGCCGAGCTTCTTCGGAAACGGCAGCGAGGCGGCGAGGCTGTCTTGCGCCGCCGGAGGCAGCCCCAGCAGCATCGGCGTCAGGAATATGCCCGGCGCGATGGCGTTGACGCGGACCCCGAACTGGGCGAATTCGCGCGCCGCCGGCAGCACCAGCGAAACAACGCCGCCTTTCGATGAGGCATATGCGGCCTGGCCGATCTGCCCTTCATAGGCCGCGACCGACGCCGTGCAGATGATGGTGCCGCGCTCGCCGTCGGCGAGCGGCTCCAGCGTCTGCATGGCGGCGGCGGCGAGCCGTAGCGCGTTGAATGTGCCGATCAGGTTGACGCGGATGACGCGCTCATAGTCGGCGAGCGGCATCGGTCCGTCCTTGCCGACGATGCGTTTGGCCGGCCCGATGCCGGCGCAATTGACGAGGATGCGCGCGGTGCCGTGATCGGCGGCAGCTTGGGCGATCGCGGCTTCGGTTGCGGCGCTGTCGGCGACGTCGCACGTAATGGCAATACCGTTGATGTCGATTGCCACTTCGGCGGCGGCTTTGGCGTTGACGTCGAGGATCGCGACTTTGGCGCCGGCGGCGGCCAGCATGCGCGCGGTGGCGGCGCCGAGGCCGGAGCCGCCGCCGGTGACGATCGCAGCATGTCCGCGAATATCCATGATTAGCCGGTCCTTGCAGTGGGGGTTGCTACGCCGCCCGCGACAATGACGTTCGCCGGCGGCGGGTTGGCGTAAAGCGCTTCGACCAGCGCCGCGCGATGGGCGAGCACCGCGCGTTGGTTGATCGAGCCCTTGTCGGTGACTTCGCCGACGTCGAGCGAGGGCTGCTCTTCGAGCAGGATGGCGCGGCGGATGCGGGTCGACGTGCCGCGGCCAGGCGCGGCAAGGGGCTCCAGCAGTCGCGCGAACTTGTCACGCACGCGCGTGTCGGCAAGGAGCGCCGCGGCGGGCAGATCCGGCGCCAGATCGGACGCCAGCCGCCGGCAGGCATCGAGGTCTGGAATGACGAGCGCGCCGATTTCGTCGCGATTGGGACCCGCCAACACGACATCGCGCACCAGCGGCGCGCAATGCGCGACGAGCGCGGCGCGCAGCGGCCCGACGCTGACCCAGGTGCCGGTCGCGAGCTTGAAATCCTCGGCGATGCGCCCGTCGAACAGCAAGCCCTTTGCGGGGTCGGCCGGATCCTCGAATTTGAGCGCGTCGCCGATCTTGTAAAAGCCTTCCTCATCGAACGCAGCCGCGGTCAGCTCCGGCGCCCGCCAATAACCGGGCGTGATGTTGGGGCCTTTAAGCCGCGCCTCGAACTTGCCGTCGTCGCTGGGAATGAGCTTGAGTTCGACCTCTGGCAGCGGAATGCCGATATTGCCGGAGCGCTCGGTTTCCCATGTGCAGGCGATCGCTGCCGGGGCGGTCTCGGTCGACCCAAGACTGGAGAGAAAAATGATGCGCTCGCCGGTCGTCGCCGCCGCGAGCGCCTGGTATTCGTCCCAGACATGCTGGGCCAAACCGGCGCCGGCGTAGAACAGTACTTTGAGCCGGCTGAAGAACTGCTCACGCAACGCCGCGTCGCTGCGCAGATAAGGCAGCAGCATCTCAAAGCCTTTCGGCACGTTGAAATAGATCGTCGGCGCCACTTCGCGCAGGTTGCGCACGGTCGCCTCGATGGCGCCGGGCATCGGTTTGCCTTCGTCGATGTAGAACGAGCCGCCGTTGTAGAGCACCAGCCCGAAATCATGATTGCCGCCGAAGGTGTGGTTCCACGGCGGCCATTCGACCAGCACCGGCGGCTCGTCGGCGACGAAAGCGAGGCTTGAACGCAGCATCGCCTGGTTGGAGCAGAGCATGCGCTGCGTGTTGACGACGCCTTTCGGCTGGCCCGTCGATCCGGAGGTGAAGAGGATCTTGGCGATCGTATCCGGACCCACCTCGGCGTGCGCGGCCTCGACCGCCGCGGTCGCCGGCGCGCCGGCCAATTCCGCAAACATGGTGATGCGTCGGCCGCTCGCCGCGTTCTGGGTGGCAATCACCTCGACGTCGGCCCCGACGGTCGCGGCAATAGCGCGGGCAAACGCCGAACCGTCGGCGGCGAACACCAGACCCGGCGTCATAACTTCGATAATGGCCTCGAGTTTCTTGAAATCCCGCGAGACCAGCGAATAAGGCACCGAGATCGGCGCATAGGGGATGCCGACATGCATGGCGGCGAGACCAAGGAGCGCGTGCTCGATGTCGTTGCCGGACAGGATCGCGATCGGCCGCTCACGCGAAAGATCGCGTTCAAGCAACGCCGCGGCGACGGCGCGCACGGCCGCGAATGCCGCGGCATAGGTGAGCGTGCGCCAGGCTCCGCCGCTATCGCGCTGGGCAATGAAAATGCGGTCGGGCGCTGCCGCCGCCCAATGCGCCAGCCGCTCGGTGAGTTTATCCGCGTAGGGCGGCAACGGATGCGGCGAACGCATCAGCATCGCGCCATCGGCTCGGCGCTCCACCAGCACGTCGGCGGGGCCAAGCCGCACCGGCCGCAGACGTGGCTGACTTCGAGCCGAATGCATCTCTACCAACGTGCGCCACATGATACCAAAATCGATGCGCAATCCGCCTGACATGACTGCCAGACGGCGTCAAGGCGCGCCGCAAATCCGCGCGATGGCAGCCATTTGACCGCTTCGGCGGCGGCTCCTAAATACCGGGAGACGTGAACAGCGGGACGCGGCGGCTACGACGCCGAAGCCCGCAGTTTGGGAAACAGCTATGCGCGAGGCCTTCATTTGCGACGCGGCGCGCACCGCGATCGGCCGTTATGGCGGCGCGCTCGCCAAGGTCCGTACCGACGATCTCGCGGCGGTGCCGATCCGGGCGCTGGTTGCGCGCCATCCGCAGACCGACTGGACGCGGCTCGACGAGGTGTTCTTCGGCTGCGCCAATCAGGCCGGCGAGGACAACCGCAACATTGCCCGCATGGCGCTTTTGCTGGCCGGCCTTCCCGACAACGTTCCCGGCATAACCGTCAACCGGCTATGCGCGTCCGGGCTTAACGCGGTCGGCGATGCGGCGCGCGCGATCCGCTGCGGCGAGATGGATTTCGCCATCGCCGGCGGCGTGGAATCGATGACGCGTGCGCCGTTCGTGATGGGCAAGGCCGGCGAGGCGTTCTCGCGCGCCGCGGAGGTTTACGACACCACGATCGGCTGGCGCTTCGTCAATCCGGTGCTCAAAGCGCAGTACGGCGTCAACTCGATGCCCGAGACCGGCGAGAACGTCGCCGAGGAATTCCAGGTGGCGCGCAAGGACCAGGATGCCTTCGCGTTGCGCTCGCAGCAGCGCGCCGCGCGAGCCGTTGCCGCTGGCTATTTCGCCGAGGAGATCGTTGCGGTGTCGGCGCCCGGCGGCAAAGCCGGTCCGATCGTCGTCGACAAGGACGAACATCCGCGGTCCGGCACCACACTGGAGAATCTCGCCAAGCTCAAGCCGATCGTGCGCGACGGCGGCACCATCACCGCCGGCAACGCGTCCGGCGTCAACGACGGGGCGGCTGCCATCGTGCTTGCCAGCGAGGAGGCGGCGAAGGCGCACGGCCTGACGCCGCGGGCGCGCGTCTTGGGCATGGCATCAGCCGCCGTGCCGCCACGCATCATGGGGATCGGTCCGGTGCCCTCGACCCGCAAGCTCATGGCGCGGCTCGGCTTGAAGATCGGCGACTTCGATCTGATCGAGCTCAACGAAGCGTTCGCTTCGCAGGGCCTCGCTTGCCTGCGCCAGCTTGGCGTCGCTGACGACGCCGAGCACGTCAATCCGCATGGCGGCGCCATCGCGCTTGGTCATCCTCTCGGCATGTCGGGCGCGCGGCTCGCTTTGACGGCGGTGCACGGCCTGGAAAAGCGCGGCGGCAAACGCGCTCTCGCCACTATGTGCGTCGGCGTCGGACAGGGTGTGTCGCTGGCGCTGGAGCGGGTGTAGAACAGCCGCCATTGTGCGGGCGATGTTTGCAACCGCACGGCGTCGACATTGCCAACATCGCCATTCCTGATTATGCATCTCGACTTGTGGATATCGACATTGCGCTTGCCCGGCCGGATTGAACGAGAAAATAGTGGAGCCACCTTTCCGTGCCGATGAGTCCCGGTTACGTTCCGTTTCATCCCAATCCGTCGAAACCGAAATTCCAGCCGCCGCCTGGCGCGGTCGACGCGCATTGCCACGTGTTCGGGCCGGAGAGCAAATTTCCGTTCGCGCCGGAACGCAAATACACGCCGTGCGACGCGCCTAAGGAAAAACTGTTCGCGCTGCGCGACTTTCTCGGCTTCGACAAGAACGTCATCGTTCAGGCCTCGGCGCATAGCAAGGACAACCGCGCCATGGTCGATGCGCTCGATGCCGCGGCGGGTCGCGCCAAGGGCGTCGCCTTCGTCGGCGAGGAGGTGACCGACGGCGAGCTCGCATGGATGGACAAAGCCGGCGTGCGCGCCGTGCGTTTCAATTTTCTCAAGCGCTTGGTCGATTTTACCCCGCGCGACGTCCTTGAGCGCATCACCAGGCGCGTCGAACGCTTCGGCTGGCATATCGTGGTCTATTTCGAGATGCACGATTTGCCGGAGCTTGAGGATTTCTTCGCCGCGCTGCCGACCGTGGTCGTCGTCGATCACATGGGTACGCCCAACGTGAGAAAGGGCGTCGACAACCCCGAAAATCAGCGCTTCCATCGTTTCATGGAAACGCACCAGAACTTTTGGGTGAAGGTGTCGTGCCCCGAACGCATGACCATTGTCGGGCCGCCTTACGACGATGTGGTGCCGTTCGGCCGCGCTTTGGTCAAACGCTTTCCCGACCGCGTGATCTGGGGCACCGACTGGCCGCATCCGAACGTCAAGGTCGCGCCGGACGACGGCGTCTTGGTCGATTATATTCCCAAAGTCGCGCCGACCGTGGAGCTGCAGCGAAAGCTGCTGGTCGACAACCCAATGCGGCTTTATTGGAGTTAGGCTAGGCGGCGGGCAGGCCGATAGGCGAGACGCCGCGGCCCCGCCGCGGCTTAGATCGTCAAGAGCGAGACATGGCGACGTTCGTTCTCGTGCACGGCGCTTGGCACGGCGGGTGGTGTTGGCGTCGCGTGGCGCGGCTTCTGACCCGCAACGGCCATGAGGTCTTTACGCCGACACTGACGGGCCTTGCCGAACGCTCGCATCTCCTGACGCCCGACATCGATCTCGACACCCACATTTTGGACGTCGTCAACGAAATCAAGTGGGAAGGGCTGAGCGGCGTCGTGCTGGTCGGCCACTCCTATGGCGGCATGGTGATTTCCGGAGTGGCCGAGAAAATGGAAAAGGCGATCTCGTCTTTCGTATTCCTCGACGCCTTCTTCCCGGACGATGGGCAGGCGGTCGTCGATATGCAGCCACCGGCGGCGCGCGAGCCGACGCTGGCCGCGGCGCGCGCCGGGGCGACGGCGTTGCCGCCGCGGTCCGCCGCAATATTCAATGTCAACGAAAAGGACCGCGCCTGGGTCGACGCGCAATGTACGCCCCAGCCGATCGAGACCTTCATGCAAAAGCTGACACTCAGCGGGGCGCGCGAGCGCATTGCGAAGAAGAGCTACATCCGCGCGATCGGCTATTCGAGCCCGTATTTCGACGCCGGCCTCGCGAAGGCTCGCGTCCAGGGCTGGCGCACCCATGAACTGGCGTGTGGCCACGACATCATGCTCGACCTGCCGGATCGGTTGACCGAGATATTGCAAGGAGCGGTCTAGCAAGACGGCGACGGTCGGGCGGCGGCCGAAAGCCCGGTTAAGGCTTGGTGTTCGGAATGGTTCGAGACTGTGGGCGACGGCTTATGTTGCCAAGCTTTCCTGCCCTATATATGTGAAGCACACCGGTAGAGACGCCCGGGAGAAAAGCAGATGGCTCGCAAAGAGCAGATTTACGACGACATTCCCGGAACATTCGTGTTCGACGCCGAGCGCTCGCGCGAAGGTTTCGGCATCAACATGTTCTGCATGTCGCTGATGAAGGACGAGAACCGCAAGGCCTTCAAGGCCGACGAGGCGGAATACCTGAAAAAATTCCGGCTGACGCCGGAGCAGACCGAGGCGATCCTCAAGCGCGACTACAATCGCATGCTCGAGCTCGGCGGCAACATCTACTTCACTGCCAAGCTCGGCGCCACCGACGGCCATTCGTTCCAGCATCTGGCCGCGCTGATGACCGGCAATACGCAGGAAGGCTACGCCAAGATGATGCTCGGCGGCGGCCGCTCCGTCGAAGGCAATCGCTCGCGAACGGGCAGGGAAGCCTCGTCGCCGTTCGTTGGCGGCGGCGGAGCGACGAAATCGGCGCCCAGGCCGAAGGCAAAGGCCAAAGCCGCAGCGAAGCCGAGATCAAAATCGAAATCAAAACCGAAATTGAAGCCGAAATTGAAATCCAAGCCGAAATCCAAATCAGCAAAACGGAAGTAAGGTCGTGGCCAAGATCATCGCAGGGATAGGTTCGTCGCACGTGCCGGCCATCGGCGCGGCGATCGACAACGGCAAGACCGAGGAGCCGTATTGGAAGCGAGTATTCTCGGGGTTCGAGAAATCGCAAGAATGGATGCGCGAGACCAAGCCCGACGTGGCGATCATTGTTTACAACGATCACGCCTCGGCGTTCTCCGTGGAGATGATCCCGACTTTCGCACTCGGCTGCGCCGCGGAGTTTCCGCCGGCCGACGAAGGCTGGGGGCCGCGGCCGGTGCCGGTGGTTCAAGGCTATCCGCCGCTCGCCTCTCATATCGCGCAGTCGGTCATCCTCGACGAGTTCGATCTCACCATCTGCAACAAGATGGAAGTCGATCATGGCATGACGGTGCCGATGAATCTTCTGTTCGGCAAAGTCGACAAGAATTCGCACTGGCCGTGCCCGGTGATCCCGCTCGCGGTCAACGTCGTGATGTATCCGCCGCCGACCGGCCATCGCTGCTACATGCTCGGCAAGGCGATCCGCAAAGCCGTGGAGTCCTACCCGGAAGATTTGAGGGTCGTGATCTTCGGCACCGGCGGCTTGTCGCATCAGATTTCCGGCCCGCGCGCCGGCCTGATCAACTCCAAATGGGACAAAGCCTTCCTCGATAATCTGTCGAAGGACCCGGCGAAGCTCGCCAAGATTCCGCACTTCGACTACATGCGCGAGGCCGGCGCCGAAGGCATCGAAATGGTGATGTGGCTGATCATGCGCGGCGCGCTCGACGACAAGGTTGACGAGGTCTATCGCTTCTACACGGTGCCGGCCTCGAACACCGCGGTCGGCCACATCATTCTTGCCAATCGTCCGCGCGGCGCGAAGACTGCCGGCAAGCACAAACCTGCCGCCGGCAAACACAAGTCTGCCGCCGGCAAGCACAAGCGCGCCGCAGCGCGGGCGAAAATCGATCGTATCCGCAGTTAACACATCCGTGTCATGGCCGGGTTTGTCCCGGCCATCCACGTGTTTGGCTCGCGAGTTTCAAGACGTGGATGCCGGGCCACAGGCGAGCAAAGCGACGCCGTTCTTCGAACCGCTATGGCCGGGCATACGGCTAAGATTGAGGCTGACAATGAAAATTTGCGTCGCAGGTCAAGGCGCCTTCGGGCAGAAGCACCTTGACGCGCTCAAGCGCATCCCCGATGCCGAAGTTACGTCTCTGGTCGGCGGCAACCAGGACGCCACCGCGCAGGTGGCGAAAAAATACGGCATCCCGCATTACACCGGCGATCTTTCCGAGGGCATCAAGCGCGCCGACGCGGTGATCCTCACCACGCCGACCAAAATGCACTTCCGCCAGGGCGAGCAGGTGATGCGCGCCGGCAAGCACGTACTGGTGGAAATTCCCGTCACCGACAGCGTCGAAGATGCGGAAGCGTTGGTGCGGATCGCCGAGGAAACCGGCGTCGTGGCCATGGGTGGCCACGTGCGGCGCTTCAATCCCAGCCATCAATGGGTGCACAAGCGCATCCAAAACGGCGAACTGAATATCCAGCAGATGGACGTCCAGACCTATTTCTTCCGCCGCAAAAATATGAACGCGGCCGGCCAGCCGCGGAGCTGGACCGATCATCTGCTTTGGCACCATGCCGCGCACACCATCGACCTGTTTCAGTATCAAGCCGGCCAGACCATTTCCGATTGCTACGCGGTGCAGGGTCCAATCCATCCGCAGCTCGGCATCGCCATGGACATGGGCATCGTCGCCAAAGTCCCCACCGGCGCGATCCTGACGCTGTCGCTGTCGTTCAACAACGACGGGCCGATCGGCTCGTTTTTCCGCTATATCTGCGACAACGGCACCTACAAGGCCTATTACGACGACCTCGTCGACGGCAAAGACAACAAGATCGACTTGTCGAAAGTCGACGTCTCCATGGACGGCATCGAGCTTGAGGACCGGGAGTTCATTGCCGCGATCAGGGAAAAACGCGAGCCGAATGGTAGTCTGGCCCAGCTATTGCCGTGCATGCGCGTCCTTGCCAAACTCGAAGGCATCATCGACCCGCAGCGCGAGGCGCACGCCTGAAGCGGACCGGCCCGAAGCATCTGCAATTCGGCGTTTTGCGCACCGGAACCGGAGCGCGCAATCGGCATTAGCCCAACAATGAATCTCCTCGACACAGAAATCAAAGTGGCCGCTCCTCAAGCGGAGCAAAAGACCCAAACCAAGGTGGTCAATTTGGGCCTCCAGGGTGGCGGCAGCCACGGCGCTTTCACCTGGGGCGTGCTTGATCGTCTTCTTGAAGACGAACGGCTGGCATTCGAAGGTATCGCGGCCTCAAGCGCCGGAGCCGTCAACGCCATCGTTCTTGCGCACGGTTTGACGGTCGGCGGACGGCAGGAAGCCAGGGCCACGCTGCGGCAGTTCTGGAAGAGAATGTCCGAGATGACGTCGCACGGCCTGATGCAGCCGTCGTTGCTCGACCGCATGAGCGGAAAGTTCGGGCTTGAGCATTCGCCCGGCTATCTGATGATGGATGCGCTGAGTTATTTCACCACGCCGTATTTGTATAACCCGCTCGATTACAACCCGCTCCGGATCGTTCTCAAAGAGATGATCGACTTTGAGCGGCTTCGCCGCGAGGCTGCGGTCAAGCTGTTTCTTTGCGCAACCAACGTGCGCAGCGGCAAGGTCAAGGTGTTCAAAGCCGATGAGATCGGCCCCGATCACGTGCTGGCCTCGACGTGCCTGCCGCTGTTGATGCATGCGGTGAAAATCGACGGCGAGGTCTATTGGGACGGCGGGTTCTCGGGAAATCCGGTGGTCTTTCCGCTGGTCTACGAATGCGCAACACGCGACGTCGTGATGGTGCATCTGACGCCGGCCGAGCGGCCGGAGATCCCCTTCACGTCGCACGCGATCATGAATCGGATGCAGGAGATCGGCTTTAATGCCGCCCTCATTCGTGAGATGCGCGCGGTCGCTTTCATCAACAAGCGGCTTGAAGAAGGCAAGATGGCCGAAGGCAAGCAGATGCTCATTCACGTCGTCGAGGCTGAAGACATCATCCGGGAATTTCCCGGTTCCAGCCGGCTGAACAATGGCTGGGATTTCCTCAGCCTTCTGTTCGAACTGGGGCGTGAGCGGGCTGGCCAGTGGCTTGGCGCCAACTTCGATCGTCTCGGGACGGAGTCGACGGTCGATCTGGAAGAGAAATATTTTTAGCCTTGCCGGACGCCCGATGCTCGTAACGGCGTGGAAACTTTGATTTACTGAAGTGATGACGTTAGTCGATGCGCCGGCCGCGGCCGCCGGCACCGGTGCCGCAGTCGATCAGAAGGTGATCAACCTCGCGCTTCAGGGTGGCGGCAGCCACGGCGCTTTCACTTGGGGTGTGCTCGACCGGCTCCTCGAAGAGGAGCGGTTGTCGTTTGAAGGCATCAGCGCGACCAGTGCCGGCGCCGTCAACGCCGTCGTGCTTGCCGACGGCTTTGCGGCCGGCGGCCGGACCGAAGCCAAGAGCGCGTTGCGGCGTTATTGGAAGAAGGTATCCGAGGCATCATCCAGCAGCATTTTCCAGCCGTCCCCGTTCGACCGCGGCAATCGCGATTTCGGTCTCGATCATTCGCCGGGTTACCGCTTTATGGAGTCATTAACTTACTTCGCGTCGCCCTATCAATTGAATCCCCTGAACTTCAATCCGCTCAAAGCCCTGCTGGAAGAGACGATCGACTTCGATCGTGTGCGCGAGCAGCAGGCGATCAAGCTGTTTTTGTCCGCGACCGATGTCGAAACCGCGAAAGTGAAGATTTTCGAGGGCAAGAACATCGATGTCGACCGCGTGCTCGCGTCGGCGTGCCTGCCGCTGATGATGCACGCCGTCGAGATCGACGGCCACTATTACTGGGACGGCAGCTTTACCGGCAATCCCGCAATTTTCCCGCTGCTCTTTAATTGCGAGTCGCCCGACATCTTGATGATCCACATCACGCCGGCCGAGCGTCCCGGCGTGCCGACCACCTCGCCGTCGATCATGAATCGCATGCAGGAGATCAGCTTCAATACTTCGCTCATTCGCGAGATGCGGACGATTGCCTATCTGACCGGGCTCATCGATTCCGGCAGGTTCGAGGGCAAACGCATGCTCGTCCATCTGATCGAGGCCGAGGACTTGATCAGGAAGCTTTCATGGTCGAGCCGGCTTAACGGCGACTGGAAGTTTCTGACCTACCTGCACGAGCAGGGCCGCGTGCGCGCCGGAAAATGGCTGGACGCCAATTTCGGCCAAATCGGGGTTGCGTCTACCGTCGACCTTTACGCCAAGTATTTTTGATGTCGCAAGTATTTTTGATGCGCCGTTCAGATTGCGCGGCTGCCTTCCATGACCATGACATCAATCACCATGACATTATCGCCATGATCATCGAACTTTACTTGCCCGGCGGCCCAGCCTAGCTAACTTGCCGCGCGCGACTGCAACCGGGAACACGATGCATGGCGGAGCTTGTTGTTGCGATTCACTCTGGCCCGCACGATTCCGTTGCTGCGCTGTTTGACGATTACGATTTGCGGGCGGCCGTCCAGCTCGAGCGCCTGACCAGGCGCAAAGGCGACGGCGGCACGCACCCGGACGCCTGCATCGACGAAGTGCTGGCGATCGGCGGTGCCAGCCGCGCCGATGTCGACGTGATATCGATGTCGCGTACCTTGCTCGACACTAAGTACTTCCGGCACGTGCGCGGCTTGCGCTGGCTGGAGGACGAGGTTCTGCGAAGGAGCCGCGGTAAGACGCTGCAATACATGACGCATGAGATGCGTCGTTATCGCTCCAGGAATCTGGAGGAGCTGTTCGACTTCGCCGCGTTCCGCCGCGACGGCGGCTTTCGCGCCGATACGAAGCTGCATTTCGCCAACCACCACGAGGCGCACGCGGTGCCGGCGCTGTTTTACAGCCCGTGGGACGATGCGCTGTTGGTTACCGCCGACGGCGGCGGCGACACCGTCAATTACAGCCACCGCAGTTTCGCCGACGGCGCGATCGAGACGATCTATGGTGGCGACGATCTCCTGTTCACCGACAAGCCGGTCGATAGCCTCGGCCGCGCCTACAGCGCCGCGACTTTGGCGCTCGGGTTCCGTATGGATCGCCACGAAGGCAAGCTCACGGGCCTGGCCGCGCTTGGCGAGCCGACCCGCGCCAGGGAGATCGGCGCGTACTTTCGCGTCGACGACAACGGGCGCGTGTATTCGAGCTTTTCCGGTTTCAGCCACATGCGGCGCTTCATGGCGCAGTTGGCGAAAACCACCAAACGCGCCGACCTTGCCGCGTCGATCCAGCAGGTACTCGAGGACACCATGCTGCGCTCGGTCGAGACGCTGCTGGCGCGTTATCCGAGCCGGCACCTTGGCGTTGCCGGCGGAGTGTTCGCGAATGTCCGCTTGAACAGGCTGCTCGCCGAGCGCCTGGAGCTCGACGAGATGTTCATTTTTCCGGCGATGGGCGACGAAGGACTGCCGGTCGGCGCCGCGTTGATCTACCTGATGGAGCGTGACGGCATCAAAACGTGGCTCGACCGGCGGCGGCCGCTCGGCCCGGTCTTTCTCGGCCGCGACTACACGAGCGCCATCGATCCGGCGCTCGCCGCCGTGCCCGGCGTGCGGCGGCTCGCGGCGGCGCCGATCGCCGAAGCCGTGCGCCGCCTGGTCGACGGTGAAATCGGCGCCATTTTCACCGGCCGCATGGAATATGGGCCGCGCGCGCTCGGCGCCCGTTCGATCCTGGCCAATCCATCGCGGCGCGAGACCCACGATATGCTGAACCAGCGTCTCGCCCGCACCGAGTTCATGCCGTTCGCGCCGGTGATCGCCGAGGAACGGGCGGCCGATGTGTTCGAAGTCGGTGCGGTGAACACACGCGCCTGCCGGTACATGACCATCGCGTGCGGCGTGCATCCGCAGTGGCGCGAGCGCATCCCCGCCGTCGTCCACGTCGATGGCTCGGCGCGACCGCAGATCATCGCCCGCGAGGACAACCGGCTTTACTACGACATCGTGCGCGGCTTCGAAGCGGCAAGCGGCTTGCCGGTCCTGGTCAATACCAGCTTCAACGTGCATGAGGAGCCGATCGTCAACGCGCCGGCCGAATGCGCCAAGGCGCTGGCCGACGGCCGCATCGATTTCGTCGTCACCGATCAGGCGGTCTATGAACGGCCGCGTTGAGCGCTGTTCACAGTGGAAAGATCGCGATGAAGAGACAAACCGGAGGCCAGCCAGATGGTTAATCGGGTCAAGTCCTAACGTATCACATTGATAATATTTCGGTATTCCTCTCGCCGAGAACGCCGTGCACGCAGACTGCACCCACTACGAGCCGTTTCGCGCCCTTGACGGCGCTCCGTCGCGCTCTCTCTATCCACATAATCCGCCACGTCTGACCAAGGGTCCTCTCCGCGCTGCGCTATGCACCTCGTGCATGTCACGCCGCGCTACGCATCCCCTTCTATAAAATCCCCTTCTTCTAAAAGAAGAGCAGCCGTCCAAGCCGTCCAAGCCGTCCAGATCGCAATAGTGACAGGCACTTCTGAAATTGTGGCGAGCCGTATAGGGTCGTCCAGAGCCGTCCAACGCCATGAGCGCGTCATGTCCCATAGGATTGTGATTGTCGGAGGTGGCTTCGCTGGCCTCTGGAGCGCGGCCAGTGCCGCCCGAGCGCGTGAACTCTTTGCAGCATCCGAAGAGGACCTGGAGATCGTACTGATCGCGCCGAACCCGCATCACGTGATCCGCGTGCGCTGTTACGAAGCCGACCTTGAACCGGTGCGCGTGCCGCTCGACCAGGTGCTGGCGCCGATTAATGTGCGGCGGATCGAGGCCCGAGTGAGTCGTATCGATCCCTCGGCCCGCAAACTCATCATGGAAGGGCCGAGCGGTACCGCATCGCACATCAACTACGATCGTCTGATCCTTGCCTCTGGAAGTGGCCTCGTGCGGCCGCCGATTCCCCTCGGGAAGGAGACCTTCGACGTTGACACCTACGAGGGTGGCCGACGTCTCGCTGCGCACTTCGCCGCTGTCGCGGCCGGTCCTCGGGACGATGGCGCCGGCACCGCTGCGGTGATCGGTGCCGGACTCGTCGGCATCGAGATCGCGTGCGAGCTTCCCGGCCGGCTACATGCTGCGCTTGGGACGCCGGCCCGGGTACGCGTCGTACTCATCGACCACGGCGACATTGGCGCCAGCATGGGTGAAGGACAGAGCGTGATCCGCGACGCGCTCGCGGCGCTCAACGTCGAGGTTAAGCCCCGCACGACAGTCACCGCCGTGGACATGGGGGGTGTCGTCCTAGCCAGCGGCGAGTACATCCCGGCAGCCACCGTGGTCTTCGCCACCGGCATGAAAGCGAGCCCGCTCACCCGAGATTTCGGTGTCCCCTGTGACAAGCTCGGGCGACTTCCCGTGAACCGGTTCCTTGAGGTGGCAGGCGTCGATGCAGTTTATGCGGCAGGCGATTGCGCGCGCGCCGAAGCGGACGACCTCGGACACACGACGGTTATGTCCTGTCAGCACGCGCGTCCCATGGGGCGGCTCGCCGGGCACAACGCGGTATGCGACTTTGTGGGCAGTCCCAATGAGCGTGTGGCCTTCGCCGCTCCCGATTATGTGACGATACTCGACCTTGGTCCTGTCGGCGCGCTCTACACTGCGGGCTGGGAGCGCGGCACAGTGGTCGCGAAGGGCGCGCAGGCCAAAGCGACCAAGCAGACGATCAACGGCACCCGTATCTATCCACCACGCATCGCCAGCCGCGACGCGATCTTCGCGGCGGCCGCTCCAGCCACCCAAGTGCGACCGGCGGTGAGGTGAAGCAGTAATCCGCTGGTAGCATGAAATTGTCGATCGGCACTGTGGGGCCCGAGTTGAGTCGTTGACTCGTTACGCAAATGCGTGCTCGCCATTTTCCGGTACGGTGATCGCGACAAACTACTTGCCGGCAGCTTTGGCAACGGCGCGCGCGGGGCGCCAATCTATTGGAGCAAAACGATGCCCGATCTGCCGACGAACGAGAGGGAATTGAAGAACACCCGCCATGAGGTACGGAACCTCCAGGTGATGCAAATGCGGCCGGATCAATCAGCGGAGAAGCTGGCGCTGCTGCGGGACCTGAAAATGGCGGCGCGGGCGGAAGTTCAACAAAACCGCAGTGGCTGCCAATAAAGCCACAGACATGCCACCTCCCGCGCGGGTCGAGCGCCACAGCGACACGATTGGCTGCCAACAAAGCCGGTGTTTAGACGTTCCTGATGCCGAGGCCTTCCTGGAGAATACGTAGTCGCCCGTGAAGAACGCGTAAGCGGCTGATCGGGAGTCGATTTTCCGATTTTGGGCTGGTTTGAGATTGCAAGGTTTCTCCGGATTGGGGCTCGGAACCTTGCGATTTCGATTTGCGATTTGCTTGAGGGACGAACCGTGATTCTGTGGCCGCATCGGAGGGGATTCGATGCGACCGAAGAAGCCCGAGACGACAGGTTCAACAGATCTGTTCCGAGCACGGCTCGATCAGATCATCAACCTCAAACACGAGCTGGCGCAGCTCGCCGGCAAGATCGATTGGGATTGGATCGATGACGAGGTCGCGCCGCTCTACAGCGCCAAGGGCCGGCCTGGGATCGAGACGCGCTTTGCGATCGGGCTGCTGCTGCTCAAACACATCTACGGGCTGTCCGACGAAGGCGTATGCGACCGCTGGGTCCATGACCCGTATTTCCAATACTTCACCGGCGAGGAGTTCTTCCAACACGAGTTCCCGCACGAGCGCTCCGACCTGAGCCATTGGAGGAAGCGGCTCGGCGACAAGCTCGAGCTGCTGCTGGCCGAGAGCTTGCGGGTCGCGCACACAAGCGGCGCGTTACGCACGCGCGATTTGGCGCGGGTTACGGTCGACACCACGGTGCAGCCCAAGGCCATCACCTTCCCGACCGACGCCAAATTGTTGCACGCCGCGATCAAGGGGCTCAACCGCCTGGCCCAGAAGCACGGGGTGCGGCTGCGACAATCCTACCTGCGCATCGCCAAACGCGCTGCAATGATGGCGGGGCGCTACGCCCACGCCAAGCAGTTCAATCGCCACCATCGAGAACTGCGCCTCTTGCGCACCCGGCTCGGTCGGATCATCCGCGAAATCCGGCGCAAGATCGCCGGCCAGACCGAGGTCGAGGTCGCATTCGAGTGGCCCTTATCAGTCTGGGGAAGTTCAAGGCCAAGCCGGGCGGCCATGTAGTGAGCGAGCGAAGGTCGCCCACAGTCTTTGCAACCATCCGGACGCCGGGATTAACCTCGACCTTCATGTACGAAGGGAGGTGGTGGAGGCATTTTCTCACCTCGTCCATGGTCGCGGGTGTGTGTCGCACAGAATGTTTCCTTCCGAGGCTTCTGCGCTTTTTCCGGTGGCCGCGGTCGCGGCAAAAGAGCGCTGGATGCGCTCGACATGGCACCACGTCGCCGGCGAGCTCGCCAAGGCTGCGGCCGGCGCTAACACCGCTGACGTGTCGATCGCATTGCGCATGGTGCTGTCAATGTGGAAGGCGTTGAATGCCGGCAGAAGTAAAGCGACGTCGGTTCCCGCCGCCGTGGACCGTCGAGGAACGGACGGAAAGTTTCATCGTGAGAGACGCGACCGGGCAGGCGCTCGCCTACGTCTATTTCGAGGATGAGCCGCAACGCCAGAGGTCAATGAAACGGCTGTCGCATGACGAAGCCCTGCGCATCGCGGCAAACATCGCCAAGCTCCCGGAGCTGGTGCGCAAGTCGTAGCCCGGCGCGCTCACCTCACGCTCTTAAAATCCTGCCATCCGCAACGTAGCTGGCGATGTTTTGAAGGAAGCCATCGGCCGCTGGCGTCCACGGCTCTCGACTATGAGGGCGGCTGATCAGAAAAATAGGATTAGGAATCCGCAGAACATCACGCTGGCCAGCAGCACACACCATTCTGAAGCCTTCAGCGAAAGCAGTCTGCCTTCGCTCGCAACGTTGGCCAGCATCGCAGGCACTCGCCGTTGGGAATTAAACTATTCCCTCACCGTAGCGAGGCCAGCAACAAAAAGCTGTAGCGCGCCAGACACACCCGCTGGATTTGGCGAGTCAAGGTGCGACTGCGCAGGGCTTCGATTACGGTTAGAAAGCGGGGCAGCACGGCCGCCCCGCTAACTCGCGATCAAGCCGACCCCGGGCCGACAGCTTTGTGGACTGGAAACGGCAGGAAGCCGGCTTGCGTTCCGCCCCATCCCGGATGCGAGAGTGTCGCGCCTTTGTGGCCGCATGCAGTGCACCGCGCGTTCTTGCGTAGCAGTTCGCTTGATGCGTCGGGCCCCCACCGGATGATGAATTGCGCCAGCGTCATCGGCGTGCCGTGGTTGCACCGCGCGCAATAGACCCACGTCCAGTCCACCAACTCGCGCATTTCCGCGAACGTACACGGCCGGTATCTGGGACTTTCGGGGGTGCGCCGACGCGCTCGCCAACACGCCGCATCTCTAAAGGCTGAAATTGCCGGGTTCGCCGGTCATGGTGACGATTGAACGTCACCATGAGGAAAAGAGTCCAGCCGCTAGGACTAGTGGGCGACTTCGAAAAGTGCGCAAGCTTCCGCGCTGTGCGGCGTCTACTCTGCCGCCATCAAACGCGGCGGAAGGGCAGGCCCTTGGGGGTCGAGTTCAAGCGCGCGCTCGTGTTCCCGGAAGGTCTGTAGATTGGCTTCGAGAAGCCGGAGGGTTCGCTCCGCATCCGCCGTGTCAACGCCTGCCGCTCTAAGGCGTATTATTCGACCCTTCTGTTCCCAAACGATCCGTTGCGCTTCTTCTACGTAACGCATCGCTTTGGTGAGATCGCCAACATCAGCGCGCACTGTGGGAGTTTAGTTTACAAAGAACGTCAACGCATTAGATGCGTTCTCGAGCTGTGCATAACTTCTTACCGAAGGACTGGCCGTGTGCGAGCGCTTTACCGTCAAGATGACGTGGGCCGAGATCGTGGCGCTGTACCGGCTGACCAATGTCGCCGCCGCCGCACAACCTGCCGCCGCGGTACAGGATTGGCCGCGAATGACTAAGCGCGCGGTTTGGCCGGGCGGTCGCCTCCGTCCGTGGTAGAAAACCATCATGAGCGATGATTACAAAATCTATGTCGACGCCGGACGGCCCGCGACGTTGAACACCGGAACCGGCATTTCGACTGATTGCAACACGTTGCAAGAGGCGGTGTTAGCTTGGCACAGACTGGCGCCTGAGCAGAAGATACGAGCAACCGTTAGGCTGATTGGCGGGCCGGTCTATACCGCGCAGGAGATTGGGCGGCTTCACTATGGACCAAAGCCCGCGTGACGAGCCGCTCCGGGCTGGTCGCGGCGGCTGCCGCAAACGCTCGTTATCCCCAAGGTCATGACACTCACGACGCTGGCCGTCGCCGCCGAGCTCGACCAGGCGACCGCCGGCGCCGACACCGCTGACGTATCGATCGCGTTGCGCATGGTGCTAATGTTGGAGAATGTCGAGTGCCGCCCGAAGTGACGCGGCACCGGGCGGATTTCAAAAGCGTTGTTTGTCCTTATCTTCTCGGCGATCAAGCTCATGTTCGAGCGCTCTAATCTCGGCTCGAATTTTTTCCACCGCGCTCACGGTCGCAACCATTATTTCATTCCGCCCAGTGTCGTCTTTTGGAAGCCCAATCGCGCTCGCTAGAAAGAGCTGGTATTTTGTGACAGCGGCAATGATGTTGTAACTTTCCGACAGTGCTAGCAAAATTTGCTCGTTCGAAAGCTGAGAGTGGCGCATCGATGTCCCTGCCAACGTTGTTTGCCCGCTAGGCGCTCCTAGTCCTGCGCTCCGCTAAAACTTAGTCTGTTCAAAATCGCTCGTCCCTTGACTTGAGCCGAGATCGCCTTCGGAATCTGTATCGAGTAGCTCACAAGGACGTGTGGCCCCCGGTTATCCACCGTCGGGGAAACTGAGCTGTTTTGCACAGTTCCACATGGGAACAACGCGTATTGAAGTGCATCACCGACAATGACTCGGTCAGGCGTTGGTGACTGAGAGTTCCGGTACTCCCGCCTGCAAACAGGGGAGAGTCGAAATGACGTTTTCCGAATACACACTCAAACACGCCCGGCTCAGCAGAATGTCGCTACCCAGCAGTAGCAAGGAAGCTGGCACGATCGCGCGGCAAGGTGTGGGCGCTGGCAGCCACGATGGCGGACACCCAAGCGGGCATTCTCCTGACCGATCTTGCGAGGGCGTCGCGATCAAGACCAAGGGCCGACGGGAAAAGTCCGCCGCCGAGGGGCCAGGCCAAACCCGCTCCCATCGGTCGAATAAATCACGCATCACGGTCTCGTCTGCCATCGACGAACTCTTCCCTAAATCCGTCGCGTTGTCGTCTGCGCGCGGGGCGGTATAGCTCGCACCAAAAAGCGCGATGAGAAACACAAAGGACAAGGCTCGTTTCGTAGAGGACCTTAATTGAAATTAGGACGACGCACCCAGCAAATTATTACAATCGGCTCGGAATTAGGACAGCGGGAGCGCCGGGCACGCACTGGCACACGCGCTGGCAACAGCAATTTCCCAGCCAACAAAGAGAAATCGGCTGGTAGGGAACTCTCGATCGACTTCATCGTTGTTGTATTGGGGTTGCGTGAAACATTCCTTCCTCCGCGCCAACCCGAAAATCTAACATTTTGGAGATTTGCATGATCGGTCGATCAGTCTGTGCGGTCGCCTTCGCCGTTGCCGTGCTCGCAATTCCGGCTTCGGCCCAGGCTCAGGGCGTCATCGGCGGCAGCGAGCACGGAGCCGCTGTAGGTAATCGCGATGCCGGCCCGGTCGGCGCGGTCGTCGGTGGAGTAGTCGGTGGTGTCGTCGGCGGCGTAGAAGGCGCCGTGGGAGTTCCGGAGCACCGCTATTATCGTCACGCCTACTATCATCATCACCATCACTATTATCGGTAGCGGCTGCCTGACGCGGAGTTTGATTCCACTACCAAGCGGAAGCGCTACCGAGTCTCAGTCACCCGCAAACTATCTTTTGCCCCGCACAATATCCTTGCAAGGTGGTACCGTGTGTTTGCTATGTCTGTTTGTGAGGTGAGTGCATGAGTGCATCCAAAGACTATCACGACGCAGGATCGTCACCGGTCACGAAAATCGCGGAAGCAGCAAGCAAACAGTCGCCCCTCGAAAAAGCCTATGCGCTGATCGACCGCTACGTCGCCGAACTGGAATCGGACGCCAGAGCCAATCCATTTACGTGCGACCCAAAGACCTTGAGCAAGTGAATGACAAATAGGGCCGCCTCAGTCGGCGGCTCATCTTCGTTTCTCGGGCGCCCAGCGTCAGCAGTCTCAAAACGGCGCCGGGTCGGCCGCCTGGCCTCTCATCCTTCGCAACGTGCGCGCACGCGAATGAGTTTTACATAACCTTCAGAATCAAAAACTGCGGCGCCCGATCGCGACAAGCCGTGCGCCGCGCAATCAACTCCGGCGCCCCTTTCACAATGACTCCAATGGGATTTCGAGTGCACAAACGACCCCCGAAGGTTCAAAGGTCAATTGGACCTCACCTTGCAGCTGTTTCACAAAGCTTTGCTCAATGAGCCGCGTTCCGAAACTTCGATGGGTTGGCATACGAACCGTCGGACCACCCATTTCGGCCCATAGAAGGCGAAATGTCTTCTGTGAATCGTCGACGGTCGCGGTGATCTGGACCAGACCGCTTGCATTGGACAGCGCACCATACTTGACGGCGTTGGTGCATAGTTCATTCAAAACCATGGCAAGAGGGAGCACGGCTCCCGAACTGACTTCAATATTCGAACTTTGCACCAAAAACCGACCCGCGCCGCTTGTATCGAAGGGATCGATGGCGGTTTTTAATATCTTCTCAAGCGATGTGCTCCCCCAGCTTGTCTGTAACAACAAGTCATGCACTCGCCCGAGCGCCATGAGTCGGTGGTTAATTGCCTCCCTGCCATGTTCCAGGCTGTCGGCGGCTCGAAGACTTTGCGAGGTAATCGCCATCACGATGGCCAAAGTGTTCTTTACCCGATGGTGCAATTCCTCCAGCAGGACGCGCTGTAACCGCTCAACGACTTTATGCTCAGCCGCATCAATTCCGGCCTGTGCCAGAAGGCGACGGAGGTCCAAGTTTTCCACCTCAAGCCGAAGTTCATCTTCCGTTGTCACGTCACCTTGGCCCTCGATCGATCTTGCGCTGCGCTTTCCCCGCAGCTTTAGAAATATTGCTACCCTACTTTCCAATGGCGGCGGAAGCCCCAGGGACGTCAGCGCCGGCGACCGCCATATTCGGCCCCGACCGGAACGTACGGTCGATCGGGCGGCACGTCCTCAAGTGCGGCGACCGGCGATCTCGCCGCGAGGACGAGGAATGCCCGATCGGGTACCAGGGTTAGCTTAGCCCGCAATGCGGGCGCGCCCATGTCGCAATCAATCGCTCTGTGGTCGCCGTCGCGTTCAGCGTTCATTCAGCGCGGGGTCGTCACACATGGCCTTTGAACAAACAAAGGTGCCGGAAGTGAGTGATGCGAATGAACAGCGCTGACATTCCTGCGACTTAGCTTCCGACTTTTGGCTTCGGCAGATCACTGCGGAAGGCGCCAGTCCCAATTCGATTTTCGAGCCGAATTGACTGATCGGTGTTGCCTAAATATTCAAAAAGTAATTCTAGGAAAACGAGAAACTACCACTTGATTATTATTTAGGGTTGCATAGCTCCAGTGAGTAGAAACATTCTTTATGTCTTTTCATGAAAGAAAATAACATGACCAACGATCATATCTCGGTATCCACCGAACCTCAGAAGTCCGTTACGAGTTCCCCGAATCCGCAGCAGCAGAATCAGAACGCACCCAAGCCTGCCAGCAACAAGCCAGACGAGCAGCAAAAGTAACCGTATTTCGGTTATGCGTAAGAGCCCGGCCAAGCGCCGGGCTTTTTTGGTGCAGTAAGGCTTGGCAGTATTTCCCTCTATGTTCAGGTTTTGTCATGCATCTGCACGTCGGAGACCCGGAGCGCTTCGCTCGCCACCAGAAAGTCGAGCGGTATCGCCGCTTACTCCACACCTCGACCGACGAAGCGCGGCGTGATTACCTTCGTGTTTTGCTCGCCGAAGAACAGCAAGAGCAAAAGGACGCCGGAGATTCGAATTACCGATATTGAGAAGAACGCGGGGCAGACGCGATATCACGATCGACGAGCATCCGTGGTAGTTGATCCCGCGCAGCACGGCGGCGAATGCCCTGCTGCCGGTGCCCATGGCTCCAACAATGTAGCCTAAACGGTGTTGCCGCGTTACGCGAAAAGGCATGAAATATAGCTTCAGGGCTAAAGATTAGGGGGGCATCATGCGTCCGCGTACCGTGGCCTTGGCGATTTTTTTGTCGTTTGCACTCATCCACTCCACAAGCGCACAGGACAGAACGTTCGGAGATTTTGACTGTACGGATGATTGCTCCGGACATTCCGCCGGGTACAAGTGGGCGAAAAAGCACAGCATTGAGACTGAAGACAATTGCCCCGAAGGCAACTCTCAGTCCTTCCACGAAGGCTGCATCGCCTACACGCGGGACCCCAGCCTAGAACCGGATTCCGATGATAACGGCAATGCGGTTGGTGAACCGTTGCCAGAACCGGATTCCGACGACGACAACGACAGGTCAACAGCTGCATAATTTCGGAAAATCGTAGGCAGCAGATTACCTAATGCCGGACTTTCCTTTTAACGGCACCACTTCAGCTGCCGCCCGACCTACCATCGCTGCTGCGATCCGTTCGCCAACCTGATCACTCAGCGTGCGCACCGGATCGTCGGCACGGTTCACGTAGCGCCCCGTCATCGCCAGGTTCTTGTGGCGCAGGAGATCGCGCACCAGGAAGGCGTTGGCGCCGGACTGCCCGGCATAGGTGCCGACGGTGTGGCGCAGATCGTGCAGGCGGACGTCCTCGAGCTGCGCAGCGCTTCTGATCCGATGCCACGCCGCCTCGAGCCCGGCTTTCGAGATCGGGCGCTTGGCGCTGGAGACTGACGGCGACACCCATTCTGACGCTTCGGCGGCTGCGAGCTCTTTCAAGACCTGCCGCGCCGGCGCGTTCATCGTCACGACTTGGGGGCGACCGGACTTCGTTTCCAGCAATGTGATGGTGCCGTCGTCGAAGGCGACCTGTTCCCATCGCAGATTCAGGATCTCGGAGAGGCGGCAGCCGGTGAACAGCAGAAGCTCGATCGCCGCCGTGGTAACACGCCGATAAAGCGTGCGGCCGCCGTTCTTCCAGGGCAGCCCCATCGTTTCGGCACGCCTCAGCGTGGCGCCAAGGCGGCCAAGCTCTTCACCGGACAGAAAGCGCTCGCGATGGTTCTCCGGATATCGCTCGATCCTAGAGCAAGGATTTGACCCTTCCGGGCGCATCTCCCAAAGCTCGGCGAGGCTGAAGGCCTTCGAACACACCGCGAGGATCAGATTCGCCTGGCGCGGCGTTGCGGCCCGCTTGGCATGAAACTTGTGCATGTCCTGCCGGGTCACCGACGCCACCTTGAGGTGACCGAGCTCTGGCCGGATGTTGCGTTTGACGATGCTCTTGAACTCCGCTTGCGTCCCAGGGCGGTTTCGCCGCTCCACGTGCTCGGCGACGTAGCGATCGAGAAGATCATTGACCGTCGGCGCCGCGCGGAACGCCTCTCGTTCGCCGGACGGATCACCAGCGTCGACGGCCACCGTCTGCAAGATGCGCTGCGCCATGGTGCGCGCGGCGTCCGCGGTGACCTTGCCGTGCTCGCCGATCGTGAACCACCGCGAACGGCCGTGCTTGTTGCGGTAACGCGCGAAGTAGAAGCGCCGCCCGGTCGGCATGACGCGCACGCCGAAGCCGGCGAGCTTGTCGTCGTACCATACTGCCGGCGTTTCGCCCTTCCGCAGGCTTTCGACCGAGCGCTTGGTCAGTTTGATCGGGCTTTTGCCCTTCGCGGTTTCGTCAATCGACTTCGGCATAGCTCACCTCGGCGTCTGGACGGCTTGCGGACAACATGGGACGACACGCTTTATCGCAACAAACCCGCATCCCGATTGCACTTCCGACGGCTTGGGCGACTTGGACGGCTTTTCGCCTCTTTATTCTACGTACGCTGTCATCATGGGACCGATCGTGAACATCAATTCCGTGCACCCACCGTGCACGCACTGTGCACCCACGCCACATGCAATTACAGCGAACGCTATGCAAGCCAGTCGTAAAAGAAATCCCCATTTCATCGGCATAACTGGTAGTCAGTCGCAGACCGTCGTAACCCATGGAAACGACTTACAACAGATGGTTAATCGCGTCTTAACCTCGGCCCCCCTATGCTACGGCGTCAGTGATGCGGCGGGCGGCCCCGCTGTTGGTTGATGCATAGGATGACCCGCCAGGCTTCTCTCTCGCCGGAGCGCGCGCCCGACGCGCGCTCGCCTTTCGTGCGCTTGCGCGAGCTTCTCGGCGATATTCCGCCGGGCAAGCCGGCGATCAGCATGGCGGTCGGCGAGCCGCAACATCCGATTCCCGCTTTTGTCGCGCCGGTGATGGCGGCGCATGTCGAGGAATTCGGCCGCTACCCCATGAACAAGGGACTGGACGCCTTCTGCGAGGCGGTCGCGAGGTGGCTCAACCGCCGCTATGTCTTCGAGCGTCCGGTCGATCCGTCGAGCGAAGTGCTGGTGCTCAACGGTACGCGCGAAGGGCTGTTTCTCGCGGCTATCGCCGCCAAACGATGGGTGAAGCTGCGGGCCGGTCCGCCGGCAATGCTCATCCCCAATCCGTTCTATGCCGCTTATGCCGCGGGCGCCGTCGCCGCTGATTGCGAACCGGTGTATTTGCCGGCCATCGCCGAAACCGGATTTTTGCCCGACCTCGACGCGCTCAGCGAAGACTTGCTCGCGCGCACGGTCGCCTTCTATCTGGCGACGCCGTCGAATCCGCAGGGCGCGGTGGCCGATCGCGCTTATCTTGCGAAACTTGCCGCACTGTCGCGGCGCTTCGGCTTCCTTGTCTTCTGCGACGAATGCTATTGCGAGATTTACAGCGACCTGCCGCCGCCCGGTATGCTGGAGGTCGCGGCGCCGGACTTCGCCAACGCGGTCGTGTTTCATTCGCTGTCCAAACGCTCGAGCCTGCCCGGTCTGCGGGTCGGCTTTGCCGCCGGCGACCGGCGCTTCCTCGCCGCGTTTCTCGAGTTGCGCAACGTTGCCGCGCCGCAAGTGGCGATGCCGGCCCAGCACGTCGCCATCGCCGCCTATAACGACGAGACCCACGTCGAAGACAACCGTCAACTCTACCGCGAGAAGTTCGATCTCGCCGATCAGATCGTCGGCGACCGTTACGGTTATCGGCGGCCGCCCGGCGGTTTCTTCCTCTGGCTCGATGTTGCCGCGCAAGGCGGCAGCGAAGCGGCGACGCTTGCGTTGTGGCGCGAAGCCGGTGTGCGCGTCGTGCCCGGAGGCTATCTCGCCCGCGAGCAATCCGACGGCGGCAATCCCGGCGCCGACTATATCCGCGTCGCCATGGTGCAGAACAAGGAGATCACCGCGGAGGCGCTGCACCGCCTCGTCGCGGTGCTGGGTTAGCGCATGGTCGTGAAAAATAAGCGGCGGTTTCCGGACCGGATCATGCGCAAGCAAAGAGTCGCGCAGCGATGTCGATGATCGAACGAAGCCTCGACGGAATGGCCTTTCTTTCCGGCCAGCTTGGCGCCGTGCTGCGACGGCGTCTGCGCGAGGTCGGCGGGATCGCCCTCATCAGCCTCGCCATGCTGGCGGCGCTTGCGCTCGCCACCTGGTCGGTACACGATCCTTCACTGAGCCACGCCACCGACGCCCCGGTGCACAACCTGCTCGGCCGCACCGGCGCCGTCGCCGCCGATCTGTTGATGCAGCTGCTCGGCCTCGGTTCGCTCGCGCTGCTGCTTCCGATTGCGGTGTGGGGCTATCGGCTGCTTGGCCATCGGCCGCTCGGCCGCGAACGGCTGCGGCTCTTGCTGTGGCTCTTCGGCGCGGTGCTGGCGGCGGCTTTCGCGTCAACTTTGCCGCGCGGCGCGCGCTGGCCGCTGCCGTGCGGTCTCGGCGGCGTGATCGGCGACGCCATGTTGCGGTTGCCGGCGGCGTTTCTCGGGTTGCCGCTGGTGCAGAGCTATCGCGTGGCATCGGCCGTCGTGCTCGGCCTCGCCGCGCTGCTCGCCTTCGCCGTCGCCGCCGGCGTTATTTGGCTCGGAGCGTCGGACGAGGACGACGAAGAGGAGGATGACGACGACGTCGCCGAGGCGGACCATGATGGCGCGTGGGTCTCGCTTGGCCGGTTGATGCACGCCGTGCTCAGTTTGCGCTCGCGGTTGGCGCGTCTGGTTCGCCGTCCGGCGCGGGCCGAGCCGCGATCGCGGACGCAGACCGCGCCGCTGCGCGTCGAGCCACGCTTCGACGGCCGGCCCGACCATCGCATCGACGCCGACGCTGAGGCCGAAGAGGGAGAGGAATTGACCGGTGGGCCGGTGGCGCGTCCCGCCCGCAAGCCGCGCGCACCGGCCAAGCCGCGCCGCCTCAGTGGCGGCTACGCGCTTCCCGATCTCGACCTTCTGGCCCAGCCGGGCAAAACCGGCCGCGCCACCATCAGCGCCGAGACGTTGCAGAACAACGCTACCGCGCTTGAAGGCGTGCTGGCCGATTTCGGCGTACGCGGCGAAATCATCAACGTGCGGCCGGGGCCGGTGGTCACGCTCTACGAGCTCGAGCCCGCGCCGGGCATCAAATCGTCGCGAGTGATCAGCCTGGCTGACGATATCGCGCGCTCGATGAGCGCGCTGTCGGCGCGCGTTGCCGTGGTGTCGGGAAGAAACGCCATCGGCATCGAATTGCCGAATCCGACGCGCGAAAAAGTCTATCTGCGGGAGTTGCTCGCCTCGCATGATTATGCCGAGGCCGGCGCCCGCTTGCCGCTCTGTCTCGGCAAGGCGATCGGCGGCGAACCGGTGCTGGTCGATCTGGCGCGCATGCCGCATCTGTTGATCGCCGGCACCACCGGCTCGGGCAAATCGGTCGCCATCAACACCATGATCTTGAGCCTGGTTTATAGGCTGCACCCCGACCAGTGCCGGCTGATCATGGTTGATCCGAAAATGCTGGAGCTGTCGGTTTACGACGGCATCCCGCATCTGCTTACACCCGTCGTCACCGATCCTAAGAAGGCCGTGGTCGCGCTCAAATGGGCGGTGCGCGAGATGGAAGAGCGCTACAAGAAGATGTCGAAGCTCGGCGTGCGCAACATCGACGGCTACAACGCCCGCGTTGTCGAAGCTAACGCCAAGGGCGAGAAGCTCGCGCGCACCGTGCATACCGGTTACGACCGCGAATCCGGCGAGGCGATCTACGAGAAAGAGGAGCTCGATCTCGAGCCGTTGCCTTACATCGTCGTCATCGTCGACGAAATGGCCGACCTGATGATGGTCGCCGGCAAGGATATCGAAGGCGCGGTGCAGCAACTCGCGCAAATGGCGCGCGCCGCCGGCCTGCATGTGATCCTGGCGACGCAGCGGCCGTCGGTCGATGTCATCACCGGCACCATCAAAGCTAACTTCCCGACCCGCATCTCCTTCCAGGTCACCTCGAAGATCGACAGCCGCACCATCTTGGGCGAGCAGGGCGCCGAACAATTGCTCGGCCAGGGCGACATGCTCTACATGGCCGGCGGCGGCCGCATCAGCCGCGTCCACGGGCCGTTCGTTTCCGACGGCGAGGTTGAGAAGGTCGTCCGCCATCTCAAATCGCAAGGCGCGCCGGAATATCTCGAAGCGGTCACCGCCGAGGAAAGCGAAGGCGAGGACGGTCAAGCGGTGTTCGACGCGACCGCCATGGGCGGCGCCGAAGGCGGCGATCTCTACCAGCAGGCGGTGGCCGTGGTGACGCGCGATCGCAAGGCATCGACCAGCTACATTCAGCGCCGGCTGCAAATCGGCTACAATCGCGCTGCGTCGTTGATGGAGCGCATGGAGCAGGAAGGTGTGGTCGGCCAGCCCAATCATGCCGGCAAGCGCGAAATCCTCGTCGAAGCCGCCGAGGATGATCGCTATTGAGAATCAAGCATTCGGTCGTTAAGCGGGAAGGCCGCGAATTCGCCATATCACGTGGTTAGCGGTTGATGCGGCGGGAGCGCCGGGTACGGGAGTGGATTATGGCGGGACGGGGGGCGCGAACAATCGTGCTTGCGCTGGCGTGCGCGGCGCTGCTTTCGGCGTCGGCGGCAGCCGAGGATGTCCCGCTGCCGACGCCGGCGCCGCGCAACAAAGCCGCGGCTGCGATGCCCTCGCCGGCCACCGCCGCCCCGCCCGCCGAGGCCGCGGCGCCCGCCACCAAGGGCTTTTTTCCGTTCTCGCTTTCTTTCGGCAAGAACGCGTCGTCGAGCCAAGCGACCGCTTTCGACGCCCATCAGCGTGCGCTGCTCGACAAGGTCTCGGGTTATCTCTCCAGCGTGCAGACGTTGGTCGGCAACTTCGTGCAGATCGGCCCGGATGGCCGGCGAGTCGACGGCACGTTTTCCATTCAGAAGCCGGGCAAAGTCCGCTTTCAGTATAATCCGCCGAGCCCGATCGACATCATCGCCGACGGCTCCTCGGTCGTGGTCCGCGACCGCTCGCTCGAAACCTCCGACTATTACCCGCTGTCGCAGACGCCGCTGCGCTACCTGCTCGCCGACCACATCGACCTGTTGCGCGACACCGACGTGGTCAGCGTGTCGGCGGACGATACCTTCGTCACGGTGGTCATCGAGGAATCGCAAATCATGGTCGGCACCAGCCGGCTGATGATGATGTTCGACGCCAAAACGCTGGCGCTCAAGCAGTGGACGGTGACCGATCCGCAAGGCCTCGATACCACCGTCGCGGTCTATAATCTCGACACGGTGAAGAAGCCCGATCCGAACCTGTTCGTGATCAATTACACGAGCAATTTGAAGTGATGGTTTTTCCTCCCCCGCGAAGCGGTGGAGGCGAACAAGCTGTCACTTGGGCGCGATGCCGATAAGCCGCGCACCGCGCTGGAACGTCATGTAGCTCCACAGCCAGTTGAGCGCGACCACGAAACGGTTGCGTATGCCGATCAAGAAATAAATGTGGATCGCGCTCCAGAACAGCCAGCCCAACAATCCGGTGAGCTGAAAGAAGCCGAGCTTTGCGACCGCGGACTTGCGCCCAATGGTGGCGAGTTCTCCGAGATGCCGATACGCGAATGGGCGCGGCGCGGCGCCGCCGCTTAGCTGCGCGGCGATGACTTTGCCGACATAAGTGCCCATTTGCTTCGCCGCCGATGCGATCCCGGGGACCGGATGTCCGTCGCGGTCGTAAGCGGCCGCGGTGTCGCCGATGGCGAAAATTTCGGGATGTCCGGGGACGCTCAAATCGGCGTTGATCCTGATGCGTCCGGCGCGGTCGTGCTCGGCGCCGATCCAGGCTGCAGCGGGCGAGGCGACGACGCCCGCCGCCCACATCACCGTCGCCGCCTCGATGCGGCCGTTGTCCAACGTCACGCCGTGGGCGTCGCAGCCGGTGACCATGGTATTGAGCGTCACCTCGACGCCCATGCCGCGCAGCGAGCGCTCGGCATATTGCGACAGCGCCTCGGGAAATGTCGGCAGCAGGCGCGGGCCGCCTTCGATCAGGATGATGCGCGAGTTGCGCGGGTCGATACGCCGGAAATCGTGGCGCAACGTGCGCTGCGCCACCTCGGCGATTGCGCCAGCCATTTCCACGCCGGTAGCGCCGCCGCCGACGATGACGAAGGTGAGAAGTCGCGCTTGCTCGGTCTTGTCCTCGACCACCTCGGCGCGCTCGAAGGCGAGCAGGAAGCGCCGTCTGATTTCGGTTGCGTCGGCAATATGCTTTAGTCCCGGTGCGAATGGCGCCCATTCGTCGTGGCCGAAATACGAGTGGGTCGATCCGGTGGCGAGGACGAGATAATCGTACGGCAGCTCGATCTCGGTGGTGTGGACGCGGCGCGCTTGCACGTCGATGCCGGTGATGCGCGCCATGATCACGCGGACATTCTTCTGCGCGCGCACGATGGCGCGGATCGGCCAGGCGACGTCGGCCGGCGACAACGCCGCGGTCGCCACCTGATACAACAGCGGCTGAAAGCAATGGTGGTTGTAGGCGTCGACCAGCGCCACATCGACGTCGGCTTTGGCCAGCGCCTTGGTTGCGGAGAGTCCCCCGAACCCGGCTCCGGCGATCACGACCTGTGGCCGCCGCGATTGGCTGTCCATGCTGGCCTCCACGGTCGCCATCATAGGGCAACAGCGGCCTGGCCGCGAGTTCGCAAGGCGGCGCTACCGGCGTTTCAGGACAGGTTGGGCTTGTGCCTTGGTCTGCGTTTTCTCATATAGGGGCCACCGCTCGCTCCACGCTTTACATGCAAATCACCGTCACGACCTGGAACATCAATTCGGTGCGCTATCGCATCGATCTCGTCACCAAATTCGTCAAGGCGGCCCGCCCGGACATCCTGTGCCTGCAGGAAACCAAGTGCCCGGATGACGCTTTTCCGCATAAGCGATTCAAAAGGCTCGGCTACGAGCACGTCGCGCTCAATGGCCAGAAGGGCCATCATGGCGTGGTGGTGCTTTCGCGGCTGCCGTTCGAATCGACCACGATCCGTGATTATTGCGGCAAGCGCGACTGCCGCCACGTCGCTGTGGCGCTTGGCGAACGCGCCGGCCTAAAGGATCCGATCACGCTGCATAATTTCTATGTGCCGGCCGGGGGCGACATTCCCGATCCGGCGCGCAATCCGAAATTTGCCCACAAGCTCGCTTTTCTCGACGAGATGCGCGGCTGCGAAACGCTGCGGCCGGCGCCGGCCGAGCGCGCCGTGATTGTCGGCGACCTCAACGTCGCGCCGCTCGAATGCGACGTCTGGAGCCACAAGCAGCTTCTTTCGGTCGTGTCGCACACGCCGCTCGAGTGCGAAAAGTTGCTCGGCGTACAGAAAGCCGGCGGCTGGATCGACGCCGTGCGCGGCGTCGTGCCGGAGCTGGCCAAGCTCTTTACCTGGTGGAGCTACCGCTCGCCCGATTGGACGGTTTCCAACCGCGGCCGCCGGCTCGACCATATTTGGACGTCAAACATGCTGGCCGACCGCGTTGCCGCGGTCACGGTCGCCAAGGAATATCGCAGCGCCCGGCGGCCCTCCGATCACGTGCCGGTGACGGCGACCATTGAGGTTTGATCGCGCGTCTTTTAATCCGCCGGATACCCCCGATTCTCGCCCTTATCTTTAACTGCGTATTTGCCACTTTGCCCCAAGGTGCGTCGGGCCGGCACGCCGTTTGGCGCCCCTCGCCGATCTAAGGAAAAGCTTCATGCTGGGCGTTTCGACCACGGGCAACGCGACACTCATCGCCTACGACGGCAAGCCTATCCTCGCCACCGATCCGTGGTTCGGCGACGACAATCCGGCCTATTTCGGCAGCTGGGGGCTGAGCCATCGCATTCCGGCGCAGTGCAAGCGCGACATCCTCGACGCCAAATATATCTGGTTCTCGCACGGTCATCCCGACCATCTCAATCCCGACAGCCTGCAGCAAATGCGCGGCAAGCACGTTCTTCTCGCCGATCACGTCGGCGGACGTATTGTGCACGATCTGCGCGAACAGGGTTTCGAAGTTTCCATCCTGCCGGACCGGCAATGGGTGCAGTTGTCGCCGCGCATTCGGGTGTTCTGCATTACCACCATGATTCAGGACAGCGTGCTGCTGCTCGAAGTCAACAAGCGGCTCTTCGTCAACATGAACGATGCCGGCAGCCGCGATTGCACGCTGCTCATTCGCAAGATCGTGGCCGAATACGAGCACACCTACATGCTATGCCTGTCCGGCTACGGCGACGCCGATATGATCAATTTCTACGACGAAGACGGCGTCTTCGTCGTGCCGCCCGCCAGTCAGAAGCCTCCGGTCGGCCGGCACCTGAGCCTGCGGGCGCTGTCGCTCGGCATCCGCAACGTCGTTCCTTTCAGTTCCTTCCATGCCTATCAGCGCACCAACTCGATCTGGGCGCAGAATTACGTCACGCCGCTCGCGGACTACTCGCTGAATTTCGACCACAACAACCACAATTTCATCCCGCCGTTTTCGCACATCAATTGCGCGACCGGCGAAGTCACCGCGCTTAATCCGGAAAGCATGGAGACGGTGCTGCGCCGCCCGGAAGAATTCGGCGATAACTGGGACGACGTGCTCGAACGCGGCGAACTTGAGAAGCTGTCGAACTATTTCCGCGGCAGGGAAATGGTCCGCGATTATCTGTCCTTTATCAATTTCAGGATCGGCGGCCGGGATAATTTCATTTCGCTCGACGGCAAGAAAGGCCGCGGCATCACATTCGAGGTTCCGCGCAACAGTCTGATGACTGCGGTGAACTATGAGATCTTCGACGATCTTCTGATCGGCAACTTCATGAAGACCACGCTGCACAAGATGGGGTCGCTCTATGATGGCGACTTCAATTTCGCCGTCACGAAATTCGGCGACAACGGCCGCGTCAACACCCACCGCGAGGTCGACGCCTATCTGAAGGAATACCGCCGCCGGGCCGGCGCCGACTGGTATTATCATCGGCTCTACGAAAACGTGCTCGACCGCGTCCGCTCGACCGCCATCGCCTATCTGCCGCGTAAATCGCCGACTTGGCGCGCGGCCTATCATGTGTATCGGCTGCTGGTCGCTTCTCCGCACTGATTTCAAGCCGCTCGGCTTCCCGCCATTGCCGTTTGAGGCGCGGCCGGCCGCGCCAGGCCGCCGCGGTTGCGGACGCCGCGCCGCCCGGTAGGATTGCGGGGCAATTGCACGATTTATCGGAAGCGCGGCGATGAAGGCGATCAAGCTCGGTACCCGTCACTTCAAAACCCTACGGGAGCAAAGCCGCGAGGCTGGTCTTACGGCGCTCCTTGTCATCGAGGTATTGCTTATTTTCCTCGTCATGCCGCTGAGCGGCATGGCGGTGATCCCCTATTTCGTCGTGCCGGCGATGTTCGCGCTGCTGGTCGTCGCCATCCTTGTGGTGACGTCGCGCAGCCGCGTTGCCGTGTTGATCGTGCTCGTCGCCGTCGTCTTGAGTCCGCTGGGAGCTTTCGTCCGTGCCGAACACCCCTCGGCTGTCACCGAATGGCTCAGCACCGGCGGACGCTTGCTTGCGCTCGCAGTTTTAAGCTGGGTCATCGCCGGTGCGGTGTTCGGACCCGGTCAGGTGACTTTGCACCGGGTCCAGGGCGCGGTGGTGCTCTATCTGAATTTTGCGATATTCTTCTTCCTGATTTACCGGCTGCTCTACACGCTGACGCCGCAGGCCTTCACAGGTCTGCCGCCCGGGCATGTGGAGCAAGGCGCCGGGGCGGCGCTGCTTTATTTCAGCTTTACGACGCTGACGACGGCGGGCTACGGCGATATCACGCCGCTGCATCCGATGGCCCGCAACATCGCCAATCTCGAAGCGGTCATCGGCCAACTCTATCCGGCGACGCTCCTGGCGCGGCTTGTCAGTCTCGAGATCGAGCATCGCCGGCAGACCAAATCGAGCCGGGCGGATTAAGACCGCCGCAATGGGCGCGCTAGGTCGGCTTGATGCCGGCCTTAAGCGCGGCGCGAACATTCTCGATATCGCGCGCCCATTCGTCGGCGCGCGCGGCAATGACCTGGCGCAAACGGTGCGCGGCGTCGGGGTAGCCTTCGAGCATTTTCAGAAACATCGCGCGCGACACCCGCAGCACCATCAAATCTTCGCGCGCCGTGGCGGTGGCCGGCCGCTTAGTCTCGGCCAGCAGCGCCGCTTCGCCAAGCAGCGTGCCCGGGCCGGCGATGACGCTCGTGGTGGCGCCGGTTTCCGGCTGCAAGGTGAAGGAACCCTCCTGCACGATGTAGGCGCCGTCGGCGGTCTCGCCCGCCACGAACAACACCTGGTCCGGCTCGACACGATAGCTTTCGGCGCCGATGGCGAGGATGCGCAGCGCCGGTGCGCCCAGCTGGCGGAGGAGGGGAATCCGCTCAAGGAACGCGATGTCGTCCTCGATCGTCATGACACCGCAGCTATGGCACGAGCTTATAGCCGCCGGCCTCGGTGACCAGGATTGCGGGCGCGGCTGCGTCCTTCTCGATCTTCTGCCGCAATCGATAGATGTGCGTTTCGAGCGTGTGCGTCGTCACCCCGGAATTGTAGCCCCAGACTTCCTGCAGCAGCGTCTCGCGCGACACCGGGCGCTGGCCGGCGCGATAGAGGTAGCGCAGGATCGAAGTCTCCTTTTCGGTCAATCGGATCTTGCTGCCCTTCGGATTCAGCAACAATTTGGAGCTCGGCCGAAAGGTATAGGGGCCGATGGTGAAAATGGCGTCTTCGCTGGCCTCATGCTGGCGAAGTTGCGCCCGGATGCGCGCCAGCAGCACGGCGAAACGAAACGGCTTGGTGATGTAATCGTTGGCGCCGGATTCCAGACCGAGGATGGTATCGGAATCGGTATCATGGCCGGTGAGCATGATGATCGGCGCCTTGAAGGCATTCTTGCGCAGGATGCGCACGGCTTCACGGCCGTCGATGTCGGGAAGACCGACATCCATGATCACCAGGTCGATCTGGCCGGCCTTGGCCGCCTGCACGCCCTTGGCGCCGCTTTCCACGGCGACTGCTTCGAACTCCTCGTGCAGCGACAATTGTTCGGTCAGCGCGTCGCGCAGCTCCGCGTCATCGTCCACGATAAGGATTTTCCGCGTATTCGGCATCAACCCAGACCCCGGCGGCTTGCAATTGGCCCTCGGCCGACCGCGAAGTAGAACATGCAAGGATACAAGCGCAAGCGGCAGTTGGGAAATCGCCGTTGGTTGCGCGTGGGGCCGGGCATGCGACGAGTTACTCTCCGCACAATTCATCTGAGTGCACGCCCCGGCCGGCGTTCGCAAGGCTGGCTTCGCGCCGGCCCCTGGTGCGTGCCGGTCGCGCTTGGCCGCGCCGGCGTCAAGCCAAACAAACGTGAAGGCGACGGCGGCACACCGCGCGGCGACTTTCGCCCATTGCGGTTGTGGTGGCGGGCCGACCGCCTGCCTCGCCCGCCGACGTCGTTGCCAACGCGCCGTATCGGTCGCGCCGACGCCTGGTCTGAAAATCCGGCCGACCGGCGCTACAACCGGCCGTTCCGGCGCTCGGCCAATGAACCAGGCGACCGGTTATGGCGAGCCGATAGCCTTTACGACGTCTTTATCGAAATCGATCACAACACGCGACCTCGCGTCGCCGGGCGCGGCAGCGCCGTCTTCATCCATATTGCCCGCCCGGGCCTGGGCGCGACCGCAGGCTGCATAGCGCTGAAGCCAAGCGACCTCCGCCGCCTTTTGCGGCGGATCGGTCCCAAGACCCAAATCATAGTTCATAACTAGTCGCTGGATCGACCTTTTGCCAAATATCGCGGTGCCGACACGCACATGCGTGGCGCCGAAGGCGATGGCAATCGGAAAGTCGGCGCTCATGCCCATGGATAGGAGTTTGAGGCCGTTGCGGCGGGCAATCTTGGCGGTTAGCGCAAAGTGCGGCGCCGGCGGCTCATCGACCGGCGGAACGCACATCAAACCGGCGATCGGCAGGCCGTGGCGGCCGCGGCATTCGGCAATAAAGCCGTCGGCAACCTCCGGACGCACGCCGGCCTTTTGCGGTTCGGCGCCGGTATTGAGTTCGATGAAAAGCATCGGCTGACGGCTCTGCCGGGCGATTTCCTTGGCGAGGGCCTCGGCAAGGCTCGTTCGGTCGACCGAATGGATGGCATCGAAGAGTGCCACCGCCTCGCGCGCCTTGTTCGATTGCAGCGCGCCGACGAGATGCAGTTCGATGCCGCTGGTGCGGGCCATCAGCGGCGGCCACTTGGCCTTGGCTTCCTGGACGCGGTTTTCGCCGAATATGCGCTGCCCGGCGGCGATGACCGGCTCGATCGCCGCGGCGGCATAGGTCTTGGCAATCGCCACGAGCGTCACGGTCGCCGGATCCCGTCCGGCGTCGCGGCAGGCGCGGACGATGTCCGCGCGCACCGTGGCAAGACCTTCGGCTTGGCTCATGCTTTCCATTTCCTCAACGCCGCGCACAAACCATTCAAATTTTAGCGGCGGCGCAAAAGCCGCTTTTACGCGTCACCACTATGATGTGGAGCCTGGGGCTGGGGGACGCTCATGTCGGACGTTCAAGCGAAGGCCAATACGGCAAAGCGGCGGCGCGAGACGCCGATCCTGAGCATTCGCGCCCGGCTGATCGTCGTCGCGCTTGTGGCGATCGCGCCGTTGATGGTCGAGCGCGTGCGCGGCCTCGAACGCGAGCGCGCCGAGCGTGCCGAACTCGCCCGCTCGCAGGCCGTCGATTTAGCGCGCGGCGCGGCCGCGGCGCAACGCGAGATCGTTTCTTCCATGCGCTCGTTGCTCCAGGTCGTTGCCGGCGCCTATCCGAGAATGCCTACCGATGAAGCCGGCTGCAGTCGCGCCCTCGCGCACGTGACAGGCAACATCGGCTGGCTGCGCGGCCTCAACGTCGCCGGCACCGACGGCCGCATCAAATGCGCCAACGATCCCCGCGGCGTCGGGCTAAACGTATCCGACCGATCATACTTCCAAGCGGCGTTGCAGGGGCATGAATTCGTTCTGAGCGATTACCTCGTCAGCAGGGTGCATCAGCTCCCGGCGCTGATCGCCACCTATCCGGTGACCAACGACGACGGTTCGACCGCAGGCGTGGTACTGGCGTCGATCAACCTGCAGTGGATGGCTGAACTGGCGTCGACCGCGGCGCGCCGTGCCGATACGTCGGTCGACTTGATCGACGGCGCCGGCACGCTGCTTGCCGCATCGGCGGACCAGAGCGCATTGATCGGCACCAATTTCGCGGCGCGGCCGCTGGTCCGCGACATGCTGGCCAACGATGAGGGTACGGTAACAGCGGCGGGTTTCGAGGGCACGGAGCGCATTTTCGCCTATGTCCGCCTGCCGTGGACGCGCGCGCGGCTCGCAGTCGGTATTGACGAAGCGGCCATCCACCGAGGCATCGATCACGAGATCAGCATCGCCTATTTGCAGCTTGGATTTTTCGGCGCGCTCGTTCTGCTCGCCGCATGGTTCGGCGGCGAGCGGCTTATCCTGCGGCCGATCCGCTCGCTAGTGCGCATGGCAACGCAACTCGGGCGCGGCGACCTGCAGGTGCGCGCGGCCGATGAGGCGTGGCTTGCCGAGTTCAAGCCGCTCGCCGCGGCGTTTGACGATATGGCCCGCAAACTCGCCGCGCGCGAGGAGGAATTGCAAATCGCCAATCAGCACCTCGAAGAGTTGGCGAGCCTCGACGGCCTTTCCGGTTTGGCCAATCGCCGTGGCTTCGACCGGCAGCTTGAGCGTGAGTGGCGGGAGGCGGGGGAGCAGCGGCGGCCGTTGGCGCTATTGATGATCGATATCGATTACTTCAAGCAGTTCAACGACCGTTACGGCCACGTGCGCGGCGATGCCTGCTTGCGTGCGGTCGGCGAGACGCTGTCGGTGGTTACCCTCGACGACGCGGTCCTTGTCGCGCGTTATGGCGGTGAGGAATTCGCCCTGCTGTTGCCGGGCCTCGATCTGGCGCGTGCGACTACGGTTGCGGAACAGGCGCGCCGGGCGATCGAAGGCCTGATGATCCCCCACGACGAGACGCCGAGCGGCTACGTTACCGTCAGCATCGGTATCGATGCTTCGGTGCCGGCCAAGGGTCAGTCGTCTGCGGACCTGGTCGAAGGCGCGGACGGCGCGCTTTATGCGGCGAAGCGCTGTGGCCGCAATACGGTGGTTGCAAGTGCGCCGCTGCTGTTGAGCATAGCAAGCTGATATTCAAGTTGAGATAAAGAGCGCTGTTACGAACGCCGCCGGGATGTCGGGGGCTTTTTCTTCTTGGCCGCGGGCTTGCGCTTCAGCTTCTTGCTGCTGCTTTGCGGCGGCGCCCAGATCATGCCTTCGAGCTTCATGCCGTCGGGATCGGTGAAATAGACGGCGTAATAATTGCGGCCGTAATACTCGCCGGGCGGATCGATGACGGTCATGCCGTTATCTTCAAGAAAAGCGCCGAGTGCGTCGACGTCGCCGCGGCTCGACAGCTCGAAGGCGTAGTGGTGGAAGCCGATGTCGCCCTTACGATACTTGTGCTTGCGGCCCTGCGCATCCGCGGCGGCGATCCAAAACAGCGTCTTGCCGTTACTCCATCCGGCCATGTCGTCGTAGTCGTATTTGAGCTTGAAGCCGAGGAAGCCGAGAAGCTTGCGGTAAAACTCCCGCGAGCGCGCAAAATCTCCGACACTCAGCACGAGATGATCGATACCGACGACGCGAGGCATAAAACCTCCCGGCGGCCATCTTAGACCGGTTTCGGCCGGCTATCAGCCCCTCATCGTCCGGGCCGAAAAAGAAAGGAGCCGGCACGAAGGCCGGCTCTTCCCCATCAAAGTCTCGAGCCCTCAGCCCTTCGTCGCCATCGGCGGCGGAGGAGCAGTTGTGCAGCTCACGATGCTCAGGAGAGAAAGCACCGCGACGATTGCTAGGGCAGTCTTTTTCATAGTGGCTCTCCCTTGTTGGCGCGGCGACTTATAGACGGCGCGACGCGGTGCTCTAGTGCAGAAAAGACACACTCCGAATTCGATTGCCGGATATTGCGACGGGACGCCGCAGGGAATTTTTTGCCGGAGCGCGAGGCAGCCAACATTTTGCGCCTATTCCGGCTTAAAGCGCGTGCTGCCTCGGCGTTGCAAATATGCCGCAGTCGAAAAAATCTATCCGGCGTGGCGGGAAATTGCCACCGGCAAGAACCACGTTGGCGTTTCGTTGCGACAAACCGGGGCAAATGACGAAGCGGCCGGCGAATCATTGCACGGCCGTCGGCGGATTGTTCCTTCGACTGCACCAAGGATATGATAGGACACACGGGATGGGTGAGGGGATGCCGCAAACATGATCCGCTACGGATTGCTAGGTGCTTTGGCTGCAGGATTGGGGCTGGCGGCGTGTGCGGCTTCGCCCTCGACGCCCACGGGCGGCAGTCACTCATCCGCTCAGGATCTGCTCGGGCTCACCCACATGCAGGACGCCAGTGGCATCCGCACGCGTGAGTTGTTGCCGGAGGAAAAAGCGGTGATCAGCCACGCCGTCGGGTTGTCGGTCCTCAATCCGCAGACGGCGCAATACCAGTGGCCGCAGATCGCCAATACAGAAGACGGTTCGATCAACTATTGCGGCATGGTCAACGCCAAGAGCCCGTACCCGGCCTATAGCGGTTGGCAGGCTTACATCGTCGAGGGCACGATCTCCGGCGGCAAGATGACATCCGCGGTGGTCGGCTTGATCGCGGGCGGCAAGGATGTCGCGATCGTGCGCAAGATGTGCCAGAAATACGGTCTCAATCCCGGCGGCACCGGCTGATTTTCTGAAAGTACTTTGCAAGTGGCATGCCGGCGGCGGCGGCTGATTTTCTGAAAGTGCTTTGCAAGTGGCGCGATTGTCGCCCGCGCGACTGCGCGTGTGCGTAACGCAGACGCGCTCCGCTGCATTTTCAAATTGTTCGGCTCTGACTATTTTTGCTCCTTCGCCTTTCGCGCCTTTCGCGCCTTGTGGGCCAGTGCCCTCCGATTTCCTTCAAGGCTGAAAACCGGGATAACGAAAAACCGCGCGCACTATGCAACTAACATTTATCTCGATATCATGCTCACGTGCCACGAAAACACGGGGTTAACCCCGGGGTCGTTTCACATCATCCAGGGAGGAATTAATGAGACGGCGCGAATTTCTCAAATACACCGCCGCAACGGCGATGGCCGCTCCGTTCGTGCGGGCCGCCGCCGCCGACACGGCAACGTATAAGGTCGGCGTAGTTGGTGCGAAGACCGGTCCGCTCGCGCCGGGTGCGGCGGTCACCCATTTCCCGCCCTACCGGCTTTGGGCGCATGAGATCAACGCGCGCGGCGGTCTCAAGGTCAAGGACGGCCAGCGCAAAGTCGAGATCATCGAATACGACGATCGCACCCAGCCGCCCGAAGCAATCAAAGCCGTCGAGCGCGCCGCGACCGTGGACAAGTGCGACTGGATCGGCGGCAACTACGCCACCGGCTTCAATCTTGCCTGCGCGCCGACTTTCGCCAGGCACGGCTATCCGCAGCTCACCCAGGCTTGCGTTACCGATCAAGGACCGAGCTTGGTGAAGCGGTATCCCGGCTTCTTCATGTTTCAATCGTCAACCACAGCCTACGCCAAAGGCGCGATTGACGTGCTCAAGAAGCTCAAGGACAGCGGCCAGATCGGCAACAAGGTCTCGGCGGTCAACGTCGGCGACGACTTCGGCATCGAGCTTGCCAATGCGGGACGGCCGCTATTCAAGAAGGCCGGCTTCGAGATCGTGTACGACAAGTCCTATCCGCTCGGCACTCAGGATTACACGCCGGTGATCAAGGCCGCCAAGGCCGCCAATCCGGACGCCTTCGTCGCCTGGTCCTATCCGCCGGACACGTTCGGTCTCGCGGACGCGGCCAAGATCGAGGGCCTCAACGTTAAGGCTTATTATTCGGCGGTGGGTTGCGCGTTCCAGGGTTTTTCGCAAAAGAACGGCGCCGCGGCGGAGAATATTCTCGGCGCCGGCGGTGTTACCGACACTCCGGAGATCCGCGACTTTTACAAGCGGCATAAAGAAGTCACCAAAGTCGATGCCGATTACTGGGGCAGTCCGTTTTACTACTCGATGCTCCAGATGCTCACGCAGTCGATCGAGACTATCGGCTCGACGGACCGCGAAAAAATTGCGGATCACTTCCGCAACCGCAAGTTCAAGGTCCTGGTCGGCGAAGTGGAATTGCCCGGCCAGATCCTGAACAAAGTCTGGACCGTCGGCCAATGGCAGGGCGGATTCTTCGCCGCAGTGAATGGCGAAGGGTACGACGCCTATGCTCCGGTAAAGCTGAAGACCAGTTGGGGATGAGAAATCCCTGAGGCGCATCGAAGGCGGGATGACCGCCTTTGATGACGCCGGGATTTCTCCGACGCCGCTTTGTTCGTCCCCGGCCAATACGGCCGGAGGCGAGTGGTGCGGAGGTTGATCTTAGGGGCCCGCCTGAAGGCGGCGCCTGGGCACCGTACCGGCCTTCCGTAATCGACAAACCGGTTCGACATGGACATCGTCATTATCGGCCTGCTGCTCGGCGGCACCTATGCCTTGATGGCGGTGGGCTTGCAGTTACAGTACGGAGTCGCCCGCATCATGAATCTCGCCAACGGCGAAATCCTGATCGCGGGCGCTTTCTCGACTTTCTGGTTTTACACCGCGACCAAGGCGAGCCCGCTGCTGGCCTTGTTCCTGGTCGTTCCGGCCGCATTCGTGCTGAACTGGGCGATTTACCGGGTGTTGATCTATCCGCTGGTTCGCCGCGCCAAGAGCCAGGCCAAGCTTGAAGTCGACAGTATCCTTGCGACGTTCGGCCTGAGTTTCATCAGCGTCGGCGTCATGCTTGCGGTCTTCGGCGGTGAGTATCTCGATTACTCGTATCTGGCTCAGCCGGTTTTCATTTTCGGCGAACGTTACGGTCTCAACCGCGTCGTCGCCTTTTTGGCGTCGGCGGTTCTCTGTGCCGGCCTGTATTTGTGGCTGCACAAGACACGGGCCGGGCTGACGTTGCGGGCAGTCGCCGTCAATCCTTCGTCGTCCGGCCTCGTCGCCATCAACGTCACGCGCGTCTCGGCGCTCGCTTTCGCGCTCGGCGGAGCGATCACCGCCGCGGGCGGCGGCCTCTTGAGCATGTTCCTGACCTTTCGACGTTTCGCTTGGCGTCGTGTTCACGCTGAAAGCGCTGATCATCGTTATCCTGGGCGGCGTCGGCGATATTCGCGGCACGATTGTCGCGGCATTCATCCTCGGCTTCGCTGAAACCGCGGTCGCGACGCTGATCGACCCGGGCCTGACGCTTGCCGCGGCCTACGTTCTATTCATGCTTGTGTTGCTGATCAGGCCTGAAGGGCTGTTTGGAAGGCGGACCGCATGAGCAGCGTCGTGACATCGCCCGCCGTGCGCGCAGGCATCACCGTCCATGAGTTGCGTAATCTTTTGATATGCGCGGCGCTCTTTGTTCTCGCCGCGTGCGTGCCGCTGATCGTCGGCGGCTACGTGCTGCAGCTGACCATTTCGATCGTCATGTACACGGCGCTCGCCACGTCGTGGCTGCTGTTCTCCGGACCGACCAACTACATCGCCTTATCGACGGCCGCATTTTTCGGCATCGGCATGTACACGGCGGCGGGTGGGATCGACCTTCTGCCCTATCCGGTGCTGATCGGCGGCGCCGGCGTCATCGGGGCGGCGCTGGCCGCGGTCGTCGGCTTGGCCACGCTGCGGGTTTCCGGCGTTTATTTCGTCATCTTTTCTCTGGGTCTTGCCGAGTTGGTGCGTCAGATCATGACCTGGCTGCAACACGTGCTGGGCACGATGAGCGGTCTCTACGTCACCATCGATCGCAGCGAGCCGATGTATTATTGGCAGCTGTTGCTGTTGACCGCGGTCGTTTTCCTGGTCGGATGGTGGATCGGCCGTTCGCGGCTCGGATTTGCGCTGCGCATCATCGGCAACGACGAGGTCGTCGCGGTGCATTGCGGCATCAATACCGCCCGCGCCAAAGTGGTCCTGTTCGTCATCTCCAGCATGTTTGCCTCGGTTGCCGGCGCGGTGGTGGCGCCGCGCTGGGGCTACGTCGAGCCGGTGGTCGCCTTCAATCCGTTCGTGTCGTTCCAGGTCGTGATCATGGCGCTGCTCGGCGGCACGCACCGTTTGTGGGGTCCGCTCCTCGGCGTCATTCCTTTCGTGCTCCTATGGGAGCTGATCTCCATCGAGTTTCCCGATCAAACGACGCTCTTGCTCGGCGTCTGCTTTCTGCTCATCGTCTATGTCATTCCGAACGGCATCACCGGCCTTCTCGAGGACCTTTGGCGCGGCCGCGGCAAACTGCGCGGTACGGCGCCATTGCAGCGCATGCTGGATGCCTCGCCCGCTTCGGTGCGCAACCTGCTGCAACGGCGCAAGGGCACCAATGTCTAGCTCCGCGATCGCCGAGGCCTTGTCCGCCGCCGCCGTCACCAAGCATTTTGGCGGCCTCGTCGCCGTCGACAGCATCTCGTTCGGCCTCGCCGAGAGGGAGGTTCTGGGCCTGATCGGTCCGAACGGCTCGGGCAAGACCACGATGATGAACCTGATCTCGGGCGCGCTGAAGCCGAGTGCGGGAGAAATCCGGCTTTATGGCGATTCGATTACCGGCATCGGCCCGAGCCGCGTCGCCAAAAGAGGCGTCGCGCGCACGTTCCAGCTGGTGCGTATGCTGCCGGCCATGACGGTGCTCGAGAATGTCAGCGCCGGCGGCGTGTTCGGTCATGCCCGTCGTTGGGGCGAAGAACTCAACGACTATGCCCACGCTTTGCTGCGCCGGGTCGGTCTGCCGAACGCCGGCGGCGCCGTCGTATCGGCGTTGACCTATATCGACCAGAAGCGTGTCGAACTCGCGCGCGCGCTCGCTTCCGACCCGAAGGTCTTACTGCTCGACGAATGGCTCGCCGGGCTTAATCCGACCGAGCTCAAGATCGGTATCGCGCTGATCGAGCAACTGCGTACCGAAGGCTGCACCATCATCATCGTCGAGCATGTCATGCACGCCATTCGCAGCCTGTGCGACCGCTGCATCGTGATGAATTCCGGCGCCAAGATTGCCGAAGGCACGCCCGCCGAGGTGCTGGCCGACCACGGCGTTATTCGTGCCTATCTCGGAGACGCCGATGCTTGAAACCAAGAACGTATCGGTGTTTTACGGCCGCCATCGCGCGCTGGAGAGCGTGTCGGCGACAGTCTCGAAGGGTGAGATCGTGGTTATGCTCGGCGCTAACGGCGCCGGCAAGAGCACCTTCCTGCGCGCGGTTGCCGGCCAGACGCGCAAAATGGAGGGTGGCACCGTATTGATGGACGGGGCCGACATCACGCGCCGTCCGCCGCACGAAATCGTCGAAACCGGCGTCGCGCTGGTGCCGGAGGATCGCGGCATTTTCGCCGACCTGACGGTGCGCGAGAACCTCATCCTCGGCGCCCACCCGGTCCGTGCGCGGGCGTTGGAAGCGGAAAATCTGGAGCGGGTGCTGAGCCTGTTTCCCAAGCTCAAGCAGCGTCCCAAGCAACTGGTGCGCACCATGAGCGGCGGCGAACGCCAGATGGTCGCGATCGGCCGGGCGATGATGTCGGCGCCGTCTATTCTTTTGCTCGACGAGCCGTCGCTCGGCCTGGCGCCGCTCTTGTGCACAGAGCTTTTCCGCACGCTCGCCCGGATCAAGGACTCCGGCGTCGGCATCTTTTTGGTCGAACAGAACGCCAAGCAGAGCCTGGCGATCGCCGACCGCGGTTATTTGCTCGATAACGGACACATCGTCGGCGCCGACAGCGCCGAAGCGCTGGCGAAGGACCCGAAGGTCAAGGCCGCCTATCTCGGCGAGTGACGAGATTTTCTATTGGTTGCATGATCTCTTCCGAAAATCGGCTTCCACTTTTCGGGATCGTGCCGTGCTATGGCGCCGGATACATCGCCCGCGCGTCGGCGGTGAAGGCCTTCCGCGACTGCGGATCGACGTAGAACATGTGGCCGCCGCGGTAGAGCTTGAGCTCGGCCCGTTCCCCGTCCACGCTCGCCGGAATATGGTTGAGCACGTAGCGCGACACCGCATAAGGCGTGACCATGTCGCTATAGCCGTGCGCGATCATAAGTTTGAACGACGGGCTGAACGCCAGCAGCTCGCGCATGTCGCCGGCGACGCTCGGCGGCGCGTGGCCGCCGCCGTCGTGCCAGTCCCAGTTGCCGGAGATGTCCGAGGCGAGCAGGTGGTAGGTCATCTCGGTCTTGAAGCCGAGCTCGTCCCGCGCATAGGCGACGAACGCGCTGCCATAGGCGCGAATGAAGCCATCGAGGAACGGATCGCCGCCGCGGGGATAAGCCGTCTCCGGGTTCGGATCGTCGACGGCGAATGTCGCGTCGTAGTGGCTGACGATCTTGTGGTCGCCGCCGCGCAAATTCTTGACATAGGCGTCACGGATGAAGCCACGCTCGCGGGCCACAACGTCTTCCGGCAATCCGGTCATTTGCGCGACGTGTGCGTAGAACGCGTGCGCCGCGTCGCCACGCAGCGGCGGGCCGGCCAGCGCCGACAGATAATCGGTCAGCGCAAAATGCTCCACCTGCGCCAGCGCCGTGGTGCTGAACGTGCCCTTGCGTTCGAGCTCGGCCGCCACCAGCGACGGCAATTGCAGCGCGGCGCCGAGCGCGAAGCGGTCGCCGCCGAACTGAAACTCGCCTTCCAGCAGCGGCGAAACCATCAGGATGCCGCTCGGCACGATGCCTTGCTCGTTTTGCAGCGCGCGCGCCACTTTCACGGCACGGAAGCCGCCGTAGCTTTCGCCCAAAATAAATTTCGGCGCGCTGACGCGGCCGTTCTTGGCGACGTAGAGCGCGATCACTTTGGCCAACGATTCGGCATCGCGCTGGATGCCCCAGAACGCGTTGCCGCCGTCGGGCTTCGCCGGCCTGCTCCAGCCGGTGCCGACCGGATCAATCAACACCAGATCGGTGAAGGCGAGCCAGGTGTCCGGATTGTCGATCAAGCGGACATCGGCGCCGTCGTAACCCTTGCCGAAGGCGGCGAGGCGCGGACCGACCAGCCCGAGGTTGAGGAAAGCCGAGCCGGCGCCCGGCCCGCCATTGAACACGAACGTCACCGGGCGGTGCGGATCGGCCGGTTTCGCGACGAAGGCGGTGTAGAAGACCGCGGCCGAACGTTCGCCGGATTGATCGAACAGCGAGAATGTGCCGGCGGTGGCGGTGTAGGCGAGCTTGCCGCCCGGCGTATCGATGCTGTGCTCGGTGACGGCGTCGGCCGGCAACAGCGAGAGCACGCCCGGCCCGCTTTGCTCCTGGCGGCCTTCGGCATGGCCGCCCCGCTCGGCGCCGGGCTTGCCGGCGTGGTCTTGGGCCGAGGCGGCAGTGCCGGCAATCGCGATCGCAATGGCGACGGTGATGGCGCGAAAATCAATCATGGCCTCGGGTCCTTTTAAGAATTTGCAGAAGTTACGCGGCAATGTCGGGCGCATAATCGGCCCGCGAAAGCGCCCTAAAGATGGCTGTCCAGGCGGTAGTAGACAACGCCAATCGGATCGGAGAAGTTCTCGCCTCCGTCCACCGCGGGGCGAGGCAAATGCAACGGAGGAGCCGGCAGTGCCTGTCCCTCGCGCGTCCAAAGCGCTCGCGCATCTGACCGTGCTCGACCTGACGCGGGTGCGGGCGGGCCCGACCTGTGCGCGGCAGCTTGCCGACTGGGGCGCCAACGTCATCAAGATCGAAGCGCCGCCCGGGCCGGAAGAGCCGATGGGCGGGCCGCGCGATGAACCGGACTTTCAGAACCTTCATCGCAACAAGCGCAGCATGACGCTCGATCTCAAAGTGCCGGCCGGGCTCGCGGCCTTCAGGCGCATGGCGAAAAAGGCCGACGTCGTGGTGGAGAATTTCCGCCCCGACGTGAAGAAGCGGCTCGGCATTGATTACAAGACGCTACGCAAGATCAACCCGCGGCTCATCTATGCCAGCATTTCCGGGTTCGGCCAGGACGGGCCCTATGCCGGACGCCCCGGCTTCGACCAGATCGCGCAGGGCATGGGCGGGCTGATGTCGATCACCGGGCTGCCGGGCCACGGACCGGTGCGCGTCGGCATTCCGGTCGCCGACTTGACCGCCGGGCTGTTCGCGGCGCTCGGCGTCCTCGTCGCCCTGATCGAGCGCGAAAAATCCGGCAAAGGCCAGGCGATCGAGACCTCGCTGCTGCAGGCGCAGATCTTCATGCTCGACTTTCAAGCCGCGCGTTATCTGGTCAAGGGCGAGGTGGCGCGGCAGGCCGGCAACAATCATCCGACGACGATACCGACTGGCGCGTTCCGGACCCGCGACGGCTACATCAACATCGCCACCACCGGCAGCAAGATGTGGGAACGGCTGTGCCGCAGCATCGCGGCCGAGGATTTATTGGACAATCCGGACTATCGGACGGCCGCGCTGCGATCCAAGAACCGCGATGCGCTCAACGCCGATATCGAGCGCCGGCTTGCGGATCACGGCAACGCCGAATGGGTCGAGCGCTTCAACAAGGCCGGCGTGCCGTGCGGGCCGATCTATGCCATCGATGAAGTGTTCGCCGATCCGCAGGTGCGCCATCTCGGTATCGCGCAGGATGTCGGCGGCAAGGGCGAGCAAGCGCTGCGTCTCGTCGGTCAGCCGATGTCGCTGTCGCGCACGCCTTCGCGCCTGACCTCGCGGCCGCCACGGCTTGGCGAGCACACCGACGCGGTGCTCAAGGAATTCGGCTTTGCCGCGCGCGAGATCGCCGCGCTGCACAAGGTCAAAGCCGTTTGACGGCTGATCAGAGGGAATAGCAATGATCGACACCGACAAACTGCTCGCCCGCAAGGACGGAAGCGTCGGCCTCATCACTTTCAACAATCCGCAGCGCCACAACGCGGTGTCGCTCGAGATGTGGGCGGCGGCCAAGCACGCGCTCGATCGATTCGCCGCCGACGCCGAGGTCCGCGTGGTCGTGCTTACCGGCGCCGGCGGCAAAGCCTTCGTCTCGGGCGCCGACATCTCAAAATTCGGCAGCGAACGCGCGTCGCTCGAAGGCGTGCGCAGCTACGAGGAGACGACGGCGGCGACCTTCAACAGCATCTACGATTTTCCCAAGCCGACCATCGCCATGATCCGCGGTTATTGCATCGGCGGCGGCCTCGGCCTCGCAAGCTGCTGCGATCTGCGCATTTGCTCGGAGGATTCCAAATTCGCGGTGCCGGCGGCGAAGCTCGGCCTCGGTTACGGCTATGCCGGTCTCAAGCGGCTGGTCGACATCGTCGGGCCGTCCTTCGCCAAGGAGATTTTCTACACCGCGCGCCAGTTCGACGCCGGCGAGGCCGCCGCCATGGGCCTGGTCAATCGCGTGGTGCCGGTCGCCGAGCTTGAGAGCTCCGTCAAAAGCATCACCGACATGATTTGTGCCAACGCGCCGCTGACCATCAAGGCGGTCAAATTCACCGTCGGCGAAGTCCTCAAGGACGAATCGAAACGCAATGTCGCGCGGGCGACCGAACTGGTGGAGGCTTGCTTTAAGAGCCGCGATTACACCGAAGGCCGCACCGCCTTCATGGAAAAGCGCAAGCCGGTCTTTACTGGGACGTGACGGCCGACGGCAGTCGTTACGCACAATGGATCAGCGCGCGGCGGCCGCCAACTCTTGAACGCTCCGGCACAAGAGAGACGATAGTACGTCGCTCAGCATCGCTTTTGAGGCGCCTGACGCATCCTTGGCGCGCCAGGCGACAAAGCCATCCGGTCGAACGACGACCGCGCCGGAGGATGACAGACTATAGGCGTCGGCAAAGCGGTCCTCGGGATCGCTGACTCGTTCTCCTTGAGCGATACAATAGGCATCCAACGGGAAACCGAGTTCGGCTGCCGCTGTGCGCGCGTTGTCGCACCAGATTCCGCCATTCGCGGCGGCCAGCAAGCAGAAGTTCTTGCCGAATAGATCGAGCGAGGAAAGGCGTGTACCCGCGCGCCGCAACACCACATGCGGTGCCCGCGTGCCCGGCATTGCCCGGGACTGCAGAGGATTTTCATACAGCGCCGCGCCGCTACCGGCTTCGGAAGCGATCGCGGGTGAGTGATAGCGATAACCGATTTCCATGCTGAGATCGTCAACGATCGATTGCATGCCTTCCTTGCCGCGTTCGGGAACGACGCGAAGGACGTAGCGCGTATAGGCTTGCTGCATCGCGAGTTCGCCGATCGGCTGGCGCTCGGCGTTATAGGTGTCGAGCAATTCCGGGCCGGCCAATCCCTTGAGCACGAGCGCGATCTTCCATGCGAGATTGTGCGCGTCCTGAACCCCTGTGTTGCCGCCGAAGCCGCCCATCGGCGGCATAACGTGCGCGGCATCGCCGATCAGAAAGACGCGGTTGCTCTGGAACTGGTCGGCAACTTCGGCGACCGCGCGCCACGACGCGATGTCCCCGATTTCGACCTTGGCGTTCGGCATGCCCGTGGCGGAGTGAACGAAGGCGACGCAGTGCGCCTCGGTGATGTTTTGAGCCACCTCAAGGGCGTCGGGCCGCGACATGTCGCCCAATGTCATGACCGCAAGGAAACCGGAATCTCCGGTTCTGACCAAGCGAAAAAAGCCGCGCAGATCCGGGTTGAAGACGTAGATCACGCCGAGATTGCGGCCACGCAACGCGGCGCCGCAATCGGCATGAAAATAAATCGTGACGCAGTCTGCCAGATGGCCGGGGCCGCGCGTGCCGATCCCAAGTTGCTCGCGTATCGGGCTGCGGTTGCCGTCGGCGGCGATCAGATATTTGGCGCGAACCGTATCTGTCTCCCCGGTAACGACATTGCGGATGTGGCCGGTGACGCCGTCCGCGTCCTGCTCGAACGATACCAGTTCGGTTGCGTAGCGCAGCGTAGCCCCCAGTTCCTCGGCGCGGGCGCGAATGAGCGGCTCCAGGCTCTGCTGCGTCATGAACAGGCGGCTCGATGGGCTGATGGCTGCAACGCCTTCGTTGAGGTTGGCGATATAGGTCGCGATTTCCCTACCGGCGAGTGACTCAACCGCATTGATGCCGCCGTTGGGATCGAACTGCTCCTCGGATGCCGCGCGGACGCGACCCTCAAGCCCAACGGAACGCAGCACCTCCAACGTCCGGAGGTGAAAATGCCCGGCGCGCGGGTGGATGGCGGTTCCGTGATGGCGCTCGACCGAAAAACTCGGCACGCCATGCCAGGCAAGGAACGCGGCCGCGGAAAGTCCAACCAGACTACCGCCGACGATGAGGACATCGCTCTCAATCATGCGATTTTGGTATCCGCGCTGTTTTGTCGTGGCAAGAGGATCGAGGCCGCGGCAATGGGTGCTATGCCCTTGTTCGGCACGCATTGCCGACTATGATGATCGTGCAATTGGCCTTGAAATGCCCGCACCGATTATCGGCCCACGCGGCCGGATTTTTATTTTTGGTTTCTTGTCGGCGACCGCGCCGCTCTCGATCGATATCTATTTGCCGGCGCTGCCGATGCTGCGCCAGGCGCTCGCCGCCGACGAAGCCCAGACGTTGTTGACGCTGTCGGCGTTCTTCGTCGGCTTCGGCGCCGGCCAATTGCTGCTCGGGCCGTTGTCCGACCGCTTCGGGCGCAAGCGCCCGCTGCTGGCCGGGCTGGTGCTTTATGTCATCGCGTCCGCGGCCTGCGCGTCGGCGACCACGATGTCGGCGATCGTGGTCTGGCGTTTCGTGCAGGCCTTCGGCGGATCGGTCGTGCCGATGGCGGTGCAGGCCATGGTCCGCGACCTCTACGACCGCAATCAGAGCGCGCGGGTGTTGTCGCTCAATCTGATGGTGACCGCCTCGGCGCCGGTCGTCGCGCCGCTGATCGGCGGCCAGGTGCTGCTGTGGCTCGATTGGCGCGCGATTTTCTGGGTGCTGGTCGCTTTCGGCATAGTCGCGTTCCTGACCGCGCTGTTGCTGCCGGAAACGCTCGACGCCACGCGCCGCAACAAGGCCCATCCGCTGGCCATGCTGGTCGGCTATTTCGAGCTGTTCCGCAACCGGCGCTACGTCGGTTACGTCGCCTGCTCCACCTTTTATTTTTTCTGTCTGTTCGGCTTCATCGCCGGCTCGCCCTTTGTCTACATCGAATATTTCGGCGTGCCGCCGCAATATTTCGGCTTCCTGTTCGGCGTGAACATGGTCGGCATGATCGCGGCGACTTTCCTCAACAGCCGGATCGTGTTGCGGCGCGGCGCCGACCGCATGCTGCGCACCGCGTGCGTGATCGGGGCCGCCGGCAGCGTCGTCCTGCTGGTGACCGGCGTCGGCGGATTCGGCGGCATTGCCGGCATCGCGCTGCCGTTGTTCGCCGTGCTGTCGCTCCTCACTATCGTGGCGCCGAACGCGATCTCGGGTGCGCTTGCGGTGTCGCAGAACCGGGCCGGCGCCGCGGCGGCGATGGCAGGGGCGCTGCAATTCGGCGGCGGCGCGCTGACCAGCGCGGCAATCGGCTGGTTTGCCGACGGCACGCCGCGGCCGATGACCGTCATCATCGGCGCCGGAGCGATGCTGGCGCTTGCTGCCAATCTGCTGCTGCTGGGCAAGCCGCGCGACTGATCGCGCTCGTTCGGCGGCTCTGGCGTTTGCGCGGGTCATGCTCTACATAGTCGCGGCAACGCGCAACCCGATCTTGCTCCCATGGAGAGGTGGCAGAGTGGTTGAATGCACCGCACTCGAAATGCGGCATACGGGCGACCGTATCGGGGGTTCGAATCCCTCCCTCTCCGCCAATTAAATACGATCAATAGCTTAGCTCGTGTCGTTAACGACACGAGCTGCATAAATTAGCAACAGTCAGACTTCTGATTGAAGGCCCGGCGTCAGATCGCAGCAGCACCCGCAGATTTCAAGTGCCTCGCGCAAGGCTTCGCGAAAGCCTGGAATGGCTGGGTTCAGGAAACGGGGATATCGGTGTCCTTTTTAATCTGCCGCATACCTCGGCTGATAGCCGTTTTGCCGGCGAAGCGATTGGGCGACTTCCGATGGTTCTCAGTTGGGGAACGGTTCGTTCTTTGGCGCATTGTCGAATCTGAACCGTTACCCAGAGGAAAATTACGATGCGGAACCTTGTCCTGTCATTGGCTGCGCTCGCCGCGATCGGCATCGCCATGTCGAACGCCGCGATGGCCGACACTGTCGTTATTCACAAGCACCGGCACCTTTACAACGAAGTCGTGCCGCCGACCTCCCATCACCACCACGGCAGCAAAACCGTGATCATCAAGCATCACGACTGAAACTTCGGCGGCTAGCGTCCTTCCACGCTCGGCGATGACGGCGACCCGTTTGCCGTGCTGATCTTGATAGAGGCGCCGGTCGTGCCTCGGCTGCTTAGTGTACCAAGTTGATCGGTGCGAAGCCCAACCCGATCGCGTCCTGATGTACGGCTTATCTATTTAGAACTGTGATAATTCCAAAACATAGGCGTTGACGCTCTCTTCCGGTTCGATGTTATTTGGCATCGAATCATGGAGCGCGCGAAAATGCGCTGGAATCCTTCTAAACTTGCTCGTTTATCGGGTTTGGGGACGAGAAAAAATCTGCTCGTCGACATCAAAGTTGCGTCGAGTGTTTTCGTGTTTCTCGCTCTCACGCTTGTCTTGCCTGCCGGCGCTTTCGCCGACGACATTATAGTGACGAAAGCTCCGCCGATTCCCTACGCGGGGCCCGCGTATAACTGGACCGGCTTCTATTTCGGCGGTCATATCGGTGCGGGCTGGGGCACCACGAACTGGTCGACGCCCGGCGCGTCCGGATCGAGCAGCATCTATCAGACGATCAACACCTATGACGAGGCGGGGAGCTTCCTGGCGGGAATCCAGGGCGGCTACAACTACGTGTTGCCGAATCGAATTCTGGTCGGCGGCGAAACCGATGCCTCGTTTCCGAACTATCCGAGCCTCAACGGGCTCTCGATCGGCAGCAGCCCGAATTTCACGTCGCCGACATTCGGTCCGGAAAATTTCAGCGAAGCGGTGCTCGCCTCCGGGACGGTGCGCGCCCGCATCGGCTACACGCCGGGAAGCTGGCTGTTTTACGCCACCGGCGGCTTTGCCTGGACCTACAACCAGCAGACATTGACCAATTTAACGGCAGGCACGAGCGAGTCGCCGTTTGTCTGGCGCCTCGGCTGGGCGGCGGGCGCCGGCGTCGAGGCGCCGATCGCACCGCATTGGACGGCCAAGCTCGAATATCTGTTCATCGATTACGGCAGCAAAACCTATCCGTTCTCGGCGGGCGCGCAGCCCTTTACGTCCGATTTCCTGCTGCAGGAGATTCGCGCCGGCGTGAACTATCAGTTCAACAACAGCGCGCCCGTCGGCGGCGCGTTCGTGACCAAAGCGCCGTCGATGCCGGATCCGGACAATGTCAATTTCCACGGCCAAAGCACATTCACCTGGCAGGGCTACCCGGGTTTTCGTTCATCCATCCCCGACGGCCCAAACAGCTTGCCGCGCGGCGGCGAAGGCCGCGAGACCGTGGATGCGACGCTCTATGCCGGGTTGCGGCTGTGGAAGGGCGCCGAGTTGTGGGTCGATCCTGAAATCGATCAGGGCTTCGGTCTTGCCAATACCCACGGCGTGGCGGGATTCCCCAGCGGCGAATCTTACAAGCTTGGCTTCGACGACCCCTATGCCCGGGTGCAGCGCTATTTCGTCCGGCAGACTATCGATCTCGGCGGCGCGACCCAGAAGGTCGACGCCGACGTCAATCAGTTCGGCGGCTCGCAGAGCGAAAACCGGCTGGTGGTGTGGGTCGGCAAATTCGCCGTCGTCGATGTCTTCGACACCAACAAATACGCCAACAACCCGAAGACCGACTTTCTGAACTGGACGCTGATCAATGCCGGGACATTCGACTATGCCGGCGACGCCTGGGGCTATACCTATGCTGCCGCCGCCGAATGGTATCAGGGCCGCTTCACGTTTCGCGGCGGCGTGTTTGACCTCTCGGCCGTGCCGGCCGGCGGCGGCATGAATGCGGATGCTTACGGTCTCGATGAGGGATTCAACCAGTTGCAATACGTCGGCGAAATCGAGGAACGCCACGAATTGTGGGGCCAGCCGGGCAAGCTGAAGGTCACCGGGTTTCTCAGCCACGGCCGCGCCGGGGATTTCCAGGATGCGGTCAATCTTTCGCAGCCCGGCATGCCGTTCGCCGGCGACGCCAGCGATGCGTTGGCGTCGACGCGCAGTTATCGAAACCGCACTGGCGTGAGCCTGAACCTCGAACAACAGGCAACGGAGACCATAGGCGTGTTCGCGCGGGCCGGCTGGGCCGATGGCGACATCGAGCCGTGGGATTTCACCGACGTCGACCGCACGGTCCAGGCCGGCGTCTCGATCGGCGGCAAGCAATGGGGCAGGCCGGATGATACGATCGGCGTTGCCGGCGTCATCAACGGCCTCGCGCCCGCTCACCAAGCCTATCTGGCCGCCGGTGGATCGGGCATTCTCGTCGGGGACGGCTCGCTGACGAATTATGCTCTCGAAGATATCGTCGAGGTTTATTACAGCTACGCCATAACAGCCGCGATAAAGGTCAGCGCCGACTATCAGTTCATCGCGAACCCGGCCTATAACGCCAGCCGCGGCCCGGTGAATGTTTTCGCCGGCCGTCTACACACCGCATTCTGATAATTGCCGACGTTCGCCGCAGAAAATATCTGCCCCGCCGGGCTTGCGACGCCTGTGGCTCGGTCCAATTTGCCGCCAAGGCAGAAGGCGAATGGAATGCGCGCCGTTGGCCTAGCGTCAAAGCTCCTCGGCGTCGCTTGCGCGCTGCTCACAATAATCTTATGGGCCGTTACGCTTGTGACGGATCCATCGCCGGGGCCGATCAGCGCCGACCGTTGCGCTTAGCGCGATCGTGGCCGTCGTTGCCATTCTCACTTTTTGGAAATAGCAGGAAGCGCCTCGGAGATTATCTGAAGCTAGGTTGAGGCTTTATCCGCCGCGGCTCATCGAGCGCCATCTGATCGTTTCAGTATCGCGAAGCCGCATTCGCCAGAATGCAGAAGATTCGATGCTGTTGATTGTTCGCCAACTAGGCGGATAAGAGTGCGTCGCCCAGAAAACGATCGGAGTTCGGAATCCCTGGAAGAGCGAAGAAGTAACCGCCGCCAACCGGCTTTATGTATTCTTCCAGCGCTTCGCCATTCAGTCGATTTTGTACGGTCAGGAATCCGGCCGCGAGATTCGACTGGAAGCACACGAACAGGAGGCCCATGTCGAGCTGGCCATTGCTGCTGTTTCCCCGCGAAAAGTTGTAAGGCCGCCGTAAAATCAGGTTGGCATCCGTCTCCGACGTCCGCGGATTGGCGCGCCGAATATGCGCCGTATGAGGAATGCGCAACCCTTCCGGATCGTCGGTATAATCGGGGAGCTCGTGCTCACTCTCGGCTCCGAGAGGCGCACCGCTCATTTTATGACGTCCGATGATCTTTTGCTGCTCGTTGAGCGGCGTACGGTCCCAGCGCTCAACGAGATTGCGGATGATGCGGACCACCTGATAGGTACCGCCGGCCGTCCACGACGGCTCGTCCGCGCCAGGCTGGACCCAGACGTGCCGGTTCATCAATTCGGCATCGGATGCCGTAAGGTTTGCTGTACCATCCTTGAAGCCGAGAAGGTTGCGAATAGTCTCTTCGCCCAAGCGCCGCACGGTGTCGGCAGGCAAAAAGCCGTCGATCTTCCAACGCACCGTCAGCAAGCCAGGCGTATTCTTTATAATGTCGCGCAGCGCATGAATGACGGTTTCCTCGCGATTGGCGCAAAACTAAATCAGCATATCGCCATGGCAGAAGTTCGCATCCAAAGCATCGTTTGGAAATTGCGTCATCGTAACGAGATGCTTTGGCTTTAAGCGCTTAAGACCAAACCGATCGTCGAAGCAGCTTGCGCCGATGGCCACGGTTACCGTGAGATTGTCCGGCACGACGACAGGTCCGAGCAGGCCTGAATCGGCTGGCGGCAACAAAGGATCGCGGGCGGGGACTGGACCGCCCGCCATGAGAAATGCGATGCGCTGCGTCAGCGTCCTGAACAATTGCTCCAGATCGGCGCGATTCTCGGCCAGCACATCGAACGCGACCATGGTTGCCGCGGCGGGCTGCGGGGTCACAATGCCGGACTGATGAACACCGAAGAATGGCTGATTCTGGAGTGCGGTCTCGGTGTCGTCGGTTTCCGCCGCCCGAAGATGCACCGGCGACGCCATCGCGAGTGAAGCCACGCCGGTCGCGGCACCGAACTTCAGAAGGGAACGGCGCGATGCGCCGATGGGCGCAAGCGCACAAAGCCCTTTGCGATCAGGCCCGCTGCCGTGGCGTCTCGTCATTCCAACCCCAATTGACCGCGCAAGGTCGAGAGGTCCTCGGCCAATGTCGTGATCGGCCCCTTCATAGCCTTGCGATCGCTTTCCTGGACCTTATCGTAGCTCTGAAAGCCGTCTCCCGACCGGTACTTCGCCAATATCGCATCGACTTGTTTGAAGTTGTCGTCGACGCGCTTAACAAAAGCGGGATTCCGCTTGACCGTGAGTGGCCGCAGCAACGCATAGATCTTCTGCGATCCGTCGATGTTGGCTTGGAAATCCCAAAGGTCGGTGTGACTGTAGCGGTCTTCTTCGCCGGTGATCTTGGTCGCGGCAACTTCTTCGATGAGGTCGGCGGCGCCACCGACCATCTTGCCCGCCGGGATTGTCAGATTTTCAATGCGATTATGAAGCTCGTGCACATCGGCGATCAGCTTGTCGGCTACCGGCTGCGCGGCGGCGGTGCTCTTGTCGATGAAAAGGTACTTTTCGATCTTGTGGAATCCGATGAAACCAGGATCCTCTTCCTTTTTCTCGAAATCGTCGGCGCGAACGTCGATGGCCTTGTCGAGATCGTCGAATAATTCAGCGACCGGCTCGATCCGCTCGTAGTGGATTCGGGTTGGTGCATACAGCGCCTGGGCCTTGGCGAGATCATTGGCTTTGATTGCGGCAACGAATGTCTGGGTATCGGCAACCAGAGCATCGACCTCGCGTAATACGTAGAGCTTGTATTCGGCCAACGGTCCGGCGAGATCGAGCGCGCTGACCGGTGCGGTTGCCGCGCCGGCGGCGGCTGCCTGGACCACCAATGTTCCTTTGGGATTATTGAGCAGGCCGCATGTCATAAGATACGCGCCCGGCGACAGCGTCGCCGACAGCGTTTGCGTAAATCCCGGGAAGATATTCTCGCGTTCTTCGACCACCATGACGCCGTCGAGAATCTCCCATTCGAGCGGGCGCTGACTGGCATTCTTGATGGCAAACTTCAGTTTCCCTTCCGTTACCGTCAAAGAATTGGGTTCGCAGCCTTTGTCTGTAACCGTTACACTGACGGGCATGGCTTCGGCTCGCGGCGCTGCCATCGGTGGGAGAATCAAAAATCCCACTCCCGTCGTCAGTACGGCAAGCATTCGATTAAGATCGGCAGCCATCAATATTGACGTCCTCATTGCGCATTGGAGCCGAGCGCCGTCGTCGCAGTTATCGGCCGACGCGCTGGTGTGAAGAACAGCAGCAAAACCGGAATCAGGAAGGCAAAATAGGCGACGATTTCACCCGCAGTCGGCGCTTCCTGATAGCCGAAAAAGCCGGCCAGCAGCGTTCCGGCAAGGCCATCAGTCGGAAGGATATTGCCGAGGTCGAAGGTGGGCTGTTGAAGGCCGTTCCAGATGCCGGCTTCATGAAAAGCGCGCACCGCGCCCGCAAGTAAACCGGCGGCAACGAATATGATGAAGATGCCGGTCCATTGAAAGAACCGCCGCAGGTTGATTCGTGTACCGCCGACGTAAATAGCGAGACCGACCCCAACGGCGCAGACCAGGCCGAGCGCGGCGCCGATCAAAATGGACCAGCCTTGGCTTTGCTGGACGATCGCGGAGAGAAAGAAGATCGTTTCCAGTCCCTCCCGCCCGACAGCAAGGAACGCCAACATGGTGAGTGCGAAGCCGCCGCAACTCGCTCCAGAGAGCGCAGCGTCGACCGACGCTCGGAGATCGGCGGCAATTGAGTGCGCCGCCTTGCGCATCCAGAACACCATGGACGTCAGCACCAGGACCGCCACAACCGCGACACAGCCCTCGAACATCTCCTGCTGCCGTTGCGGAAATTCCGCCCCGGCAAGTTCCAGCGCTACCGCGACGGCTATGCAGCCCGCGATCGCACCGATTACTCCGAGCCACACAGCGGGGAGCCATTGCCGACGATCGGTTTGCGCAAGGTAGCTCGATACGATGCCGACGATGAGGGCGGCTTCGGTGCCTTCGCGCAGCATGATCAGAAAGGCGACGAACACGGGCCATCCACCTATCAACGTGTGGCCCAGTTTTTATGGTCCGGCAGCGCGTTTGCAAGCGAAAAGCGACATCATAACCCAAATTTAATGAGCGCAATCAATACGTTAGAAGGATTATAAAGTAGGACATTCGTGAGCGAATGCAGTTCAAAAGCTCCCAACGGGGATCGGTTAGCGGGCAGGGAAGCCTCGGCGCCTGTCGAGTCGCTTTAGCGTTCCGGTGCCGCAGCTCCAAAGCGTTTCAATTAAGTCTCGGCTTTGATTGGCCGGTACATAGAAATCGCTCCCGGTTCCACCGCCGCGCTTTCGCGCTCTGCGAGAGCAACCACACACTGTTCCGAAACGCGCGGCATCGGCCGCGAAAAAGAAATCGACATCGACCTCACTGGAAGCCTGAGACTCGCTCGTTGCGGAACCCCCTCACTGGAAGCCTGAACTCGCTCGTTGCGGAACCCTCGCGCGCGTCCGAGAGAAGAAGCCGATAAACGCTGCCTAACGGCAATTCGAGGAACTCGTCGGCATGGAGCTTTCCAGTATTTGCGCCCGGTTGCGCTGCTTCTGTATAAGTGGCGGCACCCCCACGGGCGGTATACATGCCACTGTCGAAAATTTCGTTTGTCCGGTTGACCGTGCTTGCGATTCTCGTCGGCGTGGCTGCGCTTGCGGTGATCGTCGCCTTCAATCTATGGCTGGTGCGCCAAGCCGGAGTGTATTCCGACGCCGTAAATAAAGACCGTGCGCAACGCGCCGCAATCGTCGATTTGCGCAATACGATCGAAGACGCTGAGGCTGGCCAGCGCGGATACCTCCTGACGGGGGATCCGACCTATCTCAAGCCCTATCTCACGGCACGGCAGGAACTTCCGGAGGAAATCGATCGTATCCGAACATTGATGGCGAACGAGCCTGCTCAAAAAGCCGTGGTCGACAGATTGACTCCGGTCGTGACCAACAAGCTTGCCGAACTCCAGCACATTATCGACGTTTACGACGGCGGCCGACCCGATGACGCGCTGGCGGCCGTGAAGACGAACCGCGGACTGATATTGATGGGGGACGCGCGTAATTTGTTGGCGACGCTGCTCCAGCAAGCCGAAAACAATACCATCAAAGCCGTGCAGGACCAGCGCGAAAGTATTCTGACCCTGCAGTGGATCACCATCGGCGGCGCACTGGTGATCATTCTCGTCGTCGGCGGTTCGGTCTGGGCCGTTCTGTCGTACACCCGTCAACTGATCCAGGCGCAGCAAGAAGTGCAGGCGCTCAATTCAGGCCTCGAGGACCGTGTGCGTGAGCGCACGGGCGAACTCGGCCGCGCCAACGAGGAAATCCAGCGTTTCGCCTATATGGTCACGCACGACTTGCGGGCACCGCTCGTGAATATCATGGGATTCACCAGCGAACTCGACGGTTGTCTCGCGTCGATACAGAACTATGTGCGCGGCGCGGATGAGACCAGCGAAGATCCCTCCGTCAAGGAGGCGCGGACCGCGGCTTTCGAAGATTTGCCGGAAGCAATCGGTTTTATCCGCTCGTCGACGCGCAAGATGGACGCCCTTATCAACGCTATTTTGAGATTGTCACGTGAGGGCCGAAGAGTCCTCAAGCCGGAACCGATCCAGTTGGATGCGCTGCTCAAGACCGTCACCGAAAACGTCCGCCATCAGATGATGGAAAGCGGCGGCGATGTTGAAATCAAAGCGGAGGTCCCGACGTTGGTATCCGATCGTCTTGCACTCGAACAGATTTTCGGCAACCTGCTCGATAACGCGGTGAAATACCGGATGCCGGATCGACCGTTGAAGATTCTCATTCGCGCCACGCAGGGCCTGGGGCAGCGCGTCGTTGTGGAAGTCCAAGATAATGGCCGGGGAATCGCCAAGCAGGATCACGACCGTGTCTTCGACTTGTTTCGCCGCTCTGGAAAGCAGGATCGTCCCGGCGAAGGGATCGGCCTCGCTCATGTACGCACGATGGCTCGCAACCTGGGCGGCGAGATTACGCTGCAGTCCGAGCTTGCGCAGGGCACGATAATAAAGCTCGACCTGCCGCGCGATCTGCGCGCGATCACGTCCACACAAACCGGAGCTGCCTGAGTGAACGAGCTAGCGAAGCCTGTCAGCATCATCATGATCGAGGACGATGAGGGACACGCGCGCCTCATCGAGAAGAACATCCGCCGTGCCGGAGTGAACAACGAGATTATCCCGTTTTCCAACGGCACCGAGGCGCTGACGTACCTGCTGGGTCAAGACCGCTCCGGTGACACCAGCTCTGGGCGGCAGCTTCTGATCCTGCTCGATCTCAATCTACCCGACATGACCGGGATAGATATATTGGAGAAGCTCAAGTCGAACCCTCATACCAGACGTTTGCCGGTCGTCGTGCTGACGACCACCGACGACAACCGCGAAATTCAGCGTTGTTATGACCTCGGCGCCAATGTCTACATCACCAAGCCCGTGAATTACGAAGGCTTCGCCAATGCCATCCGGCAGCTCGGGCTTTTCTTTGCAGTCATGCAAGTTCCGGAAGCCGACTAACCGTCAAAGGCCCAACGGTCGTCATGTTCAGTGATAAGGCGCGCGTCCTATATGTCGATGACGATCTCGCTTTGGCGCGTCTGGTCCGGCGATCATTGAGCCGCCGCGGCTACGAGGTCGAATGCGTGGCTTCCACCGAAGCCGGCTTTACGCAGCTCGTCCGAGGGGGCGTTGACGTCATCGCGCTCGATCACTTCCTGCCGACGGGCACGGGAATCGATTTTTTGGAATCGCTGAACGTGCTGCCGACGCCGCCACCGGTGGTCTACGTTACCGGTGCGGACGATGCCAAGGTCGCGGTCGCAGCTTTGAAAGCCGGCGCAACCGATTACGTGCTCAAAACCGTCGGCGACGAATTCCTTGAGCTTCTCGGCACTGCCATTGACCAAGCGGTCGACAAGGCAAAGCTGCGGCGCGAGCGCGATCGAGCGGAGCGCGAAGTTCGCGAAGCGAGAGACCGCGCTGAAGTGCTGCTGCATGAAGTCAATCATCGCGTCGCAAACAGCCTGGCGCTGGTGGCGGCTTTGGTTGGCATGCAGGCCAAATCCGTCAGTGAACCGGGGGTGCGCTCCGTTCTGGGCGAGATTCAGAATCGTATCGTGGCCATCGCCGGCGTCCACCGCAGGCTGTACACCTCGCAAGATGCACGTTCGGTCGAGATATCGGATTATTTGGCCGGCTTGCTCCATGACCTCGAGGCGACGCTCAATCAAGCCGGGCACGAATCGAGCGTTCGATTGCTTGCCGAGCGTGCCGAGGTGCCGACGGACAAGGCGGTGTCGATTGGCATGGTGGTGACGGAGCTTGTGACCAACGCTTTCAAATACGCATATCCCGAGAACTCGGTCGGCGAGATCAGGGTCATGTTCCGCAAGATCACACCGAGCACGGTAAAGTTGACTGTTGAAGACGATGGTGTCGGCTGGCGCGGGGTGGGCCCAGCCAAGGGCACCGGTGTCGGCAGCCGCATCATCGGCGCTCTGGCGCAAGGACTGGGCTGCTCCGTCACATATTCGGACGTCGCGGCAGGTTGCCAGGTCAGCCTCGAGTTCGAGATTTGATCGACTATACGCGTCCGGCGACCCGCTCGCGAAGAGACGCGATCAATGAATCGATTACGTTTATGTCAAACCTTCGGATACGATATCGGCACTGCGAACCGACAAAATCACATGGTACTCGACCATCTGGCGCAGGCTTATTGGCGGCGCGCGCCATGGCAATATTAGAAAGCTCCGCAAGTGCGTCGCGCTCGGGCGACGGCAACTGGGGCGCATGGCTGTCGTCGCCGCGATAACCGCAAGCAAAAAGTTCCATCGTTACGAGAGCGGTCGAAGGCGTAATTTGCCCGGTCGTTATTGGATTGCACTCCGTTAATCTCGTCGAGCACCGATAATCTCGTCGAGCACCGACGGACACGTGCCCCGACTGACGCGCGCGATCTGGTTGAGCCGCTGCGGCAAATTTCTTTTTCGTGAAAATCGTTGGGTCGGGATTCGGGGCGCGACGCTGGAGCTTGGGCGGCGGCGCGACCGATGATCCATGCCGATGATGCCCGCATCCGCCTGGCGGCCCGGAGTTCCAATTACCCAAAAATTTTTGGCTTTGCTGGATTACCGAGCGATTTTCGTAACTTGGCCGGAGCTGCGGGGCTGGCGCGGCGCTAATTCGCAGGAACTCCTTGCCCAAGGGCGGGTTGAGATGCCGGTCGGAAACGATGGCCGCAACCGGGGCGGGTGCGGCCGACGAAACAAACAGCCACGGGTTGGAGGGCGGCTGATGTCTCAAATTTTCCGGCCCTACGCCGATACGATTGCGCGCGTCACGCTGGTTTCCGTTGTTGTTGTGCCGTTTCTCGGGGTGGGCTTGGCGTATCTGGTGATGCGCTCCGAGTACATCACCGACCGCTCAATCACGCTTAATCAACCGGTCCCGTTCAGCCACAAACACCACGTCGGCGATTTTGGCCTCGACTGCCGTTACTGCCACACCGGCGTCGAGACATCGACCATCGCCGGCATCCCGCCGACGCAAGTCTGCATGACCTGCCATTCGCAACTCTACACGCAGACCGAAATGCTCGCGCCGGTGCGGGCAAGCCTCGCCGAAGATCAGCCAATACGCTGGAACAAGGTCAACAAACTTCCTGACTACGTCTATTTCGACCACTCCATTCATGTCGCCAAAGGAGTTGGCTGCACGACCTGTCACGGCTCTGTCGCGTCGATGCCGCTGATGCGCGAGGCCCAGCCCCTGACCATGGGGTGGTGCCTGAATTGCCATCGCGATCCGACGCCCTATCTGCGCCCAGCCAGCGAAGTGTTCGATCCGTATTGGCGGCCGCCGGCCGATCAGGCCACGCGAGGGCGCATGCTGCTCGCGCATTATCTGATCGACAACAAACATCTCACCGATTGCTCGGTTTGCCACCGATGACCGATCCCCCGCATAGCGCCGCCGCCCCGCCGCCCTCTTCGGCCATCGAGGCCGGATCGTCCCTCGCTCTCGACCGCCGCATGGCGCTGAAGCTCTTGGCCAGCGGCGCAGCGCTGGCGCTTGCTTCCTGCGGGCGTCCGGAAGAGCAGGTCGTTCCGTATGTGGACTTTCCCGACGGCTATGTTCCGGGCAAGCGGATGGCGTTCGCGACCGCTCTCGCGTTGGCCGGTTACGGGCGTGGCGTCATCGTCAGATCGGTCGAAGGCCGCCCGATCAAGATCGACGGCAATCCGCGGCACCCGGCAAGTCTTGGCTCGACCGACGTTTTCGCCGAAGCGGCAGTGCTTTCGTTGTATGACCCGGACCGATCGAAAGCGGTCCGTGCCGGTAACGGTCTGCGCGCGTGGGGTTCGTTTGAAGCGCAACTGCTTTCGCAGATCGAGCGAGAGCGATCGCGGCATGGCGCAGGCCTGCGCATTGTCACCAACCGCATCACGTCGCCCACCCTGATCGCGCAAATTGACGGCGCCTTGAAAGCTTTTCCCGAAGCGCGCTGGTACCGTTACGAACCGGTTGACGATGACGCGGCGCTTGCCGGTTCGCGACAGGCGTTCGGCCGGCCTTTGCTTGCGCTACCGCGATTGCGCGAAGCGCGGGTCGTGCTGGCACTCGACGCCGATCCGATCGGCTTTGGTCCGGAGCAGATCCCCCTGAGCCGCGACTTTGTCGCGGCCAGGCAATCGCGGTCGGCAGATGCGTCTCTGCGGCTTTACGCGGTGGAACCGGCCTGGACGCTGACTGGCGCCAATGCCGATCATCATCTTCCGCTCGATCACGCGCTGATCCGCAACGTCGCGCTGGTTGTCGCCGAAGCGCTCGGCGCGCCGGCAGCCGATGCGCCGCTTCCTGCCGGTGCGGAAAAATTTGCTCGCGCCGCGGCTGCCGACCTCAAGGCGCAGGCCGGCAACGCGCTCGTGCTTGCAGGCCGCCGTCAGCCCGCCGAGGTGCACGCGCTGTGCCATTGGATCAACAACGCGCTGCATGCGCCGGTCGATTTCATCGAACCAGTCGATCCGGCGGCTATGGGACACGGCGCGTCATTAGAAGCGCTCGGTCAGGATATCGCGGCAAACAAGGTGGAGACTCTCGTCGTTCTGGCGGACAACCCGGCTTACGACGCGCCTGGCGAACTGCATCTCGGCGATGCCATCGCTTCGGTGCCGTTCAGCCTCCATCTCGCGCTCTACGACAATGAAACCAGCGAGCGATGCAAATGGCATCTGCCGCTATCGCATCCGTTGGAAAGCTGGTCGGACCTGCGCGCCTTCGAAGGCTCCGCGAGTATCGTTCAGCCGTTGATCCGTCCGCTCTACGACACCCGCACGGCGCATCATTTGTTGGCAACTCTCCAAGGGTCGTTAACGACATCGCCATACGATCTCGTCCGCGCTACGTGGCAGACGGTTGCGAACGGAGATTTCAATTCCTGGTGGCGCAACACGCTGCAAGACGGAATCGTCGCCAACACGGCCGCAAGCCGCGTCGCCGTCAAATCGGCGGCTTTGCCTGCCGTTCCTCCCGCGAAAGCCGCGGTCACGCTGTCGCTGGCACTCTCGCCGGATCCTTCGATCTGGGACGGCGGCGTCGCCAACAATGCTTGGCTGCAGGAGTGCCCAAAGCCGCTCACCAAGCAGGTTTGGGGCAACGCCCTCCATGTTTCCGAAACGCTCGGCCATCGGCTCAACCTCGTGGATGGTGACGTCGTTCGGCTTCGTTGTCGCAGCAGCGCGCTCGAAGGCCCGGTGCTCATTCGCGCCGGCCAGGCCGACAACACCATAGAAACGACGATCGGATACGGCCGCTCGCGCGCCGGCGCGATGGCCAATGGCATCGGATTTGACGTCAACGGACTACGTCGCAGCGACGCGCGCTGGATCATCGATGACGTTGCCGTCGAGCGCACCGGACGCAATGAGAATATCCTCATCACCCAGCATCACTTCCAGCTCGAGGGCGAAGCGCGCGAATTGCAGCCGCGCTTTAGCTTGGCGGAACTGGCGCGAGGCGCCGCAAAAGAACTGCCGAAGCCCGGCGCCAATCCACCTACTCTTTATCCGCCGCACGACTACGACACCTATTCCTGGGCGATGGTCGTCGACACCGCGGCTTGCATCGGCTGCAACGCCTGCGTGGTGGCATGCCAGTCCGAGAACAACGTGCCGATTGTCGGCCCCGACGAGATCGCGATGGGCCGCGACATGCACTGGCTGCGCATCGACAATTATACGATCGACGGGCAGCCCGGCTTCTCGCCCATTCCCTGCATGCATTGCGAGCACGCGCCCTGCGAGCCGGTTTGTCCGGTGGCGGCGTCGGTTCACGACGGCGAGGGCTTGAACCTCCAGGTCTATAATCGCTGTGTCGGTACGCGCTTTTGCGAGTTGAATTGTCCCTACAAAGTCCGCCGCTTCAACTTCTTTGGTTACGCCGACGGCGAAGAATACGCGAATTTCGGCGCTGAAAGCGTGCGGGCGGTGTTCAACCCGGACGTCACCGTACGTTCGCGCGGCGTCATGGAAAAATGCACCTATTGCGTTCAGCGCATCAGCGGCGCGCGGCGCCAGGCCGAGAAAGAAAAGCGCACGATACGTGAAGGCGAGGTCGTCACCGCCTGCCAGGCGGCTTGCCCGACCCGCGCCATCAGCTTCGGCGATCTCAGCGATCCGGCCGCAAAGATTCATGCGCTGCGCCAAGAAGACCGCAGTTACGCGCTGCTTGGCGACCTGGGTACGCGGCCGCGCACCACCTATCTCGCGCGCTTGAGAAATTCGAACGACGGCCTGCAGGAGCAACAATCGTGACCATGGCTGCGGCAGTCGAGGATCGCGCCGGGCCGGCGGAGCGCTGGACGCTGCCGAGCGGCCGCGATTATGACACCGTCAATCATCTGGTCACCGCGCCCCTGTTGGAACGTGGCGCATGGAGCTGGAAAGCGTGGTGGATCGGATTTTTGGTCAGCCTGGCGCTGACGCTGACGATGCTGGTCTGCATCGTCGTGTTGTTCATGCGCGGGATCGGTGTTTGGGGCGTCAATTCGACCGTGGTGTGGGGCTTTGCCATCGCCAACTACGTCTGGTGGATCGGTATCGGCAACGCGGGGACATTGATCTCGTCGATGCTTTTGATCGCACGGCAGAAGTGGCGCGCATCGGCCAACCGCTTCGCCGAAGCGATGACGCTGTTCGCGGCAACCATCGCGGGCCTGTTCCCGATCCTGCATCTCGGCCGCCCGCTCTATTTCTACTGGCTCACGCCCTATCCCAACACCATGACGGTGTGGCCGCAGTGGCGTAGCGCGCTGATTTGGGATTTCTGGGCAATCCTGAGTTATATCATCTTCTCGATTATCTTCTTTTATGTCGGTCTTATTCCCGATCTCGCCACGATCCGCGACCGTGCACGCGGCCAATTCGCGCGCGCTTTCTACGGCGCCATTGCGCTCGGCTGGCGCGGTTCGGCACGGCATTGGCACAATTATGAAATCCTGCATCTGACGCTCGCCTGCCTCGGCGTGCCGCTCGTCGTCTCGCTGCATAGCGTCGTCGGCATGGATTTCGCGGCGAGTCTGATGCCGGGGTGGCAGGAAACGATCTTCCCGCCGTATTTCGTCGTCGGCGCGATGTATTCCGGCTTCGCCATGGTGGTGTGCCTCGCCGCTTTGGTGCGCTGGGGATTTCGCCTGCAATCGCTCATTACCCGGGAGCATTTCGACGTGATGGCGAAAATCATGCTCGCCGCCTCGATCATTATGGGCCTGTCTTACGCCACCGAATGGTTTAACGCCTGGTACGACGGCGACCGCGCCGATCGCAGCTTCGTCATATTCGAATTCACCGGCGCCTATGCGCCGCTGTATGGCGCGCTTCTGTTCTGCAATGTCTTAGCCCCGCAGGCTTTTTGGTTTTCCGCCGTTCGCCGCAACGTGATTGTGGTGTTCATCATCGCGGTGATCATCAACATCGGCATGTGGCTCGAACGTATCCTGATCATCTGGAATACGCTGTCTCACGATTATCTGCCGAGCTCATGGCGGCTTTTCCTTCCGACCGTCTGGGACTGGCTGCTGATGTTTGGCTCGCTTGGACTATTCGCCATGATGTTCCTGATCTTCGTCAGGATTTTTCCAGCAGTGTCGATGCATGAGGTACGCGCCCTGATCGAAGAGCAAATCGAGCGGGAGGAAACGGCATGAGGACGGCGCTGCTGGCGGAATATCTCCGTGCCGGGGAACTCAAGCGCGCCGCCGGTCTTGCGCGACGGCGCAGTTTTCGGATCGTCGACGCGTTCACGCCGCATCACGTCGAAGGTTTGAGCGAGCTTCTGGATGTGCGGCGGAGCCACATCCGCCTTGTCATGTTCATCGCCGGCGTCAGCGTTGCAGCCCTCGCCTACGGCGCCGGTGAATTCTACACCGCCGTCGTCAACTATCCCTACAACAGCGGCGGACGGCCGCTGAATGCTTGGCCCGCATTCATGCTGGTGCCGTTCGCGACCGGGATTCTTGGCGCGTCGATTGCCGGCCTTGCCACGTTCCTGTTCGAGACCGGATTACCACGGCTGCATCATCGCCTGTTCGACGTGGCCGGATTTGAGCTCGCGAGCCAGGATCGCTTCTGGCTCATGCTCGCAACTCCGGAGATCGCCGGCGACCGGCAGCAGGCGATCAATTTGCTGCGTGAAGCCGGGGCGCTCTCGGTGCGTGAGGTGGACGAATGATTCGCCTCGCGATCGTCGTGTTTCTGACCCTGACGCTTGCCGCCTGCGGCTTGAGCATGACCGAGCAGCGCAAATACACGACCTACCAGGCGGCGGCCCTTTGGCCGGACGGGACGTCGGCGCGGCCGTTGCCGGACCACGTCGTCGCCCAAGGGGCAGTGCAACGCCACGACGAGGAGACCAACCCGCCGGCGGTTTCGCTGGCACTGCTCCAGCGCGGGCGCGAACGCTTTGGAATTTATTGCTCGCCTTGTCACGGCCTCGCCGGCGACGGTGACGGCATCGTCGTCGCGCATGGATTTCCCGCGCCGCCCTCCTATCACATCGACCGGCTGTTGGCGGCACCGGTGCAGCATTTTTACGACGTCATCAGCGACGGCTACGGCGTGATGTATTCCTACGCCGATCGCGTCGATCCGCACGATCGCTGGGCGATCGCGGCGTACATCCGCGCTCTGCAATTGTCACGCCGAGCGAAAATCGCCCAAGTCCCCGAAGCGACGGACAAGCTGCAATGAGCAATGCCGCGCGAATCCAACTCGCTGCAGTGGCGGCCGCGGCGGCAGCCGGCGCCGGACTCGTCGTGCTGGCCATCTTTGAGCCGAGACAGGCCGCCGCCGGCTGGCTCGTCGGCTTCCTGTTCTGGAGCCAAATACCGATCGGCAGCCTGGTGCTGACGATGATCCATGTGCTGACCGGCGGACGCTGGGGCTGGGTGTTGCGGCCGGTGTTGGCGCCGGCGATGGCAACTATACCGTGGCTATTGATCGCCATTTTGCCGATCTTCGTTGCCGTGCCGGCGCTTTATCCGTGGACGCACCAGATTTCCGCGGTCAAGCCCGACGTCGCGTCGCATTACCTGAACGTGCCGTTTTTCATCGGCCGCTCGGTGATCGCGCTGGCGGTTTGGAGCGTGCTTTCGGTGCTCGTGCGGCGCGCCGAACTCCGCGGCAATATTTTGACCGCGGGAATCGGCTTGCTGCTCTACGGCGTCTTGATCAGTAGCGTTGCGATCGACTGGTTTATTTCGCTCGAGCCGCCGTTCATCTCATCGTCCTTCGGCGCCAGCGTCGGCATCATGCAATTGATCGCGGCGATGGCGTGGGCGGCGCTGGTAGCGCCGGAACCCCAAGGCAATTCCGCCGTGGGCGACATCGGCGAACTCTTGCTCGCCTTCGTGCTCGGCATCACCTACGTCGACTTCATGGCGTTTCTGGTGATCTGGTACGGCGACCTCCCTCATAAAATATTCTGGTTCGTGGTGCGAGATCGCTTTCCTTGGAGCGCGCTTGCGGGTGCTTGGTTCGTCCTCGGCTCGGTCGTGCCGATTTTATCCCTGCTGTTGGGGCGCGTGCGACGGAGCCGCTTTGCACTGCGTCTAGTGGCAACCAGCGTATTGGCAGGCTCCCTCCTCTACACGGCGTATCTGATCGCTCCTCCTTTCGGAGCCAAAGCCCTTATTCCGGCGGCGCTCGCCACCATCGTGATCGGCGTGGTGCAAACGCTGCTGATGACGACAGACCGCTTCAGCCGTTTCCGCGCGGAGGTCTCTGCCCATGGCACTTGAGACGGACCGCGTGGAAAGATTCGAGTCCCCCGAGATTAGCAAGCAGGCTACGCTGCTTTCAGCTCTTGGCTTTTTATTGCTGCTCGGCCTCGCGATCGGATCGCTGCAAGCGATCTACTATAGGGAGGTTCCGGTCCAGAAATATCCGGCCCCGGAAGAATTCCCGCAGCCTCGCGTGCAGACCGGCCAGAGTCAGCAACTGCATCGTCTTGAGGCCGCACAGACGAAGCTGCTGAGTGAATATCGCTGGATCGACCGCGATAAAGGCATTGTGCAAATTCCGATCGGGCGGGCGATGCAGATCCTCGCCGGCGAGGGCACCCAGGCCTATGCGCCTCTTGCACCACCGCAAGCGCTGACTTCACCCGCGGCCGGTGCGGAGCGGCTCATTACGCCGCAAGCCGGCGTTTCCCCGCCCGGGAAAAATCAAACGCCGCCGCACGGCGCTCCGAGCCAGACGGGCCCGGCATCCGGAACTGCCGGCTCCGCGCCGGCGTCGCAAAATTCCCCGTCCCCTCAAGAGCAAAAGCCATGATGCTTCTCGCCAGGGTCTTCGTCTTATTTGCGCTGCTCTGCGGCCCGGCATTCGCCGGCGTCAACAAGGCTGTGCTCGATGCGGTCTACGTGGATCCGACGCCTGGAGCGAAGCTGCCGTTAAACCTTGATTTCCGCAACGAGGCCGGCCGTTCGGTGTCGCTCACCGACGCGTTGGACAACCACGCCGCCGTGCTGATATTCGCCGATTATACCTGCCGCACCTTATGCGGCCCGATCCTCGATTTCACCACCGCGGCTTTGCAACAATCGCGGCTGCGGCCGGGGACGGATTACCGCCTCATCGTCATCGGCATCGATCCCAGGGATCGGCTCGAAGACGCGCGCGCAATGAAGGCGTCACGTCTCGACAACGGCGGTCCCATCTCACACGCGGCGGTGTTTCTGACCGGAACGAACGGCACTATCGCCCGGGCGACCTCGGCGCTGGGCTACCATTTCAGTTACGACGCCGAGCACGACCAGTTCGCGCATCCGGCGGCGGCTTTTGTGTTGACGCGCGAAGGCAAGGTAACGCGCGTCCTTTCCGGAGTCGGATTGAGCGGCCAGGATCTGCGCCTCGCCTTGGTCGATGCCGGGCAAGGCCAGGTGGGCACGCTGACCGATCGCTTCCGGCTTCTTTGTTACGGCTACGATCCGACGCGTGGCATCTATACCGCGCGTATCGGACGGCTTCTGGAAATCAGCGGAGTCATCACACTGCTGGCGATGGCCGGCGGCGTATTGCTCATGCACAGAATGACAAAGGCCGTGTCATGAATCTCGCCCAATTCACGACCGCGGCCTCGGATTATGCCCGCAGGGTCGACAAGTCATTTTGGCTTCTGGTGGCGATTTCCGCGGTGATCGTCCTGATTCTCGTCGCCCTGATCCTGACGTTTATCATCCGCTATCGCCGCGGCTCCGACGCGCCACGCGGCGAACTTCCCGAAGTTCTCAAGCACGAAATTGAAATCGGCTGGACGACGGCGACGCTGTTTCTTTTCTTGTTCATGTTCTGGTGGGCCGACGTCCAATTCCTGGCCGCGAGCAGCCCGCCGAATAATGCCATGGAAATCCATGTCGTCGCCAAACAGTGGATGTTTCGCTTCCAGCAGCCATCCGGTGCGCGCGAGATCAACGAACTGCACGTTCCGGTCAATACGCCGGTGCGGCTGGTGATGACTTCCGAAGACGTCATCCACGACCTTTACATTCCGGCGTTGCGAATCAAAAAAGATATCCTGCCGGACCGATATACCTATCTCTGGTTCACCGCAGATAAGACAGGCGTATTTCATCTGACCTGCGCCGAGTTTTGCGGCACCAACCATTCGCGCATGTATGGGCAGATGGATATCGTCACCAAACAGAAGTACGCGCGCTGGACCGCGGGCCAGCCGCAGGGCGACGATCTCGCCCATCAGGGCGCTACGGTTTTCCGCACCGTCGGCTGCTCGGGGTGCCATGACAGCAAGGGCTCGACCATTCACGCCCCCGATTTGCACAACCTTTATGGACGTTCGGTGCAGCTCTCCGACGGACGCACGGTAATCGCCGACGAAGCCTATCTGCGCGACAAGATACTGCTGCCGGCCAGAGACATTCCCGCGGGATACGCCAACGACATGCCGAGCTTCAGCGGCGTAGTGACGGAAGGCCAGATCGTCGAGCTGATCGCTTATCTGAAATCGCTTTCGACCGGCGAGAGCCAGCAAGGAGCACAGCAATGACCGACATCACGCTGCCATTTGCTCCCGTCGAGGAGACTGGGGGCAAGAGTTACCTCGATGAGGGCCACACGCTGATGTCGTGGCTGGCGACCACGGATCATAAAAGGATCGCGATTCTCTACGCGGTCTCGATTACGGTTTTCTTTTTCATCGCCGGCATTGCGATCGGCTTGGTTCGGCTCGAACTGATAGAGCCGAATGGCATGTTTCTTACCTCCGATGCCTATAATCGCCTGTTCACGCTGCATGGCATCGTGATGGTGTGGTTCTTCCTGGTGCCGTCGATCCCAGCCACGATGGGGAATTTCTTTCTGCCGCTGATGATCGGCGCCAGGGACGTTGCGTTCCCACGATTGAACCTGATGTCCTGGTACCTCTATGTGGTCGCTGCCTTGTTCACCGTTTACGTGATCGTTGCCGGCGGGGTGGATACCGGTTGGACCTTCTATCCGCCGTTTTCCTCGAACTATTCCAACGGTCACGTGATCGCGGCTGCCGCCGGTGTGTTCGTCGTTGGATTTTCCTCGATAGCCACCGGCGTGAACTTCATCACGACGACGCATATGCTCCGCTGCCCCGGCATGACGTGGTTCCGGCTGCCGCTGTTCGTCTGGGCGATCTACACCACGAGCTTAGTCATGGTGCTGGCGACGCCGGTGTTGGCGATGTCGCTTCTGCTGATCATCGCCGAGCGCGCCTTCGGGTTGCCGGTGTTCGACGCCGCGAGGGGCGGCGATCCGGTGCTGTTCCAGCACCTGTTCTGGTTCTACAGCCACCCGGCCGTCTACATCATGGTGCTGCCGGCGTTCGGCGTGGTTTCAGAAGTGTTCGCGTGTTTCGCGCGACGTCAGGTGTTCGGCTATGCGTTCATGGTCTATGCCATGATCACCATCGCGGTGATCGGCTTCATGGTCTGGGGCCACCACATGTTCGTAGCCGGGCAATCCGACCTGGCCAACACGATATTTTCCTTCCTGACTTTTATCGTCGCGGTTCCCTCCGCGATCAAAGTGTTCAATTGGACAGCCACGCTTTATCGCGGACAGATCAGTTTCGAAGCGCCGATGCTCTATGCCTTGGGATTTCTCGGGCTATTCACGATCGGCGGCTTGACCGGGTTGTTTGTGGCCTCGGTTCCGATCGATATCCAGGTTACCGACACCTATTTCGTGGTCGCGCATTTCCATTTCATCATGGTCGGCGCCAGCGTCTCGGCATTCATGGCGGGCATTCACTATTGGTGGCCGAAGGTCACCGGCCGGCTCTACAACGAATTCTGGGCGCAGTTCGCGGCTATCACGATGTTTCTCGGCTTCAACATGACATTCCTGCCGCAATTTATTATGGGCTGGGAAGGCATGCCGCGCCGTTATCACATCTATCCGGCCGTGTTCCAGATCTGGCATGTCTTCTCCAGCGCTGGCGCGGCCATTCTCGCCGTCGCCTATTTGATGCCGCTCTTCTATCTCAGTTGGTCGCTGAAGGCCGGCGCACGCGCCGGCAACAATCCGTGGCAAGCGACCGGCTTGGAGTGGCAGACCACCTCGCCGCCGCCGAAACACAATTTCGAGCGGCAGCCGGTCGTAACCGCGGCACCCTACATGTACCACGAGACGGGTCACCCGCGAGCATCCCAAGACACGCGACCGATCCAGCCGCAAGGCGAAGCGTCGTGAGCGAAGTCATGAGCGAAGCCTCGCGCGCAATACAGGAACCGTGGCCCGATCTCGCCCTCCAGCGCGAAGGCGTGAGCGTCGGCATCTGGGTTTTTCTCGCGAGCGAGATACTGTTCTTCAGCGGATTGTTCGTCACCTATGCGATCTATCGCAGCTTGAATCCGCAGGCGTTCGCAACGGCGGCGTCGCATACCGACCTCTTCTACGGGACACTGAACACGGGCCTGCTGCTCACAAGTAGCGTAACCATGACCGTGGCGCTGCGCGCGGCCAGCGCCGAATTGCGGCGGTTGACGCTGGCTTGCCTGATGATCACGGCGGCACTCGGCGTCGGATTTCTGATCTGCAAGGGTCTCGAATATCACGACGACTTGCAAAAGAATCTGTTTCCCGGAGCCGCCTTTCCGCTCGCGTCGCCACCGACGCAGCTGTTTTGGATGCTCTATTGGATCATGACCGGGATCCACGCCGTACATCTTTCCGCGGGAATTGCCGTCGTCGTTGTCGTGGCGGTGCTGTTTTGGCGGCAGGTCATTCCGGTTCAAGGATCGACCATGGAAGGGGTGGCAACCTATTGGCATTTTGTCGACTCGGTATGGCTCGTTCTTTATCCGCTGCTCTACCTGGTCGGACGATCGTAGAGGGCACCAATGTCGGCTTCGCGATCTGCCGGTTCGCAGCGGGACAACGAACGTCCCAGTTTGCGCCAATTGGCTGGCGGCCCGATCGTGGTTTGGCTGGTGCTGCTGGTACTGCTGGCCGGCAGCGTCTGGTCGGCGTTTTATCCACTCGGGCCGTTCAATCCAGCGATTAATCTGATGCTCGCCGCGGTAATGCTTTTTTTGCTGGCGACGTTTCTCATGGACCTCAGAAACGCCAGCGCATTGTTGCGTCTGGTCGCCGCCGGGGGATTGTTCTGGGTCATATTTTTGTTCGCGCTCACCTTCACCGATTATCTGTCGCGGCGGCCGACCATGACCACGCATGCTGATCAAAGCGCAACGATTGCTACGACGCCACGGCATTGATGACCGAAAGCGTGCTTGCCTCTGTTTGCGGAACCATCCCACCATTTTGACGTTTTCTCGAACGTGCGGATTCGCTGCGTGCGGATTTTCGCGAAGGAGAGACAAAATGGCCAAGAGGAAGCGACGATATTCGCGCAGTGCCGGCAGCGACGTGAAAAGCGAGATGCACCGCTATAAACGCGGCACGGCAAGAACCGGCCGCGGCGGCAAAGGCGGCAAAGTGAAGAGCCGCAAACAGGCCGTCGCAATCGGTCTGTCGAAGGCGCGCAAACAGGGTAAGAAAGTCCCGAAGAAACGTGCGTCGTGATCTGCCGGGAGAGCGTTAATCACGCATAAACGCGCGGTGCCCCGGCGTCCGAAATGGGGGCGATCACTGTCAGCCCATTTTGGAGATGATCGCGTACCCGATATCAAGACGGTGCGACCCGGCAACCCGGCGGCCCCGCAGATTGTCGAACGCCGCCGGTGAATTATCCGGCGGACAAGCGGTGCCGGCCTGCAATGCCGAAGGAGCATGGCACTTTGCAGACACTGCAGCGCGCCGACTTGACGAAGCAACGCCGGCGTCACGATAGTGCTCGCGTTGCGTACCCCTCGGAGCGGAACTTCGCTCTCTCTATCCGTCCGCATTCGGCGGGGCGAGATTTCATGGGGATGCGGTGGTCGTGGTAGATGAAGAGCGTGAGGCGAAAGAGAGCGCGGTCGCCGATCACCAATACGTCGCGCGTGCAAAAACCCGCCTCGACGCGCGGTATGCATTTCTCGCGACCAGCCTCTACGTCGCCGCCTTCCTGACCGGCGCGATCGTGATGAGTTTCGAGATGCTGGGATCGCGCTATCTCGGGCCCTATTTCGGCAGCGGCATCTACACCTGGGCGTCGCTGATCTCCACCGTCCTCGCGGCCTTGTGCGTCGGCTATTTTCTCGGTGGCTCCTTGGCCGACCGCTACCTATCGGTCCAATTCCTCGCCGCCATCGTCGCGCTTGGTTCCTGTTATCTTTTGCTCCTGCCGACCTTCGCCCGGCCGGTGCTCGAGTTCTTCGTCTGGCACATCGACGATATCCGCCTGGGCAGTCTCGCTTCCGCGCTGACGATCATGTTCTTTCCCGTCGCGTTGCTCGGCATGTATTCACCCTTCGGCATCCGCATTTTACTGCGGTCGCCACAGAGTTCAGGCGTGGTTTCCGGGACGGTGTACGGCGTTTCCACCGTTGGCAGCATCTTCGGCACGCTGGGAACAACGTTTTTTCTCATTCCGCTCATCGGGTCCCGCGCGATCACCTTCGCGCTTGGGGGTGTGGGGCTCCTGGCGAGCGCCTTGCTGGCGGCCCACGCTTGGTCGGGACAACGCCGGACTTGGCTCGGCGGACTCGCCGCCCTGGTCGCGGCACACATGCTGTTTTTGGCTGCCGGTCCGCTGCAGGCCGAAGAACTGTTCGACCCGCAAATCCGCGCGGACATGCTCAGGCACAAGGACGGCCTGATTTCCCACCAGGAGACCGTTTACAACGACATCTTCGTCGGCAAGGCGCAGAACCTTCTCAAGATGACCTTCGAATGGAAGGGCTGGTATTTTCACGAGTTGGTGACGAACCTCGCCGACCCCGACGATCTGCCGATGCTTTACACCCGCACGACGAGCATCGCGACGATCTATCCGCGGGACATCAAGCGTGTCCTGGTCCTCGGCCTGGGCGGCGGCGCAATCCCGCTCTACTTCGCCCGCTTTCTGCCGCAGGCGACCATCGACACGGTCGAACTCGATCCCGGCGTGATCGCCGCCGCCAAGACGTATTTCGGATTGCGCGAGACCGACAGGTTCCATTTCATCGAAAGTGACGGCCGCGTGTTCCTCAACCGGCACCGCGAACCGTACGACATCATCATCGTCGATGCGTTCACCGGCAGCTACATCCCGTTTCATCTGATGACGAAGGAGTTTTATCAACTCGTGCGCGATCGGCTGGCGCCGCACGGCGTCGCCGCCATCAACATCATCCCCGGTGAAAAGCTGTTCGGCAGCAATGTCCGCACCTTGAAATCGGTCTTCGACGACATCGATTTCTTCGATTCGGGCGACCGGCCGCGTTCGCAGGCGAACGTGATCGTTTTCGGCCGGCTTGATCCTTGCACCGAAGCCGAAGCACAGCAGAAGGCGGCGGCCGCGCAAGATCGCTACAAGTTCCGCTTCGACGTGTCGCAACTCCTCGGCGCCGAAAGGATGGCGACGCCGCAAGCGCCAAAGGCCGAGTTGCTCACCGACGACTTCGCGCCGGTGAACTTCTATGACGCCTACGGCCGACGCTACCGGCGAACTCAATAATGGCGACGTGGATAGCGGTATGCCGGCTCCGGCCGGCCGGCGCGCCGTATGGCGATGGTGGAATTGATGCCGGGGGTCGTTACGGAAATCAGCGGCTTGTCTCGCTCGGCTGTACCCCGTCGTTGTTTGCAGTAATCACGCCCAATGCTCTGGAGGCGAACCGCGCAGGAATTTTGCCGCCCATCCGGCCGCCAGCAGCAGCGCCGTCAGCAAAGTGCCGATCATGGCGAAGTGGCGCAGTACCGTCGCTCTAAGGTCGGCAGCCGTCCGACAACCATTTAGCGAATAGATCAATGTGAATTTGGGGCCAGGGACCTTCTCCTCTTGGCGGTGGCGGCGGCATAACGGCGCCACCAATTCCACGAATTCGATCGTAGATGGCGGCTGCGTGCGCCTTTACATCGTCGTAACTCGCGAGGTTGAATGCTTTGCTCATCCCGCGAATGTCTCGCTCGGTAAAAAGCGGGCGAATGTCGGCTTCAAAGCTCGTGAGCTTGGTCATTATGCCTCCTTACGGCTGCGTTGTGAGCCATTCACGCCCAGTCCCATCTTGAAGTGGTGGGCGACGATGTCAACAAGCAGGAAGCCAAACAACTCTTTGCTCCGCAGTTTACCACGCGGCTCGAGCCGGTCAGTTTACCCCGGCGCTTCATGTCTCCACCGACAATTTTCGCAGCAAATCAACCAGACGTGGAGCATTGCGCCGAATTTCCTCCAGGTGGATCGCCGACAAAGCAGCAAGCGCCTCGTTCGCGTTGACGGTGAGCGTTAGGAGAACCCGACGTCGATCCCTTTCGTCGGCTGTGCGAAGGAGGAGACCTGCCCGCACAAGCCGATCAACCAGCCCGACGGCGGTATGAGGCTTCAGGAGGAGATAGTCGGCAATATCTCCAACTGTGACACCTGTCTCCGAGGTGAGTTCCCGGACCGCCAAAAGGGTCTGATGTTGCTGAGGCGTCAGACCAATCTTTCGTGCAGCCTCTTCGCTGAAGGCAAGAAAGCTTCGGAGCGAATGCCGAAACGAGGCAAGCGCCGCGTAGTCGCTGTCGTCGAGGCGGAGAGGTACGTTTGGGGCTCGTTTCCTATTCTTTTTTTGCATAAGCCCTCCATTGTGTTATATCGCGGTGCGATATATCTACATTGCTCCACGCAAGCCGCCTTGGCGAGTTTGTCGAGCGCCAAGCCTACCCAAAGCCAAAACCACCATGCACCGCGCGACTCCTGCCGATCCCAAATCAGGTCATGCCCTGCTTCGAACTCGGTGACTTCACCACCGATCGCCGCGTTCTCACGCTCATCGCAATGGCGATTTTTATCGGCACGGGTGGCGCGGCCGCGGCCTGGATGTTGTTGCGAGCCATTGCCCTCGTCACAAACCTTGTGTGGTTCCAGACGCTCGGCATCCAAACCATGTCGCTTGCCCACCTGAAGCCAAATCTGTGGATGGTCCTGGCTCCCACATTTGGCGGTTTGGTCATCGGAATGCTGGCGCGCTTTGGCTCCGAGAAGATACGTGGGCATGGCATTCCGGAAGCCATCGAAGCGATTCTGATCGGCGGCAGCCGCATGCAGCCCAAGGTGGCGCTGCTCAAGCCCCTATCCTCCGCCATCTCGATCGGCACTGGAGGGCCGTTCGGCGCGGAAGGACCGATCATCATGACGGGCGGCGCCATAGGTTCGCTCTTCGCACAATGTTTCGACCTCAGCGCGGCGGAGCGCAAGACCCTCCTCGTTGCCGGCGCTTCAGCCGGCATGACTGCCATTTTCGGCACGCCGATCGCCGCCGTGTTGCTGGCGGTCGAGCTCTTATTGTTCGAATGGAAGCCACGTAGCCTGCTGCCGGTGATCACCGCTTGCGCGGTGTCCGCAGCTTGGCGTCCGTTGCTGCTTGGCGGCGGCGCGCTGTTTCCCTTTGCCGGGCATCTCGACCTAGCGTGGCGGGAATTATTCCTCTGTGTCGGCGTCGGCATCGTTGCCGGATTGCAATCGGGCCTGCTCACCTGCCTGCTCTACAAGGCGGAGGATTTGTTCGGGAAACTGCCGGTGCATTGGATGTGGTGGCCCGCGATCGGCGGTCTGTTCGTCGGCCTGGGCGGAACTATCGAGCCGCGCGCGCTCGGTGTAGGTTATGACGTCATCGGCGATCTGATCAACAATCATGTTGGCGTGACGGAAGTCACGCTGATCCTGGTGGTGAAATCGATCATCTGGATCATTGCGCTGGCCTCGGGCACGTCGGGCGGCGTGCTCGCGCCGCTGCTGATCTTTGGCGGCTGCGTCGGCTGGCTCGAGGGTCAATATCTACCAGGCGATGCGGGAGCGTGGGCCCTGCTTGGCATGGCCGCCATGATGGGCGGCACTATGCGCTCGCCTCTCACTGGTATCCTTTTTGCGGTCGAACTGACCGGCGATCTTGCGTTGCTCCGCCCGTTGCTGCTGGCCACCGGAACGGCTTACGCCGTCTCCGTTCTGCTGCTCAAACGCTCGATCCTGACCGAAAAGATCGCCAGGCGGGGCCAGCACGTTGTGCGCGAATACAGCATCGACCCTTTCGAGCTTCTGCGCGTCGCCAAGGTCATGGTACCCAAGGTAGACACCCTGCCGGCGGCCATGAAGATTGACGAGGCCGTTGCCTTCTTCGCCGGAGAGATGCGCCCGCACAAATCCTATCCAATCCTCGATGACGAAGGTCTGGTTGCGGGGATGGTGAGTAGAGCCGATGTCTTGCGCTGGCGAGCGGAAAGCCCGCACGGCAGCGAAACCCTGTTCGATCGTGCTTCGGATCGCCCGCTGATTGTCGGCTATGCGGATGAGCCGGTGTCCCATCTTTGTGACCGCATGGTATCCGCCGATGTGGGTCGCGTGCCAATCGTGGACCGTAATAGGCCGCGGCTTGTTGGCCTGGTATCGCGCAAGGACCTTCTTCGCATCCGAGCCACTGCCAAATCAGACGAAGCTAGCCGCGAGACCTTCTTGGTTCGACGTCCGAAGACAGAAGTAGGAGGGTGACATTCCGCACTCTTGCCAATCCTCCGCCGCGCCGAGGGCCGGGTGCGAACTGTACCTACACCGAGCACGCGCGCACGGTGCTGCGCGTCGGCGCGATCAAACCGAGCACCAAATTAACGCTTGTCGACTTGCCGCTGCTGGAACGGCCCACGATGCACACATACTCACCGGTTTGAACCGACAGCATCGTCGTCAGACCGCTGTTGCGGTCTTGTCCGCAGTCTTTGTCTCAAAGTCGCCGGCCTCATGGCGTTCGTGCAACTGGCTCGCCGGCTCACCGAACGTGCGGTTGACCATGCGCCCGCGCTTCACGGCCGGCCGATCGAGGATCGTATCCGCCCAGCGCTGGACGTACTTGTATTCATGCACGCCGAGGAACTCCGCACCGCCGTACAGCCAGCCTTTCGCGAGGCCGCCATACCACGGGAAGATGGCAATATCGGCGATCGTGTAGCTGTCGCCCGCGATGTATTTGGTTTCTGCGAGGCGGCGGTCCAACACGTCGAGCTGGCGCTTGACCTCCATCGCGAACCGGTCGATGGCGTACTCGATCTTCGTTGGCGCATAGGCGTAGAAATGGCCGAAGCCTCCTCCCAAGTAGGGCGCGCTTCCCATCTGCCAGAACAGCCACGAGATGCATTCGGCGCGGGCGCCGGCGTCGGTCGGCAGGAACGCATCGAATTTTTCGGCGAGGTATAGCAGGATCGAGCCGGACTCGAAGACCCGGATTGGCTTCGAGCCGCCCCTGTCCACGAGCGCTGGGATCTTGGAATTCGGATTGACCGCCACGAAACCGCTGCCGAACTGATCGCCGTTTCCGATTTTGATCAGCCAGGCGTCGTACTCGGCGCCGCTGTGTCCAAGTGCCAGCAGCTCTTCCAGCATAATGGTAACCTTCACCCCATTGGGCGTTCCGAGGGAATAGAGCTGAAGAGGGTGACGCCCGATCGGCAGCTCCTTTTCATGCGTCGGGCCAGCAATCGGCCGATTGATGTTTGCGAACTGGCCGCCGTTTGCCTTGTTCCACGTCCAAACCTTTGGCGGTACGTATTCGAGCGGGGTTGTCATCTTCACCTCTAGACACTGGGGATCGCGGCTTCACGCAGCCGGCGGGTAGTTCGATGGAAAGAGGGCGCGCTTCGTTTCATCGTCATTCGTTTTCTTGAATTGATGGTTCTCGCCGACGGCGCGAGCGCGCCCGACCGCCGGCCGGGCATCAACCGTTTCGGACAGCCGCTTGAGATGCGGGAAGGCCGCCAGCGGATCGGCTTCTCCCTTCCGCACGCGCGAGGCCCGATCGAGCCAACCCCAGGCGCAGATGTCCGCGATAATGTAGCTGTCGCCGACGATGAATGCACGGTCCGCAAGCCAGCATCTTGGCGGACGTCCCCTGTATAATGGCAAGCGTATAGTCAACGGGCGTAAAGAGTTGGGCCTTTTCCATACAACTACTTATCGCCCTGATTTACTGAACGACGGATTTGGAAAAGACATCGCGCAACATCAACTCGCACTCTTCTGCGCGCCGCCTCGCTGCCTCGGTGCCCCAAAATAACAGGATTTCATGCAGGTCGCGAATGGCGGCATCTACCGCCGCTTCTAGGCCGATCTCATCGTCTGCGAAATTGTCGAAGTGATAGTCACTGAATCTGAATATTTCGGCACTCATCCCGCCACCCCACGAATCATACTATCGGCAACATGGCGGCGAGCGGTTAACGAGCCATGATCTGGCGAACTATTCGGCGCCTGCGGCCGGCGCGTCAAAACCTGGAGGCGATCTCCCGACGGAGGCGCCCCGATCGTCGACGCCGCGGGTAGCGCGCCGGGCCGAAGACGCTTTATTATTCATTGATTGACGACCGCCGGGCCGCTACACGACCAGGGCGCGAAGCCCATTTGTCGATGTGGCTTATCCTATGCACTTCTAGAGCTCGGAGACTGAAATGGCTACAGGTACCGTAAAATGGTTCAATCCGACCAAGGGATACGGGTTCATTCAACCCACAGGAGGTGGCGGCGGCAAGGACGTATTCGTTCACATATCTGCTGTTGAGAGAGCTGGCCTGAGTTCGCTCAACGAAGGACAAGCCGTCGAGTACGAGATCGAGAGCAATCGAGGGAAAGAGTCCGCAGTCAACCTCAGGATTAAGTGACCGATTCGCCGAAATCATCGGTCGAGCTTGATGCGGCCTCATGCCGGATCTGCGGCGCGTGCTGCTCGTTTTCAGCGGAGTGGCCGCGCTTCTCGTTAGAAAGTGATGCAGCTCTCGATCGAATCCCCCGCGCGTATGTCGACGATGAACGGGGACGTATGCGATGCGACGGCAATCGCTGCACGGCCCTCGTAGGGGACGTCGGCGTTTCAACATCATGCGCGATCTACAATGCGAGACCTGAGGTTTGCAATGCTTGCTTGCCTGGAGATGACGCTTGCCAAATGGCACGACGGCACTTCAACCTCTGAGAGTTGCACGATCCCAGGCGTCGGTTCTCGCAAAAAGATTTCCGGGTAACCGCGCAGGTGATAGAAAAAATCTTCCCGAAATCGAAACTGCCGGCGGTCGGATTCCCTTGCTCGGACTTGAGACAAGCAGGTGATACACGTCGTCTTTGACGGAGGTCTCGTCGAGATCGAGCAAGCGATTATCGGTGACCGCGCGGCAACGTATTTTATTATTGTTTTCTCAACGTGGAGAAGCGCAAGTGGATTTGGAATTGCGGGGAAAGCTCGCCATCGTAACCGGCGGCAGCCGCGGCATCGGCAAAGCGATTGCGGTGGAGTTGGCCAAAGAGGGCGCAAAGGTCGCGATCGTCGCCCGCGATCTCGCAACCGCCGAAGCCGCGGCGTCCGAAATAGCCGCGAAAACCGGACAATCGCTTTATGCTTACCGCGCAGATACCGGCAAGGATGACAATGTTCGCGCGGCGGTTTCGCAGATTATCGCCGAACACCGACGAATCGATATTCTGGTGAACTGCGCCGCGCAACCTGCGGGCCAGAAGCCGGCACCCAAACTTGGCGACATCACCGACGATATCTTTTGGGCCGACGTCAACGTCAAAGTGCTCGGGTACTTGCGCTGTGCGCGCGAGGTCGCACCCGTGATGCAACGGCAACGCTCCGGCCGCATTATTAATATCTCCGGCCTTGCCGCGCGCCAGACTGGATCAATTGTCGGATCGATCCGCAATGTCAGTGTTGCGGCTCTGACCAAGAACTTGGCCGACGAGCTCGGGCCGCACGGTATTAACGTGACCTGCGTTCACCCCGGCGTCACGCGCACCGAAAAAACCCCCGACGCGCTTCGCTACAGGGCGTCGGCTGCCGGATTGTCGGTCGATGCGATCGAACAACGTTTGGCTGAAGACACCGCCATTCGGCATATTGTGACGGCCGAAGAAGTGGCTCACGTCGTGACGTTCCTCGCATCGCCAAAGTCAATTGCCATCTCGGGCGATGCGATCGCCGTCGGCGGCGGCAAAGTTGGTGCGATATATTATTGAGACGCCGTGCCTGATCCGGCCGCGCCCCTCCAAGCGTTGACAATGTCGTTTTCGCAATCGGTGTGCTGCGCACTACAGCGTGTCGTCCTTTAGCTTTTCAGGCGGTCTTTATCCCTTTGCGGGTGGGTGCCGAGTGACGCGGCAAATCCGGGCTGAGCGGCCGGCCGCTCGGCTGTACCCCGTCGTCGTTTGCAATAGTCACGCCCAATGCTCAGGAGGCGCACTGCGCAGGAATTTTGCCGCCCATCCGGCCGCCAGCAGCAGCGCCGTCAGCAAAGTGCCGATCATGGCGAAGTCGCGCAGTACCGCGTCGCCGGTGGAAACGTCCGTCGCGCGATCCGCGCCCGCACGCGGCCATTTGGACAGCAGTTGTTGTGGTGCGTCGGACGCATCGGGGTCCTCCGCGTAACTGCTTTTCATCGGCGCCGGCGCCTGCTCCGTCAGATCTTCCGCTTTCGGCAGCCCCTCGACCCAACGCGCCGTGAATGCCGTTGTTTGTTCAGCCGGCGCGGGCATAGCGGGCGCCCGCGCGGCCGTAAAATCGGCCGCAGAAGCGTCGCTTGCCATGCTTGGCGCGGCAGCAGGCTGGTCAATAGCGGATGCGACCAGCGCATCGGAAGGTGCCGCCGCGGCTTTCCAGTCAGTCGAATCTGACTCCCGCGATGTCGGTGTCGGACTCGGCGTTGCGGACGCCAAGCCTTTGTGCGCCAAGTACGCGCCCGCTGCGCCCAGATACCAGCAGCGCTGCCCGGCGCGATTTATTCGATAGTACCAATGGCTGCCGCGCGGCGTGACGGCCGCGGGCGCAGGCTTGCACTCTTCCTTGGCGGTCTCGCCCAAGCTCACCTGCGCGGTCAACAAAACGGCAGTTGGTATTATGGCGACGATGGCCAGCAGAATCTTTGATCCTGGCATTGATTTCCTCCATCGCTTCTCATTCCAGTCCCGACCCTGCACGCCCCGATGCGAGAGCAATACTCTGCGTGCCGATTGGGGCCGCGGTACGTTTCCAATTTGACGAATAAGGGCATCAGCAAGATGGAGTTGCGTGCCCCGTCAGGATTGCTGGCGCGCGATCGCGTCGATCTGGGCGTGGATGCTTGAGAGCACCATCGCCTCTTCCGCGGGGCCGATCGATGACCAGCCCATGGTGCGCAGTGAGATGCTGCGTCCGGACTGGAAGGCGAGCAGGCTTGAGATCAGCAGCAGCGCCTGAATGCGCGCGGCCGGATCACGCTCGGGACGGCCGATGACGCGCGCAATCATTCGCGCGATGAGTTCGACGCCCGGGCGCCAGAGATTTTCATACAGAATCTCGAACGCCGGGCCGGGATCGCGCAATTCCCTACCGACGAACTGGGCCCAGATTTCGGCTTCGGTGGAGCCGACCAGAAATCCGGCGAGCACGCCCATCAGCGCTTTGAGCTGAGCCAGCGCGGTTTCCGACGTGCGATCCTCGCGCAGCTTTTGCGCTGCTTGCGCGGCCGTCGCCGTAGTGTGGCGGCGGAAGCGTTCCACGATGGTTTCGGCGCAGGCGCGGTAGAGGCCTTCCTTGTCGCCGAAATAATATTGCAGCGTTGGCAGGCTAACGCCTGCGGCCTCGGCAAGCCGGCGTGTGGTCACCTCCTTGAACGAGGCGCCGCCAAATGCCGTCAGTGCCGCGTCGAGAATACGCTGCCGGGTCGCATCTCCTTTGTGATAGCCGGCGCTCTCGGCCATGCGCCTCTTCGCGGCCTTGGGTACAGTCGGCGCCGTCTCCGACACGTTGTCCTCCATCTAAAAGCGGTCGCCGCGGGTCCAGCAGTAGCAACGAAGTCCTACGCGACTGCCAGGCCAAGCTATTGCCATCGCTGACATTTCGCTGCTGCGGTGACGGCGAGCGATTCCGCTTGCCAGCAATACTATCATACGATAGATATGTCTATAACCTATCGATTGATAGATATTGGGATTGCCAAGCGCGCAGCCGCCGCCTTGTCGATCGCACACTTTAGGAGTTCGAGCCATGACCCCATTGATCACGGAACTGACCGCGCTAGAGGCGGCCCAAGCCGTGCAACTTCCCGCCATGTATGGCCGCGTGGATTTTTCAATCACACCCGAACGCTTCGCGATGGAACCCAACGACGAGACTGAGCTTGCGCCCGAATATGCGGCGCGGCGTCCGGAACTCCTCGCCAACAAAGAGCGGGTGGCGCTGATCAAGGCTTTCACCATGCACGGCGATCCGGTCGCCGACGCCTACGCCGCGCTTATTCCGCAACACGGATTTCAGCGGCTGGTGACGATGCTCAAGGAGGCCTGCGATCAAGGGGTTGAGACTTTGCCATCGGCCCCGCCGGAACTGGTTCGCTTCATCCGCGACATGGAGCAATTCCCGACGTGGCTCGACGCTAAGCTGATCGAACAAGGCGCCCGGCTCGAGCGCAACGCTTACGCTCATCGCGCGCCTTTCATCATCCGCGGCGGTTTGATCGCAACCTTCATGAACAAGTATGCGGCTTTGCCGATGGTGCTGACCGGCGCTTTGTCGAGCAAGTCGGCCGCGCACAGGGTGAACGAGACGGCGATCTTCTTCACCCAGACGGTCATGCCCGATGTGCTTGATCGTCACGGCGCCGCCTTCAAGGCCGCGGCGATGGTCCGCCTCATGCATTCGATGGTTCGGTTTAACATCCTGAGCCGCGGCAATCGCTGGGACGTCAAGACCTACGGCATTCCGATTCCCCAGGTGGACCAGATGCCGGCCGGCCTCATGTCGATTTTCATTCTGGCGCGAAAGGTGCTGCGCCAAGGCCGCACCGCGTTCACGCCCGGCGAACGCGCGCACGTCGAACTGGCCCGTTACCGTTGCTTTCTGCTTGGCCTGCCGCGAGATCTGCTCGCGGATACGCCGCAGGCCATTGTCGATATCCTGCTGACGCGTCATGCCACGCTGCGCAAGGGCTTTGACGACAATTGTGCCGCACTCGTCCACGCGATGCTCACCGCCGATCTCACGTCGGACCACTCGCCGCGCGGCCGCCTGCACACATGGCTCGAGCGCGGCTTCGCCAAGGTATTTTTCGTCACAAAGCTCGTGCGTGGCGGCAAAAGCGCAGCAGCCAAAGTCGGGGTGCAAGTCGGCTTGAGCGACTATATTGCCGCCGCTGCGGCGGGCGCCATGATCGCCGCAACGATGGCGGTTTACGCGATCGCGGCGCGCATACCGCTGATCAGCGATGCGGCGGACCGCTCGCTGGTGCGCGCATTGACCAAACAATTGGCGCGCTATGGGCACGCCGAGTTCGCGACGAATGCGGACACCTACCGTCCCGTCCACGCCTAGAGACTGATACGCGGCTGTCGGCTTAAGTGTTCGGCGACGTTCTGGTAGCGCGGCACCCCGCTGGTGACGGCGCTGGCTGCGTGCGGCGAGGCTCTCCCCTCAACCGTCGGCGAATTCCGCAGCACGGCGGAAGCCCCGTGCTAACCTTGTTCGCCGTGATCTCACGTGTCTTGCAAGAGGAGAAAAGGACGATGCCGCGACTGTGCACTTTTCAGCAAAGGGGTAAGCCGATTTATGTAAACCCGGCGCTCGTCCGCGTGCTGCGGGAGGTGAATGAAACCACGACCTCGATTGAGTTCGCCAATGATCACGTTGTCCAAGTCGCGATTGCATTGGACAAAGTCTGCGAGAAGCTGGAGGAGGCAATGAACAATTAGTGCAGCGGGTGGGCTTCCCTTTCCTTTGGCTGACCCCGACGCGTCACAACGGCCTATGCATTCGACCAAGCAGCCACCCAATGCCAAGCGCGATCAGGGCGCTGGTATACGGCTGGGTCTCAATGTTACGGCGCAGCCATTGATCCGACGTTGTCGCCGTCGCACGCGCGGTATCGGCGACCTGTCCGTATAAATCCTGTGCCGTTCCCGCTGCCTGGTTGACTATGCCTTCAGCGCGGGTGCGCGTATCACCGGTGATGCGGCCAACGCCTTCCTGTACCTTGCCGCCAACATTGCGGACTGTTCCTTCCACGCGGTTTTCATCCATGACATATCCTCCGGGTTGATTTGCAGAGTTCAGGCCAAACTAACTCTTGGCTCGCGAAAGCCTCCGTTTGTTGGCTCGTACGCGTCTTTTGAAGACCTTGAGCGCTTTGTCGGCAATGACGTGCTGCGGATGCCCGCGGATAGCGGCGCCGGCAGCAGCGGCCTGAGCCTCGGCTGCCGCGGCCACTTTTTCGGTCACCATTCGCGTCGCTTCAGCTTCCATACGGGCTCCTCCCGAGGCAAGCCGCAACATCCGAAGCGCAATCACGCTTTGCGCCTCCACGCTCATCTGAACAGCCTTAAAGCTAAGCGCGAGCCATGGATTGAGCATTTTGCGAGAGCCCTTGGGGGTGCACAGGATAAGCTGACGTTGTCAGGATTAGTTCCGTCGTCGCTTCGCATGCTGACATCGAATTGGCTGGGATTCCCGCGCCAAGATTCGCACCGCTATGCGACGTCGATCGCACCATTGGCCGTGTCGCGGCGGCGCCCGTTACCATCGTCTTGTTGCCGATGTGCGATATGTATTTACAGGACCGTCGGCATCCCCACCGGACGCCGCGCTGGCGCGTCTCCGCTTCTTTGCGCTATGTTCCGGGCGATCTGATCCGACGCCATTGAGGTTTTCATGATCCTTGTCCTCATTCACATACTCATTATCGTCGTCGTCGGCGCGGTGTTGTTCTGGGTCATCGACCGCTTTGTGCGCGATGGGCGGCTGGCGAATTTACTGAAGATTCTCGTGGTCCTGGTCTGTCTCGCCGCCATCCTGCGCCGCCTGCTGCCAATCCTTGGCATCGGATTTTAGCTCCAAGCGCTCCGGCCAAGCATGAGCCCCCCGAGCTATCTGCCGTTCGTTCCTCCACCTGGGCAGAATAACATTGCGGGACCGACGCCGCGCGAGCACGCGCAAGCGCGGCTGCAAAATCCCCGCGCCAAGGAATTGTTCGACACCTGGGCGAAGCTGGGCGCCGCGCCGTTTGCCGGCATTACCGCCGACGGCCGCGTGCAGCCCGACTTGTTCTCGCTGCAGGCGGAGGATGCGCCGACGCCGGCGATCGTCGCCGCGGTCAACGATTTGCTTGGCCGTCTGTCGCCGCAGCAGCGCGGCGCCATGTGTTTTGGCGTCAATTCGCAACTCTGGCGGCATTGGCAGAATACCGAACTCTATGTCGAGCATCATGGACTTCGGCTTGACGAAGTTGCGGCGCCGATCCAAGCGGCCGTCATGGCGGTTGTGCGCGCGAGCTTGAGCGGCAAAGGCTACAACATCACGCGCGGCGTAATGCAGTTGAACCGCTTTCTCGGCGATCTCGTCGGCGCGCCCGCCGTGCTTGGCGAATGGGCTTTCATCTTCTGCATGTTCGGCGAGCCGTCGGAATCCGGGCCGTGGGGCTGGCAACTATTTGGACATCATCTGAGTCTCAGCTGCTTTCTCATCGGCCGGCAGATGGTGCTCACACCGTGCTTCTTCGGTGCCGAGCCGAATTATGCCGACACCGGGCCGTTTGCCGGCACCCGGCTGTTCGAGGACGAAGAGCGCGCCGGGCTGGCGCTGATGCGTTCGTTGTCGCGAGAGCATCGGAATCAGGCGATTGTCGCGCACTCCATGGTCGGCGGCGATCTGCCGCCGGACCGCCGGCATTTCGCCGACAACCTGCATCTCGGCGGCGCGTATCAGGACAACCGGATCGTACCCTATGAAGGGCTGCGTGCGTCCGAACTGTCGGCGCCGCAACGGCGCGACCTGCTTGATCTCGTCGCCGCCTATGTCGCGCCGCTGCCGTCCGGCCCGCGTGCCGCGCGCTTCGCCGACGTCGAGCGGCATCTCGCAGACACGCATTTTTGCTGGATCGGCGGTTTCGAGGAACAGAGCCCGTTCTACTATCGGATTCAAAGCCCGGTGATCTTCATCGAGTTCGATCACCATGCCGGCGTGTTCTTGACCAATGTCGAGCCGGCGAAATTCCACGTTCACATCATCGTGCGCACGCCGAACGGCAACGACTACGGCATCGACCTGCTGCGCCTGCATTATCGGCACGCGCCGCATCACCGGCACAAATAGCCACGCCCCGCCGGGTCACTCGCGCGACGAATCGGCGATGATGCGGTTGCCCTCGCGCAAGATGACGCGACGCTCGGGGTGTTCGTCCTTGGCGGCTTTGAAGATCGCGTGAGCGAGTTGGGCATTCACCGCCCGGCCGAGCACCCGATCCATCGCATCGCGGCCGTCGGCTTGCCAAAGCTCAACGCGATAAGGAAGCGCTTCCGGTTTGGCGGCACCGCGCGGAGGTCTTGCGTTGTTTGGCATGATGCGCCTGAACGGAAAGGCTCCTGGCGGGCTGAACTAATGCTGCGGAACTAATGCTCCGGCGGATTTGAGCGCGACACGATCCGGCTTTTGTGCCGTAGCGTGACATAGCGTTGCGGATATTCCCGGGCCGCCGCGTAATAAGCGGCGTAGCCGATGCTGCCGCTGGCGGTTACCGCCAGCACCTGCTCGACGCCTTGCTTGGTTTCGTCCCAAAGTTCCACCTTAAAGGGCAGCTCCTCAAGGCCGCCCTTGTCCTGATCGAAACGTGGAACCTGGCGATAGGGGTCGTCGGGATCATTTCCCCCGGCGAAACTGTAAATAAAGCCTTCCACCCTAATATCAGTTTGGACCGCCAAATTACTGGAACTTCTGCGCATAAACTGGGCCTTTGATTGAAAGCATCGGGGTGCGCCTATAAGTTACAAGTGAACAACGCGGATGTGATGCTCGTCAACAGCTGCAAGCTCTCGAGTGACGACACATGCAATTGACCGCCGAAGGCACGCCACCTCTCTGGGACGCTCACCGTTTTGAGCTCCTGGTCGATGCCGTCTCCGATTACGCGATCTACATGCTCGATCCCGATGGCTTCATCACGACCTGGAACGTGGGCGCCGAGCGCATCAAGGGTTACAGGCCCGCCGAAATCATTGGCCAGCACTTCTCGCGCTTCTTCACCGCCGACGATCAGGCCGACGGGCTACCGGACAATATTTTGCGGCGCGCGCGCGATACCGGGCGTCACGAGGCCGAGGGCTGGCGCGTGCGCAAGGACGGCAGCCGGTTCTGGGCCAACGCGATCGTGCAGCCGGTCCGCGATCAAAACGGGGCCATGATCGGCTTCGCCAAAATCACCCGCGACATCACCGAACGCGCGGCGGCGCAAACGGCGATTCAGGAGAGCGAGCGCCGCTTCCGCATGCTCGTGGAAGGCGTCACCGACTACGCGATCTATATGCTCGATCCGAGCGGCAACATCACCAATTGGAATACCGGCGCGGAACGGCTCAAGGGCTACAGCGCCGCCGAGATCGTCGGCCAGCATTTCTCGAAATTCTACACCAAAGACGATCGCGTCACCGGCCTGCCGGGCCGGGTGCTCGAGACCGCCGCCCGCGATGGCCGTTACGAGGCCGAGGGCTGGCGCGTGCGAAAGGACGGCGCCCGGTTCTGGGCTTCAGTGGTGGTGGACGCCATCTACAATGAAACGGGCGGGCTTGAGGGCTTCGCCAAGATCACGCGCGATATCACCGAGCGCCGCGCGGCTCTTGACGCCATGCGCGAAAGCGAGCGCCAGTTCCGGCTTCTGGTCGCGGGCGTCATCGACTACGCCATCTATATGCTCGATCCCAATGGTCTCGTCACCAGCTGGAATGCGGGCGCCGAGCGGATCAAGGGCTATTCCGCCGACGAAATCATCGGTCAGCATTTCTCGCGATTTTACACCGAGCGCGACCGCGCCGCCGGGGCGCCGGCGCGCGCGCTTTTCACGGCTACGAGCGAAGGGCGTTTCGAGGCCGAGGGCTGGCGCGTGCGCAAGGACGGCACGATGTTCTGGGCCAACGTCGTGCTCGATCCGATCCACGACGAACGGGGCGGGTTGATCGGCTTCGCCAAGATCACGCGCGACATCACCGAGCGGCGCGACGCGCAGAATGCGCTTCAGGAAGCGCAGAGGCAACGGGCGCAGGCACAAAAAATGGAAGCTCTAGGTCAGCTTACCGGCGGCGTTGCCCACGATTTCAACAACCTCTTGATGGTCGTCAGCGGGCATATTCAGACCGTCAAAAGAGCGGTCGCCGACGATGCAAAAGCCGCCCGCGCCGCGGAAGCGATTGCCCTCGCGGCGCAGCGCGGCGCGACCCTGACGCGGCAGCTTCTGACCTTCTCGCGCCGCCAGACCATCAATCCGACCGTTCTTGATGTCGGCAAGCGGCTCGATGCCTTCCGCACCATGCTGGCGAGCTCCATGGGCGAATCGGTGAAATTGATGACCACCCTCGAACCCGACGTTTGGCCGGTGAAAGTCGATCCGAGCGAACTCGAACTGGCGCTGGTCAACCTCGCGCTCAATGCGCGGGACGCCATGGCGAACGGAGGCGTGATTTCGGTGACCGCGGAGAATGCCACCTTGTCGCGTAATGATACTCCAGCGGCCGTCGAAGGGGATTTCGTCGCATTGCGGGTGATCGATACCGGCTCGGGCATCGCGCCCGACGTCCTGCCCAAAGTCTTCGATCCATTTTTCACGACCAAACAAATGCACAAGGGCAGCGGTCTCGGCCTGTCACAGGTGCACGGCTTTGTGCACCAATCGGGCGGTACGGTAACGGTCGATAGCGAACTCGGCAGAGGAACGACGGTTACCCTTTATTTGCCGCGCGCTCATGAAGGCGTTTCCGAAGTCGAAGCACACCCGGAAACCGAAAGTGCAAGTGGCGGAACCGTGCTCCTGGTCGAGGACAATCCCGACGTCATGGGCGTGAGCGTGTCCATGTTGGAGCAGCTTGGTTACAACGTGCACGCGGTCGGCGACGCTACGCAGGCGCTGGCGGCCATCGACAAGCAGGCTTTCGATGTCGTCGTCAGCGACATCGTCATGGCTGGCGCCATGGACGGAACGGCGCTGGCGCATGCGATCCGCGCCCGCAAGCCCGAACTGCCGGTACTGCTGGTGACCGGCTATAGTCCCGCGGCGGCCGGAGCTGGCGGGGCTTTTCCGGTGATGCGCAAGCCGTTCCAGATTTCGGATTTGGGCCGGATCATCACGCGCATGATCGCCGAGGCGAGACAACCGCCAAACAGCAATCTCGTGCGCTTGAGCGATGCCCGCCGCTCGGCGGCTTTAAAAGACGAAGAAAAATAAATTCAAGCTCGCTCCCGCCGGCCTCGGCGGCTCACTGTTGCACCGGCCTCGCCCACGGCCGCTTTTCACGGTCGGTGGCCTTGAAGGCCGCAATCCGGTCGCGGTAGCTCGCGGTGAGGTCGATGTCGTCCCAGCCGTTGAGCAACTGACTGCGGCTTACCGCATCGATGGCAAAGGCAAAGGAGCGATTGCCGCGGGTAATGGTTTGTTGCTCGAGATCGACGGTGACCGGCAATTGCGGATCGGCGGCGATCGCCGAACCGAGCTCGGCCACGTCGGCTTCCGGCAGGATCGCCGCGAGCAGCCCGTTCTTGACCGAGTTCTGGGCAAAGATGTCGCCGAACGACGGCGCGATGACGCAGCGGATGCCGGCCTCGAAAAGCGCATAGACCGCGGCCTCGCGCGACGATCCGCCGCCGAAATTCCGGCCGGCGACGAGAATTTTGGCGTCACGCCAGACCGGAAGGTTGAGCGGGAATTCGGCGCTCTCGTTACCCGATGCGTCGCGTCGCAAGTCGTAGAACAGAGCTTGGCCGAGCTCCGCCGAGCGCGGCAATTTCAGAAAGCGCGCCGGCAGGATCTGATCGGTATTGATGTTGGGCACCGGGAGAGGGCAGGCCGTGGCCGTCAGCCGGACGAATTTTTCCATCGGCTACGCTCCGTCGCGCCCGGTCAGGAGCGGTCGCACGTCGGCGAGGTGTCCGGTCACTGCCGCTGCAGCGACCATGGCCGGCGACATCAGGTGGGTGCGCGCGCCCGGCCCCTGCCGGCCGCGGAAATTGCGGTTGGTGGTCGAGGCGCAGCGTTCGCCGGGCGGCACGACATCGCCGTTGATGCCGACGCACATCGAGCAACCCGATTCCACCCATTCGAGGCCGGCGGCGCGGAAAATACGGTCGAGTCCCTCCTGTTCCGCTTGCTGCTTGACGACGGACGAGCCTGGCGAGACGAGGCCGGGCACTTTACTGACGCGGCCGGAGAGCACGGCGGCTGCGGCGCGCAAATCCTCAATCCGCGAGTTCGTGCACGAGCCGATGAAGACACGATCGACCGCGATTTCGGTGAGCTTCTTGCCCGGCGCGATGCCCATATAGTCGAGCGCCTCGCGCAAATATTTGGCGCGCACCGGGTCCTGCTCGCGAACCGGGTCGGGCGCGCTTGCGTCGATCGGCAACGCGTCGTCGGGCGTCGTGCCCCAGGTGACGATTGGTGCGATCGCGCCGGCGTCAAGCGCGGCTTCGCGATCGAATATCGCGCCGGGGTCGGAAGCAAGCGACGACCAACTTTCGGCAGCCTGGTCGAACGCCGCGCCCGCGGGGGTGTAAGGCTTCCCGTTAAGATACCGCAACGTGGTCGCGTCCGGCGCGATTATGCCGCAGCGGCCGCCGGATTCGATCGACATATTGCACAACGTCATCCGTCCTTCCATCGACAGCGCCGTGATCGCGCTGCCGGCATATTCGATGGCGTGGCCCTGGGCGCCGTCGGCGCCGATATGCGCGATCACGGCGAGGGCGATGTCCTTGGCGCCGACCCCGGCAATCGTCCTGCCGCGCACGGTGACGCGCATGCGTTTCGGCTTTTTCTGCCACAGCGTCTGCGTCATCAGGACGTGCGCGACTTCCGAGGCGCCGATGCCGAAGGCGTAAGCGCCGAAGGCGCCGTGGGTCGAGGTGTGGCTGTCGCCGCATACGATCAACAACCCGGGCAACGTCAACCCCTGCTCGGGCCCGACCACATGCACGATGCCCTGGCGCGGATCGCCAAGGCCGAAAAGACTGATCCGGCTTGCGTTCGCGTTCGCCTCGAAGGTGCTTACCATGGCGGCGATCGACGCATCCGCCGGCGGCCGGTCGCGCCGTGTCGGCACGTAGTGATCGGCGATGCCAAAGGTCAGCGCCGGCTCCGCTATGACGCCGCCCCGCTCGCGCATCTGCGTGAACGCCAGAAAAGAGCCTTCGTGCACGTAGTGGCGATCGACCCACAACAACGCCGCGCCGTCCTCGCGCCGGACAATTTCGTGCGCCGTCCAAAGCTTGTCGATGAGGGTCTGCGGTTCGGCCATGCGCGTCATTATGGCTCAATGCCAACGGACTTGTACGCCTTACTGCTATTATTGTACGCTAAAGAATACCAAGTAAAGCGACCTTGGCCGCAGTCACTTCGTCACAGTCAAACTCGTCGCACTCACTTGGTCACAGTCACTTGGTCGCCGTCAGGAGACGCGCCTTGCGCGATTGGCTCGGAGAAGCAAAGGCAAAGCAGGTCTATCTGGTCCTGCGCGACCGGATCCTTAGCGCCGCGTTCGGCTTCGGCGCCAAGCTGCCGACCGAAAATGAACTCGCCGAATATTATGGCGTATCGCGGGTCACGATCCGGCGCGCGCTTGGCGAACTGGCCCGCGAACGCTTCATTGAGCGCCGGCGCAGCGCCGGCACGCGCGTGATCTATCGGCCCGCGCCCGCGCCGGTGACCGCGGATATTTCCGGCGTGCTGGCCAACCTTGCCGATATGGGCCGCCGCACGGCGGTGAAGCTTCTGTCATTCGATTACGTTCCGGCGGCCGGCGCGGTGGCGCAGGTGCTCGGCGCCGCGCCGGATCAGCTGTTGCAGCGCTCGGTTCGCGTGCGCTCGGTCGACCGCGTGCCGTTCTCTTATCTCACTACCCATGTCCCCGAAAGCGTGGCCGTGACTTTCAGCAAGCAGGAACTCGCTTCGCGGCCGCTCCTGGAATTGCTCGAGCGCGCCGGCGTGAAAGTCGAGCACGCCCGGCAGCGCATCAGCGCCGGGCTTGCGACGCCCGAAGTCGCGGCGGCGCTCGACGTGCGCATCGGCTCGCCGCTGATCGAGCTTGTCCGTATCGTCTGCGATCAGTCGGGACGGGCGGTCGAACATCTGCATGGGCTTTATCGGCCCGATCGTTACGCGTTCGAAATGGACTTGGTGCGATCGGGCACGCCCGGCACCAAAACCTGGTCGCCGGTCGCGCGCCGTAACGGGCGGGCAAATGCCAGGATGGCGGCCGCGGAATTTTGAGCAAAGGGCAAAGGCGGCCGGTGGCTGCTACGTCAAACTGAAAGGGAGGACGACATGTCACAGCAAAAATATCCACTCAACCGCCGCCGATTTCTCGCCACCACGGCGCTTGGCGTCGCGGCGACCGCTTCCGGCGCTCTCGCCATGCCGTCGGTGCTGCGCGCGCAGGGCGCGGGCGTGAAGATCGGGCTCCTTCATCCGGTCACCGGCGCGCTGTCCTATTCCGGCCAGCAGGGCCGTATCGGCGCCACCATGGCGGTCGACGAAATCAATGCCGCCGGCGGCATCAAGGGGCTCGGCAAGATCGACGCGGTGCTGGGCGACGCACAATCGACGCCCGACGGCGGCACCGCCGAAGTGGAGAAGATGAACGCTGCCGAGGTGTGCGCAATCGTCGGCGGCTACGCCTCTTCGATTTGCCTCGCGGTGAGCCAGGCCGCCGCACGCTATGACCTGCCGTATGCGGTCGACGTCGGCGTTGCGGATTCCATCGTCACGCGCGGGCTCAAGAACACATTTCGCTTCGGCCCCGGCTTCGGCGTCATCGCCAAGACGGCGCTGGACAACCTGGTGGCGATCAACGACGGGGCCGGCAAGCCGGCGAAGACCGTGATCATCGTTCATGAAGATTCGCTGTTCGGCTCCGGTCTCGCCAAGCTCCTGAACGCGCAGCTGCCGGCGAAGGGCTTTCAGATTCTGGAGACCATCGCCCATCCGACGCCGACGCGCGACTTCAACAACGTCGTGCTCAAGATCAAGGCGGAAAAGCCCGATCTGGTCATCCCGGCCAATTACTATAACGAGTATGTTCTGCTCGCGCGCACTATGCTGGAGCAGCACGCGCGGCCGAAGGGCATTTACTCGGTGCTTGGCGGCGCCGCCTCGTCCTACAAATTCCTGAAGGAATTTCCCGACGCCGCCAAATACATCATGGATTGCAATCACTGGTTCAACCCGAAGAGCGCGAAAGCGCTGGAATTGAAGAAAGAAGTCGAGGGCAAGGGCCAGTTCTTCACCTACGAGCTGTACATGAATTATAACGCCGTCCATCTCGTCGCCGATGCGCTGGAGCATGCCGGCGCCGCCGACCGCGCCAAGCTCACCGCGGCGCTGGCGAGTTCGACATACGCGAGCCCGATCATGCCCTACGGCCCGACCAAATTCGTCAACGGCCAGAACCAGGGCGCGGCGCCTGCCAACACGCAGGTGCTCGACAACGACATTAAGGTGATCCTGCCGACCGAGTTTGCCAACGCCAAGCCGGTCTTTCCGATTCCGGCCTAGGAGTTCAGTTGTTGCGTCATTGCGAGGAGCGAAGCGGCGAAGCAATCCACCGTTCGATTGAAACTGGCTGGATTGTTTCGGTCCGCGCGAAGTGACGGCGTGCTGTCGCCCCTCATCATCGTCACCGCGGTCGTCAACGGGCTTTTGACCGGGGCGGTCTATGCGCTGGTCGCGCTCGGCTTGACGCTGATCTACGGCGTTCTCCACATTATCAATTTCGCCCACGGCGCGATGTTGAGCGCGGCGCTGTTCGCCGCGTTCTTCGCCTATCAGAAGCTCGGCCTCGATCCCTATGTCGCCGCGTTCGTACTGGCGCCGGCGTTCTTCGCGCTCGGCTATGCGCTGCAGCGCTTCGTCATCGGGCCGGCCTCGCACGGCGACGATCGCAATATGCTGCTGGTAACGCTCGGGCTCGCGGTCCTCATCGAGAATGCGCTGCTTTACGCGTTCCACGCCGATACCCGCACCGTCGATCTCGCTTACGCCTTCAAGACCGTCAATTTCGGTTTTGTTTTTGTGGCGGTGCCGCGGGTGATCTCGTTCGCGGCGGTGTTTGTCGTCGCGCTGGCGCTTTGGCTCATTATGACGTTTACCGATACCGGCAAGGCGATCCGCGCCGTGGCCAAGGAAAGGCTCGGCGCCGAGCTTGCCGGCATCGAGGTAGCGCACATCTATGGCGTCGCCTTCGGGCTCGGCACCGCATGCGTTGCTATCGCCGCGTGCCTTCTCATCCCGACCTACTACGCCAACCCGAGCGCCGGGAACGCCTTTATCCTCATCGCCTTCACCATCGTCGTGCTCGGCGGCATGGGTTCGGTGCCGGGCGCCCTGATTGGCGGGCTGATCATCGGCGTCGTCGAGAGCCTCGGCGGCTTTTTCTTCGGCGAGTCGCTCGGTCAACTCGGCATTTTCCTGATCTTCATCGCGGTGCTGTTGTTGCGCCCGCGCGGCTTGTTCGGAGCCGCGGCATGAAAGCGTTTTTGCCGATTGCCGTCGTCGTTGCGCTGTTGGCCGCGGTGCCGCTGTTCGTACATTCCAACGTCGTGCTCAATTTCCTGGTGGTGGCGCTGATGATCGCGCTCGCCGGCGCCGGCTGGAACATTCTCGGCGGCTACGGTGGGCAATATTCCTTCGGCCACGCCGCCTTCTTCGGCACCGGTGCGTATGTGACCGCGATTTTGCAGGTGCGCTACGGCGTCAACGCCTGGATCGGCTTTGCCGCCGGTATCGCCGCGGGCGCCGCGGTGGGCGCCATCATCGGCGCGCTGGTGTTTCGCGCCGGACTGCGGAGTTCTTATTTCGCGCTGGTGACACTCGCTTTCGCCGAAGTCTTGCGCATCCTCGCCAGCGTCGCGCCGATCACCGGCGCCGGCGTCGGTATTTTGATCAAGCTCGACCTGCGGCCGCAATCGTTCCAGTTTCAGAGCCGCGCCGGGTTTTATTTCGTCATCCTTGCGCTGGTGGCGCTGGTGCTGGTGCTGACACGCGTGCTGGAGCGGTCGCGCTTCGGCATCTGGCTGATCGCCGTGCGCGAGAACGAGGATGCCGCCAAGGCGTTGGGCGTCGATGCGACCGCGGTCAAGCTCGGCGCCATGGTGCTTTCCGGCGCCATCACCGCCGCCGCCGGCGCCTTCTACGCGCAGTATTTTCTCTTTATCGACGCCGGCATCGCTTACGGCACCTGGATTTCGATCGAGGCGCTGCTGACCCCGATCATCGGCGGCGTCGGCACCGTGTTCGGCGCGCTGCTCGGCGCGTTGGTTGTGAAATCGCTCGGCGAGGGCGCCAAGCTCATCACCGGCGACGTGCCGGGCCTCGACCTCATGATCTACGCCGCCGTCCTGATCCTGGTTATCCGGTTCGCGCCTCGCGGTCTGATGGGCGCTCTCGGCGACGCGCGCGCATACTTGACGCGGCGGTTTATCGCTTCGCGAAAAGCGGCGGGGGCGGCCCATGGCTGAGCCGCTCCTTGCGGTCGAGCGGGTGTCGCGGCGCTTCGGCGGGCTGCTGGCGGTCAACGCCGCATCGTTGTCGGCTCCGGCCGGGCGCATCACCGCATTGATCGGCCCGAACGGGGCGGGCAAGACCACGCTGTTCTCCGTCATCTCCGGCTTCCTCAAGCCGAGCGCCGGCCGCATCCGCTATGGCGGTGAAGACGTCACCGGCGAGCCGCCGCACCTTTTGGCGCGGCGCGGCATCGCCCGGACTTTCCAGATCGTGCAGCCGTTCGCCGGGCTGACGGTGCACGACAACATTCTGGTCGGCGCGCATCTGCGTCATCGCGGGCGCGATCAGGCGCTCGCGGCGGCGGCGGAGGTGGGGCGGGAGGTCGGGCTCGGCGACATGCTCGACCGGCCGGCGCATACTTTGACCGTCGCCGGACGAAAACGCCTGGAGCTCGCCCGCGCGCTCGCGACCGCGCCGAAGCTTCTGCTGCTCGACGAAGTGCTGGCCGGGCTGAACCCCTCGGAAATTCGCGACGTCGTGCCGGTCGTCCGCGCCGTCTGTGCGCGCGGTATCGCCATCGTCATGATCGAGCATGTCATGCAGGCGGTGATGAGCCTTGCCGAGCATGTCTTCGTGCTGGCTGAGGGCCGCATCATTGCCGAAGGAAGCCCGGCCGAGGTGGCCTGCGACGCCGCGGTGATCGAAGCATATCTGGGCCACGGTGCGGCCGCCAAGGTCAGGAGCGGCCATGCCGTCTGAGCAGTCGGCTGAGCCGCTCCTTGAGGTGCACGACCTGCGCGCCGGTTACGGTGAGGGCGACGTGCTGCGCGGCATCGACCTTGCCGTCGGCACGGGCGAGATCGTCGCCGTGCTCGGCTCGAACGGCGTCGGCAAATCGACGCTTAACCGCACCATCTCCGGCATCCTGCGCGCCCGCGCCGGCGCGATCCGTTTCGCCGGCGCCGCCATCGAACGCGAGCGGCCCTCGGCGATCGTCGCGCGCGGCCTCATCCACGTGCCCGAGGGCCGGCGGATTTTTCCCAACCTCTCGGTCGGTGAGAATCTCGACCTCGGCAGCTATCGCCGCGCCAAGCCGCGTCGCGCCACGAATCGCGACCGCGTGTTCGCGATTTTTCCGCGGCTGGCCCAGCGCCGTTCGCAGCGCGCCGGCACATTGTCGGGCGGCGAGCAGCAGATGCTCGCCATCGGCCGCGGTCTGATGGCCGAGCCGCGCCTCCTCATCCTCGACGAGCCGTCGCTCGGTCTGTCGCCGCTTCTGGTCGAGGAGTTGTTCGCGCTGATCGCGCGGATCCATGCCGACGGCGTCGCCGTCCTGTTGGTCGAGCAGAACGTGGTGCAGAGCCTCGAGATTGCCGGCCGTGCCTATATCCTCGCCGAAGGTCAATGCGTCATGTCCGGCAAAGCGGCGGATATCGGCGCCGATCCTGAGCTCAAACGCGCCTATCTGGGATTGTGATGCATGATTGAAACGAAATTATCCGACCGGCTCCGCCGCGCGCCGATCCTGGTGGCGCCCGGCGTTTACGATGCGCTGACGGCGCTGGTTGCCGAGGGCGCCGGCTTCGAAGCGCTCTACGTTTCCGGCGCCGGCATCGCCTACACGCGGCTCGGCCGGCCCGATATCGGGCTCGTCAGCTTGAGCGAGGTGGTGCAGACGGTCGCGCTGATCCGCGATCGGGTCGGTGCGCGTCTGATCGTCGACGCCGATACCGGCTACGGCAACGCGCTCAATGTCGAGCGCACGGTGCGGCTTCTGGAACGCGCCGGCGCCAACGCGGTCCAGATCGAGGACCAGGATTTTCCCAAGCGCTGCGGCCATCTCGACGACAAGACGCTCGTTCCGGCCCAGGAAATGGCCGGCAAGATCAAGGCGGCGGTCGACACGCGAACGTCGCCCGAGACGCTTGTCATCGCCCGCACCGACGCGATCGCCGTCGAGGGCTTCGATCGTGCCGTGGCGCGCGCCATGCTCTATCGCGAAGCCGGCGCCGACGTGCTGTTCCTCGAGGCGCCGCGGCAGCGCGACGAGCTTGGCCGCGTTGCCAAGCAATTGGGGCCATCCACTCCGCTGATGGCCAACATGGTGGAGGGCGGCAAGACGCCGATGCTGTCGGCAGCCGAGCTTGAGGCGGTTGGCTTCGCGCTCGTGATTTTTCCGGGCGGCATCGTGCGCACGCTCGCCAAGACGGCCGAGGAGTTTTACGGCTCGCTCAAGGCGCACGGCAGCACCGAGCCGTTCCGTGCCCGCATGTTCGACTTCGATGCCATCAACCGTTTGATCGGGACGGCCGAAATGCTCCAACGCGGCGTCCGTTATGAAAGTGAGAAGCAGTAATGAAGACCTTCGATCTGGTTATCAAGAATGCGCGCGTGGTGCGTCCGAACACGACCGGCGTGGATGGCCTCGACATCGGCATCAAGGACGGCAAGGTGGCGCGCCTCGCCCCGGAAATCCGCGCCGAGGATGCCGCCGAGGTATTTGACGCCAAGCGGCTGCTCGCGTTTCCCGGCTGTGTCGATGCGCACATGCATGTCGGCATCTATCGGCCGCTACACGACGATGCCGTAAGCGAGAGCAAGGCGGCGGCGATGGGCGGCGTCACGTCGAGCCTCAATTACATCCGCACCGGCGCCTACTATCTCAATCGTGGCGGACCGTACCGTGAAGTCATGCCGGAAGTGCTCAAACTGTCCGACGGCCGGTTTTGGGTCGATTACGGCTACCACGTCGCGCCGATCGAAAGCCGACATCTCGGCGAGATGGAGTATCTCGCGCTCGAGCACGGCGTCACGTCGTTCAAGATTTTCATGTTTTACGGCGGCTATGGGCTGCACGGAAAATCGGACGCGCAGAACCAGTTCCTCATGCTCGGCCCGGAAGACCGCTACGATATCGCGCATTTCGAGTTCATCATGCGGTCGGCGCGTTCGGTCATGGACCGCCATCCGGAGCTCGCCGACTACATCAGCGTCAGCCTGCACTGCGAACTCGCCGACATCCTCAACGCCTATACGACGTTGGTCGAGCGCGAGGGCAAGCTGACCGGGCTTAAGGCCTACAGCGCCGCGCGGCCGCCGCATTCCGAGGGGCTGGCGGTGTGGATCGCCTCTTACCTCGCCAACGAGACCAACTGCATCAACATCAACCTGCTGCATCTGAGCTCGCGCAAGGCGGTGGACGCGGCCTGGATCATGCAGCAGGTCTTTCCGCATATCGGCTTTCGCCGCGAGGTGACGGTCGGGCATTTGTTGCTCGACACCGACTGCGAATGCGCGGTGCACGCCAAGGTCAATCCGCCGATTCGGCCGCGCGAGGACGTGGAGGCGCTCTGGCAGGCGGTTCTCGACCGCAAGATCGACTGGATCGTCAGCGATCACGCCTGCTGCTCGGCGGAGCAGAAATGGTCGAAAGACCAGCCGAACAATATCTGGCTCGCCAAGTCGGGATTCGGCGGCACCGAATATCTGCTGTCGGGCGTGGTCAGCGAAGGCAGCAAACGCGGCCTGTCATATAACCGCATGGCCGAGCTTACGAGCTGGAATCCGTCCCGGCGGTTCGGCGTGCTCAACAAGGGCGACATCGCCCCCGGCTTCGATGCCGACATCGTGCTGCTCGATCCGCACGAGACTTTTACCGTCCACGCCACCGAGTCGGAGTCGGAGCAGGGCTACTCGCCGTTCGAAGGCCAGGAGCTCACCGGCCGCGTCAAAAGCACGTTTCTGCGCGGCGCGCTGATCTACCACGATGGCAACATCGTCGGCCCGGCGCGCGGCCAGTATTTGCGCCGGCCGATCAAATAACCTAGCCCGCCGCCGGCGGCTTGTGCCGCGCGAGCACCCAATCGCGCAGGACGTGGCGGCGGATCTTGCCTGTCCCGGTCATCGGGAATTCGTCGAAGCGCTCGATCAATTCCGGCAGTTTGTAGTCGGCGATCTGGCCTTTGAGGAACGTCACCGCTTCGTCGAGCGACAGGTCGTGCCCGGGTTTGGCTATGACGCAGAGACAATTGCGTTCGCCGAGCCGCGTGTCGGGCAACCCGACCATGGCTGCGTGCAGCACCTTCGGATGGGTGTAGAGGACTTCCTCGACCTCGCGCGGGAAGAATTTTTTGCCGCCGCGGTTGATGATCTCCTTGCTGCGGCCCGAAAGCTGGACGTTGCCGGCCGCGTCGACGAAGCGGCCGAGATCGCCGGTGCGAAACCAGCCGTCGGCGGTGAACGACGCGGCATTGGCCCCCGGATTGTTGTGGTAGCCGAGATGAACCGACGGCCCGCGCGCCGCGACTTCGCCGACCTCGCCGTATTTCACGTCATTGCCGGCGGGGTCGAGAATGCGCAATTCCATGTTGTCGATCAGCCGCCCGATGGTGCCGTTGACCGCGGCGGGCTCATCGGAAAAGCGCGTGTAGGTATGGAATCCGGTCTCCAGCATGCCGTAGAGTTCGATCAGATGGCCCTTGGCGCGCGCCTGGTACGCGCGGATGGTCTCGATCGCGGCCGAGGCGCCTCCGGTGATGACGACGCGGAGCGAAGAGAGGTCGAAGCGGTCGAGCTCGGGCTCGGCCAGCACGGAAACGATTGCCGCCGGGGCGGTCGGAATGTAGGTGACGCGCTCGCGCGCGATCGTCTCCAGCGCCGTGCGCCCCGAGAATCGCTCCAGCAGCACCGCACGCGCGCCCGCCATTATGGTCTGCATGACCGTGATGTAGCCCCAGTTCAGTCCCACCGGCAGATAAATCAGCAGCACGTCGTCCTCGGTCACCTTCATGTCGCGATTGAGGATCCGAGGCGCATAGAGCGTGGTGTTGAAGCTGTGCAGCACGCATTTCGGATCGCCGGTCGTGCCCGACGTAAACGCCATCCGGAAGACCTCGTTCGGATCCATGCGGATGCGATGCTCGGCGCCGAGCGGCGGACAGTTTCGCAGCTCCTCGAGGCTATTGACGCCGTCGGCCGCCGCGCCGGCGACGATCAAATACTCAAGTCCGGGTACCGACGCCTGCAGCCCTCTGGCCATCGCCAAATAGTCGAAGCCGCGGAATTCGCGCGGGAACACGTAAGCGCGGCTGCCGGAGAATTTGAGAATGTAATCGAGTTCGCGCGCCCGGAAATCGGGATTGACCTTGTTGGCTATGGCGCCGATCAATTCCAGCGCGAAAAACGCGACGGCGAATTCGATGCGGTTCGGCAATTGCACGGTGACGACGTCGCCGCGGCTGATGCCGATGCGGCGATAAAGCTCGGCACAGCGCAGAATTTCGTCCTTGAACGCGCCGTAGCTGATGCGGCGCGTGGCATCGGCGAAAACTTCGCGCCCGGGATGCTCGGCGGCGCGTTGCTCGATATAGTCGAAGAAAGTCTTGCCGGTCCACGTCCCCGCAGCCGTGTAGCGTTGCGCGAGCTCGGGCCTGACCATGTTCACGTAATTCATGAGAAGCTCCTTAACGCAGGCCGCGGAACAGCCCGCCGTCAACCTGGATGGCGGTGCCGGTGATGTAGCTGCCGCGCGGCGAAACGAGAAAAGCAACGAGATTGGCGATGTCCTCGGCGGTACCAATTCGTTTCATCGCGATCTCATCTTCGAGCTTCGCGCGCATCTGTTTGGCGTCTTCGCCGCCCGAGGCAAAGACCTTCTTCAACCGATCGGTTTCGATATAGCCGGGGCAAATGGTGTTGACGTTGATGCCGAAAGTGCCGAGCTCGAGCGACAGCGTCTTGGCGTAGCCGATAACCGCGTCCCAGGTGGCGACCGAGAGGCCGAACCCGGCGATCGGCTGAATGGCCGAGATCGCGGTGATGTTGAGCACGCTGCCGCCGCCGCGCGCTTTCATGTGCGGCACCGCGGCACGGCACATGCGCACCACATACATCAGGTTGCGCTCGATCGCCTGCTGCCAGGCGGCGTCGTCGAAGCCGATGAGCTCGCCGAGCGGCGGCGCGCCGTCGTTGTTCACCAGAATATCGAGTCCGCCGTAATGCGCCGCGGTCTTGGCTATCGCATCGGCGCATTCGTCGGCGCGGCGGCAATCGGCCGGTATCGCGAGCGGCTCGGTGCCGGTCTCGGCGCGAATTTTCTCGCACGCCTCGCGCAGGAGCTTTTCGCGACGGGCAATGATCGCGAGCTTGACGCCTTCGGCCGCCAGCGCGCGCGCGATGCCGAATCCGATGCCTTGGCTCGCGCCGCCGACAATGGCGATCTTGTCCTTGAGTTTCAGGTCCATGACAGCCCCACGGTTTGCGCGAACGTCTCCGCATTACGGTGGAACAGTTTCTCCAGCATCTCCGGTGCGTAGCCTTCGCCGATCCAATCTTTCACCAGCCGCTCATAGCCGAACAGCGGATAGTCGCCGCCGAACATGACGCGATCTTTCAGCCGGCGCGGGATATCGTGCTTGAGATCGGCGGTGTGATACTTCGGCGACCAGCCGTGCAGCTCATACCAGATGTTGCGCTTGTGCATGAGCACCGCGATGGTTTCGGTCTGCCACGGCCAGCCAGGCCGGGCGGCGATGATTTTCAGCTCGGGATAATGCGCGGCCACCCAGTCGAGATGACGCGGATGGCAGTTGTCGAGAATGACGCCGTCGCCGCCGGGCAGCCCGGCGCCCAGGCCCGTGGTGCCGACGAAAAACAGAACGGGGATGCCGGCTTCGATGCACAATTTCAAGTACGGATCGTAGGACGCATCGCTGCCCGGCGGCGACTTCGAGGCGGAAAGAGCGTAGCCGACAAAGCCGACGCGGTTGTCGATGCAGCGCCGCAACTCCTTGACGCCGGCGGCTCCCATGCGCGGATCGACGTGAAACCAGTGCCCCAGAATCACATCGGGGTGCGCGCGCTCGGTGGCGAAGGAATAATCGTGCAGGCTTTGCATCTGATCGAGCGGCAGGAATTTGGCGAAGCCGAGGTCGAGGATCACGCGCACGTTGTTGGCGCGGAAATACTGCGCCATCTCGTCCTCGGTCTGATAGTTCGGGTCGGAACGCCAAGTCGCATGTTGCTGCGCGAGCTCGGCCGCGGTCTGCAACACATAGCCGCGCTTGGTGCCCCAATGCGAATGCATGTCGATAATCTTCATTGTCACCCCATGCCCAAATACGACGCGCGAATGCGATCGTCGGCCATCAATTTTCTGCCCTCACCCTCAACTTCGATGCGGCCGCTGGCGAGGACATAGGCGTAATCGGCGAGCCGCAGGATGCGGCGGACGTTTTGCTCGGCGATCAGCACCGGGATGCCCTGGGCGTTGATGCGCCGGATCGCCTCGATGATGATGCCGAACGCCTTCGGCGAAAGCCCGAGCGAAGGTTCGTCAAGCAACAGACAGCGCGGCGACGACATCAGCGCACGCGCCAGCGCCAGCATTTGCTGTTCGCCGCCGGAAAGAAGCGCCGCCATCTGCCCGGCGCGTTCGCGCAGAATTGGGAACAGCGTTTCGACGCGGGCCAATTGCGCTTGCCGGGCGTCGCGGTCGGCGACGGTAAAGGCGCCCATTTCGAGATTTTCGCGCACCGTCATATCGCCGAACAGAAGACGGCCTTGCGGCACCAGCACGAGGCCTTCCCGCACCAGCGCTTCCGGCGCGCGGCCCGTCACCGTCTCGCCGGCGAGCGTGATGTTGCCGGCATGGATCGTGGCAAGCCCGGCGATCGCCCGCATCAGGGTCGTCTTGCCGGCGCCGTTGGCGCCAAGGAGCGCAACGATCGTGCCGGCCGCCACGTTCAGCGAAACGCCGCGGAGCACGCGCACGCGGCCGTAACCGGCGCTGAGGTCGCGGACCTCAAGCATCGTCGTCGTCCTCTTCGCCGAGATAGGCGTCGACCACGAGCCGATTGTTGTGCACTTCGTCCGGCGTTCCCTCGGCGAGGATGCGGCCCTGGTGCATCACGGTGATGCGCGTGGCGAGCCGCATCATGACCCGCATGTTGTGTTCGACCACCAGAAGCGTGATGGCGCCTTCGCCCGCCAGCGCGCGGATGGTCGCGACGGCCGCGTCTGCTTCGGCCTCGCTCATGCCGGAAATCGGTTCGTCCAGGAGAAGCAGTCGCGGGCGAACCGCCAGCGCGCGCGCCAGGTCGACGCGTTTTTGGATGCCGAACGGCAGGTCGCGCACCGGGGCGGCCGCGAGCGCGGTAAGGTCGAAGGCTTTGAGCAGCGCGGCCGCCTCGCGCCGCGCATCATTTTCGATCCGGTGCGCGCGGCCGACGCCGACCATGGCGGCGACGACGCCGTAGACATGGTGGCTGTAGAGACCGGTCAGGACGTTGTCGAGCACGGTCTCGTCGCGAAACAGTTCAACGTGCTGAAAGGTCCGCCCGATGCCGCGCGCCGAGATGAGATCCGGCGCCAGCGCGGTAATCGGTCGGCCGGCAAACGCAATCGCCCCATCGTTCGGACGGATGATGCCGGTGATGGCGTTGATCAAGGACGTCTTGCCGGCGCCATTCGGTCCGATCAGGCCGCGAATTTCGCCGGCGTCGATCCGCATCGTCACGCCGTTGACCGCGGCGACACCGCCGAAGCTGACCGAAACATTGTCGAGGGCGAGCAAACTCATGACAGCTGCGCCTTGCCGCCGCCGAGGCGCTCGAATACCGGCGCCAGCAGCCCGGCAATGCCTTTCGGCGCCAGTACGAGCGCCGCGAGGAGGATGGCGCCATACACGACGTCACTGTATTCGTTGGCGCTGCGCAACGCCTCCGGCAAAAGTGTCAAGACGACCGATCCGATCACGGCGCCCCACACCGAGCCGAGCCCGCCCACCGCTATGAAAGTGATCTGATGCAGCGATGCGGAGATGTCGAACTCGGTGGGATCGATAAAGCCGACCACGGCCGTAAACAGTCCGCCGGCCAGCCCGGCAAAAGCGGCCGCGATCGAAAACGCCAGAAGCTTGGTGCGGCCCGGCGGGATGGCGAGCGCCTGCGCCACGATCACGCTTTGGCGGACCGCGTCGAAGGCGCGGCCGTAGCGTGAATGCCGAAGCCCCAAACCGGCACGGATGGCAAGCGCCGTTACCGCGAGCACGAAATAATAGAGCGCGGCCGTATTCAGCGGAAAGCCGCCCAACTCCGGCTTCTCCAGCTTGAGGCCGCGCACGCCGCCGGTCAGGTCGGGGAATTCTTCGATGGCGATCGATACCACTTCGAGGAAGCCCAGTGTCACCAGGGCGAGATACAGGCCGGACAGTCGCCGCGCCGGATAACCGAGGCTCGCGCCGAGAACCGTCGTCACGATGACGCCCGCGGGCAGCGCGAGTGCGTAGGTGACCGCGAAGCGCGATGTCAGCAGTGCCGTGGTGTACGCCCCGATCGCCATGAGCGAAGCATGGCAGAGTGAAATCTGCCCGCAGTTGCCGGTGAGGAGGTTCAGGCCGATGGCGGCGACAATGTTGATGAGAATGAGCTCGACCAGATAAATCTGGTAGCTGCTGCCGACGATCGGCACCGCCACGGCAAACGCCGCAACAATCGCGATGATGATGGGATATGCGCGCATCGCGGTCTAAACGCGTGCGTGGGTCGCGCCCCACAAGCCCTGCGGCCGAAACAGCAAAATCGCGATCAGAATAGCGAAGGGAATGATCTCCTTGAGCGCGGCGCCGAACATCGCGCCCGTATAGGTTTCCAGTACGCCAAGCAGAAGACCTCCGAATACCGCGCCGCCCAGGCTGCCGAAGCCGCCGATCACGGCGGCGATCAGCGCCTTGATAATGAGACGCCCGAGTTCGGGATTGATGCCGATCACCGGCGCGAGCAGCAATCCGGCGAGCGCGCCGATGGCGGCCGACAACGCCCACGCCGAACCGAACACCATGCCGACGCGGATCCCCATCAGCCGCGCCGCGGTCGGATCGAACGAAACCGCGCGCATGGCCTTGCCGAGCTTGGTGCGCTGGAAGAACAGGACAAGCAGCGCAGCCAGGACGCCGGTCGTGGCGATGATCACAAGATAAGACGGATTGACCCGAAGCCGTCCGACCGCGAGCGCCGGCCCGGCATAGGGCGCGGGCAGGAAGAACACATTGTCCTGCCAATGGATGCGGATAAGCGCCCTGATGATCAGAGCAAGCGCGAAGGTCGCGATAACCAGCGTGAATTCCGGTGCGGCGATGATCGGGCGGATGACCAGCCGCTCGATCAGGAGGCCGAAACCCGCCGCGATCATGAGTGTCGCCGGCACCATCACGGCATAGGGCAGGCCGTACGAGGTGAGCACCAGCCCGATATACGCGCCGAGCGTCACCAATTCGCCTTGCGCGAAATTGAGCACGCGGCTCGCTTTGAACGGAATCGCCAGCGACAGCGCGACCAGTGCGTAGATGCTGCCGACGCTCAGTCCCGACAAAGCGAGCTGCAACGCGATCCGCGAGGTCATGAACGGCTCTGCATGGGCGTCACCGGATCATCGCTGCGGCGACGCATCCCCGTTACTGATAGCGCTGCAAAATGTCGCTTGGCCGCTTGCTTTCCCACGGCACCTGCACCCATTCGCCGTTCTTCACCTGCATCGGCTGCAGGGCGAGGTTGCCGATGTGGTGCTTCTTGGTGAATGTTCGCGGCGTTGCTATCGGCCCTACCCGATAGCCGTGCAGGCTCTCCAAACCGCCAATCAGCCCGGCGGTGGTCAAATCCTTGCCGGCATTCTTCATCCCTTCGGCCAGCACGTACATGTCGGCATAGGCGATCACGTCGAAGATGTTGGGCCGATTGGCCGGCAGGTTCGGATATTCCGCGGTCCATTTGGCGTGCCAGGCCTTCATGGCCGGGTCGCTCGAGCCGGGCAGCAGCGGAATGAGCGCGAAGCCGCTCGCGCCTTCGGCGGCAGGACCGGCGGCGGTCAGAAGTCCCTGATCGACCATGGTGGTGCCGACAAAGAACCGCTGATTGAGCCCAAGCTCCTTCGCCTGCCGAAGCGCAATCGCGGCCTCGGCGGGATTGCCGAAAAACGCGATCACCTGCGGATTGGCTTCCTGCAGCTCAAGCAGTTGCGGAGTGAAATCCTTGTCGCCGATATTGAATTCGGCTCGCTTCACCGGCGCTATTGCGTACCAGCTCTGCAATTGCTTGGTCAGCGCGTCGCCTTCGTTCTTCGGGTATTCCTCGCGGCCGCTGAGAATGCCGATCTTCCGCGCTTTGAGACCGTCGACGATGTATTCGGCATAGAGCTCGCCGTAGCGCGGCACCTCGGTCGTCCCGCCGCGGAACAAATTTTTGGCGAACGGCCAGGTCACCGCGGGCGCCGAAGCAAAGGAGACGAACATTACGATGCCCTTCTCCTTGACGTAGTCGATGGTGCCGATGGTGCCGTTGCTGCCGGCGACATTGAACAGCACGAACACCTTGTCGTCGTCGACGAGCTTTTTGACCGCCGCGAGCGCTTTGGCCGGGGAGTGACCGTCGTCTTCGAAGGTCATGTTGAGCTTGCGGCCGTTGACACCGCCAGCGGCATTGATCTCCTTGATGGCCATCATGGCGCCGTCGCGGCCGGCCAGCCCGATATAGGCCGCGGGGCCGGTGATCGGCCCGAACGCGCCGATGGCAATCGAATCGGCGGTGACGCCTTGGTCGGCGGCGTTCGCCGCGAGCGGAGCCGCCGCTAAGGCGAGACCCGTCGCAACCGCCAAAAAAAGCCCGTTTGTGCCCAGCATGCTTCCTCCCACGTTCGCTTGTTATAAAATTCTGACTGAGCGCTCAGTTTATTTGGCGCGAAATAACCGAGTCAAGGAGATTTCCGGCGCGACTTATGGCATAGACGAGCTTGAGCCTATCGGAGACCTCGCTGTGACGTTCGCTTCAGAGACCGCGTCGCCGATTCGACGTGCCGGGAAAAACAAAGCTGTCGGCGGTTCGCGCGCGCGCCGCGAGGTCAAGACCGCGACCAAGGATGCCGAGCTTGTTCGCGATCGGCGCGAGCAGCTCGTTCGCGCCGCCATCAGGGTTTTCGGCGAGAAAGGCTTTCATCAAACTACCGTCCGCGACATCGGCCGCGCTGCGCGCCTGACCCAGGGCACCATCTACAATTATGTGCGCAGCAAAGAGGACATTCTTTTTTTGGTATGCGACCGCGTGGTCACCGAGTATCAGGATAGCCTGCGGGGGGCGCTGTCCGCCAACGGCGACCCGACCGAACGGCTTGGCGCGGCGTTGCGCGGCATCGTCAGCGTGATGATCGAACGGCAGGCCACGATCCTGCTGCTGTATCACGAAAGCCACAATCTCGATCGCCGCTCTTTGCGCGTCATCCTGGGCCGGGTCGATGAGTTCATTACGGCGTTCGAGCGGCTGTTGATGGAAGCCGATCGAAGCCACCGGCGCTTGCCGCGGGATTTTCGTTTGCTGGCGAATATCGTGACGTTCTTGCCGACCATGGTCGCGCTGCGACGTTGGGCATTGCCCCGCCGAATTTCACGGGACACGCTGATCAACGAGCTGGCCGATTTCATGCTGCGCGGTCTGGGGCTTTCGCCCACGATGGGCGGTTGATCGCCGCCGCGGCGAAGCCGGAAACGCGCATGGCTGTGCGTTGGCGCCCATCATTGTCGGACGCACCCAATCAAGGTATTGCACGGGGTGACGAAGGCGAACCGGACGGGCGGCGCGCCGTACATTTTGGGAGGCGTTCATATGTTTCGCGGCACCAAAGACATTATGTTGCCGACGACGATCACCGGTTCGCTGCCGCGGCCGAGCTGGTACACCGAAAATCTCGGCACGCGCATGTTCCTCGACGCGATGGTCAACCGCCGCTACCGCGAGCAATATACCGACACGCTGAGCTGTTATTTGCGCGAGCAGGAACTCGCCGGCCTCGACATCTGCACCGACGGGGATTGCCGCTTCGACGACGACGTCGGCGGCCAGAGCTGGACCAGCTACCCGCCGCACCACATGAGCGGCTATGAGCGCGGCGATCCGCGCCCGACACCCGCCGGCCGCGGCGGACTTTGGTTTCCGCGCGGCCACATTCTGCACGATTACCTGGAATCGCGGGTCATGCCGGTGATCATCGGCCCGGTCGGGCGCGGCGACCTGCAATATACCGCGCTGTGGAAAGCGGCGCAGCGGCTGACCACGCGGCCGGTGAAATTCGGCGCCGTGTCGGCGGAAATCGTCGCGTTCGCTTCGCAGGATCGGTACTACAAAAGCGTACCCGAACGCATGCTGGCCGTCGCCGACGCCTTCAACGAGGAATATCACGAAGTCGTCGATGCCGGTTGCCCGGTGATCCAGATCGAGGAGCCGCAAATCCATCTGGCGGCGGCGCGCGGCATCCAGGACAAGGTGATCACCCCGGACCTGCTGGTCGAGGTGTTCAACCGCACCGTCAAGGGACTGCGCGCCAAGACCGAAGTGTGGGCGCATTCCTGCTGGGGCAACCCGTCGCAGCAGCGCATGTTCGCCAAGGTGCAGAGCTACAAGCCGTCGCTCGAAACCTACAACAAAGTCGACGCCGACGTGATCACGTTCGAATCGTCAAGCTCGGGCGGCATGGATCTGGAAGCGATCGGCAAGACCATCGTCGACAAGAAGATCGCCATCGGCGTCATCGACCATCACACGCTGCAGGTCGAGAGCCCGGACGAAGTGGCGGCCCAGATCCGCGCCGCGCTCAAATTCATCCCTCCGGAGCGGCTGGTGATCTCCTCCGATTGCGGCATGGGCCGCGAGGGCATGAGCCGGCGGCACGCCTACTACAAAATGGTCTCGCTCGTGCTCGGCACCAACATGGTGCGCAAGGAATTAGGCTTCCCCGAAGCCGAGTGCCTGGCCGCCGACGAGCGCTATTCGCTGGTGGTGCCGGCGAAATAAAGCGTCCCTCGTCGACGGCTCGTCGCCACCGGGCTCGACCCGGTCGTCCATACTGGCTCGTAGAACATTCGATGCTGCCGCATGGATTGCCGGATCAAGTCCGGCAGTGACGAGGAAAAGGGCAATCCCTCTTCCATTGACATATGTCACTAAATCAGGTATAACTTTCGCCGAATCTCGCTCATGTGAAGGACGTCGGCCGATGACATCGGCCGGCGGAGCGAGAGCGGTTCCCGCGGGCAGGGGTTCGTCACCTTTGCTCCCGGGCGGCTTCGGGAAAACGCCCGGCCGGCACGATGACCGGTCTGCGACGCAAGTCGCTGGACTGGGACAGGACGACTTCAGGTAACGCCTGAAGAAAGCCGCGTCCCAGGAAGCGCGTTCTGGAGCTGAGTGGCGGCGTTGGTTCGCTGCCGCAAGCGCCGTGGTGGAACGCCGAGAGGCGGCGCGTCCCGCTGGACGCGCGCCGCATCGCAAGATGCGGAGGTTGGACTACACGTCTTTCGGCGTTCCGCTTTCTTTTCTGCGCATGATCTTGTCCGAAAACCGGACACTACTTTTCGGGATGATGCGCGCCGGGAACGATCACGATGACAGCCGGGCCACCGCCGGCGCCATCTGACGGGATCGGGCTCGGCGCTTTTCTCCTTCGTCGTTTCGTTGCGCATGATCTCAGCATCCGTGCCGGAGGCGGATCCTTTTAGAGTTGTCGCGTGGGAATGGCTTGGCAAAACTCGGGGGCAGATCGCGCCGCGAGAACGAATTTGCTTGTCCGCGATTCTGAGCCTGGCGGGCAGGTCCTTCACTACAACCCTCTTCCACACGCAGGACGAAGCACATGGTTTCGCAAAATCGGATAACATGGACTGGTGGAACTTTGGATCGCTTTGGCGGGTTCGTTTGTTCGGGCGCCAGCACGCTCTCGGGCTGGGGTGCAACGTCGGTAAGGCTGTGGAGCTTCTCGTATCCGTCGTCTGGCTCGCGATTACGGCGTGGCTGATCCTGCGGGCCGTCAAGCAGCGAAGCCTTCTGCCCGGCCTCGATCGAGCGGCGTCGCCGTCGCCGGACGAAGCGCCGCCGGTTACCGTCATTATCCCCGCGCGTGACGAGGAGGCCAATATCGGGCAATGCCTCGCCTCGGTCGTTGCCCAGGACTATCCGAAGAGCCGTCTGCGCGTGGTCGTGGTCGACGACCATTCCGCCGATGCAACCGGAGCCATCGTCGGCGGTTTCGTGGCGCGCCATCCCCACATCCGCCTCATCCAAAGCACGCCGTTGCCGCCGCGTTGGGTCGGCAAGTCGCACGCTTGCTGGATCGCCGCGCGCACGGTCGCACCGCAGACCGAATGGCTGTGCTTCATCGATGCCGACGTCACCGCCGCGCCCGCGGCGCTCTCGAGCGCCATGCATGCGGCATTGCGCAAGCGCCTCGATCTGTTGTCGCTGGCGCCGCACCAGGAATTGCGAAGCTTTGCCGAGCGTCTCATCATGCCGTGCGGCCTCGTGTTGTTGGCCTTCCTCCAGGACCTGCGGGCGGCCCAGGCGCCTTCCGGCCGCGACGTCACGGCGACCGGACAGTTCATGCTGGTACGCCGCGACGCCTACGAGGCGGTAGGCGGTCATGCCGCGGTATGCACCGCGATCTGCGAGGATCTGGAATTCGCGCGGCGGCTTAAACAATCCGGGCGATCCGTCCTGCTGATGGGCGGCCAGGCGCTTTTGTCGACGCGCATGTATACCGGCTGGCGCACGCTGTGGCCGGGACTGGCCAAGAATCTCGTCGATACGTTCGGCGGTCCGGTCACGACGGTGACGCTTGCTTTGGTGGCCGTGATCCTGGCGTGGGCGGTATACTTGATCCCGTTGCTCGATCTGACGGCCTGGTGGTCAGGCGCCGATCGCGCGGTCGGGTTGTCGCTGGCGCTTGCCGGGTCCGGCGCCGCGGTTGGGCTGCATATCGCCGCGGCGGTCTATTTCCGCATTCCGTTCTGGTACGGGCTTATTTTCCCGCTGGGCTACACCGCCGGGGCGTTGATCGCCGTCGATAGCGTGCGCCGGCGGTTGCGCGGGCGCGTCGTCTGGAAGGGCCGGATGTATTCATGAACGCTTTCAGGCGAAAGGGCGCGACCGAGCTACAGCCCGCCGAGCCAGCCCGCGCCGCGCCGGCGCTCGATTCCGGCGAGACGCGTTCGATCATGATCGGCGCGGTCATCCTCGCCGTCTTCTTGTACCTGATTAAGCTCATTCTGCTGCCATTCGTGCTGGCCGCCATCATCGCCTACGTCTGCACGCCGCTGCTCGACTGGGCGGCCGAGCGTACGCGCTGGCCGCGCATGGTTTTCGCCGTCGCCGCCTTCATCCTTATCGTTGCGGTTGCCGTGGCGCTGGTCGTCGTCGCCGGTGCGCGGTTCCTGGACGAGGCAAGAGCAACCGCTGGGGATTTGCAGGGAATACTGGAGAATTTTGTCCGCCAGGCGGTGGGCGGCAAAACCATCCAGGTGTTCGGCTCGGCGATGAATGCGCAGCAAATCACCCAGGCAGTCTCCGAACATCTGCGCGCTTGGCTTGGGCAGAGCGATATCGTCGGTACGCTTGCCGGCTACAGCATCATCAGCATCGTGGGTGCGTTTCTGACCATCGTACTGCTGTTCTATTTCCTGGCGAGCGGGAAGCGGGTCGCGGCCGGCCTGTTCTGGATCGTGCCGCCGCATCGCCGTCCGCTGGTTGCCCGCATCTGGAAGCGTCTCGACCCGGTGCTGCTGCGGTATTTTGTCGGCGTGCTCGGCGTCGTGGTCTACGCGACCATCGCGGCCTATGTCGGTCTCGGCGTCATTCTCGGCATCAAGCACGCCATATTGCTGGCGCTGTTGACCGGGATCTTCGAGACAATTCCGGTCGTCGGCCCGACGCTGGCGGCCGTGGTCGCCGGCCTGGTGTCGCTGCGCACCGCGTCGGGAATCATGAACATTGTCGAATACGCGCTCTACGCAACGGCACTGCGGCTGTCCATCGATCAACTGGTCGGTCCCATTATCCTGGGACGCGCAGCGCACGTACATCCGGTGCTCATCATCTTTTGCTTTTTGGCCGGCGGCTTGTTGCTGGGCATTCCCGGCGTGATCCTGGGCGTGCCGATCGCGCTCGTCGTCAAGAGCACCCTCGCGACGGTTTATGGCGATGAACAGCGGCGTTAAGGCCGGTTTTCGGCTCTCGCAACTTGGGCCAAAAGTCGGCTATATTGCGGTCTGCGCCGGCAACTTTTCGTGGCGCGGAGCGTTGCCTGTGGGGTGGGCGGAGATTCGCTGCAATGGCGATCTGGGATTCCGCAGAGCAAGGGACGCGGTCTAGGTACGGCCATTCGTGGCTGGCCGGGGCCGTTTCTGCGCTCGATGCGCGGCTGCGCCGGCAACAGGCCGTCTTCGAATACACCAGCAATCCGGCTTGCGTGTTTCGCCTCGATATCAGTCACGCGCCGCGGTCGCTCACGCTGCGCGACGGGACTTGCGTCCGCGCCGGTCAACGCCTCGCCCGGCTGCATTTCTGGAACGAGCAGATTCCGCCGGTGCCGAAACACGGCCCGACCATCGGTTGGGCGCGGCAGATGCAACGCGCCATGGAAATCTCGCTCGGCGAGCTTGCGCGCTACATCGCTTCGCGCGCCGATCTCGGCGACGTTTCCGTGATCCTGGGCGACGCGCCCTCCGGCACCAAGGCGCAGCGCGAGCAGCTTGCCCGCATCATGGAGCGCTTCGGCTTCGAGGCGGTGGTCGAGCCGGAGAATTTGCCGATTCGCGAGCGCCTGCACCGTTTCGGCGAAAACATCCTTATCTCGCTGATGGTTTTTGCGCATAATGCCGGCGCGCTTCGTCCCGACACGCTGTGGCGCGTTCGGTTGCCGATCTATTTGTCGCGGCGTATTTTGGAACGTGAATTTGGGGACGTAGGTGAACCAGCGTCTCGTTAAGTTCGGACTTTACAGCGTGGCGGAGCGTCCTTTGTCATGACCATCGCTGAAAGTATTCCCGATGCGCTTTCGCTTGCGCACTCGCTGGGCGATGTCTGCCTGATCGGCGCCATTATCGGCTGTGTTTTCACGTTGATCGCCTGTGCCTGCGTCATCAGTTTTCCCGTCGGCGACGCCGATAACGAGGCCCCGCAGCCGCCGGTCACCGTGCTCAAGCCGTTACATGACGCGGAGCCCGGCCTGCAGGCGCGTCTCGACGCGTTTTGCCGGCAAGACTACGCCGGCCCGGTCCAGATCCTTTGCGGCGCGCAGGATCGCGCTTCGCCTGCCGCCGCGGTGGTGTTGGCCATCGCTGCCGAAGTCCCGGACGCGGCGATCGAGCTGGTCGTCGAGCCGCGCTGTCACGGCGCCAACCGCAAGGTTTCGAATTTGATCAACATCATGCCGCGCGCCCGGCACGACACGCTGGTGCTCTCCGACAGCGACATCGTCGTCGACGCTGGCTATCTGTGCGCCGTCACCGCGCTCCTTGCCGCGCCGGGGGCCGGCGCCGTGACCTGCCTCTATCATGGCATCGGCGGCGACGGGATATGGACGCGGCTCTCAGCGCTTGCCATCAATTCACAGTTTCTGCCGCAAGCCATCGCCGCCGTCAGTCTCGGCTTGGCAAAGCCCTGCAGCGGCGCGACCATCGCGGTGCGCCGCTCGACGCTCGATCGGATCGGCGGCTTCGGCGCATTCGCCGATGCGCTCGCCGACGATCATGCCATTGGCCTTGCGGTGCGCGAGGCAGGCTATGAAGTTGTCATGGCGCCGTTCCTGGTCGGGCACCGTTGTTTCGACGCCAGCCTGCGTCAGCTCGTTCGCCAGCAGATCCGGGTCGCCCGCACCATCAAGAGCATCGATCCGGTCGCCTATGCCGGCACGGTTGTCACTCATCCGTGGCCGCTGGCGCTGATCGCGTTGCTGACGGGCAATTCGGCAGCGGCGCTCGTCGCCATCGCGGTGCTGCTGTCGCGGGTGATGCTGTGCCGGTCGGTCGAATGGCGGTTCGGCCTGCCACGCCAGAATTACTGGCTCATTCCGCTGCACGATGTTCTCGCCTTTGCCGTCTACGTGACAAGCTTCCTGGGGGCGACGGTTCACTGGCGCGGCGCCGATTACCGCGTGACGGCGGACGGCACGCTGCTCGAAGGGCAAGATCTTAGAGGGTCATGATGCGCACTCTGTTCCTGCAGGCACCGTCGTTCGACGGCTTCGACGGCGGCGCCGGTTCGCGCTACCAGGCGCGGCGCGAAATCCGCTCCTACTGGTATCCGACCTGGCTGGCGCAGGTCGCGGCCGTGGTCCCGGACAGCAAGCTCGTCGACGCGACGCCGCACCGCCTGACGCTCGCCGACGTCACCCGTGACGCGCGGCAATACGATCTTGCGGTTCTGCACACTTCGACACCGTCGTTTACTTCCGACGTCCGTGTCCTCGAAGCGCTCAAGGCGGCCAATCCGGGGCTGAAGGCCGGCTTCGTCGGCGCCAAGGTCGCGGTCGAACCCCAGTCGAGTCTCGAGGCCTCGCGCGCCATCGATTTCGTCGCCGGCGCCGAATTCGATTTCACCGTCAGAGACGTTGCGCAAGGCCGCGATTGGAACGCCATCGCCGGGCTGTCGTACCGCGATAGCGCTGGCGGCATCAGGCACAATCCGCCGCGCGCCATCCTGGAAAACATGGACGAATTGCCGTTCGTCACTCCGGTCTACAAGCGCGACCTGACGATCGAGAATTATTTCATCGGCTACCTCAAGCATCCCTATATTTCGCTCTACACCGGGCGGGGCTGCAAATCGCGCTGCACCTTCTGCCTGTGGCCGCAGACCGTCGGCGGCCATCGTTACCGCACCCGCAGCGTCGGCAACGTAGTGGATGAAATCCGCTGGGCGAAAAGCGCTTTCCCGCAAGTGAAGGAATTCTTCTTCGACGACGACACCTTCACCGACGACCGGCCGCGCACCGAGGCGATCGCCCGCGAGCTCGGCAAGCTCGGCATCACCTGGTCGTGCAACGCCAAAGCGAACGTGCCGCGCGATACGCTCAAGGTGATGCGCGATAACGGCCTGCGGCTGCTGCTCGTCGGCTACGAGAGCGGCAATCAGCAAATCTTGCACAACATCAGAAAAGGCATGCTCATCGACGTGGCGCGGCGCTTTACCAAGGATTGCCACGAGCTCGGCATCGTCATCCACGGCACTTTCATCCTCGGGCTTCCCGGCGAAAGCCGCGAAACCATCGAGGAGACCATTAACTTTGCCACCCAGATCAACCCGCACACCATCCAGGTTTCGCTGGCGGCGCCTTATCCGGGCACCGAGCTGTTTCGCGATGCGCTCGAGCACGGCTGGCTCGACCAGGCGCACGCCGAACTGATCAACGCCGACGGCGTCCAGATTGCGCCGCTGCATTATCCGCATTTGAGCCACACCGAGATTTTCCAGTCGGTGGAGCAGTTTTATCGGCGGTTCTACTTCCGCGCGCCGAAGATCGCCTCGATCATCTCGGAGATGGCGCGCAGTCCGCAGATGATGGTGCGGCGGTTGCGCGAAGGCGTCGAGTTTTTTGCGTTCTTGCGCGAACGCCGGGAGCCCGCGCACTGAACCGGCTGATCATCACGGCGGACGATTTCGGGCTAAGCGAGCCGGTCAACACCGCGGTCGAGGCGGCGCACCGCCGCGGCGTCCTGACCGCGGCGAGCCTCATGGTCGGAGCGCCGGCGGCGGCCGACGCGGTGGCGCGCGCGAAAGCGCTGCCGACGCTTCGCGTCGGACTGCATGTCGTTCTTGTCGACGGCGAGCCGACAGCCGAGCGCGCCGCGATCCCCGGGCTACTCGATCGCAGCGGACGATTGCGCAACGATCTCATCCGCTACAGCGCGGAAATTGCCGCAAGTCCTTCGCTCAGGCGGCAACTGGCGCACGAAATCGGCGCGCAGTTCGAGGCTTACCGCGCCACCGGATTGCCGCTTGATCACGTCGACGCGCACCGGCATTTCCACCTGCATCCGGCGGTGGCCGCCGCGATCGTGCGCGCCGGCCGCCGTTATGGCATGCGGGCGTTGCGCGTTCCGTATGAGCCGTGGCGCATCGTCGCCGGCATCGATCCGCACGCGCGCCGGCTCGCCGCGCGGGCCGTGGCGCCGTGGGCCGCGCGATTGCAACGGCGCGTGCGCAAGCTCGGCCTGACGACTGCCGACGCGGTGTTTGGATTGGCGTGGTCGGGCGCAATGACAAAGGAGCGGCTCGCCGCGCTGCTTGGCCGGCTGCCTGCCGGCCTCATCGAAATTTACCTGCATCCCGGAGCGACCGACGCATTTGCCGGCGCGGCGCGGGGTTATCGTTACGCCGACGAATTCGCCGCGCTGTGCGATCCCGATTGCATCGCCGCGGTGCGACGGTCGGGCTATGCAGCCGGCGGTTACGGCGATGCGCTTTAGATTTGTTGGATGAGATTCTCAGAGCTTGCGGTTGCGGTCGAGATATCCAGCCGCGCCGAACCAGCTTATCGCGTCGGCCAATGCTTCCCGATAGGGCCGCGGGCGAAAGCCGAGATCGCGTTCGGCTTTGGCGGCGGTAAAGAACATGCGGTGTTCGGCCATGCGGATTCCGTCGAGGGTGGTAAACGGCGCCCGGCCGGTGATGTGCGCGGTCGCTTCCGCCGCGTAAGCCATCGGTATGGCGACGGCGCGCGGAACGCGCCAGCGCGGTGGACGGCGCCCAACCATCGCCGCGATCTCGGCGAGCATGTCGGCAAGCAGCACGTTTTCCCCGCCGAGAATGTAACGCTCGCCGATCACGCCGCGTTTGAGCGCCGCCAAATGTCCCTCGGCGACATCGTCGACATGGACGAGGTTGAGCCCGGTATCGAGGAAGCCGGGGACCCGGCCGCGCGCTGTTTCGACGATGATGCGGCCGGTCGGCGTCGGCTTGACGTCGCGCGGCCCGATCGGCGTCGACGGATTGACGATCACCGCAGGAAGCGAATCCTTGGCTACCATCTCCTCGACCAGCCGCTCGGCGGCGATCTTGCTGCGCTTGTAGGCGCCGATACCCTCTTCCGTAGCGAGCGGCACGGTTTCGTCGGCCGGACTGCCGTCGTCGCGCAGCCCCAGCGTGGCGACACTGCTGGTATAGACGACGCGCTCGACGCCGGCGCTGCTGGCCTCCTGCATCACGACGCGCGTGCCCTCGACATTGGCTGCGAAGATTTCGCTCGGATCGCGCGCCCACAGCCTGTAATCGGCCGCCACGTGAAAGACGTAGCGGATGCCGGCGACGGCGCGGCGTACCGACTGTGCGTCGCGCATGTCGCCGTCGACGAACTCCAGATCGAGATCGCTCAGGTGAAACCGCGGGCTGCCGGGCCGGACGAGCGCCCGCACCAGAAACCCCTCGGCCACGAGCTTTCTCGCCACGGCCGAGCCGACAAGTCCGGTCGCACCGGTGATCAGTGTTTGTGCCGTGCTGCCCATGTCCGTCCGCATGTCCCGCGTCTGCGAACCAAGCATTTTCACGGCCAAAATGCCATGCCCGCGGCGGTTCCATGGATGCCGCACGCGATCGGTTCTCAGATGCGGACGGCAAAGGCGCGCAAAATGTGGTGTGATATTTGCCCCGATGCAGGCAGAGGTATTTGCATTGGTATTGGTGAGGGATAGTTGCTAGTATCGAGTCGGGAACTCGGTGAATTTTGCCGGAATGAAGCCGAGGACGTCTGCGTGGATTCGCTGCACAGGGGGGGCGCGATCTAGGCTCGGTCACAGACGCGGGGGTAAGGGCTTTAATGGCATCCCAACTGGATTTTGCCGGGGGTACGTTCGTAGATGAACTGGTAACTGAAACCGACGACTCGCTCGAGATCGCGGACGTTACCGTTGAAACTTCCCGCCGACTTGTCGTCGCTTTTGTCGGTCTCGCCTTCGAAGCGCGCATCGCTGCGGCTCCTGGCGTCCTGGTCGTTTGCCGCACCGCCGGCAGTGAACTCGAAACCGTCGCCGATACCGCGGTTCGGCAAGGCTATCGCGGCATGATCAGCTTCGGCGTCGCGGGCGGACTTGCGTCCCATTTGCGCGCCGGCGACTGGGTCGTCGCGTCCGCGATCCGCGAGGCGCAGACCGTTCGCGCCACCGATGCGGTGTGGTCGCGCAAGCTTCTCGGCCTGATCGACGGCGCCGTTCATGCCCCGATCGTCGGGATCGATGAGCCGGTCGCGGAACCGGCAAAAAAGCGCGAACTATACAACGCGACCGGTGCGGTCGCGGTCGATATGGAATCCCATATCGTGGCGCGGGTTGCCGCCGAGCACAAGCTGTCCTTTGCCGCGGTACGCGTCGTCGTCGACCCGGCTCACCGTCAAGTGCCGCCCGCGGCGCTCATTGGTATGCGGCCGGATGGCCGCGCCGATATTGCAGCCGTGCTGCGCGAGGTCATAGCGCGGCCGTCGCAATTGGGCTTGCTTGCGCGGGTCGCGCTCGATGCCTTCGCCGCGCGTTCGGCAATGACGCGCGTGCGCCGGCGGCTCGGTCCGCATTTCGGACTGCACGATCACTGAGCGATTGTGCGACTGTCTTCGGGACGCGGCGCTCTGCGTCCGGGAAGCACTCACGCCTGCGAGATGAACTTGGTGTTGAGATAGGCTTGCAGGCCTTCGAGGCCGCCTTCGCTGCCGTAGCCGGATTCCTTGACGCCGCCGAATGGTGTTTCCGGCGTAGAGACGTTGATCGAGTTCACGCCCACCATGCCCGATTGCAGTGCGTCGCCGATCAGATTGGCGGTTTGCGCCGAGCCGGTGAAGGCGTAGGCGGCGAGCCCGTAGGGCAGCGAATTGGCGCGCTCGACGACTTCGTCCATGGTCTTGAACGCGACGACGGGCGCGAGCGGCCCGAACGGTTCTTCTTTCATGATCTTGGCGTCGTCAGGTATGTCGGTGATCACCGTTGGCTCGTAGAAATAGCCCTGATTGCCGCGGCGCTGTCCGCCGGTGACGATCTTGCCGCCGTGATCCTTGGCGTCGTTGACGAACGAGTCCATGGCGTCGATGCGCCGCGCGTTGGCCAGCGGTCCCATGGTCACGCCCTTTTCCAGGCCGTCGCCGAGCTTGAGCGATTTCGCGTATTCGGTGAAGCGCGCCAGGAAGCGGCCGTATACCGGCTCCTGCACATAGAAGCGGGTCGGCGAGATGCAGACCTGGCCGGCGTTGCGGTACTTGAAGGCGGCGATGGTGTCGGCGGATTTCTCCGGGTCAGCGTCGGCGAACACCACGACCGGCGAATGGCCGCCAAGCTCCATGGTGGCGCGCTTCATGCCCTTGGCGGCTAGTCCCGCCAAATGCTTGCCGACCGGAATTGAGCCGGTGAATGAAATCTTGCGCACGTCGTCCTTGGCGATGAGATGCTCGGAGATGGTCGCCGGCACGCCGAAGACGAGATTAAGCACGCCGGCCGGCAGGCCGGCGTCGGCGAAGCAGCGCACCATCTCGACGCAGGCGCCCGGCGTTTCCTCCGATGCTTTGAGGATGAGCGAACAGCCGGCAGCGAGCGCGCCGCCGATCTTGCGCGCCGGCGTCAGCGTCGGGAAATTCCACGGCGTGAAGGCGGCGACGATCCCGACCGGCTCCTGCGTGACGATTTGGCGGATGTTCTTGAACGCGCCCGGCACGACGCGGCCGTAAGCGCGGCGGCCTTCTTCGGCGTACCACTCGATGATGTCGGCGGAGGTGCGGACTTCGGCGCGCGCTTCCGGATAGGCCTTGCCTTGCTCCTGCACCAGAATTTTGCCGATCGTCTCGTGACGCTCGCGGATCAGATCAGCGGCCTTGCGCATGATCTTGGCGCGCTCATAAGCCGACGTCGCACGCCAGAGCGCAAAGCCCTTCTTGGCCGCTTCGAGCGCGCGGTCGAGATCGGCGACGCTCGCATGCGGCAGGCGGCCGAGCGACTTTTCGGTCGCCGGATTAATCACGTCCTCGCCGCCGCGGCTGTCGCCGTTGAGCCATTGGCCGTCGATAAAAAGTTCGAGCTTGGCGTACATGAGAACCTTCTTGAAGGTGTTGGCGTGGCCGGCACTTTGCGCCGGGCATGCCGAAAATAAAAGCCCCGGCGCGAGGCCGGGGCGGTGTCATGCGAATGCAATATGTGGCTCAAAGTTGTCCGTATTTCCGCAACACTTGGCGGCACGAGTTGCTGATCCGCCAGCTGTGCGCGGCAAGCGTCGCGCCGCAGCGGAGCAGATTGCTCCAGGTCATACCGCCGGAATGGTCGCACAGCCGCGCGGCGGCGGGCTTGCATGGCGCGAGTTCGGCAAGATCGATTGCGCCCGCGCTCGTCGTCCACACACCGAGCAACAGGCAAGCGGCTAGCATCGTTCTCATGCGCAAAAAGTCCCTCGTTTTTTGCTGGAAGGGGCTTTGCGTATCGTTTCGTCGCTGGAAAATCCAGCCATTTTGTGCGTCGCACAAATGCCTCGATCGGCGCACGCTGTTCTGCCTGCTCAACCCGTTGGAAGAACACAATAATCCGGAGCTACGGCGAGTAACCTTAAAGCAAAAGCCGGCGCCGAACGCGAGCCGCCGGACGCGAGTGGCCCGAAGACTCGGTGCGAATCTTCTCCAGGGGGCCGCAGCGTCTAATACCGCGCCGCGATCGGGAGCTCCTCGGCCGGGAACAGCGAGATGACGGTGTGGCCCTTGTCGGTGACCACGACTTCCTCCTCGATGCGTGCCGCGGAATAGCCATCGGTCGCGGGGCAGTAGGTCTCGAGCGCGAACACCATGCCTTCCTTGATGATGGTTGGATGGTCGATCGAAACGACGCGGCTGATGATCGGCCGCTCGTGGAGATTGAGGCCGAGACCGTGACCGAATTGCAAGCCGAAGGCCGATAACTCGTCAGGGAAGCCGAACTCCTGCGCTTTCGGCCACACACTGCACACCTCGTCAGTCGAGACGCCCGGCTTGATAAGGTCGATCGCCAGGTCGAGCCATTCGCGGCATTTCTTGTAGGCGTCGCGCTGCGCCGGCGTGGCGCGGCCGACGTTGAAGGTGCGGTAATAGCAAGTCCGATAGCCCATGAAGCTTTGCAGGATGTCGAAGAACACCTGATCGCCGGGCCGGATCATGCGGTCGGTGAAATTATGCGGATGCGGATTTCCGCGCTCGCCGGAAATCGCGTTGATCGCCTCGACGTCGTCGGAGCCGTGGCGATAGAGGAACTCGTTGACCAAAGCGACGATGTCGTTCTCGCGGACCCCGGGTTTCAGCTTCTCGTCGATCAACTGATAGGCGCCGTCGACCATCGCCGCGGCGCGATTGAGCAGCGCGATCTCGTCGGCCGATTTTAACTCGCGCGCTTCCAGCATCACCTGCTGGCCGTCGGCGACCTGTAGCCCGGCTTTTTGCAATTCGAACATCATCGGCGGCTCGACGATGTCGACGCCGACCGGCATTTTGGCGACGCCGGCGCTTTTGAGGATCGAGGCCATCTCCTCGGCGTGATGCTTCATCAAGCCGAACGCCGGATCGACGGTGCCGCGCAGCCCGACGAGGCCGGCTTTGCAGTTCTCGGGCTTGAGCCAGGGCGAATAGAGCCGGTGATGGACGGCGGCCGAACCGAAGTCCCACAGGATCGGCTCCTTGCCGCGAACAAGCAGCGCCCAACGCGAAAGCTTGTCGCGCGCCCATTCGCCGATCTTGGTCGAAGTGACGTAGCGGATGTTGTTGTCGTCGAACAGGATCAGCGCGCCGAGATCGGAGGCTTCGAGCGCGGCTTGCGCGCGGCCGAGCCGATAACGATGCATCCGGCGATAGTCCACCCGCTCTTCGAAATCGACGGCCATGGTGCCGAGCACGGGCAAGTGGCGGCCCCAGTTGTAGCGCGGGTTGACGTCTTCGGCGCGGATTATCGTCGGATCGCGGGTGATGTCGTCCATGGCGTGCTCCCTTACAGATTTGCAGTCATTATAGGAGCGTCGCGCCCGCGGCACAGCCTCATGGCAACGGGACTTCGCCAACGTCCTTGGGCACCTTATAGCCGCGTTGCACGGCGGGGCGACCGGCGATCGCGGTGTACCAGCGTTTCACATTCGGGTAGGCGGCGAGATCGACCGTCTGCCATTCGTAGCGCGAAATCCACGGCCAGATGGCGATGTCGGCGATCGAATATTGGCCGGCGACATATTCGTGCGCGGCAAGGCGGCGGTCGAGCACGCCGTACAGCCGGTGCGCCTCCTTGAGGTAGCGCTCTTCGGCGTAGGCGGACTTGCCTCTGTTGTATTTCAAGAAGTGGTGCGCCTGGCCGAGCATCGGTCCCGGACCGCCCATCTGCCACATCAGCCATTCGATAACGCGATAACGCGTTTCGCCGGATTTCGACAGAAGCTTGCCGGTCTTGTCGGCGAGATAAATCAGGATAGCGCCGGACTCCATCAGGCTTATGCCGTTGTCGCGATCGACGATGGCCGGAATGCGATTGTTCGGGCTGATCTTCAGGAATTCCGGGTTGAACTGCTCGTCCTTGCCGATGTCGATGGCGTGCACGGTGTAAGGCAGTTCCAATTCTTCCAGCGCAATGGACGCTTTGCGGCCGTTGGGCGTAGTCCAGGTGTAGAGATCGATCACGGTGTTGATCCTGTGCGGGTTTCGGGGATTGCGGTTATCCAGGCGGGGCTTTTGCCACGGCATCGGCGCGGTCGCCGCGAAGCTTGGCGAGGTGCCCGGCAACGCCGTCGCGAATTGTCGGACCATGCGTTCGCATTTCAACGAATTCCGCTTCGGAGATGAGATCGCGGAGGCCGGACTTGAAAAATGGCCACGCGCTCGCCTGCGCCCACCACTTCCGCACGCGCGGCCGGTCACCGATCCACAGATCGAGCAACCCGAGATAATCGAGCCGGGCCGCAAACGGCATCATGTTGATATCGGCGAGCGTTGGATCCGAACCGAGGATCCAAGGTCCGCCGCTTTCGCCAAGGGCGTCCTCGAGGTGCCTGAAGGCGCGGTCGTAGGCGGCTACGGCATGCACCACGAACGGCGATTGAACGCCGAACTCGTAGGTCGATCTGAAACGATCGGTACGGCGCGGGTCGCCGACATTGCGAAAGCGCCGTTGGCGCGTTTCCTCCGGCATGGTCTTCATCCGCTCGCGGAACATGGCCGAAAAGCTGATCTCGGTCACGCCCTCGAACAAACCTTCGTCAACCATTTTGCTCCATTGCCGCATGCGGCTTTGCAGCCAAGGATCGGCGGGAACGAGCGGCGGCTGCGGAAACGTCGCGTCGATATATTCGCAGATCAGTGTCGACTCGATCACCGGCCTGCCGTCGTGCAGCAGCGTCGGCACCAAGCCCTTGGGATTGAGCTTGAGATAGTTCGGCTCGTACTGCTCAGCCTTGAACAGGTCGACTCCGACGGCCTCCCACTCCAGGCCCTTGGCGCGCAACGTGATACGCACCTTCTGGCAACACACGGAGTTGCCGAAGTCGTAGAGAACGAGCTTGCTCACGCAGCAGCCTTCCGCCCCCACAGCCGCGCCGAGGCGATGTCGGCGCCGTCGCGGATCGCTTTGAGCTTGAGCCACACCACCGGCGCGATCACCCATTCGCGGCGAGTGAAGGTGCCGAACCCGCAATCGGTCGAGGCGACCACCCGCTCGCGGTCGCCGATGGTCGCAACCGCCTCCTCGATCCGCCGCGCCACCACTTCCGGGTGCTCGACGAAGTTGGAGGTGCTCTCCACCACGCCGGGGACGAGGATCATGTCCTTGGGAAACGGCACGCGCTTGAGCGCCGTATATTCGTGGGCGTGGCGCGGGTTGGAAAATTCGATCGACAGTGCGCCGACCTTGGCCTGATAGAGCGCGGGCAGGATTTTCTCCAGCGCGATGTCGTGGATGTGCGGGCCTTCCCAGTTGCCGTAGCAGATATGCAGACGCACCCGCTCACGGGGAATGCCTTCGATGCCTTTGTTGATCGCGGCAACGTGCCGTTCGCAGCGTTTGATGAAATCGGCCTCCGAAAGGTCGCGGTACATCATGGTGCGGTCCATGGCGAGATCGGGGGCATCGATCTGCAGAACAAGTCCCGCTTTGTGGACCGCCTGATATTCGTTGCTCATTTCCCGCGCGATGGCGTCGAGATAGGCGTCATGCGACGGGTAATAGGCGTTGAGCATCGTGGTCGAAATGATCCCCGGCGAGGGCGCGGTCATAAAGCGCTCGGAGAAGGCGTGCAGCTCATCGGCTATCTTGTTGAAGCCCGTGGTCTCCTCGGTAATCGGCTTGAGATCGCGATATTTGATCTCCGCCTGCGCCTCGGGCGCACCCTGCTGGCTCTTGGGCGGGTTCGGGAACCGCCGCGTCAGGTAGCTCAACAGCTCGGGGAATTCCTCGAATTCACGGCCGCGGCGGCGTTTCGATACGCCGGCAAAGCCCGACATGCGCTGCGGCACGTAGGTTTGAAAGCCGATCCGCCGCTGCTCGCCGTCGTTGCCGATATCGATGCCGGCCTGCATCTGCTTTTCGACGACGTAACGGACGGCCTTGTCCATTTCAGCCGCCAGCACTTTGGCGTCGTAGGCGCCGCCTTCTTCCTGCGCGATCAAAAGATCGCTGAGCGCTTCGTTGCGCGGCAAACTGCCGACATGAGTTGTGAGAATACGGTCGCGGCTCAAAATCATGGCGAACTCCCGGCATCTAGATACGTTGGTGGAAGCATGATCTTTCGGAAAACCGGTATCCATTTTTCCGGATCGTGCTTCGGATCGGCGCCGCCTGTCATAGCGCAATCCGGCGGCCTTGCCAGCGCCGTAGGCATCGAATTTGATTGGTGGGCAGCGTAGCTGCCCGGCGCTGGCGGCGTCCGAACCCCGGCCCGGTTGGCTTGCGTTAATAGTGGGCGGGTATTAAGACGCGTGGCGTTGGCGCGCCGCGGTAGCTCAGCTGGTAGAGCACCGCATTCGTAATGCGGGGGTCGGGGGTTCGAATCCCTTCCGCGGCACCACTTTATTCAGTTCCGATACTCGGCGCTGGGCGCCTGCCTCGGATTTTTCTCCTTCGGTGGCGATCGGGCGGCGTCGCTGAGAATAGCGCGACTTGCTTCATTATTGCGCAGCGGCCGCCGCAAATGCGATCGGCAGGTCGGCGTAGATCTTGTAGGTCTGCGTCTTCGGCTTGGCTTTGTCCTCGTCGCGAAGGTATTCGACCGAGCTTTTTCCGAGATAAGCGAGCGGCAGAACCATGACCCGAATGAATCGCGTCGGCTGGTCGCCAGCCTGGGCGAAAACCGGCTCCGGCCCGCTCTCGTACCAGGCGCCGCCCGGTCCGTAACTGGTCGAATGACCACTTGTGTCGATGCGGATGCCGCCCTCGAGCAGGCAGCGAAGCCCCGGCCCCTGATGCCGATGCAGATAGGCGCAGCCGCCGGGCGGGAATGCAACGCTGTCGCCGCGCAAAATGAGTGCGCCTTTGGGCAGGCTGTCCAGCGTCGTGGTAAGCTTTTCGTGCGAGACGACGCCCGCTGCGGCGAGCGCGCCGCCGCCGCTTGTCGCAATCTCCCAGCGCCAGATCGTCGCGCCTTCGCGGCCGGCTTTACCGCGTAACGCGGTCTCGCCACCCAAAGCTTCGTCGTCGCGCAGCAGGCGGTCGCCGATCGTCAGCGCGCCATGTACCGCGAAGATCAGGCGCGGCAGCGCCGGCAAGGCAAACTCGGCATCGTTGGCGAGCACGTCTTCGTACAGCCGAAGCACCGGTGGCATGGGCACCCTCCCAATTACGTCTCCATCCGTCTTGCGCGCATGAGTGTCATGCGCGGCGGCGCGGACGCAATGGCATTTACACCCGCTCGAGGCGCTTGCTAAATCCCGCGCAAGAATAAAAGACAATCCCGGGAAGAAATCGATGCAACGAACCACGCCGCCGTTCCGCGCCGATCATGTCGGCAGCCTGTTGCGGCCCGCCGCCTTGAAGGAAGCGCGCGAGCGCCGCGCCAAAGGCGAGATCACGGCGGAGGCGCTCAAAGCGGTCGAAGACCGCGAGATCGACCGCATCATCAAAAAGCAGGAAGCGCTCGGACTAAAATCGGTGACCGACGGTGACTTCCGCCGCGTCTCGTGGAATTTCGATTTTCTGGAGCAGCTCGACGGCGTCGAATCCGCGGCCGGCGAGCGCAAGATAAAGTTCAAAAGCAGCGGGCCGCAGCCGCGCTCCGTCGTGTTGCGCGTCGTCGCCAAGCTCGGCGGCTACAAGCCGCATCCGATGGTCGAGCATTTCAGGTTCTTGCAGGCGCATACGCGGCAAACCGCCAAGGTGACCATTCCGTCGCCGTCGTCGCTGCATTTCCGCTATGGCCGCGACGCCGTGCCGGAATCGATCTATCCGGTAATGGATGATTTCTATCGCGATCTGGGTCAGTCGTACCGCAAGGCGGTACGCGCCTTCGCCGATGCCGGCTGCCGCTATCTGCAGCTCGACGAGGTCAATCTCGCTTATCTGTGCGACCCGTCGCTGCGCGAGCAGGTCGCCGAGCGCGGCGAAGACCCTGCGGCACTGCCAGCTCTCTACGCCGGAATAATCAATGCGGCGATTTCCGACATCCCGCCCGACATGACCATCACCATGCATTTGTGCCGCGGTAATTTCCGCTCCAGCTTCGTCGCCTCGGGCGGCTACGAGCCGGTGGCCGAGGTGCTGTTCAACGCCATCAACGTGCACGGCTATTTCATGGAATACGACAGCGACCGCGCCGGCGGCTTCGAGCCGCTGCGTTTCGTACCCAAGGACAAGACGGTCGTGCTCGGGCTCGTCACCAGCAAGTCGGGGCAACTGGAAAGCCGTGACGAGATCAAACGCCGGATCGAGCAGGCGGCGAAATACGTCCCGCTCGATCAGCTATGCCTGTCGCCGCAATGCGGCTTCGCCTCGACCGAGGAAGGCAACGTCCTGTCCGAGGACGAGCAATGGGCCAAGCTGAGCATGATCGTGGAATTGGCGAACGAGGTGTGGGGATAAAGCCTACTGCCCCCGAAACGGGGAGGGTAGGGTGCGGTCTGCGGCCGCAACGTTTGCGCAAGCGTAGGAATGCCGGCCCCGCCGGGTTCGCTTCGCTCGCCACCTCCGCCGGGGGAGGAAAGGAAGGAAGTATACGATGAGCCAACGAACCAAGCCGCCGTTTCGCGCCGACCATGTCGGCAGCCTGTTGCGGCCTACCGCCTTGAAGGCGGCGCGCGAGCGGCACGCCAAAGGCGAGATCACCGCCGCGGCGCTCAAGGCGGTCGAGGACCGCGAGATCGAAGGCATCGTCAAAAAGCAGGAAGCCGTCGGCTTGCAATCGATCAGCGACGGCGAGTTCCGCCGCTCGTGGTGGCATCTCGATTTCCTGTGGGGGCTCGACGGCGTCGAACGCCACGTCATGGATACCGGCGTCGCTTTTGCCGCCGTCACCACCCGCAACGAAGGGGTGCGCGTGACCGGCAAGATCGGATTTTCCGGCCATCCGATGCTCGAGCATTTCAAATTCCTCAAAGCGCATACGCAACGCACGCCAAAAATGACCATACCCGCGCCGTCGGCGCTGTACGGCCGTCCGGCGCGGACGCCGATCAACAAGGCTGTGTATCCGACGCTCGACAAATTCTTCGACGATCTCGGCCAGGCCTACAAAAAGGCGGTGCGCGCCTTCGCCGACGCCGGCTGCCGCTATCTGCAGCTGGACGAGGTGTTCATCGCCATGCTGTGCGACCCGAAATATCGCCAGCAAATGAAAGACCGCGGCGACGATCCGGACTATCTCGGCCCACTCTACGGCGATCTCATCAACACCGCCGTATCGGATATCCCATCCGACATGACGGTCACCATGCATCTGTGCCGCGGCAACTACAAATCGACCTTTATGGGCGCCGGCGGCTACGAAGCCGAGCAGGAGGTTCTTTTCGACCGGATCAAGGTCGACGGCTATTTCATGGAATATGACAGCGAGCGCGCCGGCGGCTTCGAGCCGCTGCGCCACCTGCAGAAAGGCCGTTTCGCGGTGCTCGGTTTGGTGACGACAAAGACCGGCGAGCTCGAAACGAAGGACACGCTCAAGCGCCGCATCGACGAAGCAGCCAAGTTCGCCGACCTCGACCAGCTTTGCCTGTCGCCGCAATGCGGCTTCGCCTCGACCGAGGAAGGCAATACGCTGGGCGAGGAGCAGCAATGGGCGAAGCTGCGGTCGATTGTCGAGCTCGCCGAGGACGTGTGGGGCAAATAGCACCAACATAAATCGACATGACCATCGTCTACGAAAAACTGATGGCGCTGGAAATTCCGCCGGCCGAGCATGCCTACTGGCCGAGAGATTGCATGCTTTACGCGCTCGGCGTCGGGCTCGGCCAGGATCCGACGAACGAGGACGAACTCGCTTTCGTCTATGAAAAGAATCTGAAGGTGCTGCCGACCATGGCGACGGTGCTTGGCTACGACGGGCCGTGGGTGGATCACCTCGAGACCGGCATTGATTGGATTAGGGTCGTCAACGGCGAGCAGGGCTTCACCTTGCACCGGCCGCTTTCGGGCGAGGGCGTTCTGATCGGCCGTACCCGCATGGTCGAGGTGATCGACAAGGGCGCAGGCAAGGGCGCGATCGTACTCACCGAACGCAGGGTCAACGACAAGATCACGGGCGAACTGGTCGCGACCGTCACGCAAACGATCTTCTGCCGCGGCGACGGCGGCTTCGGCGGCCCGCCGCGCCAGACGCCGGCGCCGCATCCGCTGCCGGAGCGCGCGCCGGATGCGGTGTGCGATCTGCCTACGCGGCCGGAGACGGCGCTGATCTACCGTTTGAGCGGCGATTATAATCCGCTGCACGCCGAACCTGCAGCCGCCCGGGCCGCCGGCTTTCCCCGTCCGATTCTGCACGGTCTCAGCACTTTCGGCGTTTGCGGGCACGCGGTGCTCAAGACGATGTGCGGTTACGATCCGGCAGGCCTGACGTCGTTTGCCGGGCGGTTTTCGGCGCCGGTCTTTCCCGGCGAAACCATCCGCACCGAGATGTGGCGCGACGGCGCCGTGGTGAGTTTCCGCAGCCGCGTCGTCGAGCGCGACGTCGTCGCCATCAATCACGGCCGCGCCGAGCTGCGGCCGTGAGCGAAGGCGCGGACTTAGCGCCGATCCGCGCTTCGGTCCGCGCGCTATGCGCCGATTTCCCCGGCGAGTATTGGCGCGCGCTGGACCGCGAGCGGGCCTACCCGGAGGCATTCGTCGCGGCTTTGACCGATGCCGGCTTTCTCGCCGCGCTCATCCCGGAAGAGTATGGCGGCAGCGGGCTCTCGATGCGCGCGGCAACGGTCATCATGGAGGAAATCCAGGCGTCCGGCTGCAACGGTGCGGCTTGTCACGCCCAGATGTATACGATGGGCACGCTGCTGCGGCATGGCAGCGCCGAGCAAAAGAGCCGCTATCTGCCCGAAATAGCGCGCGGCGAGCTGCGCTTGCAGGCCTTCGGCGTCACCGAGCCGACGTCCGGCACCGATACGCTCAGTCTGCGCACCACGGCGCGGCGCGAGGCCGATACTTACGTCATCGACGGCCAGAAGATTTGGACATCACGCGCCGAGCATTCTGACCTGATGCTGCTGTTGGCCCGCACCACGCCGCGCCAGGAAGCGAAATCGCGTACCGCCGGCCTTTCGGTGTTCCTGATCGACATGCGCGACGTCAGCGGCAAGGGACTGACCGTCCGGCCGATCCGCACCATGATGAACCACGCCACGACGGAGGTGTTCTTCGAGAACATGATCGTGCCCGCCGGCAGTCTCGTCGGCGTCGAAGGCGAGGGCTTTCGCTACATCCTCTCGGGCATGAATGCCGAGCGCATCCTCATCGCCGCTGAATGCGTCGGCGACGCCAAGTGGTTCGTCGACAAGGCCGCGTCCTACGCGCGCGAGCGGGTCGTGTTCGGCCGCCCGATCGGGCAGAACCAGGGCGTTCAGTTTCCTATCGCGCGCGCCTATATCGGCATGCGCGCCGCCGAGTTGATGGTGCGCGAGGCCGTCGCGCTCTACGACGCTGGAGAAGATTGCGGCGCCGAAGCCAATATGGCCAAGCACCTTGCCGCGGAAGCCTCCTGGGCGGCGGCCGATATGTGCGTGCAGACCCACGGCGGCTTCGGCTTCGCCGAGGAGTTCGACATCGAGCGCAAATTTCGCGAAACCAGGCTTTATACGGTGGCGCCGATCTCGACCAATCTCATTCTTTCTTACGTCGCCGAACACGTGCTCGGCCTGCCGCGGTCGTATTAGAGCGTGCCGGAAAAGGTGCGCAGCCCGGCGACGCGCCGCCGTATGGCACATGGCGCCGTTTTCACGCGTGGGCGCTGTTGCGGGCTCGCAGCATCAACGGCGGCGTCGCCGCTTGGCGTTGCGATACCATCTGCAAAACCCGCTGGCGTTTCCTAATTTGCGCCGCGTCGAGAAGCATCTTCCCGGCCCAGCGATAGACATTGTGGATACGCACCATATCGCGCATCAGCCGCATTCGCTCGCGTTGCTCCGGCTTCGGCATTCGTAAGGCTTGCTCGATCGCGCCCGCCATCCCGTCGGCGTCGTAAGGATTGACGATAAGAGCCTCGGAAAGTTCACGCGACGCTCCGGCAAACGTCGATAGAACGAGCACGCCTTCCTGATCGTCGCGCGCCGCAACGAATTCCTTGGCGACGAGATTCATGCCGTCATGCAGGCTCGAGACGATGCAAACATCGGCGGCGCGGAACAGCTCGAAGATCTCGTCGGCTTCATAGTGCCGAATCGTAAGCAGGATGGGCCGCCAAGTTTCGTCGCCGTGCCGTGCATTGATTTCATCGGCGAGCGCGATCGCCTCGGCTTGCAGGTTACGATAGGACGCAAGCCTGCTCCGGGTGGGAGCGACACATTGGGCAAACGCGAATCTGCCCTTCCAATGGGGACAGCGGGTGATGAACGCGTCGACGGCGCGCAGCCGGTCGAGAATCCCTTTGGTGTAGTCGAAGCGTTCTACGCCGACGCCGAGGAGCACGTCATCGGCAAATCCAAAGCGCCCGCGAACCGCGGCGCGGCATTCTGCTACGGATTTCTGTCGCGCCAGCGCCGCGGGCGGCCATTCGATGGAAATCGGATAAGACCGTATGAAGGCTTCATCACCTTGATAGGTCACCGACGAAACCTCGCGGTCAATGCGGCTTTCCACGAAGCGATCGACCGTATCGAGGAAGTTGTTGCAGTGAAATTGGGTATGAAAGCCGATCACCGAACTGCTGAGCAGGCCGGCAATGATTTCTTCCTTCCACGGACAAATGCCGAATGTCTCGGCGTTGGGCCAGGGGATATGCCAGAAGGTGACGATCGTCGCGTCGGGAAGAAGTTTGCGCAGAAATTTCGGCAGCAGCGCGAAGTGATAGTCCTGCACCAGGATGATCGGCGACGACTGTTTCGTCTCCGCGGCCACCGCGGCGGCAAAGCGTTCATTCACCAACTTGTATTGCGCCCAATCGGCCTCGCGGAAGGTCGGCCGGACAAAGGCGAGATGGCACAGCGGCCATAATCCTTCATTGGCGAAGCCGTAATAATAACCGTCTTGCTCTTCGTCGCTCAGCCACACGCGGCGCAGAACATACTTGGGCGAATCTGGCGGTACCGCGATCCGATCGCTGGCGTCGACCGCCTCCCGGTCCGCGGTGCCGTTGCCATGCGCTACCCAAGTGCCGCCGCAGGCTTTCATGACTGGTTCGAGGGCGGCGACTAGGCCGCTGGCCGGAACCTGGAGCGCGATTTCGTCTGCGGCGCGGTTGTGGATGTAGGGCTGACGATTGGAGACGACAATGATCTCGGCCCCTGGAAGTTCGTTCGCGAGCACGCGCGACAATACTTCCGGATTCCATTCGACGTGAGGACCGTCGCTCGCTTGCCTCGTCTCTTCGACCATATCGCGCAAGACTTGGCGAACTTCGCCTGCCAGCGGCGTTTCCGTGGCGCCGCCGATAAGCGTCAGGCGTCCGAGCTTGATATCCTCAATCGCCTGCCGGACGGAGCGCAACCATCGCCGCCCGATGATCAGCGAGGTGATGGAGGCTAGCGCCATCCCGAACAGCGCAACCCCGAGAAGGGCAGCGACCGTCCACGCTTGAGCTTTCGCCGCGCGGCGTTCTGCAAACGCAAGATCGTGAAGGATGACCAGGCGTCCGGCTTCAGTGCGGCCCTGGATACGAAAAGCCGCGACCATCAAACGATGGCCGTCGAAGATGAGTGTCGAAACGGCCGCTTTTCCCGACCGGGCGGTTGTTTTGCAGGAGAATGCCGGCGGCATCATGCTGCTTTTGTAAACCAGCTCATTGTTGCGATCGCAAAAGCCTACGGCGAGCAGGCGATCGTCGAGCGAAATTTGCGCGAATAGATCATGAATCTGCGCTGCTGCGTGTCTATCCAACAGGTCTGTCAGTTCGTCTCGAACGGAGTTGAAGACGAGGCTCGATCGCATATCCGTGTCGCGCCACGACCATCTCTCGACCAGAGAGCCGGCAAACGGCGAGACGAGAAGCACGGCGACGGCAATAACGAGGAGCGCAATCACGCCATAGCGGAGAATCAGTCTCAACGCAGCCCCCGTTGAGCGCTCTGTCCCGGCATGCAGTGTCGAGCGTCACCCCACGTTACCGTCGACGATCAATGTGGGCGAAATGCGGCACCTCCGGCGCGCATTCCGCGCCACAATCGCATCCGCGTCCCGCCGCCACGGCGGCAAAAAAATTTGGTTTGGTCAATCGCTTAATGGAAAACGGAATTCTGTGATGCGGGTCACTTCGCGTGACGGTGCCGGGACGTACATCAAAACTAAGAAAAGAACTTGGTTCGCCGCAAAGCCGCGCATCCCCCGACCCCCGCCGGCCCTGAGGCGACCATCAAAGGGGTGAAATAGGTCCCCAAAACACCCCGATGACCCTTACGGGTCAGACTGCAGACCCGCCCGGACCACGTGCCCGGGCGGGCTTTTATTGTTATTGTCGCAAACAGCGCTGATGCTTGGCCGGCGATAGTCTGCTCGGCGAGGAGTTCGCATGGCGAGAACCACCCGTCCTGTCTCGAGCCTGCTGTCGGAGTTGCCTGGGCGGCTCGCAACGGATTTGTTCGCCGGCGCCAAGCCGACGCAACTCGCCGCCGACGAGGTGTTGTTTCTGGCCAGCGATCTCGGCAACGGCTGCTATCGGCTCGAAGAAGGGCTGCTCAAGGTGACGATGGTCTCGCGTGCGGGAAACGAGCGAATCCTCGCCTTTTTCGGGCCGGGGGCGATCGTCGGCGAGCTTTCCATGATCGACGGGCTGCCGCGGTCGGCATCGGTCGTCGCGGTACGTCAATCCAAATTGAGCTTTCTCAGCCGGACCGCGTTCGAGGCATTCGCCCAGCAACATCCCGATGTCTATAAGACGCTGGTGAAGCTTCTGGCGACGCGGTTACGTGAGACCGACGCCGTCGTCGCCGCCGGAAGCTTCCTGCCGCTCAAAGGCCGCGTCGCCTCGACGCTGCTCGAGCTGGCGGAAAATTTCGGCCAGGATGTCGGTTCGGGCCGCATCGTCATCCGGCAGAAGATCGGGCAAAGCGATATCGCCGCCATGGCCGGCATTGCGCGCGAAAACGTCAGCCGCATTCTCACCGACTGGAAACGGCGCAAGCTGGTGAGCCGGTTGTCCGGTTATTATTGCCTTGAGAACAAGGCACAATTGCAACATGAAGCTGAGTTGTGACGATCAGCTTGCCGCCTTCGACCCGCGCCGCCATGAAGACCCCCGCGCTTGCCGACTTTCGCCGCGTGGTCGTCAAGGTCGGCTCATCGCTGCTGGTCGATACGCAGGCCGGGCGGCTCAATGAGTCGTGGCTGGCGTCGCTCGCCGCCGATCTTGCCGCCATGCATCGCGACAAATGCGACGTGCTTGTCGTCTCCTCCGGCGCCATCGCGCTCGGACGCGCGGTGCTCAAGCTCGCCGGCGGGCCGCTCAAACTGGAAGACAGCCAAGCCGCCGCGGCGGTCGGTCAGATTGCGCTGGCGCGGACCTGGACTGAGGCGCTGTCGCGCCACGGCATCATCGCCGGCCAGGTGCTGGTGACGCTGGGCGATACCGAAGAGCGGAGGCGTTATCTCAACGCGCGCTCCACCATCGACACGCTGCTGCAATGGCGGGCGATCCCCGTCATCAACGAGAACGATACCGTGGCGACCAATGAAATCCGCTATGGCGACAACGATCGGCTGGCGGCCCGCGTCGCCACCATGGTCAGCGCCGACCTCCTGGTGCTGTTGTCGGACGTCGACGGCCTTTACGACGCGCCGCCGGAATCCACCGCGGAGGCACGGCATGTCGCCAGCGTCGCCCGCGTCACGCCGGAAATCGAAGCGATGGCCGGTGCGGCGGGATCGGAGCTTTCACGCGGCGGCATGCTGACCAAGATCGAAGCCGCGCGCATCGCCACCGACGCCGGCACGCACATGGTCATCGCGTCGGGCCGCCGCGACCATCCGCTGCGCGCCGTCGCCGACGGTGCGCGCTGCACTTGGTTTCTGACCGCGGCGAACCCGGTGACGGCGCGCAAGAAATGGATCGCCGGCGCGCTCGAACCCAAGGGCTCGCTCAAAATCGATGCCGGCGCCGCTGCGGCGCTGCGGCGAGGCAAGAGCCTGTTGCCGGCCGGGGTGATCGCGGTCGACGGCAATTTTATGCGCGGCGATGCCGTGGTCATCCGCGGCCCGGATGGCGCCGAAATCGGTCGCGGCTTGTGCGCCTATGACGCCCTGGATGCCCAGAAAATCATGGGGCGCTCGTCCAGCGATATCGCGCCGATCCTCGGTTTCAGAGGTCGTGCCGAGATGATCCACCGCGACGATCTGGTCGTCCGGCCGCAATGAGCCTTGCGGCTTGATCACTCGAAGCTTGGCTGCCTCAAAGCAGGAGCCCCGGCTGCTTGCGCAGCCGGGGCTCAACGCCGGGTGATTGAGGGTGAGGGGCTGGGGGGCTTCGCCCGGCGCTACGTAACCAACGCCGGGCCGGTCAGGCGGTTCCGCGCCGCGCGGCGAATTTTTTCGCGGCCCGCGGCGAGCGCGACTTCTGCGGGGATTGGCTGGATTGCTTGGAATCGGACCGGCGGCGGAACGCCAGCGCTCGCGATGACGCCGGCGGCGCGACATCGGCAGGCACATTGATCCGCCTTCCGCCCGGCAGGATGACGTAGCGCGCAATAACGCGAAATGCGCCTTCCTCGGCGCCGAACCCCTCGACGACATAGGTGGCGCCAACCGGAAAGCGCTGCGGCAGGCGGTTTTGCGAGCGGTTTATCGGCAGACCCATGACCCTCTCCTTGGTGCCAACCCTCGGTGTCGACGGCAAAACGCGATCCGTTAAGCGGAGGTTCCCTGAATTCTGTGACCGGCTCACGAAGCGCTGTGGATGAGTGTGGACAAGCCGCCCGCCGAGTCGCCTCGCCGGACCGTGCCGAACATGGTAGGAACCGCTGAACGTAAGACGGATCAAGGCCATGAACGCTCCGCTCAAGGCGGTGGACAGCCGCGGCCAGCTCGAGGTGGCGATGCGCGACATCGGCCGCGCGGCGCGCGAAGCCGCGCGCGTCCTCGCGCTTGCCTCGGCGTCCCGCAAGAATCGGGCGCTCGCGGCCATGGCCAAGGCGATCCGCCGATCGGCCGGGACGATCCTGTCCGCCAATGCCGAAGATGTGGCTGAGGCGAAGTCGGGTGGCGCGACGCCCGCTTTCCTCGACCGGCTGACGCTGGACGCGAGGCGTGTCGAGGCGATGGCTAAAGGCGTCGACGCGATCGGCAAGCTCAAGGATCCGGTGGGCGTCGTCACCGCTTCGTGGCGTCGCCCCAACGGCATGCGTATCGAGCGGGTCCGGGTGCCGCTCGGCGTCGTCGGCGTGATTTACGAAAGCCGGCCCAATGTCACGGCCGACGCCGGCGCGCTATGTTTGAAAGCCGGCAATGCGGCGATCCTGCGCGGCGGGTCCGAGGGTTTTCGCACCATCGGCGCCATTCACGCGGCGCTGACCGAAGGTCTCGCCGCGGCCGAGTTGCCCGCCGCCGCGATCTCGCTCGTACCGACGCGAGAGCGCGCCGCGGTCGGCATGATGCTCGCCGGGCTCGACGGAACGATCGACGTCATCGTGCCGCGCGGCGGCAAGGACCTGGTCGGCCGTGTCCAGACCGAGGCGCGGGTACCGGTCTTCGCGCATCTTGAAGGCGTCTGCCACGTCTTTGTCGATGGGGCGGCGAAGCTCGCAATGGCCAAGGCGGTCGTGCTCAATGCCAAGATGCGCAGCACTCACGTATGCGGCGCGGCCGAAACCTTGCTGGTCGATCGCGCGGGCGCGGCGAAGCTGCTCAAGCCGCTCGTTGCCATGCTGATCGACGCCGGTTGCGAAATCCGGGGCGACGCCGCGGTGCAGGCAGCCGACAGCCGCGTCAAGCCGGCGAGCGCGGCCGATTGGAACACCGAATATCTCGATGCGATCATTACCGCGGGCGTCGTCGACGGCGTCGATGCCGCGATCGCGCATATCGGGCGCCATGGCTCGCACCATACCGATGCGATCGTCACCGAGAATCGCGCGGCGGCGGAGAAATTCCTGCGCGAAGTCGATTCGGCGATCGTGCTGCACAACGCTTCGACGCAGTTCGCCGACGGCGGCGAGTTCGGTTTCGGCGGCGAGATCGGGATCGCCACGGGCAGGCTGCACGCGCGCGGCCCTGTTGGCGTCGAACAGCTCACCACTTTCAAATACCGCATCCGCGGCAATGGCCAGACGCGGCCGTAACAGCATGATGCGGAAACGTGCAAGCCGGTTTTCCAAAAACAAGACGGTCGACTAAGCTCTATCTTGGTCACCTCCGCCGCGACGGGTCATGAACGGAAGTCGGCGGTCGAGAAGTGCCGGGTCGTCGGGGGGGAGGAATTGCTTCAAAAAGTCATGAACCGCGAGTTCCCGCCCCTGCGTGCGGCCGACGCACAGAGTGTTCCCAAATCCCGACTGGTCCTGCCCCCGCACGCTCCCGGCATGCGGATCGGCCTGTTCGGCGGCACATTCGATCCGCCGCACGCCGCGCATCGTGGCGCTTGCCTGTTGGCGATGAAGCGGATCGGGCTCGACCGCGTATGGTGGATGGTCACGCCGGGCAACCCGCTCAAGGATACGAGCCGGCTCGCTCCGCTGGCCGAGCGCGTGATCGCCGCCAAGACCTTGGCGCATCATCCGCGCATCGACGTTACCGATTTCGAAGCGCCTCTTGGGCTGCGCTACACCTATGAGACGATCAACTATTTGATCCGCAGTTGTCCGGGCGTGCATTTCGTCTGGATCATGGGCGCCGACAATCTGCGCAGCTTTCATCGCTGGCAACGCTGGCGCGACATCGCGCGGCTGGTGCCAATCGCGGTGGTGGACCGGCTCGGGCCGAGCCTTTACGCAACCGCCAGCGCGGCGGCACACGCGTTTGCCTATGCGCGCATTCCGGAACGGGCGGCGCGGACGCTGCCGGAACAAAGGCCGCCGGCCTGGATTTATCTGCACGGCCTAAAGTCGGCGCTGTCGTCGACGGCATTGCGGGCCGCGCGAGCGTTTCCCGGCAGATGAACGCTAGCCCGCGCGGCTCGCGAATTGTTGCAACGGTGTGATGCAAGACGGTTGAAACTATTAACGTCGCGTGCCTATCTTAGTGGCGGTCCCGGATTCGATGGCCGGGGTCGGAAATGCAGCCAAAGGATAAGGATCCCTGTCCAAAACTGTAACTCTCCGGGCCGAACGTCGCGCGCCCGAACCGGTCTCCAGAATGCGTCCTGACGCCGAGGAGATCCTTCGTTTAGTCCTCTCCCGCCTCGACGACATGAAGGCGGAGGACACCCTCACCATCGATCTGCGGGACAAATCATCGATCGGCGATTACTTGGTCGTGGCTTCCGGCCGGTCGCAGCGCCATGTCGGCTCGGTTGCCGACCGGGTCGTCGAGGATTTGCACAAGATAGGCGTGGCTGCCCGCGTCGAAGGCGTACCGCATTGCGACTGGGTGCTGATCGACGCGAGCGATGTCATCGTTCACGTCTTCCGCCCCGAGGTTCGAGCTTTCTACAATCTGGAAAAGATGTGGATGGCAGGCCGGCCCGCGCAGCCGGCGCAGCGCGCGAGTTAGACGCGCGTTGAGGTGATTGGTGCTGGTCCGAAACCGGGCCGATAATTTCGTGCGCGTTTGTTTCGTCAGCCGCGTGTCAGGCTATGCGCCTTATCGTCGCCGCCATCGGCCGGCTGAAACAGGGACCGGAGCGGGAGCTTGCCGCGTCGTATCTAAAGCGTGCGGTGGCAACGGGACGGCCGCTCGGCTGGCGCGGCATCGAAATCATCGAAATTCGCGAAAGCCGCGCTCAGGACGCCGAGCGCCGGCGCGTCGAGGAATCGATCGCGCTCGCCAATATCATCCCGGACGGCGCGATCGTCGCCGTGCTCGACCAGCGTGGCGAAAGTCTCGCCAGCCCGGCGCTCGCGGCGCTGCTGCACGAGTGGCGGGCACAGGACCGGGCCGCGGCGTGCTTCATCATCGGGGGCGCCGACGGTCTGGCGCCGAGCCTGGTCGATCGCGCCAAGCTTAAGCTTGCCTTCGGTGCCGCCACCTGGCCGCATCAACTGGTCCGCACCATGCTGCTCGAGCAGCTTTATCGTGCCGCTACCATTCTGGCGGGTCACCCCTATCATCGCGGCTGAGCAATTCAGCCATCTTAATGTCGCCTCACCGATATGTGACCCATACGACCGGCGCGCGCCCTAATCCGGTCGCAGTGACTCTCTTTGTCTTGCCTTTCGGAAACGGGCACTTAGCCTTGGCCAGCATGATTCTCCGACGGTCGAGCCGCACCGATCCGCGCTTCGTGCTCGGCTCGGCTTTAGCCTTTGCGCTGCCGTTCGGTGCCGATCTGGCATTCGCACAGACCCCACCGAATCCGCCCGGCGCGACGCAAGCGCCGGCAACGCAAGCTCCGGCGCCACCCGCGGCAATGCCCGACGCGGCGGCCCCGCCGAGCGCGGACGCGCTCAAGCAGCACGATCAGGAACTCGACGCCGCCCGCGCCCAGGAGCGCGCTTCGGCGGAAAGCCAAGCCAAGCTCAGGCGCGAGATCGATGCGCTGGGCGACGACCGGCGCGCGCTCAACCAGCAGCTCATCGACACCGCGGGCCGGGTGCGCGACGTCGAGGCGAGCATCACGGCGACGCGGGCGCGGCTAAAGCCGCTCGACGATCGCGAAAGCTCGCTGCGCAAGTCACTCGATGAGCGCCGCACCGCTATCGTCGAAATTCTCGCCGCGCTCCAGCGGACCGGTCACCAACCGCCCCCCGCGCTGGTGGTCGCGCCGGAGGATGCGCTGCAGGCGGTGCGAACCGCGATCATGCTCGGCGCCGTGGTTCCGGGACTGCACGCCGAAGCCGACGCGCTCGCCGGCGATTTCGCCGATCTGGTGCGCGTACGCAAGGATGTCGATGCCGAGCGCGACCGCCTGGCGCGCGGTCTCGACCTGCTCGGGCGCGAACAGCTTCGCCTGAACGTGCTGATCGACGAACGCCAGCAGAAGCAGACCATTACCGAACAGGCGCTCGATGCCGAGCGCGCCCGCGCCAGCGGTCTGGCGCACCAGGTCGACGGTCTCAAGGACCTTATCGCCAAGCTCGAATCAGGCATGGACCCCGCAGCCCGCGCCGCCCGCGCCGAAGCCCGCTCCATCGAGGAAGACGCCACGCGGCCCGATCTCGCCGCGCTCAAAGATCCCGGCCGCCTGAGCCCTGCGATTGCGTTCGCGACGACGCGCGGACACCTCCGTTTGCCGGTCAATGGCGTGAAAATCAGGGACTTCGGCGGATCCGACGGCGCGGGTGGAACCCAGAAAGGGCAATCCCTCGCTACCCATCCGGGTGCGCAAATCACCTCGCCATGCGACGGTTGGGTAGTTTACGCCGGCTCGTTTCGCAGCTATGGCCAACTCTTGATCCTGAATGCCGGCGGCGGGTATCATGTATTGTTAGCGGGGATGGAGCGGATTTCCGTCGATCTCGGCCAGTTCGTTCTGACCGGTGAACCCGTAGCGGCGATGGGCGGCGGATCGCAGGTATCCGCGGCCGCGGCGGCTAAGTCCAAGCAACCTGTGCTCTATGTGGAGTTCCGCAAAGACGGCGCTCCCATTGATCCCGGCCCATGGTGGGCAACAAACGAAGGTGAAAAGGTTCGCGGATGATGCGCAAAACTTCCCTCATTTTCCTAGGCGCGGTCGCGGGTGTTGGCCTCACGCTGCTCGCAACTCAGCCCCATTCCGTATTTGTCGGATCGAGCGCAAAGGCGGCCTCGTCGGACACCTACCGGCAGCTTAATCTGTTCGGTGACGTGTTCGAGCGCGTGCGCGCCGATTACGTCGAGAAACCCGACGACGGCAAACTCGTCGAATCGGCGATCAACGGCATGCTTGCCGGGCTCGATCCGCATTCGAGCTACATGGATCCGAAGAGCTTCCGCGACATGCAGGTGCAGACGCGCGGCGAATTCGGCGGCCTGGGCATCGAAGTCACCATGGAAGACGGCCTGGTGAAGGTGGTGGCGCCGATCGACGACACGCCCGCCGCCAAGGCCGGTGTCATGGCCAACGACATCATCACCAAGCTCGACGACGAGCAGGTGCAGGGCCTGACGCTCAATCAGGCGGTCGATAAGATGCGCGGCCCGGTGAACACCAAGATCAAGCTCACCATCATGCGCAAGGGGCAGGACAAGCCCATCGACGTTACCATCATGCGCGACGTGATCCGGGTGAAATCGGTGCGCTCGCACAGCGAAGGCGACGATGTCGGCTATATCCGCATCACCCAATTCAACGAGCAGACCACGGACGGCCTGAAGAAGGCGATCAGCGACCTCACCAATCAGCTCGGCGCCGAGAAGATCAAAGGCTTTGTGATCGACTTGCGCAACAATCCGGGCGGCTTGCTCGATCAGGCGATTTCGGTGTCGGATGCATTCCTGGATAAGGGCGAGATCGTCTCGACCCGCGGCCGCAACGCCGAGGAAACCCAGCGTTTCAACGCCCGGCCAGGCGATCTGACCAAGGCCAAGCCGTTGATCGTGCTGATCAACGGCGGTTCGGCCTCGGCATCGGAAATCGTCGCCGGCGCGTTGCAGGACCACAAGCGCGCGACCCTCGTCGGCACGCGTTCGTTCGGCAAGGGCTCGGTGCAGACGATCATCCCGCTCGGTGCCGGCAACGGCGCGCTGCGGTTGACCACGGCGCGCTATTTCACGCCGTCGGGCCGCTCGATCCAGGCCAAGGGCATCACGCCCGACATCGAGGTGCTGCAGGACGTGCCGGACGATCTCAAGGCGCGTACCGACACCAAGGGCGAAGCCTCGCTGCGTGGCCACCTCAAGGCGGAAGGCACGGAAGAATCCGGCTCGCAATCCTATGTGCCGCCGGATGAAAAGGACGACCGCGCGCTCAAAGAGGCGCTCGACCTCCTGCGTGGCGCGGTTTCGGACGCCGCGTTCCCGCCGAATCCGAAGACGGCCGTTCCGAACTAAAGGGGTATGATCGCTTCATTCCCGCGCCAAAGCGGCGTTTTCTTCAATGAATGCGGGGCGGCGACGAGCCGCCCCGTTTTTTTTGACCCCGCCGCGCGAAATGGCCACTGTTTCGCCGCCTATTTGCCCCCCGTGATAGACTTCGCGGCATGATTCGCCGGGGGCTAATTTGCCGCTGATCGCCCAAAGGTTGCGGAAGGGTCGCCTGAAGGAATCAGCCCGATGACGGCCGACGATCTGAGCGCGCCGCTTGGCCAGCACAAGGTCGAGCGCCGGCGCAAATTCCCGGTCACGATCCCGCAGGTCGTCGCCGCGGCGCTGGCGCTGTTCTTCGGCGTTTTTGTGGTCTGGGTGATTGTCGGCGACGATCCGTTCGGCGGCGAGCCGATGGCGGCGGTGCCGATCGACATGCGCGCCGCGATGATCAAGAAGAAAACCGAGATCGCGGCCGCGCCGCAAGCCACCGTGGTGGTGCACAACGAGGCGGCGGCGGCACCGCAGCCGAGCCAAGCTCCGCCTGCCAATACCAAGACCGTCACGATCATCGACGGCAAGACCGGTGCGCGCCAGGAAGTAGTAATCCCGGCGGCGGAGAATATGCCGCGGACCGCGGATAATCCGCCGCTCGATCAAAAATTTGTCGAACTGACGCCACGCGGGCCGATTCCAAAGATCGCCGCCGACGGCACCCGCCCGGCGGAAGCTTTCGCGCGGGCGGTGCAGCCTATTCCCGGCAAGCCGGATGCGCCCCGGATCGCGCTCATCATCAACGGCCTCGGCATCAGCGCCAGCGCCACCGCGGATGCCATCACGAGATTGCCGGCGGCGGTGACGCTCGCCTTCATGCCCTACAACGCGGATGTGCAGCGCTTCGTCGCCCATGCCCGCAGCGCCGGCCACGAGGTGCTGCTGCAGGCGCCCATGGAGCCGTTCGGCTACCCCGACAACGATTCCGGTCCGCAAACGCTGCTGACTTCGCTCACGCCGGAGCAAAATCTCGACCGGCTGCATTGGCTGATGAGCCGGTTCCAGGGCTATGTCGGTCTTACTGAGGCCATGGGCGCGCGCTTCACCGCCTCCGAGCAATCATTCGCTCCGATTCTGCACGAAACCGCCAAGCGCGGGCTGATCTTTGTCGACGACGGCTCCAATCCGCGCAGCGTTGCCGGACGCGTCGCCGGCGCCAACAACTTGCCGTTCGCCAGGGCCGACGTCGTGCTGGACCAGGTTCCGACGCCTGCTGAAATCGATCGCGCGCTCGGCCGTCTGGAAATGACGGCGCGCGAACACGGCGTCGCGGTCGGCATATCCTCGGGCCTGCCAATTTCGATCAGGCGCATCGCCGAATGGGCCAAGGAGGCGCAGAGCCGCGGCCTGCTGCTGGTTCCGATCACGGCCGTAGCGCTCAAGGCGAAGCAGAGTTAGCGCGATGCGCGAATAGCGAATAGACTGGCTTTCCCAACTCGCCATTCCCACCTGCAATCGCCAATGAGTTCCTTCGAACAACTGCCTTACCGCCCCTGCGTCGGCATGATGGCGTTCAACCGCCAAGGCCTTGTTTTCATCGGACGGCGCATCGGCGGTCCCGAGCACACCGACGCAACGCATGTCTGGCAGATGCCACAGGGCGGCATCGATCGGGGCGAGGATCCGTGGCCGGCGGCGCTGCGCGAATTGCGGGAAGAAACCAACATCACGTCGGTGGTGCGTCTCGGCGAGGTCCCCGAGTGGCTGACCTACGACATCCCGCCTGAGATCGCAGGCAAAGCATGGGACGGCAAATATCGCGGCCAGACGCAGAAATGGTTCGCGTTGCGCTTTGTCGGGCAGGACAGCGAAATCGACATCGCGCATCCGGCCGGCGGGCACGAACCGGAATTCGTGGAATGGCGCTGGGAGAAGCTGGAAAAGCTTCCGGATCTGGTGGTCCCGTTCAAGCGCAAGGTTTACGAGCGCGTAGTCGCCGAATTCAAGAAATTCGCCTGAACTTCAGATAACGGACAGGCCGGCGCATGGACCAAGTCAGCGGGGCGTGGGCCAACTTCTTTATCGCCGAGGTCGGCGCGACGGCGGCGCTGACCGGATTGATCATCGTAGCCGTATCAATCAACTTGCAACACATTCTCGCTTTCCCGCAGTTGCCAGGCCGAGCGGCGGAGATGCTGATCCTGCTGGTGGGCGCATTGCTCGCCTGCAGCATCGCCTTGATGCCGGGTCAGACGCTAAGGCTCTTCGGCGCAGAAATTGTCGGCGTCGGATTGCTTATGACCATCGCGCCGATTGTGATTCAGGGCCGTCAGCTCGCCGTCATCAAGACACAGCCGTTGACGTGGTGGCTTTGGCGTCACGTTACCGCGCTCTTCGCCGGGGTGCCGCTTCTGATCGGCGGCTGTTACCTCGCCGCCGGCGCGAGCGGCGGCCTCTATTGGGTCGGGGCCGGCGTCCTGGCGACGCTCGCGGCCACTGTCTGGAGCGCCTGGGTCCTTCTGATCGAGATTTTGCGCTGACGAAAAGTCAATGCGCGGCCGGTGCGGCCGCGCCAAGCGCATCCTGAAGCGCCTTGAGCTGCGCCAGATGCCGCGCGAGCTTGTCGCGCGCGGCGTTATCGGTCGTGTCGGCAACGTCTTCCTCGGCGTCCTTTATTTCCGCGCTTAGCGTCGCGAGATCGAAATCCGCCCGCGCTACGGCGCGGTCGGCCAGCACGGTCAGGCCGGCGGGGCCGACCTCGGCGAAGCCGCCGGTGACGACAATCGGCTCGCGCGTGGCGCCGCGATAGACGGTGACGATGCCCGGCCGCAGCACCGTCACCAGCGGCGCGTGTCCGGCGAGAATGCCCATATCGCCTTCGATGCCGGGCAAATCCACCTGGTCGACGGCGCCGGAGAACAGCACGCGTTCCGGTGAGACAAACTCGAAGTGAAGTTCAGCCATGGATCAAGCCGCCTCGGCGAGCTTCTTGCCCTTCTCGACCGCCTCCTCGATGGAACCGACCATGTAGAAGGCGGCTTCCGGCAGGTGATCGTACTTGCCCTCGACCAAACCTTTGAAGCCGCTGATCGTATCCCGCAAGTCGACGAGCTTGCCCGGCGAGCCGGTGAAGACTTCGGCGACGAAGAACGGCTGCGACAGAAAGCGTTCGATCTTGCGCGCGCGCGCCACGGTGAGTTTGTCCTCTTCCGACAACTCGTCCATGCCGAGGATTGCGATGATGTCTTGAAGCGCCTTGTAGCGCTGCAGGATCTGCTGCACCCGCCGCGCGACCTGGTAGTGCTCTTCGCCGACGATCATCGGCGACAGCATGCGTGACGTGGAATCGAGCGGGTCGACGGCCGGATAAATGCCCTTGGCGGCGATATCGCGGGACAGCACGGTCGTGGCGTCGAGGTGCGCGAACGATGTCGCCGGCGCCGGGTCGGTGAGGTCGTCGGCCGGCACGTAGATCGCCTGCACCGAAGTCACCGATCCCTTGGTGGTGGTGGTGATGCGCTCCTGCAACGCGCCCATGTCGGTGGCGAGCGTCGGCTGATAACCCACCGCGGAAGGAATGCGGCCCAGCAGCGCCGAGACTTCCGAGCCGGCTTGCGTGAAGCGGAAGATGTTGTCGACGAAGAACAGCACGTCCTGACCCTGGTCGCGGAAATATTCGGCGACCGTCAGTCCGGTGAGGCCGACGCGGGCGCGCGCGCCCGGGGGCTCGTTCATCTGGCCATAGACCAGCGCGCACTTGGAGCCTTCGACCGTGCCTTTATGCGGGTCCTTGTTGACGCCGGATTCGATCATTTCGTGATAGAGGTCGTTGCCTTCGCGCGTGCGCTCGCCGACGCCGGCGAACACCGAATAGCCGCCGTGCGCCTTGGCCACGTTGTTGATCAATTCCATGATCAACACCGTCTTGCCGACGCCGGCGCCGCCGAACAGCCCGATCTTGCCGCCCTTGGCATAAGGCGCGAGCAAGTCGACGACCTTGATGCCGGTGACGAGAATCGCAGCTTCGGTGGACTGGTCCGTATAAGCCGGGGCCTCCTGGTGGATCGACCGCTTCGCCTCGCTTTTGACCGGGCCTGCTTCGTCCACCGGATCGCCGATGACGTTGATGATGCGGCCGAGGAGCCCTGCGCCGACCGGCACCGAAATGGGGCCGCCGGTATCGCGGACCTCCTGGCCACGGACCAGCCCCTCGCTGGTATCCATGGCGACGGTGCGCACGGTGTTTTCACCGAGCTGCTGCGCGACTTCGAGCACCAGCCGGTTGCCTTGGTTGGTGGTTTCGAGGGCGTTCAAAATCGGCGGCAAATCTTCTTCGAAATGCACGTCGACGACGGCGCCGATGACTTGCGTGATGTGTCCGACTTTGCTGGCCATTGTGGTCCTCTTACGAAAATTTTACAGCGCCTCGGCGCCGGAGATGATCTCGATCAGTTCCTTGGTGATCATCGCCTGGCGGGTGCGGTTGTACTGCAAGGTCTGCCGGCGGATCATGTCGCCGGCGTTGCGGGTGGCGTTGTCCATTGCCGACATCTGCGCGCCGTAGAATGACGCGGAATTCTCCAGCAGCGCGCGCAGGATCTGCACGGCGACGTTGCGCGGCAGCAGGTCGTGCAGGATGTCGTCGGCCTCGGGCTCAAATTCGTAGGCGGCGCCGCCGAGCGCGTCGGTGGCGTTTTGGTCGAAGACCGGCGGGATGATCTGCTGCGCCGTCGGAATCTGGGCGATCACCGAACGGAAGCGCGAAAAAAACAGCGTGCAGACGTCGAACTCGAAATTGTCAAAGCGCGCGACGACCTTTTCCGCGATCATCTCGGCGTGCTCGAAGTGCAAGGTGCGCGCCGCGCGCAGGTCGACCATCTCGATGATCTGGCTGGCATAGAGCCGCCGCAACTGATCGTAGCCCTTGCGGCCGACGCAGAAGAACTTCACTTCCTTGCCTTCGCGCGTCAGCGCGACGGCGCGCTCACGGGCGAGCCGCACGATCGCGGTATTGAAAGGCCCGCACAGGCCGCGTTCGGCGGTGCAGACGAGCAGAAGATGCACGCGGTCCTCGCCGCTGCCGCGCAGAAGCCGCGGCGCGGTTCCGGAGCCGGCGACGGATGCGGCGATATTGCCGAGGACCTTGTCCATCTGCGTCGCATACGGCCGCGCCGCTTCGGCCACGGCTTGCGCGCGGCGCAGTTTCGACGCCGCAACCATTTGCATGGCCTTGGTGATCTTCTGCGTCGCCTTGGTGGCGGCGATGCGGTTGCGCAGGTCTTTGAGGCTAGCCATTCAGCGGTCGCTTATCCCACATTCGTCATGCCCGGCCTCGTGCCGGGCATCCACGTCTTTAACTGGTGTCCACGCTGCGAGACGTGGATGGCCGGGACAAGCCCGGCCATGACGGCATAGTTCATGCAAACGTTTTAGCGTAGCTCTCGACCGCCGCCTTGAGCTTTGCGGTCGCGGCGTCGTCGAGGTCGCGGGTGTCGCGGATGGTGTCGAGGATTTCCGGATGCTGCTGGCGCAATGCGCCAAGCAGGCCGTCCTCGAAAGCGCGCACGCGATCGACCGGCAGCGGATCGAGATAGCCGTTGACGCCGGCGTAGATGACGCAGACCTGCTCTTCCATCTTCAGCGGCGAGAATTGCGGTTGCTTGAGCAACTCGGTGAGCCGCGAACCGCGGCTGAGCAGCCGCTGCGTCGTGGCGTCGAGGTCGGAGCCGAACTGCGCAAACGCCGCCATCTCGCGATATTGCGCCAGCTCGCCCTTGATGCGGCCGGCGACCTTTTTCATGGCCTTGGTCTGCGCCGCGGAGCCGACGCGCGACACCGAGAGGCCGACGTTCACCGCCGGCCGGATGCCCTGATAGAACAAATCCGTCTCCAGGAAGATCTGCCCGTCGGTGATGGAGATGACGTTGGTCGGGATATAGGCCGACACGTCGTTGGCCTGGGTCTCGATCACCGGCAGCGCGGTCAGCGAGCCGGCGCCATGGTCGTCATTCATCTTCGCCGCGCGCTCCAGGAGCCGCGAGTGCAGATAGAACACGTCGCCCGGATAGGCCTCGCGGCCCGGCGGGCGGCGCAGCAGGAGCGACATCTGCCGGTAGGCGACGGCCTGCTTGGAGAGGTCGTCGTAGATGATCACGGCATGCATGCCGTTGTCTCGAAAATATTCGCCCATAGCGCAACCGGCGAACGGCGCCAGGAACTGCATCGGCGCCGGGTCGGAGGCGGTCGCCGCGACTACGATGGAATAATCGAGCGCGCCGTTTTCCTCCAGCACCTTGACGAACTGCGCCACGGTCGAGCGCTTCTGTCCGACCGCGACATAGACGCAGTAGAGCTTGATCTTCTCGTCGCCGGAGGCGTTGAGCGGCTTCTGATTCAAAATCGTGTCGAGCGCGATCGCGGTCTTGCCGGTCTGGCGGTCGCCGATGATCAATTCGCGCTGGCCGCGGCCGATCGGGATCAGCGCGTCGATCGCTTTCAACCCGGTCGCCATCGGCTCGTGCACCGATTTGCGCGGAATGATGCCGGGCGCTTTGACGTCGACGCGCGCCTTGTGGTCGGCGTGGATCGGCCCCTTGCCGTCGATCGGCTCGCCGAGCGCATCGACGACGCGGCCAAGCAGGCCCTTGCCGACCGGCACTTCGACGATGGCGCGCGTGCGCTTGACGGTCTGGCCTTCCATGATCTCGCGGTCGGAGCCGAAGATCACGATGCCGACATTGTCGATTTCGAGGTTGAGCGCCATGCCTTTCACGCCGCTCTCGAACTCGACCATCTCGCCGGCTTGCACGTTGTCGAGGCCGTAGACGCGGGCGATGCCGTCGCCGACCGACAACACCTGGCCGACCTCGGAAACCTCGGCCTCCTGGCCGAAGTTCTTGATCTGCTCCTTGAGGATGGCGGAAATTTCCGCGGCGCGGATATCCATTAGCGGGCCTCTTTCATCGCGTGCTTGATGGCATTGAGCTTGGTGCGGAGCGAGCTGTCGACCATGCGGCTGCCGAGCTTGACCACGAGCCCGCCGATGATGGCGGGATCGATTTTGACGGCAAGCTCGACGTCCTTGCCGCTGACCGCCTTGAGCGCGCTCTTGAGTGCGGCGATATGGTCGGCCTTGAGCGTCTCGGCGGCCGTCACCTCGGCTGTCGTCTCGCCCTTGAATTGAGCGACGAGTTCGCGATAGCCCCTGATCATGTCGCTCGCAGCGAACAGGCGGCGATTGACGGTCGCGAGCTTGAGGAATTGCGCCGCAAGCCCCGAAATGGCCGCGCGTTCGAGCACGGCGGTGAGCGCGTTGAGCTGCTCATTGGCGGAAAAAACCGGGCTGCGCACCAGCCGGGAAAGGTCGGCGCTTTCCGCGACCAGCGCGTCGAAGCGCTCCAAGTCGGCTTTGATCGGGTCGATGGCGTTCGCCTCGCGCGCCAGCTCGAATAAAGCGGTCGCGTAACGGCCGGCCATGCCGGATACCAAATGCTGCTCGCCTGGCACGTTTTTCTCTTAGCTCGCGGGCTCTCTGGCGCGTGCGCTCGGGTTTCTTTGGATTTTTTCCGCAAGGTCCGCAACCGACGCCAACGGTCGGAGCAAACCTTTGGGATTCAGGCGGGACTTAAGGTTTTAGGAGGCAGCGGGAATGCCCCCGCAGCCCCGCGAAAATCGAGGGTTTGCTAACATACCGCGTAGTGCGGTGCAACACGGCGGAGCGCATGGGAAAGCGCCACTAACCGGCCACTACTCTCGCTTGCGCGGCTCTCGCCCCTCATGCACCTTAGCCGGTGACGCCGGGTCTTCCTCCATGTCCACAAGTTCAAGCCGTGACGGCCGACAGGCCGGCGGCCTCCTCAGGCTGCTTTGCCTGCTCTTCATCGCCGGCCTCGCCATGCGGCTGACGCTTTTGGCGGTGCCGCCGGTGATCCCGCTCATCCATCAAGAATTCGGCATGTCGGAGACGCAGATCGGGCTGCTCGTAGGCTTGCCTTTGGCGGTTTTTGCCATCGCGGCGGTGCCCGGATCGCTGATCATCGCCCGCATCGGTGCGACGCTCTCAGCCGTCTTCGGCATGACCATAGCGGCGGTCGCCGGCGCCATGCGCGGCGCCGCGGTCGATCTGTGGACGCTTTACGCAGCCGCGATCGCTGCCGGCTTCGGCATCGCCATCATGCAGCCCGGAATGCCGATGCTGGTGCGCGAATGGCTGCCGGGACGCATCGCTCTCGGCACCATCGCCTATTCGAGCGGCATGATAATCGGGGCGACGTTGCCTCCGGTCTTCACGCTCGGCTTCGTATTGCCGTTGGCCGGCGGGTCGTGGCGGCTCGATCTGGTGCTCTGGGCGGTGCCGGCGGCGCTCATCGTGCTGGCGTTCTTTCTCTTAAGTCCGAAAGGTGCCGATTTCCGCCGGCCGATCGGCGCCGCTCCGGCCGCGACGCTTGGACTGTGGTGGCCGGACTGGAAAAATCCGCTGGTCTGGCTGCTCGGCTTCGCGTTCGGCACCAACAGCGGTCCGTTCTTCGTCGCCAACGCCTTTCTTGGCGACTATCTCGCCAACCAGGGTCAAGAGTATCTGCTTGGCCCGGCGCTGGGGGCGCTCAACGGCGCGCAAATCGTCGGCCTGATCGTGCTGGTCCTGATGTCGGACAGGATGCAGCGGCGGGCCTGGCCGTTTCTGTTGTTCGGCCCCGTCATGCTGGTAGCGTTCGTCGGCTTGATGTTCGTTCACTCGCCGCTCGGGATCATCGTTTGCGCCGGTCTGGTTGGGATCGGCACCTCGATCACGATGACGGCGGTACTGGCGCTGCCGCCGCTTCTGGCCGCCCCGCGAGATGTCGCACGCACCGCCGCCGGGATGCTGACGATCACCTATACTTGCGCCATCGTCATTCCGACGATCAGCGGCGCGCTTTGGGATATGACCGGAAAATCGTGGACTGCGTTCGTGCTGCCCTGCATTTGCTGCGCCGCCTTGACGGTCATCGGCAGCTTCGCGGCGCGGTATCGTTCGGCGGCTGAAAAGGTGTCCGCCTAGTGGAGCGGATTGGTTGTCCTTTGATTCTAAACATTCGCGTGAGAGCGCGCCGAACACGGATGCGAATGTTGGAATCAGATCACTTAGGAGGCATGACGTTCCGATGAGCACACCACCGAAGACGACACGGGGAAGCGAAGCATCACCGGGGCGAATGCTGCCGACCGATCGCATCGCCTATTCCGCTATCGCCGAACGTCCGCCGCTGCGGCTGCCGGACGGCGCGCGCATGGCGGTGTGGGTGATCGTCAATGTCGAGGAATGGGATCCGACCCAGCCGATGCCGCGGACCGTGCTGACGCCGCCCGCGGGCGGTTCGCCGATGCCCGACGTACCCAACTGGGCCTGGCACGAATATGGCAACCGGGTCGGGTTTTGGCGCTTCGTCGAGGTGTTCGACGCGCTGGCGATACCGGCCGTGCTCGCGATCAACGGCTCGGCGCTCGCCGCCTATCCGCAGATCGTGCGCGCCGCGGTCGATCGCGAGTGGGAGTTCATGGGCCACGGCTTCACCCAGCGCAACATGCAGAAGGTGGAGAACGAGCGCGCCGACATCCGCAAGACCCGCGAGGCGATCCTTGAGGCGACCGGCACGCCGCCGCGCGGCTGGCTCGGGCCCGGGCTCACCGAGACCTGGGAGACGCCCGATCTCCTGGTCGAGGAGGGCTACGACTATGTCGCCGACTGGGTGCTTGACGATCAGCCGGTCTGGCTCAAGACGCGAACCAAACCGCTGCTCAACGTGCCTTACACCCAGGAATGCAACGACGTCGCCATGATGCTCATCCAGCATCACAAGGCGAGCGAGTACAGCGACCGCGCGCTCGATCAGTTCGAACAGATCTATGCGGACGCCGCCAATTCGGCGCGTGTCATGGCGCTGGTGGTGCACCCGTACATCATGGGGGCGCCGCATCGGTTGAAATATTTTCGCCGCACGCTCGAAGTCATCCGCAACAAAAGCGACGTGAAATTCTGGACCGGCGCGCACATTGCCGACTGGTTTGCCGCCGACGGGCCCACAGCATGATCCCGAAAAGTGCAAACCGGTTTTCGGGAAAGATCATGCGACCGACGAAGAACCTAGCGCCGTGACGCTCGGCCGACCCAGTGCGAGAAAACGCGCCCCGCCGGCAGCCGTCGCCGATCTCGAGGCCCGGCTTTTCCTGGTTTTGCTTTGCCTGAGTTGGGGGTTCACCTGGCCGGCGATGAAGATCGCGCTGAACGGATTGGCGCCGTTGGGCATGCGCACGATTACCGCCTGCCTCGGCGCGCTGACGCTGTTTCTCGTCTGCCTTGCCAAGCGCCGCAGCTTCCGCATTCCGGATGCGCGGGCGTGGGGTCACGTCGTTGTGGCGTCGTTGCTCAACGTTGTCGGTTTCAGCCTGTTCAGCGCGTTTGCGTTGATGGCGGCGGCCACCTCCCGCGTCGCGATCCTCACTTATACCTTGCCGATCTGGACGGTGCTGTTGGCTTGGCTCGTCCTCAACGAGCGGCCAAACCGCTTTCAGGCAATCGCCATCGTTCTTTGTGCCTGCGGACTAGCGATCCTGATCTATCCGCTGGCGGCGGCCGGAATTCCGCTGGGCGCGCTGTTCGCCGTCGGCTCGGCGCTCAGCTGGGCCGCCGGCACCGTGTACCTGAAATGGGCGCGCATCGGCGCCGATCCGATGGGCGTCGCCAGTTGGCAGCTCACCATCGCGTTCTTCGTGATCGCCGGCTGCATGTTCGCCTTCGACGGCGGGCTCGATCTGCGCCACGCCCATGCCAGCGCCCTGATCGGCGTGGCGTTTGCGGGAATTGTCGGCAACGGTATCGCGTATGGATTGTGGTTTGCGGTCGTCGAACGTGTGTCGGCGGCGACCGCTTCGCTCGGCATCCTCGGTATTCCGGTGATCGGCGTGCTTGCGTCGGTGGTCATCCTCGGCGACCGGCCGACGGTAACCGACATGATCGGCTTCGCGCTGATCTTCGCCGCCTCGGTCTGCGTGCTGGTGACGCCGCAGGCGCCCGCAACCAGGCCGAAGCCTACGCCTTGAGCCGGTGCGCCAGTTCCGCGAGGCGCGCCACCATCGGGTTCTGCGGATCGGTCAGCGCCTCGAGCACGGTGAAGTGGTTGCCGGGAAATTCCGCGTAACGCGTGTCTGCGCCGGCCTGCCGCCAGGTCTCGACCAGCGCCTTGCTCTGCCGCTTGAACTCGCTGGTTTCGAGATCGCCGGCCACGGCGTCGAACGTACGTCCGGCCGGCACCGGCCAGAACAGCGGCGAGACTTGGCGCGCCTTTTCGGCGTCGAGCCGCAGATCCTCGTTGATGGCGAGCCCGATCAGCGGCGCGAGGTCGAACACGCCCGAGATCGCGTAGCCTGCGGGCACGAGATCGGCCGGCGCCTTCGGGTAAAGTGCCTGCCAGTCGGTCGCGACCATGGCGGCGGTAAGCTGACCGCCCGCCGAGTGCCCGAAGACCAGCACGCGGCGGCCGAAACGCTGCCAGAGAAAAATGCAGGCCCGCCTTGTTTGCTCGATGATGTCGGCAATGGTGACGATCGGACAAAGATCGTAGCCCATCACCGCGACGGCGGCACCGTTGGCGACCACGCCGCGCGCCATGTGGCTCGACGAGCCGGGATCGAATGCACGCCAATAGCCGCCGTGGATGAACATCGTGATCGGTGCGTTGTCGCCGCCCTCGGGCAGGAACAGATCGATGAATTGTCGCGGCGTATCGCCATACGACAATCCGAGCTCGGCGCGGCCGCGCTCGAGCATTTCGGCGCGATAAAGCTCGGCGTCGCGCGCCCAGCGGGCGAAAATCTCCGGATGGTCCGGCACGCGGGCGCGCAGGTTGTATTCAAACTCGTAGTCGACGGCGGCCATCGGCGTCTCCAGTGGTTTTCGGCGGTGGTTTTTGTGGGTTTTCGGCAGTGGCTTTCGGCGGCGACTTTCGATCTGCCGCGACATTGCGGCAAGGCCGTTGCGCGGGCAAGCGGTGCGACTTAAGACAAAGACCGCTCCCAAATAAAGGTTGCGTATGAAAGTCGACGGCAAGTCTATGCGCAGCATCTGGCTTGAGCCGGACGGCTGGTCGGTCGGCGTGATCGACCAGACCGCGCTGCCGCATCGCTTGCTGACCGTGCGGCTGACCACGCTCGCGGACGCGGCGCACGCGATCAAGGCGATGGTGATCCGCGGCGCGCCGCTGATCGGCGCCACCGCGGCTTACGGGGTCGCGCTCGCGGCACGCGAGGACGCCTCCGACGAAGCGCTCGAGCGCGCCTGCGCCGTGCTCCTTGCCACACGTCCGACCGCCATCAATCTGAAATGGGCACTCGACGAGATGATGGCCGCGATTCGCAACCGGCCCCGCGGCGAGCGCGCCGCCGCGGCCTATCGGCGCGCCGCCGAGATTTCGGAGCAGGACATCGCCATCAATACCGGCATCGCCCGCAGCGGCCTGCCGCTGATCGAAGCGGTCGCCGCGCAAAAGAAACCGGGCCAGCGCGTCAACGTGCTGACCCACTGCAATGCCGGCTGGCTGGCGGCGGTCGATGTCGGCACGGCGACCGCGCCGATCTACATGGCGCACGACAACGGCATCGCCATTCACGTCTTTGCCGACGAAACCCGCCCACGCAATCAAGGCGCCTCGCTCACCGCCTGGGAGCTTGGCCAGCACGGCGTGCCGCACACGCTCATCGCCGACAACACCGGCGGCCATCTGATGCAGCACGGCCTCGTCGATCTTGTCATCGTCGGCACCGACCGCGTCGCCGCCAACGGCGACGTCTGCAACAAGATCGGCACATATTTGAAGGCGCTGGCCGCGCGCGACAACAACGTGCCGTTCTATGTGGCGCTGCCGTCGCCGACCATCGATTTTACCATCGCCGACGGCGTTGCCGATATCCCGATCGAAGAGCGCGACGGTGATGAGGTTGCCACCATGACCGGGCGCACCGCGGACGGCCGCATCGACACCGTGCGCATCGCGCCGGCCGGCACGCCGGTGGTCAATTACGGCTTCGACGTGACCCCGGCGCGGCTGGTCACCGGCCTCATTACCGAGCGCGGCGTAATCGCGGCGTCGCGCGCCGCTTTGGCGGGGGCTTTTCCGGAGCGCGCCGGCGCGGCAAAATAACCGCTTCGTAGAGTCGGTTGCGTGATTCAGAGGGTGTGACGTGCGTAAGCTCGACGGCCTGTGTGCGACGAACCTGCCGCTTCCCGGAATCCTGACCATGAGCGTCAACTTGCTGCCGGCGGCCCCGCCGGTCGATGGACGGCAATCGCCGACCGCTTTGGCCATCGCCCGCGGCACGACGCGCTTACTGCATGCGCTTGGCTATTCGGTGGTGAGCGAACTGCCGCTGCCATCCGGCCGCCGCGCCGATCTGGTAGCGCTCGGCGGCGACGGCGCAATCCTGATCGTGGAAATCAAATCCTCGGTCGCCGATTTCCGTGCCGACCAGAAATGGATGGACTACCGGTTGCACTGCGACCAGCTGTTCTTCGCCACTATTGCCGACGTGCCGGGCGAGATATTTCCAGCCGACGCCGGCCTGATCGTAGCCGACGCCTTCGGCGCTGCGATTGTCTGCGAGGCGCCCGAGCATCGGCTGCTGGCGGCGCGGCGCAAGACCGTGATGCTGCGCTTCGCGCACGCCGCGGCGTTGCGGCTGCAGGCGCTTGCCGATCCGCAAGGACGCTTCGGCGGAGAATTCTGATCTAAAGCGATTGCTAAGGCCCGAGCGCGCTCGGCGCCGGCCCGTCGTGGACCCCATCTTGGGCTCCATCATGGGCCGCGGCCATCAGCGCCGGCGCGAATTGCTTGACGCCGTCGCGGCCGAGCACGAAGCGCGGCTGGACGTGCGGCATCTCGTCGTCATCGAGCAGCGCCAGCCGGCGATTGTCGAGCACGATCCATTTGTCGTCGAGGCGGGCCGTGACCACGGCGTGATCCTGGCCGAGCACGAGATCGCGCACGATGACGAGCCGCAGATCGTCCTCGGCGACACCCGCCTCCTCGAGCGCAACATATTTGGCGATGGCGTAATCCTCGCAGTCACCGCGGCCGGTTGCGAGCGTAACCAGCGGCGCGCTCCAGCGGTCGATCACGCCCCATTGCGCTAGGTCGCTCATCGGTTCGATCGCCATATTGATGGCGCGGTTGATGACGCCGAAGCGCGCGCGGCCTTCGTGCGCGCGTCCATCCGCGATCACGGCGAGAAATTTTTGCGCCGCCGGCGGGCATCCAACAATGGAGGCGCGGCAGTGCGCCAGGATTTCGGTTTCGGCGTGGATATCGGCGACGAGGCCGCTCCATTTGCCGAGAATGCCGCCCTCGGTCACCGGAAGTACGTCAAGCCCGAACGGTTCGGGTATATCTGCGGTCTCCACGAACGGCGCCGGCGCGTAGATTGCGCCGACGTTCACCTGATATTGGGCGAGGGCGGTCTCGCATCCGCCGCCAACGAGCGACGACACGATCAACAACAACAATAGCGCAACGCCTTGCGACGCGATCCTGATCAACATGACGACGTCCCTGAAGGCACAGGCGTCGCGCGCAGTTTCGCGCCCGCCCGGCTCTTTGCTTTTCAGGGATGCGAATAGCCTAGCTGGTTTTGCCGTCGCGTTAAGACAGCGCGCTTGCGGCGGAACAACCGGCGATAACGTGCAAGCCGCGTTACGCCGTTGCCGACAATTTTAGTGAATGGGCGGCGGGCGGTTTTTGCTATACTGCGCACCGTCGGCGTAGTGCGATCAAAAACCGGGGAAACGGCCAATGACCAGGTCAGCCATCGTTTGCTTTTTTCTTGTTGCTGTTGCGTTCGCGCTCGTCGCGCCGCCGGCGTTCGCCGCCGATGCTGCGCAAATGGAAGCAAACAAGAAGGCCGTGGTGGCATTCTACGACGCGGCAATAAACCAGAAGGATTTCGCGGCGGCGGCAAAATTCCTCGGCCCGCGCTACATTCAGCACAATCCGCGCGCCACCGATGGGCCCGAAGGGCTAAAGGCGTTTCTGGCTTTCCTGCGCGACAAATTCCCCGACTATCACAGCGACATCAAACAGGTCTTTGCCGACGGCGATTACGTCATCTTGCACGTCCACAACGTGCCGACGCCGGGCAGTCGCGGCAGAGCTATTGTCGATATTTTCAAGCTCGAAAACGGCAAGATCGTCGAGCACTGGGACGTCAATCAGGAGATTCCCGAGCACGCCGCCAACTCAAATACGATGTTCTGAAATTTCGGCGGTCATTGCCGCGCCAGTGGGAATATGGAGTTAAGTCGCGCTATTGCCGGGAGGCTGTCGCGTGCCCGAGGCGCGCAGCAGCGGGGGGTATTCTTTAATTCCGACCGCCGCCGGCTAGAACCGCGCGCGTCGCCCGATCCGGTCCGAAATCGTCGACATTGTCGATGGCGAGAATATCGGCAAGCCGCGTCCGCGCCCGATTGACGCGGCTTTTAATGGTGCCGACGGCACAGCCGCAGATCGCCGCGGCGTCCTCGTAGGAGAAGCCCGACGCACCGACCAGGATCAGCGCCTCGCGCTGGTCCGACGGCAGCTTGGCGAGCGCAGCGCGGAATTCGCTGAATTCCACTCGGCCGGTCTGCTCAGGGTGCGATTTGAGCGTCTCGGCGTAACGGCCATCGGCGTCCTCGACCTCGCGGCGGCGCTTGCGATATTCGGAGCGGAACAGGTTGCGCAGAATAGTGAAGAGCCAAGCCGGCATGTTGGTGCCGGGCTGGAACGAGTCGATATGCGCCAGCGCCCGCAATAGCGTCTCCTGCACCAGGTCGTCGGCGCGGTCGATATTGCCGCACAGCGAAATGGCGAATGCGCGCAGGCTTGGCACCGTCGCAAGCACTTGGTCGCGTATGGTGGGATCGAGCTTCATGCCACCCCATCGTCCTGGTCACTGAGCCGGCGAACGAGATCGGCGATACGCTGCGGCACACCCTCGCTTACGACTTCGTCGTACATCGCCCTCAGCTGCTGGCCGATGCGCGCCTGTACTTCGCGGCCGAGGCGTACCTCACTCTTTCGTTGGGTTGCGGGTCTGCCCATTTCATCACGAACGTCCGCCTTATCGTCGTTCGACGCCGGCGGCGGTTGGAGGTTAACTGTCTTACCGGGCTTCATAATTCATCTTTCCCCCTCGCCGCTCGTGCAATCTCGCATAGCCCGAAATCCCCAAATCTCGAGCACCAACGCGCGGCGTTGACGTTGGTTCCGATCCCCGGAACCAATTCCGGGAACTTTGTTTGCGCGAAGGTGTTTTAGCCAATAGCCTCGGGTAAGCGGAAGGCTTGATGAGCTTGCAAGGCTTGTAGCTTGCAAGGGTTACTTGGAAGGCTGGTTAGCTCGGAAGGCTTCGTTAGCTATAGGGGAGGGTGTCCTTGTCGACGTCACAGGCCGTAGTTCAACATCTGCCGTTTTTGCGAAGGTATGCCCGGGCTCTGACGGGCAGCCAGGCCTCCGGCGACGCTTATGTCGCCGCCACGCTGGAATCCCTCATTGCCAGTCCGAAACTGCTGGAATCCGGCTCCAATTCGAGGGTCGCGCTATACGGCCTGTTCACAAAGATCTGGAATTCCGTTGGGGTGAACGGCAAAGTCGACGTCACGGAGCCGAATCTGCCGCCAGAGCAGCACCTTACCCACATCACGCCGCGGCCCCGCCAGGCCTTTCTGCTGGTGGCCCTGGAAGGCTTCTCCGAGGAAGACGCGGCGCGCATCCTGGATTGCGATTTGCCGACTTTGCGCAGTCTGGTCGAGGAATCCGGCCGTGAACTCGCCGCCGAGATCGCAACCGACGTCCTCATCATCGAGGACGAGACGTTTATCGCCATGGACATCGAGGCGTTGGTCGAGAGTCTCGGCCATCGCGTGATCGGTGTCGCGCGGACCCATGCCGAGGCGGTTGCGCTCGCCCGCCGGAAACGGCCGGGCCTGATCTTGGCCGACATTCAGCTTGCCGACGGCAGTTCGGGGCTCGATGCGGTCAATGAGCTGCTCGCGTCGTTCGAAGTGCCCGTGATCTTCATCACCGCCTATCCCGAGCGCTTTCTCACCGGGCAGCGGCCGGAGCCCGCGTTCTTGATCGCCAAGCCATTCCAGCTTGCGGTGGTTTCGGCAGTAGCGAGCCAGGCGCTGTTTTTCGGGCGCAAGGCGCGCCAGCGCGAACACCAGCCGACCGCCTAAGTCGCGTTTTCATTTATATTGACGCTGCGGCCGCGCGGGCTCCTCGCGCGGCCGTTTCCTATTGCGCAGGGATCAGGCGGCTCATTCCAGCGGTCTCTGATTTCTGGAGTCTCTGCGTTCCCAGAGTGCCTCATTCTCAGAAGTCTATTGACCTTGAGCAAAATTAAAGGGCGCAGCCGATCGGTCCATCGGCTGCGCCCAGAATGACCGGCCAAGCACGGGGGGAGGGGGGAAAGGATGGCCGGTCGCCACGACAAGCCGCCGGCCCAAGATTCGTTCCATCTCCGGCGCCCGCGAATTTCGCATTCACGCGAGCGTGCCGCCGCCTCATCACAAGGCGGTGAGCAAAGAGCCGCTTTGGAACCGTTGTTCCCAAATCGACGTTGCTGATCGCGCGGCGTGATGGCGTCGCGTAGTTGGGGTTTGCGCTTAGGGACGACGGGGACCGGGTGAATGTTGCGGAGCCAGTCCGATGCGTGGTGTCCTGTGGATTCGTGTCGCAAGCGTAGTCACGGCGCTCTTGGTCGCGAGCTTTCTATCGTTTCCCTCGTTTCCCAGTACGGGAATTTTCTCTTCAACCGCGCCGGTGGTGAACCGCGCGCTTAAAGGCGACCGGCTGCCGTCGGTCACTCCCGCGCTGTTGCCGCAGCAACTTGGCTTGCCGCCGTCGCCGGCGCAGCCGCGCGTGGTGGAAAAAATTCCCGTTGGTTGCGACGCCGCGTTCAGTCCGATCTCGGCGCCGCGGCTCGCTCACGTGTTCGGGCGCTGCGCGGCGTGACAATAAGCAAAAGCGGTTTGCAGAAAGTTTGATCGAAAAACGCCGCGTATCCGAGCGCCGGCCGAGGTGGAACTTTTAACGGCGGCCGGGGCTTGGTGGGCGAGTGCAATCCGGTGTCCGGGTCAAGCAAGTTTGCGTCCATCAGGGTGTTTGTCATGTCAGCGGTCAAGCTGCCACGGCGCGCCTGCACCGCGGTTCTTTGTGCAGCTTTCACAATGATCTGCGGCGGCTTCGCCGCTGCGCAAACCTCGAACTATGCGTTCGATCGCGACGGTGCCGGTTCTCAGCCGGTGATGGCGGCGCCGGAACAGCCCGGCGCGGCGTCGGATGACAATGAGCTTCCGCCCGCGTTGCGGCGCCAGATCGTTCGCTATGCCGGCAACGAACCGGCCGGCACGATCATCATCGATACCGCGCACACTTTCCTTTATCTCACGCTGGATGGCGGCAAGGCATTGCGCTACGGCATCGGCGTCGGGCGCAAGGGTTTTACCTGGTCGGGCGTCGAGACGATTTTACGTAAATCGGAATGGCCGGACTGGATTCCGCCGGCCGAGATGATCGCGCGTCAGCCATATCTGCCGCGCTGGGTCAGCGGCGGCCCGGGCAATCCGCTCGGCGCCCGCGCGCTTTATCTCGGCAATACCGATTACCGCATCCACGGCACCAACAATCCGGGTTCGATCGGCAAGCACCTCTCGAGCGGCTGCATTCGTTTGCGCAACGCCGACGTGATCGACTTATACAATCGCGTCGGGATCGGAACCAAAGTCGTGGTCCTGCCGAACGATCCGCGCGCGATCCCGGTCGCCGATCGACAAGGGGTGTCAATCGAAGGCGTCAAAGGGGCCATGAGCGCAAACATAACGGTGCACCCGGCCATCAGCGCCGGCCGCCCGCCGTCGCGCGAATGGAGCAGCAACCCCGTGCCGCTCGGCCTCTATTGAGGGTAGCTTTGCCGGACCGCTAATCTACTTCCCGTTTCCGGCGAAACCGATACGCTGCAGCGCTGTTTTGGTCTAATGGCCGGGTTTGCCGGCCTTGACCCCCGTAGTTGGGAGGGCGAACTGTAAGCGTATGGATGAACGTAAAACAATAACAACGGAACCGGATGGGACGCCGGAAAACCTGACCGCCGCCACCTTCTTTCCCGAGTTTGCTATCGTCCGGGCGGCGCTCGAAGCCGGACGGATCGGGATATGGTCCTGGGATATCGCCAGCAATGCCGTGACTTGGTCGGGCAATATCGAAAGCATTGCCGGGCTGCCTCCGGGGTCGTTCGACGGAACTTTTTCGTTTTATAAAGGCAACATTCACGAGGATGACCGCGGCAAAGTGCTGACCGCCATCGACGAGACCGTGCGCGGCGGCGGCGGGTACCGGGTGCGGTATCGGGTTGCGCCCCGCGAAGGCCGGCGCGAGCGCTGGATTGAAGCGACCGGGATGGTGACCAAGCAAGACGGGACACCGACGCGCATGGTCGGGCTGTGTCACGATGTCACCGAGCAGGTTCATCTCCAGGAGGAACTGCGCAGCCGCGCCAAGCAGCAGGAGGCGCTCGCCCAACTCGGCGAGCGCGCTCTGGTGGAAACCGATATCGAACGGCTGCTCAATGACGTGGTGTCCACCATCGCGCTCACTCTGCCCGTCGATTTCGTCAAGGTGCTCGAGTTGCTTCCCGGCGGCAACGATTTGTTGCTGCGTGCCGGCTTCGGGTGGAAGACCGGCTGCATCGGCTCGATCGTGATGTCGAAAGAGCACGACGATTATGCGCAGCATATTCTGGGCGCGGCCGGTCCCTTGATCTCCGCCGATTTCGCGAAAGAGACGCGGTTCGCCGTTCCGAAATATCTGCGCAATCACCGCTGCGTCAGCGGCATGAGCACGACTATCGCCGGGCGAGATGGACGCGCCTATGGCGTGCTCGGGGTCTGCACCGGTAAAGAGCGCGAATTCAGCATCCAGGATTCTTCGTTCCTGGTTGCGGTCGCCAACCTCGTTGCCGGCGCGATTCAGCGGCGGCAATTGGAGGAGCGCCATGAATTGATGATCCGCGAATTGCGGCACCGCTCCGGCAATTTGTTTTCGCAGCTCTTGGCGCTGTTCTCGCAGACGGCGAGGAGTTCCCGCACCATGGCGGAGCTGACCACCAACTATCAGGCGCGTGTGCTGGCATTGGCGAATGCGCACCGCCTGATCACTGAGGCGGGCTGGAAAGCGACGTCGTTTGCCGAGCTCTTACGCGTCGTGCTCGGCGCTTATCTCGATCGGACTTCGCTTGCCGGGCCGGCCGTCGAGCTTGCGCCGGATCCCACCTTCAGCCTGAGCGCCGCGCTCCATGAGCTCACCGCCAATGCCATCAAGCATGGCAGCCTTTCGCTTCCGCAGGGCCGACTCGAGTTGAGCTGGTCGGTGGCGCACCCACCCAACGGCACGACGCTGATCTTCGATTGGCGCGAGCGCAACGGCCCGCCGGCGCGGCGGCCGCGCCGGACCGGTTTTGGCTCCCGGCTGATCGGGCTCGTGATCGAGCGGCAAATGAACGGCAAGGTCGAGCCGTCCTATACGCGCGAAGGCTTCGCCATGCATATGGTCGTTCCGGTGACGCACGAGCGCTGGCCCACGCAGGCGCTGAATGAGGCGGTTCCCGCGGAAAGCCCGTAGCGGCGGCGGCCTTTCGCACAATTTGAGCGTAGTCGGGGCGGCCGATCCGGGTTACTTTTGCCGGCGATGCAGGAAGAAATCGTCAGTATCCCGTCGGCCGGGTTGAAGCTCCACGGCGCGCTCGGCGTGCCGGCCGGATGGAGCGCGCCGGAGCGACGCGCGGCCTTCCTCGTGCTCCACGGCTTCGGCGGGAATTGCGATTCCGCGGGCGTTCTCCATCCGACCCGGGTTCTGAGCGAACTCGGCTACGTCACGTTGCGGTTCGACATGCGCGGCTGCGGCAAGAGCGAAGGCGAATTCGGCCGCGTCATCTGTCTCGAACAGGTGGAAGATCTCGGCAATGCGCTGACGTATCTGGCGGGCCATCCCGCCGTCGCCGCCGATCGCATCGGCGTGATCGGTTCGAGCTTCGGCGGCGCGGTCGCAGTCTATGCCGGCGGCACCAATGCGCGTATCGCCGCGGTCATTTCCAACGGCGGCTGGGGCCACGGCGAGCGCAAATTCCGCGGCCAGCATCGCAGTCCGCAGGCATGGCAAAAATTCATCGCCATGCTCGAAGAAGGCCGCGCTTATCGCGCTCGCACCGGCAAGCCGCTCATGGTGCCGCGCGAAGCCATCGTGCCCATTCCGGATCCGGTGCGGCAGAATCTGGAAAAGCAGAACGTGCAGATGCTGGCGACCAATTCGGTCGAGACGTTCCCGGCTGAGACGGCGCAGAGCATGTTCGACTTCCGCGCCGAAGACGTGGTGGGTAAGATCGCGCCGCGGCCGCTTTTGCTCATCCACGCCGCCGACGATTCGGTGACGCCGACCGAACAGTCGATCGAAATGTTCAAACGCGCCGGTCAGCCGGCCGAGCTGCATCTGTTCAGCGGCGTCGACCACTTCCTGTTCAACGAGGATTCCGCGCGCGTCTGGAGCGTGCTGCGCAACTGGCTCGATGTGTATTTCCCGGCCCGATGAGCGGTGAACGCGTGAGCCGCAGCAGCACGCTCGTCGGCGGCGAAGAGCTGGCGCGCTTTGTCGGCGACGCACTTAAGGCTGTGGGCTCGAGCCCAGCCGACGCCGCCGCGGTTGCCGAAGGACTGGTCTGGGCCAATTTGCGCGGCGTCGACGGCCACGGCGTTTCGCGCTTACCGTCCTATCTTGCGATGATCGAGCGCGGCGGCATCGACCTCAAGGCGCGGCCGCGGCTCGTGCAGGAACGCGGCGCGACTTTTCTGCTCGACGGCGGCGGCGGTTTCGGCCCGGTGGCGATGATGCAGGCTATCGGCATCGCAACCGAAAGCGCGCGAAAGTCAGGCATTTGTTTCGGCCTGGTGCGCGACACCACCCATACCGGTGCAATCGGGCGTTACGCGCAGTGGATGGCGGAGCGCGGCTTTGCCGCGTTGATCATGGTCGCGGGGCCGGCCTTCGTCGCCTATCACGGCGCGCGGGTCGCCAGCATGGGAACGAGCCCGATCGCCATCGCGGTGCCGAGCGGCGGCGGGGCGATCGTGCTCGACATGGCGACCAGCACCATTTCGAACGGCAAGATATTGCAGGCGCTCGCCGCCGGGGCCGATCTGCCTGCCGGCGCCGCGCTCACAGCGGCGGGCGAACCGACCACCGATCCGCGTCGGGCGGAAATTTTGCTGCCGCTCGGCGGTCCGAAAGGGTCGGGGCTCGCATTGATGTTCGAGATGCTGGCAAGCGTTCTTGCCGGAGCGCCGATTCAGGCGCCTGCGCTCGGCCCGCAGAAGCGCCGGCGGCTTGCCCAGAACTGCGCGATCCTCGCCATCGACATCGAAACGTTCCGGACGCTTGCGGACTTCACCGATGATGCCGAAGCGCTGGCGGCGATTCTCAAAGCGCTGCCGCGGCAAGACGGCGTCGAAGAGATTTTGCTGCCGGGGGAGCGTGCGGCGCGCACCGAGGCGAAGCGACGTGCGTCCGGCATTCCGATCCCGGGGAAAGTGTGGGAGGAGCTCGCGGCGATCGCCAAAACCTACGGCGTCGCGCTGCCGCCGCCGTTATCCGCCAAGGCGTAGCGAAGCCACGGGCAAGGCGCCGGCAACGGCCCTAGCGCCTCGTACAATCGGCCCGCACCACAGGCGCCAGCATGGTCGCGAATTTACGCGAGCCTTGCTCGGAGAAGTGCCCCTTGTCGACAAAGTCGGAATCCTGGAATTGATCGATCGGCGGAATGAATACCGCGGTGCCGGTTGCGTCGGCGGCTTCTTTGAGAACGGTATTGAAACGCGCCTGCAGCGGCCAGAGATCGGCGTCGCGAACGAGCGGCCACCAGACCTCGGTGCCGTTGCCGTGAAGCTTCGCCCGGTTCAGCACCTGCCCGACAAAAATCGTGGTGATCCCGCGTTCCTTGTTGATCGCGGCGATCGCTTCCAGATTGCGGCGGTAGATCCATTCCAGATGCGGGTCGTTTCCTGAAACCGCGGCGCGGCTCGGGAGATTTGGCGCCGGGGGCACCGTGTCGATCCATAATTGCAGATAGCGCACGATAATCATCGCGAGCGGCGATATCTCGGCCACCAGCGGCGTCTTTCTCACCTGCAGCAGCGTGATCTTGTTGAAGGCGTAGTAATCGGCATAGCCCGGATCGAGGTTGGGGAGATGGGCGTTGTGAATGTCGTTCCAGCCGACATAGTAGATCGCGCAGCGCGGCGTGATGTCATAGGAATCCAGATAGAACAGCGTCTGAATCAGATGCTCGGAGGTCGAATAGACCGGAACCCCGTGGTTGAGCACCGCGTAGTCGCCGCCGAGCTCGTGTTCGAGCACATCCGGCCAGGTTTGGCCGTCTGGGACGGCGACGTCGTAGGTCGTCGATCCGCCGACTGCCGCAATGACGATTTGCTGCTTCAGGCGCGCTTTGTCGCGTTCGGGTCCACGCAAGCCGTAGCTGTCGTGCTGGATCCGGAACGGATGCATCTCCAGAAAGTTCGGCGTCGGCACGCCCTGGAGAAGCGGATGGAAGATATATTCGTGCGCAGCGTAATCCGCCGGCATGATGGATCGCTCGACAAAATGCATGTGCGCTGACGCCGCCGAGATAAAGCCCAGCGAAAGGTCGATAAAAGCCAGCACGATCAGCGACCACGCCCAGCGCGGCGCGAAGCTCAGCGCGCCCGCCGTCACGGTAAGCGCCGCAAGATAGACGAAGTAGTAGAACCGGTAGGTGCCCCAATGCACTTTGCCGAAATATGCTTCGCAGCCGGCGGCGAAGGCGATCAGGCACAACAGCAAGACGGCGGCGAGCAGCGGAATCGCCCGGGTGAAATCGGGCGGATCGGTGAAGCCGTAGAGCGCTTTGAGCTTGCCTGCGCCGGCGGCGCCGCCGCTGTAGCCGCTTAACTGCGGCATGGTCTTCTGCAAGCTGGTCGGGGTTCTACTCATTGGTGACGGGCCTTCCGCTCGATTGCTTCTGCGGCAATCGGCGCGCACCGCGACGTCGGCTGCGCCCGCCATCGCGGCGATCAAACACAGTAAGACGATGGTGATGCCGGGCCGCCCCGCCCCAACGCCGTGATTGCCGATGTTGACGACGCCTCGTCGGAGGCTAGTCCAGTTCATACTCATACTGGTAGGCCTTCCGGTCGGCGGTTTGCTTCTCCTTGGCAACGATGGCGTTGCCGCAGACCAGGAGATCGAGGTCGGTGCCGAGGAAGCAGCGGAAGGCATCCTCGGGCGTGCACACGATCGGTTCGCCGCGCACGTTGAAGCTGGTATTCACCAATACCGGACAGCCGGTGATGTCCTTGAAGCGGGCCAGCAGCGCGTGGAAGCGCGCGTTGGTATCGGCGTGCACGGTCTGGATGCGCGCGGAATAGTCGATGTGCGTGACCGCCGGAATTTTCGAGCGCACCACGTTCAACTTGTCGATGCCGAAAAGCTCGCGCTCTTCGTCGCTCATTTCGCGGCGCAGGTCGCGCTTCACGTCGGCGACGAGCAGCATATAGGGGCTGTCGCTGTTGAGCTCGAACCAGTCGGCAACGTCTTCGCGCATCACCGCGGGTGCAAACGGGCGGAAACTCTCGCGGTACTTGACCTTGAGATTGAGCATCTTCTGCATGGTCGGCGAGCGCGGGTCGCCCAGGATGGAGCGGGCGCCGAGCGCGCGCGGGCCGAATTCCATGCGGCCCTGGAACCAGCCGACCGCCTTGCCGTCGGCGAGCGCCCGGGCGGTGATGTCGATCAATTCCCGGTCGGAAACCTTGTCGAACACGGCGCCCGAGGCCGACAGCCGCCGGTCGACGTCGGATTGCGCGTAAAGCGGCCCGAGATAAGCGCCCTTCATGCCGTCGCCGCCGGCGGCGATGGCGCGCGGCTGGTCGAACTCCAAATGCCAGGCGGCAAGCGCAGCGCCGATGGCGCCGCCGGCATCGCCGGCGGCCGGCTGGATCCAGATGCGGTCGAACGCGCCGTCGCGCAATATCTTGCCGTTGGCGACGCAGTTGAGCGCGACGCCGCCGGCGAGGCAAAGGTTGCGAATGCCGTATTCCCGCGCCAGCGTGCGTGTGAGACGAAGCACCACCTCGTCGGTCACCGCCTGGATCGAAGCCGCCACGTCCATGTGAAACGGCGTAAGCAGGTCTTTGTCGGGACGGCGCACCGGCTCGCCGAACAGCTTGGCGAAGCGCGCGTTGGTCATAGTCAGACCGGTGCAGTAGTCGAAATAGGACAGATCGAGCCGGAACGTGCCGTCGTCCTTGAGGTCCACCAGCTTTTCGAAAATCAGATCCTTGAAGCGCGGCTCGCCGTAGGGCGCAAGTCCCATGACTTTGTATTCGCCGGAATTGACCTTGAAGCCGGTGTAATAGGTGAAGGCGGAGTAGAGCAGACCGAGCGAATGCGGAAAGTCGATTTCTTTCCTGATCTCGAGCTTGTTGCCGCGTCCGATGCCGGCTGTCGTCGTCGCCCACTCGCCGACGCCGTCAAGCGTCAAGACCACCGCTTCCTCGAACGGCGACGGATAGAAGGCGCTGGCGGCGTGGCTGAAATGATGTTCGGCGAAACGGAGTTTGGACTTCCAGTCGAAGTTGCCGTCGATCTCGGCGAGAGCGCGGCGGATGAGGTCCTTCTGGAACAGCTTTTCCTTGAGCCAGATCGGCATCGCGGTGGCGAAGGAACGAAAGCCGCGCGGTGCGAAGGCGAGGTAGGTTTCCAGCAGCCGTTCGAACTTCAAGAACGGCTTTTCGTAGAACACCACGAGGTCGATGTCGGATAGCCGGCAGTGCGCTTCGCCGAGACAAAATTCGATCGCCTGGCGGGGAAAGCCCGGATCGTGCTTTTTCCGCGTAAAGCGCTCTTCCTGCGCCGCCGCAATGATCTCGCCGTCAATGACGAGTGCTGCGGCGCTGTCGTGATAGAAGGCCGAGATCCCCAGAATGCGCATTTCAACTCAGAACAGTGTGTAGATGAACGGCGCGACGACCGATCCTTGGCTCAGGATGACGAGGCCGCCGAGGACGACCATCACGACGGCAACCGGCATGAGCCAATATTTCTTGCGGTTGCCGAGGAAGCGAAACATCTCGATCGCGAACGACATCGCTTACTCCTAGAACTGGTCTTTGAGGGATTGCGGGGCCGGCGCGGGCGCCGAACGGTCGACCCAATAGCTTTTGGCCGCGGGCTGCCACCGCAGCCGCAGCGGATCTTTGCCGGTTGCGCGCATGAGCATGCCGACCGGCGTCACCGCCGCGAAGAACAGGATGCTCATGACCACGGGCGTGACGAATTTGCCGAGCAGCAAGCCGAGCTTGAACCAAAGATGGTTAAGGGGCCCCAGAATGCGCGGAAGTAGCAGGGCGGCGGCCAGGAACGCTGCGGCAAGCGGCACCGGCCAGAATCGCATTTCCCTGCCGTGAACCAGCGGCGCGAAGGCGACGAACGCGAACATGGCGGCAAAGACCAGCCCGAAGTTCCGCTCCGAGCCCATCTTCGGCTCGGCGAAGCTTGCCTTCAACGGCGGATGAAGGATGTCATTCATGCCGCCAACCTAGCAGGGCGGCATTACCAAAGACTTGCTGTTTCTGGGTTTTACCTTAACGGGAAACAGCGCTGCCGCAATGACTTGGCGGCGGTCGAGGTTCCACGGCCGGTCGCGGAAGTTACGCCTCCGCGAGGCGCAGTCCCACCAGCCGGTCGAGCGCCGCGTGGTCGGCCAAGAGTGCCGCCGAGCCGCCGCTGTGGACGATGCGGCCGCGTTCGATAACGATGGCGGCTTCCGTCAGCGACAGCGCGATATCGGCGTGCTGCTCGATCAGGATGAAGGCGTTGGAGCCTTCGCTGGTCATACGCCGGATCGCGGCGGCGAGTTCTTCGACGATGATCGGCGCCAGACCCTCGAGCGGTTCGTCGAGCAGCAGCAGTGCCGGATTGGTCATCAGCGCGCGGGCGATCGCCAGCATCTGTTGCTCGCCGCCGGAAAGCTGATTGCCGAAGTTACGCCGGCGCTCGGCGAGACGCGGAAACACCTCGTACACCGCGTCCAGCGTCCAGCGTCCGGGCCGGGCGGCGACGGTGAGATTCTCCTCGACGCTCAGCGAGGGAAAAATCTCTCGTTCCTGCGCCACCCAGCCGATGCCGGCGAGCGCCCGCCGGTGCGGGGGACGCCGGGTGATGTCTTCGCCGCGCCAAAGGATGCGACCGCGGGAAAGCTGCGTGTAGCCCATGATCGTGAGGAACAGTGTCGTCTTGCCGACGCCGTTTCGACCGAGCACGGCGAGGCTGCCACGTTCGGGCAAGGTAAACGAGATGCCGTCGAGCACCACGGCGGACCCGTAGCCTGAGCGAACGTCGGTAAGCGAAAGGAGTGATTCAGCCATGCGGCAGCCCGGGCAGCGCCTTCGCCGAGGTCTTGCCGAGATAGACCGCGCGCACTTGAGGGTCGGAAGCGATTTCGTCGGGTGCGCCCTGGATCAGAACGCGCCCGCCCACCATGACGATGATGCGCGAGGCGAAACGGAACACCAGTTCCATGTCGTGCTCGATGAAGAGCACCGTGATCTCGCTGGAGAGGCCGGCGATGGCGGCGAACAATTCCTGGCTTTCCTCGCGCGGCACTCCGGCCGCCGGCTCGTCGAGCAACAAAACCTTCGGCCGGGTCGCCAAAGCGAGCGCAATCTCGAGGAGCCGCTGCTGGCCGTAGGCCAGTTCGCGCGTCAGCCGATGACACACCGGCCCGAGCTTCAGCGCGGCGAGAATATCATAGGCTTCGTCGATTTCATGCGGGTAGGCATCGAGCTTGCGCCACCAGGTGCGCGCAGCGCGGGTTCGTTCGCATACCGCAAGCGTTACCAATTCGAGCGCGGTGAGATGGGGAAACAGCGAATTGACCTGATAGGTGCGTACCAAGCCGCGCCGCACGCGTTGCTCGGGAGGCAGCGCGGTGATGTCGGCATCGCCGAGAACGATGCGCCCGGCGCCCGGCTGCAGCATGCCGGTGATCAGGTTGATCAGCGTCGTCTTGCCTGCGCCGTTGGGGCCGATCAGCGCGTAGCGCACGCCCTTCGGCAGTTCGATATCAATATCGCGCGCAACCACCAGTGAGCCGAAACTCTTGGCCAGGCCGCGGGTCGCCAGCGCCGGCGGCGCGTTCACTTTCGCCCCCAAAGCGCGGCCAGTTTGGCAAGGCCGCCCAAAATACCGTTGGGCAGGAACATGACGACGGCGACCAACAGGATGCCGATCCAGAAATACCAGTATTGCGGGACCATGCCGGAGAATTGGTCGCGCGCCACCATGTAGATGATCGCGCCGATAAGTCCGCCGTAGAGCCGGCCGGCGCCGCCGAGCACCAGCATCACCACGATTTCGGCGGACCGTTCGAAGCCCAGCGAATCGAGCGAGACGGTCTCCGTGGTCTGGGCCAGCAACGCGCCGGCGACGCCGGCGATGGCGGCGGCGATGGTGTAGATGGTGCGGATGTGGGCGCGGCTCGGTGCGCCGATAGCCGGCATACGCACGAAGTTTTCGCGAATACCGCGCAGCGACAGGCCGAACGGCGAGTGGATCAGGCGCCGTGCGAACAGGAATAGCACAAACAGCACAGCGAGCGCGTAGCCGTAGGCAACGCGGCCATAGAGATCGAAGCCAAAATAGCCGAGAAGCTTCCAGGTGTGGATGCCTTGCAACCCGTCCATGCCGCCGGTCAGCCAGCCGAGCGTGTTGGCGAGCTCCTCCAGCAGCAGCCCGAAACCCAGCGTCAGCATGATCAGGGCAAGGTGCCGAAACCGGCAGATCACGAAACTCGTGGCATAGCCGACGATGCCGGCCGCCAGCGCCGCGATCGCAAGCCCGCTCAACGGCTCACCCCAACCGTGTTTGGAAACCAGCCCGGCGGCGTAAGCGCCGATGCCGAAGAATGCCGCATGGCCCAGCGAGACGATGCCGGCGTAGCCGAGGATCAGATCGAGCGACAGCGCGAACAGCGCGGCAATGGCGATCTGGCTCGCGAGCGAGAGATAGTTCGGAAACAGCACGTAAGGCAGCAGCGTCGCCAGCCAAAATACGATCTCGGCCGGCCGCCAGCGGGTCTGCGCCTGCAGATAAAGCCGTGGATTGATCGCTCCTTCGCTGAGCGCCATCGTTTCAGCGTTTCCCGAGGAGGCCAAGCGGGCGCCACATCAGCAGCGTGATCATCACGAGATAAATAAGAAACGCTCCGAGCTGGGGAACATAATATTTGCCCGCGACGTCGCTGATGCCGAGAACGACCGCGGCGGCGAACGAGCCGGAAATCGAGCCCAGCCCGCCGACCGATACCACGATCAGCATGTAAACCAGATACGTCAGCGCGAACGACGGATCGAGCCCGACGATCTCGATCGCGAGCGCGCCGCCCAAACCCGCGAGGCCGCTGCCAAGCGCAAAGGTGATCGCGAAGGTGCGATTGACGTCGATGCCGAGACCGCGCGCCATTCGCTCGTTGTTGACGGAGGCCCGCACCTGGGCGCCGAAGCGGGTGTATTCGAGCCCAACGACCAGGAGCAAGGTGATTGCGAGCGCGAGGCCCACCAGCATGAGCCGGTATATTTCAAAGCGGATGCCCATGAAGGTAAGCGAGTGACGAAGGTACGCCGGCACTTGCAACGGCTGCTGATCGGTGCCGAAGATGTAAGCGGCGATCGCCACCGAAATAAAGACAAGGCCGATGGTCAACAACACCTGGTCGAGGTCGGTCGAGCGGTAGAGGCGGCGGAAGAACACCTTTTCGAACGCCACACTGATCAACGCGGCGGCGACGAAGGCGCAGGGCAGGGTGGCGAAGAACGGCACGCCGAAACGGTTCATGAGCGCCGCGGTCACGTAGCCGCCCAGCATCGCGAAGCTGCCGTGCGCCAGATTGATGAAGTTCATCATGCCGAGCGTGACCGACAGCCCCACCGACATGAGGAACAACAGCATGCCGTAGGCAAAGCCGTCGAACAGGATGCCGAAAACGGGAGGAAGCATGGTCGAAGGGCCCGGTGGATCGCCGCCGACAAACTAGCGGAGCGCGGCGCGCCCGGCCAAGTAATTTTCACGTGCCGTCATTTTCGTTCGGTCCCCGGGGCCAAGAAAAGCGCCGCGATCGATGCGACGCGCGGTGCTTTTCGAGGTGCGGAATTTCGACGGGGAAAGCCGCCCGAGGCGTTACAGCCCCGTCACTTCATCGCCGCCTTCACCGGGTCTTTGACATTCGGAATCGCGTCAATCTGCACGTTGACCAGCTTACCGCCGACCTTCTCGACCTTGTTGATGTAGACGGTTTGAATGATGTCGCGCGTCTGCGGATCGATCGAGATCGGCCCACGCGGACTCTCCCAGCTCAGTCCCTTGGCGGCGGTGACCAGAGCCTCGCCATCGGTCTTGCCGCCGGACTTCTGCAGCGCGGCGTCGATGGCGTGCATGCCGTCATAGCCCCCGACCGAGAAAAAGTCGGGATTGCGCTTGAAGTCGGCGTTGTAGGCCTTGACGAATTCTTCGTTCAACTTCGATTTATGATTGTCGTCGTAGTGGGCGGCGGTGATGATGCCCTCGGCGATATCGCCCATGCTGGCGAGCGCATGCTCCGAGGCGATCTCCAATTGTCCGAGGATTTCCGTCTTCTTCGGGTCCACCCCCGCCTCACTCAAAGCCTTGCCGAAAGCGCCCGGCTGAGCGCCGCCGGGGATCATGACGAAAATGCTTTGCGGCTTGAGATCTTTGGCGCGCTGCACGTAAGCGGTGAAGTCGGGGTTCTGCACCGCCATGCGCACCGAGCCAACGATTTCCCCTCCGGCATTCTTAAAGCCTTTTTGGAAGGCGGCTTCCGCATCGATACCCGGACCGTAGTCGCTGACCATCGTGTAGACGTTTTTCACGCCGTTCTTCGCCGCCCATCCACCGAGCGTTCCGACGAGCTGCGGCACGGTGAGAGACGTGCGCACCATATAGGGCGATTTGAGCGTGATGATCGAGGTGGCGGCGTTCATGACCACCATGAACTTCTTGGCTTCCGCCGAAACGTCGGCGGCGGCGAGCGCGTTCGGCGTGAGCGAGAAGCCGGCAAGGATGTCGACGTTGTCGCGCGTCACCAGCTCCTGTGCCAGCCGTTTCGCGAGGGGCGGATTGATGCCGCCGACGTCTTTGCGGACAAGCTCGACGGTCTTGCCGTCGAGCTTGTCGCCATGTTGTTTGAGATAGAGCTTGATCCCGCCCTCTATTTGCGTCGCCGTGTCGGCGAATTGGCCGGAATACGGCAGGATCAGCCCGATCTTGATCGTGCCTTCAGCATTGCTTGGCGCCGGCAATAACGCTGCGGCAACAACGCCGATGCCGGCAATCAAAAAGCGCTTCATTGTTTCCTCCCATTTGTTATTGGCGCTAACAATGCCTCACCCGACCAATAAAAAGAAGCGCCGCGGACATCACTATCCGCGGCGTTTTGTCAGCTTTGATGCGCGCTCGCGCCGCCCGCCAACCCGTCCGCCAACCGGAACTGGTCGGATCATTTCTTCATATGTTCCTTCACCGGATCCTTGACGTTCGGGATGCTGTCGAACTCGACGTTGAGATACTCGCCGCCGACCTTCTCGACGCGGAAAATATGGACGGTCTGGATGATGTCGCGGGTCTCCGGATCGATGGTGATCGGACCGCGCGGGCTTTGCCAGCTCATGCCTTTGGCGGCTCCGATCAGGGAATCGCCGTCGGTTTTGCCGCCGGTCTTCTTCAGCAACTCGTAGATCAGATGCATGCCGTCGTAGCCACCCATCGAGTAGATGTCGGGGTTGCGATGGAATTCCTCGTTGTAGGCTTTGACGAATTCATGATTGAGCGGCGTGTTGATGTTGGAATCGTAGTCGGACACGGTGATGATGCCGAGCGCCACGTCGCCCATGCTCTTGCGCGCACTTTCGAAGGCGAGCGCATCCTGTCCCAATACCTTGATCTTCGAGGTGTCGACGCCGCGTTCCGCCAGCGCCTTGCCGACGGCGGCCGGCTGCGCGCCGCCGGGAATCCAGATGTAGATGGCGTCCGGCTTGGTATCCAAGGCGCGCTGCACGAAGGCTGAGAAGTCCGGATTGGCGACTGGAAAGCGCACCGAGCCGACGATCTTGCCGCCGGCCTCCTTGAAGCCGGTATGGAAAGCGCCTTCGGCGTCGATGCCGGGACCGTAATCGGACACCATTGTGAAGACGGTCTTGATGCCGTGCTTGGCCGCCCAGGTCCCGAGTGTCTGATTGAGTTGCGGCGTGGTCGTCGAGGTGCGTGCGATGTACGGCGACTTGAGCGTGATGATCGAGGTGGCGGCGTTCATGACTACCATGAACTTCTTGGCTTCCGACGAAACGTCGCCGGCGGCGAGCGCGTTGGGCGTGAGCGCAAACCCGGCGAGGATGTCGGCATGGTCGCGGACCACCAATTCTTGCGCCAGCCGCTTGGCGAGATCGGGCGCGACTCCGCCGACGTCCTTGCGGACGAACACGAGTTTCTTGCCCGCGACGGTGTCGCCGTGCTGCTTGACGTAAAGCTTGATACCATTGTCGAGCTGATTACCGGTGTCGGCGAATTGGCCGGAATACGGGTTGATGATCCCGATCTTCACCGTGTCCTGGGCATTGCCGGCCGCCGGCAACAGGGTTGCGGCAACGACGCCGATGCCGGCAAACAAAAAACGCTTCATTATTTCCTCCCATTTGTTGATTGGCGCTTTGTTGATTGGCGCCAAGAACGCGCGACGCAACCGATAAAAAGAAGCACGGCCGATATCGCGGCCACGCGCGCCGGCCGGATAACCCGCTCGCCGGCCAGCGCCGGCTGGATCATTTCTTCATGCGTTCCTTCACCGGGTCCTTGACGTTCGGGATGCTGTCGAATTCGACGTTGAGGTACTCACTGCCGACCTTCTCGACACGGAAAATATGCACTGTCTGGATGATGTCGCGGGTCTCCGGGTCGATGGTGATCGGGCCGCGCGGGCTTTGCCAACTCATGCCTTTGGCGGCTCCGATCAGGGAATCGCCGTCGGCTTTGCCGCCGGTCTTCTTGAGCAACTCGTAGATCAGATGCATGCCGTCGTAGCCGCCGATCGAGTAGATGTCGGGGTTGCGGTGGAATTCCTCGTTATAGGCTTTAACGAATTCGTGATTGAGCGGCGTGTTGATGTTGGAATCGTAGTTGGAGACGGTGATGATGCCGAGCGCCACGTCGCTCATGCTCTTGCGCGCGCTTTCGAAGGCAAGAAGTCCTGTCCCATCACTTTGATCTTCGAGGTGTCGACGCCGCGTTCCGCCAGCGCCTTGCCGACGGCGGCAGGCTGCGCGCCGCCCGGAATCCAGATGTAGATGGCGTCCGGCTTGGTATCCAAGGCGCGCTGCACGAAGGCGGAGAAGTCCGGATTGGCGACCGGAAAGCGCACCGAGCCGACGATCTTGCCGCCCGCTTCGGTGAAGCCGGTGTGGAAGGCGCCTTCGGCGTCGATGCCGGGACCGTAATCGGACACCATCGTGAAAACGGTCTTGATGCCGTGCTTGGCCGCCCAGGTGCCGAGCGTCTGATTGAGCTGCGGTACGGTAATCGAAGTGCGGGCAATGTAGGGCGACTTCAGGGTGATGATCGCGGTGCCGGCGTTCATGACCACCATGAACTTTTTCGCCTCGGCGGAGACGTCGCCGGCGGCGAGCGCATTGGGCGTGAGCGCAAACCCGGCGAGGATGTCGGCGTGATCGCGTACGATCAGCTCCTGCGCCAGCCGCTTGGCGAGATCGGGCGCGACGCCCCCGACATCCTTGCGGACGAACACGAGTTTCTTGCCCGCGACGGTGTCGCCGTGCTGCTTGACGTAAAGCTTGATGCCGTTGTCGAGCTGATTGCCGGTGTCGGCGAACTGGCCGGAATACGGGTTGATGATCCCGATCTTCACCGTATCCTGAGCACTGGCCGGCCCGGCCGCAAACGCCGCGAGCGCCAATCCGGCCATCGCGTACAACAGTTTTTGCACCCACTTCCTCCCGCTTGTTTTCAAATTCGTCGTTCTGAAAATCATTTTCGTTCAAGCGGCGAGGGAGTGCAACCTGTGCGCGGTGTCGCGGTATCCGATGGGCCGTTGCCCCTGACCGCATTGGCGGCGGTGCCGCGAAGCTCTACTGTGGCGGTGCCGTCTGTGGAGTGAAACCCGAGCATGGACAACGAGCCCAGCCAAGCCGACACCATCGACCGGGACGAAGTCGCGCGGTTCTCGCGTCTCGCCGGCCAATGGTGGGACCCGCATGGGCCCATGGCGGCGCTGCACAAATTCAATCCGGTCCGCTTGGGCTACATCCGCGATCGCGTCGGCGAGCATTTCGGCCGCGACCCGACGCGGCTCGACAGTCTCGCCGGCTTGCGCGTTCTCGACATCGGCTGCGGCGGCGGCATCCTTTGCGAGCCGCTGGCCCAACTCGGCGCGGCGGTCGTCGGCGCTGATCCCTCAGACGACAACATCGCGGCGGCGCGCCGTCACGCGGAGCAATCGGGCCTGTCCATCGATTATCGCTGCACCACCGCCGAGGCGCTGGCGCAGGCCGGGGAAAGCTTCGACGTCGTTCTCGCCATGGAAGTGGTCGAGCATGTCACCGACGTCGGCCTCTTTGTCGGACTGGCCGCGGGCATGGTGAAACCGGGCGGACTTTTGTTTGTCGCCACGCTCAACCGCACCGCCAAAAGTTTTGCGCTCGCGATTGTCGGCGCCGAATACATCCTGCGCTGGCTGCCGCGCGGCACCCATCAGTGGGACAAGTTTGTTACGCCCAATGAGCTGGAGACCGCCATCGAGAAGGCTCACTTGCATATCATCGGCGAAACCGGCGTGGTCTATAATGTGTTCGCGGACCGCTGGCAGCTCGGCGCCGATACGGACGTGAACTACATGGTGGTCGCGGAGAAGCCGGCGTGACCTCGACGTGATTATTTCCGCTTGGCTGTGGGCCGTCTTTACCGTCATCGCCGCCTTCGCCCAGACCGTGCGCAACGCCATGCAGCGCGAGCTGACGGTAAGCCTCGGCACGGTCGGCGCGACCCACGTGCGTTTTTTGTTCGGCTTTCCGTTCGCATTGGTCTTTCTTGCCGGCGTGCTGTGGGCGACCGGATCGCCGCTACCGCGGCCGTCTGGGCATTTCTGGCCGTGGGTGATCGACGGCGCCTTCGCGCAAGTCGCCGCCACGGCGCTGATGCTGGCCGCCATGGGCGAGCGCTCATTCGTCGTCACCATCGCCTACATCAAGACCGAGCCAATCCAGGTCGCGTTGTTCGGGCTCATTTTCCTGGGCGACATGGTGACATTGCCCATGCTGGCGGCGATCGTCGTCGCCACCGCCGGCGTGGTGATCATGTCGACCAAACCGGGCGGCATGATCGGAGGGATACGGCCGACGCTGATCGGCTTGGCGTCAGGTGGTGCGTTCGCGCTCTCCGCGATCGGCTATCGCGGCGCCATCCTCGGCCTCGATCTGCCGAATTACGTCATGGCGGCGACGTTCACGCTCGCGGCCGGCATTGCCATGCAGGCGGTGCTGCTGTCGCTCTATCTTATCTGGCGCAGCCCCGCCGTACTGGTCGCCATCATGCGCTCCTGGAAACCGTCGCTGTTCGCCGGCTTTATGGGCGCGCTCGCCTCGCAGTTCTGGTTTCTCGCCTTCGCGCTCGCCACCGCGGCGAGCGTGCGCACGCTCGCTTTGGTCGAAGTCCTGTTCGCGCAGGTTATCGCCCGCTTCGCCTTCGGTCATAAGACGACGCCGCGCGAAGCGGCCGGCATGGTGCTGGTGATCGCCGGCGTCGGCCTGCTGCTATGGGCGTATTGAGTGAGGCACCGCGCTGATCAGGCGTAGCCGCCGTTGACGCGGATGACCTGTCCATTGATCCACCCGCCCTCCGGACCGGCGAGGAAGGACACGATGCCGACGGTGTCTTCGACCTCGCCAATGCGTCCGAGGGGAGCCATCTTGCTGATGGCGGCAATCAGCTCGTCGCTCTTGCCGCGTAAGAAGAGATCCGTTGCGACCGGACCCGGCGCCACCGCATTGACGGTGATGTTGCGCGGGCCGAGCTCGTTCGCCAGAACGCGCGTGAGACCCTCGACGCCCGCCTTCGAGGCGATATAGGCGCCGTAGGTTGGAAAGTTTTTGCCGAGGACGCTGCTCGAGAAAACAATGATACGGCCACCGTCGACGACGTTATTCGCCGCTTCGCTCATGACGAGATAGCTGCCGCGAAGGTTGGTCGCGATGACCGCGTCGAAACGGTCGATATCGCCTTTTTGGATCGGATCGAGCAGCATAATGCCCGCGCTGTTGACGACCACCGTGATTTCGCCAAACGCGGACTTCGCCTTCTCGAAAAGCTGCTTGACCTCGGCCGGCTCCGAAATGTCGGCGCCGACGGCAATAGCCTGGCCGCCGGCGGCCGCAATGCTTTTGACGACTTCCCCAGCCTTTGCCGAGTTTCCCGAATAATGCGCGACGACGGCAAAGCCGTCTTTGGCCAAACGCTCGGCGATGCCTGCGCCAATTCCGCCCGATGCGCCGGTGACGATCGCGGTTCGCGCCATTTGTTTGATCCTTGTGCTGCAACGACAGACGGTTTGCGAGCCGCCGCGAGACTTAGTTCTATCCGCTCGCCGCGACGATTACATCGCGCCGGCGCCGCCACTCGCCGCCGGATTGGTTGCGGTCAGGCTCTAATTGAATTCGTCGGGCAGGATCGGCAACGGATGAAATTCGATGCCTTCTTCATGCAATTCCCTGGCTTCGTCGGGCGAGGCCTCGCCGTAGATCGAGCGATGCTCGACCTCACCATAATGGATTTTGCGCGCCTGCTCGGGGAAACGCGGGCCGACGTAATCCGCGTTCTTGGTGACGTGCTCGCGCAGTTCCTTGAGCTTCTTGCGCAGTTCGCGTTCGACCGGCGACATCATCGCCATCGGCGCTTTCGCCGGTAGGCCGGCCGGCGCATTGGCCGGGGCCGCGGGCGCCGCGGCCGACAACGCCGGGACGGTGGTTGCGGGCGGCCCGACTGTTTCGTTGCGATTAAGCCGCGGCGCCATGATCGCCTTCTCGACTTTGGCCGAGCCGCAGATCGGGCAACTGATCAGCGCCCGCTTTCTTTGCTTGTCGTAGGCGGCGGAACTCTGAAACCAGCTTTCGAAGTCGTGGCCCTCTTCGCAGTGGAGCGCGTAACGGATCATACCGGCTCCCGCACTGCGCGCAGGTGTGTCGGCTCGGCCATCGGCTCGATCACCTCGAAGCGCCGGCCGTGACGGAGCGAAGGAATACGCGCCCGGGCCATCGCCACCTGCGCCGGATCAATCTCGGCGAGGACCACGCCGGGCTCGGTGCCGCCCTCGGCGAGGATTTTACCCCAGGGGTCGACGATCAGCGAATGGCCGAAGGTTTCGCGGCCGTTCTCATGCTTTCCGCCCTGCGCGGCGGCGAATACGAACGCGCCGTTCTCGATGGCGCGGGCGCGAATGAGCACGTGCAAATGCGCTTCGCCGGTCTGCCGGGTAAATGCGGCGGGAATGGCGAAGAACGACGCGCCGGATTCGGCCAGCGCGCGATAGAGCGCCGGGAAGCGCAAGTCGTAGCAGACGGTCATGCCAAGCCGGCCCCACGGCAGATCGGCGACGATGGCAAGATCGCCGGGGCGATAATTGCGCAACTCGCGGTAACTTTCGCCGTTCGCCAGATCGACGTCGAACATGTGGATCTTGTCGTAGCGCGCGATCACGTCGCCGCGCCGGTCGATCAGGAAAGAACGGTTGGCCGCCTTGTCGGCCGAAGCCTTCACCGCCAGCGAGCCGATATGGATGTAGATTGAAAGCTTGCGCGCGAGGTCGCGCAGTGCGGCAAGCGTGGGGTCGGATTCCTCGTCGGCGATCGTGGCGAGCAGGCGCTCGCGCTCGATTTCCATGAGGTTGGTCATTTCCGGCGTCAGCACATAAGCGGCGCCACCCCGCGCCGCCTCCTCGATCGAGGCGATTGCGGTCGCGAGGTTGGCTCGCGGATCGAGGCCCGAGCGCATTTGCACCAGACCGACTTTGAACGCCGAACCCGCCTCACTCATGCCGATTGACCTTGGGTGCCGAGCAATCCGTCAAGCTTGCCTGCTTCCTCGAGCGCGTACAATTCGTCACAGCCGCCGACATGGGTCGTGCCGACAAAAATCTGCGGGAAGGTCGTGCCGCCGTTGGCGCGCTGGATCATTTCCTGGCGGATTTGTCCATTGCCGGTGACGTCTATCTCGCGGAAATTCACGCCCTTGCGCGAAAGCAGTTCCTTCGCCCACTGGCAATACTGGCAGAATTCCCTGGTATAGATTTCGACAGAAGTCATAACGGCGCGTTAATTGCTGTTGTTCCTTATATGGACGTTCGTACCGGGTCGGCAACCCTGGCGAAAACCAGCACGTCGACATTGGCGGCGCCGGCGCGCAACAGCGCGCGTGCGGAGCCCTCGACGGTGGCGCCCGAGGTCAATACGTCATCGACCAGGACGAGGCGGCGGCCGGCGATCGCGCCCTTGTTTTCAGGCGGCACGCGAAAGGCACCCTGAACATTGGTGGCGCGCTCGGCGCGCAACAGTCCGACCTGCTGCGCGGTTGCTTTCACCCGCTTGAGCACGTCGGCGGCGACCGGCACGCCGCTTGCGGCGGAGACCGCCGCCGCCAGTACGGCGGATTGGTTGAATCGGCGCGCCCAGCGCCGCCGCCAATGCAGCGGCACCGGCACGAGCGCATCGGCGTCGCCAAGGAGTTCGCGACCGGCATTGGCGAGCCAGCGCCCCATCATCGGCGCGAGATCGAGCCGGTCGCCGTATTTGAGCGCGTGCACCAGGGCGCGCGAGACCTTGTCAAAGCGCACCGCGGCGCGGGAGCGCTGATAGGCCGGCGGATCTGCGATCGCCTCCATCGACAGAATGCCCGGACCCGGATCGTAAACGAAGGGAATGCCGAGCCGCTCGCAATAGGGCCGGCTGATGAACGAGAGTTTCGACCAGCACGCCGGACAAAGCCCCTGGCCGTCCACCGGCTCGCGGCAGACCGCGCACAAGCGCGGCAAGGCGAGATCGAGCGTAGCGCGCAGCACGGCGCGCACGCCTTCACCGGCGCGTTTGAAGCGCGTCATGCCAGCGAGATCGGCCAATTCCCCCATGGCGCTACGCTACCGCCGGGCGCCCCGCTTGTCATGCCAAGAAGCGGGTGACGAAACCGCCCGGCCGGGACAGGCAAATCGGGAAGTGAGACAATAGCCATATGGCGCAAAGCCCTCTGATCTTCGACCGTCCGCTGATCCGCGACCGCCGCCGCCGCGCGACGGCCGCGGGGCCCGCGACTTTCTTGCTCGATCGCGTCGCCGACGATCTCGCCGACCGGCTCGCCGCGGTACTGCGGCGGTTTCCGCTCGCGCTCGATCTCGGCACGCCGAATGCGGCGGTCCGTGCCGCACTCGTCCGGCTCGGTTCGGTCGATACGATCGTAGCGGCCGACGTTGTTGCGGCGAACCGCGAAGCCGTTGCGTCTATTGTCGCGGCCGACGAAGAGGCGCTGCCGTTTCGCGACGCGGCGTTCGATCTCGTAGTGTCGGCGCTGGCGCTGCAATTCGTCAACGACCTACCCGGGACGCTGGTGCAAATCCGGCGCGTGCTCAAGCCGGACGGATTGTTTCTCGCCGCGCTGATCGGCGGGGAAACGCTCACCGAGTTGCGCCAATCCTTCGCCGCGGCCGAAAGCGAAGTCGAAAGCGGTGTCTCGCCGCGGGTCGCGCCGTTCGCCGATCTGCGCGATCTCGGCGCGCTGCTGCAGCGCGCCGGCTTCGCGCTGCCGGTCACCGACGGCGAGCGCCTCACCGTGCGCTACGATTCCGTGTTCGCGCTGATGCACGATTTGCGCCGCATGGGCGCCACCAACGCGCTCATCGACCGCCGCCGTGTCCCGCTGCGGCGCGCGACACTCATGCGCATGGCGGAGATTTATGCCGAGCGCTTCGCCGACAACGACGGCCGCTTGCGCGCGACCTTCGAGATTGTGTGGCTGTCGGGCTGGGCGCCGCATGCGAGCCAGCAACAACCGCTCAGGCCCGGTTCGGCGAAAGCGCGGCTTGCCGATGCGTTGGGTACCCGGGAAATTTCGACCGGCGAGAAGGCGGGAGGTTGAGCCGTGGCTCCGGGGCGCGGGCTTGCCGCTATGCGGCAATCCGCAAATGACGCACCGAGCGTTACTTCAACGCGGTCGCGACGTCGCTGTACATCGTCTTGACGTTGGAGCCGAGCGTCGCGACCGTCCCGATAATGGCAATCGAGACGCCGGCCGCGATCATCGCATATTCGATTGAGGTCGCGCCGCGCTCGTCGCCTGTGAAACGGCGCAGCAATGCGCGGATCATCTGGAGCGAAGATTTTGACATTGGCGTCGAGCCTCTTGTTCGCATCACAACAACGTCGTCAGGTGCGGAATCAGGGGTTCATCGGCAGGCGGCATCGGATAGCTGCGCAGATCGTGCGGCCGCACCCATTTGAGCTTCTGCGCTTCCCGGGCTTGGACGATCCCTTCCCAGCGCCGGCAGACATAAAGCGGCATGAGCAGGTGGAAGTCGGGATAAAGGTGACTCGCGAAAGTCAGCGGTGCGAGGCACTCCTGTTTGACGACGATTCCCAATTCCTCTTTCAGTTCGCGGATCAAGCTCGTTTCCGGCGCTTCGCCAGGCTCGATCTTGCCGCCGGGAAACTCCCATAATCCAGCCATCGATTTGCCGGCCGGCCGCTGGGCGAGGAGCACGCGGCCGTCGGCGTCGATCAAAGCGCAAGCGGCGACAAGCACGAGTTTGACGCTCACGAGCAGCCTCTATCTATGCGGCGCATGGTAAAGACGCTTTCAATGCGACTCTTTTCACCAGCGAAAACGCCGCAATGGTTAAAGCGCCGTCAAGAGCGGTAATCGCCGTTGATGGCAACATAGTCCTTGGTCAAATCGCAGGTCAGCACGCGGTCGCGCCCTTTGCCGAGGCCGAGCGCAACCTTCAGCGTGATCTCCGGTTTGCGCATCGTGGCCGATACCGCGGTCTCGTCATAACCGGGGTCGCGCTCCCCCTTATGGGCGACGCGGATGCCGTTGAACCAGATCGACAGCCGATCGCGGTTGGCCGGCTCGCCAGCCTTGCCGACCGCCATCACGACGCGGCCCCAATTGGCGTCCTCGCCGGCGATTGCGGTCTTGACCAGCGGCGAGTTGGCGATCGAGAGCGCGATGCGCCGCGCCGATTTTTTCGAAGTCGCGCCCTCGACCAAAATCTCGACCAGTTTGCGCGCGCCTTCGCCGTCGCGCGCCACTTGTTCGGCGAGATTGGCGAGCACGGCATTAAAGCCTTTGCGGAAGGCGGCGATCCGCGGGTCGGACAGCCGCGTCACTTTCGCCACGCCATGCTGCGCGGCGGCGCCGGTGGCGAAGGCCAACAGCGTGTCGGAAGTCGAAGTGTCGCCGTCGATCGTCAATGCGTTGAAGGTGTCCGCAACGCCGTCGCGCAGCAGCGCCTTGAGAACCGCGGGCGCGATGGGCGCATCGGTGAAAACAAACGACAACAAGGTGGCCATGTCGGGGGCGATCATGCCGGCGCCTTTGGCGATGCCGCAGATCGTCACCGTGCCGGACCCCATGCGCACCAAGGCGGCGGCGCCTTTCGGAAACGTGTCGGTGGTCATGATCGCCTGCGCGGCCTCGTGCCAGCGGTCCGGCGCGGCGTCGGCGACGAGGCGATCCATGACGGTCGCGAACTTCGTCGCATCAAGCGGTTCGCCGATGACGCCGGTCGAAGCGAGCAAGACATCGCCGGCCCGGCAGCCCGCGGCCTTGGCCGCGATGTCGGCGGTGAGCTTGGTCGCCGTCTTGCCGGTCTTGCCGGTAAAAGCATTGGCGTTGCCTGAGTTGACGACAAGGGCGCACGCCGTGGGCGCTTTCAGGCGCTCGCGGCACCAATCGACCGCCGCCGACGGGCATTTCGAGCGGGTGAATACGCCGGCTGCCGCGGTGCCGGCGTCGAACAGCGCGAGCAGAACGTCGGTGCGGCCGGGATAGCGGATTCCGGCCGCCGCGGTCGAAAGCCGTACGCCGGCGACCGGCGGCATTTCGGGAAACGCCGCCGGCGCGAGAGGAGAGATTTTGGAGGCCATGAATTCGTCATGCGCGGGCTTGACCCGCGCGTCCATGCGGCGATTGAGCGTTCCGTTAGGTGCGATGGATTGCCGGGTCAAGCCCGGCAATGACGATGAGCGGGATGGCGCCTTCGGTTACTTCTTTGCCGGCGCAGCGGGATTAAGCGAAGGATCCGGCGCCGCCGGTTTGTCGAGCCGCTCGATGGTGGCGCCCTTGCGCAGGTTCTCGACGAGTTGAGCCTGGGCGCGATGCGCGACGTAATTCTCGATCTGCGGCTTGACTTGATCGAAGGTCGGCGTCGGCTTGACCCGCTTGTCCTCGACTTTGATGATGTGCCAGCCGAACTGGGTTTTCACCGGGTCGGAAATCTGGCCCTTGTCGAGCTTGAACGCGACATCGGCGAATTCGGGAACCATCTGGTCCCTGGTAAAATAGCCGAGGTCGCCGCCTTCGGCCGCGCCGGGGTCCTTGGATTTTTCCTTGGCGAGCGTGGCGAAATCGGCGCCGCCCTTGAGCTGGGCGAGTATCGCCTTGGCCTCGTCCTCGGTCGGAACGAGGATATGGCGCGCATGCACCTCTTCCTGGTTCTTCACCTGCTTGATGGCGTCGTTATAGACCTCGTGCTCGGCCTGGTCGGACAACGCCGCCTTGCCCGTCTCCTGCAACAGCGATTCCATCAGGAGCCGATTGTGGTCGAAGGTCAGCCGATGCTTCACGTCCGCTTTGTCGCCGAGTTTCTGCTGCTCGGCCGCTTGTGACAGCACGGTGACGTCGACAAGATAATTGACGAGATAGTCGCGCTTTTGATCCGGCGGCATGTTCGGGATGTTGCTGCCGATCTCCTCTTCGGCGAACGCGAGGTCGCTCTCGTGGATGTCGACGCCATTGACGCGGGCGACCACCGGATCGCTGTCCTGGGCGCGCAAAACACCAAGCGGCGCCAACAGGAACGCGGCACAAGCAAGCGCGCCGAGCGCGCGATAGAAGGATAGGCGGGTGAAAGCCATGGAACGTTCTCTCTCCGGATTAGGGGCAAATTGCCTTGTTTAAGGCACCGTTGCTGGCGCGAGATTCGCCGATACGCCCGCGCTTGGCAATGGCGGAATCGGGCGGCCGCTTAACGAGGGCGTGAAGGAACGCCTCGCATTGACAGGAAACCCACCCCCTCCTATGTGTCGAACGGAATCCAAGCGCCCCATGTCGCCTTGCAGAAGCCCGAATAGCGCTGCATTTTCCGCTGGTTGACTCACAACGCGATCACCAGGAAATCGAGCATGTGGCGCATTTCAGGCCTTAGGATGACGCGATGATCGGCGCCGTTGCCCGCAAGATTTTCGGTTCCTCCAACGACCGGCGCATCCGCGTCTATCGGCCGCGCGTCGATGCCATCAACGCCTTGGAAAAGGAAGTTGAAGGGCTCTCGGACGAGGCGTTGCGCGCCCGCACCAGCGACTTCAAAAAACAGCTGGCCGAAGGGGCGACGCTCGACGACATCCTGGTTCCGGCCTTCGCCACCGTGCGCGAGGCCGGCAAGCGTACGCTCGGTCAGCGCCACTTCGACGTCCAGCTGGTGGGCGGCATGGTGATGCACGAAGGCAAGATCGCCGAGATGAAGACCGGCGAAGGCAAGACGTTGGTCGCCACGCTTCCGGTCTATCTCAACGCGCTCGCCGGCGGCGGCGTCCACGTCGTTACCGTCAACGATTACCTGGCCAAGCGCGACGCCGAGTGGATGGGCCAGATCTACACGTTTCTCGGGCTCAGCGTCGGCGTGATCGTCCACGGCCTCGACGATGTCGAGCGCAAAAAGCAATACGACTGCGACGTCACTTACGGCACCAACAACGAGCTCGGCTTCGACTATCTGCGCGACAACATGAAATACCGGCTCGAAGACATGGTGCAGCGCGGCCATGCCTACGCCATCGTCGACGAAGTCGACTCGATCCTGATCGACGAGGCGCGCACGCCGCTGATCATCTCCGGGCCGCTCGACGACCGGTCCGAGTTCTACAACACCATCGACACCTTCATCCCCACTCTCGACGCGACCGACTACGAAGTCGACGAGAAGCAGCGCACCGTCACGCTCACCGAGCTCGGCATGGAACGGCTGGAGCAGAAACTGCGCGACGCCGGTCAGCTCAAGTCGGATTCGCTCTACGACGTCGAAAACGTCTCCGTCGTTCACCACGTCAATCAGGCGTTGCGCGCCCATACGCTGTTCCAGCGCGACAAGGACTACATCGTGCGCAACGGCGAAGTCGTCATCATCGACGAATTCACCGGCCGCATGATGCCGGGCCGGCGCTATTCGGAAGGGCTGCACCAAGCGCTCGAGGCCAAGGAACGCCAGCCGATCCAGCCGGAGAACCAGACGCTCGCCTCGATCACCTTCCAGAATTATTTCCGGATGTACCAGAAGCTCGCCGGCATGACCGGCACGGCCTCGACCGAGGCCGACGAGTTCATGGACATCTATAATCTCGAAGTCCTCGAAATTCCGACCAACAAGCCGATGGTCCGCCTCGACGACGACGACGAGGTGTACCGTACGTCGACAGAGAAGTTCCGCGCCATTATCGCCTTGATCGAGGATTGCAAGGCGCGCGGCCAGCCGGTCCTGGTCGGCACCACTTCGATCGAGAAATCAGAGCAGCTTGCCGAGATGCTGCGCAAGCACGGCTGGGAGCAGCACGACTTTTCCGATCCGAACGCGTTCGCCGCGCTTTATTCCGGCGACGAGGGCGCCTCCAAGGCCAAGGTGTTCGCCATCCTCAACGCCCGCTATCACGAGCAGGAGGCCTACATCGTGGCGCAGGCCGGCGTGCCGGGCGCCATCACCATCGCCACCAACATGGCGGGCCGCGGCACCGACATTCAGCTCGGCGGCAACGCCGACATGCGCATCAGGCAGGAATTGGTCCATATCGAGGACCCGCGCGAACGCGAAAAGAGCCCGGGCGCCGACGAAATCCGCGCCCAGATCGCGCGCCTGAAGGAAAAGGCGCTCGCCGCCGGCGGCCTTTGCGTCCTCGGCACCGAGCGGCATGAGAGCCGCCGCATCGACAATCAGTTGCGCGGCCGTTCCGGACGTCAGGGCGACCCCGGCCACTCGAAATTCTACCTGTCGCTCGAAGACGACTTGATGCGCATCTTCGGCACCGACAAGCTCGACGGCATGCTCACCAAGCTCGGCTTGAAGGAAAACGAAGCGATCATTCATCCGTGGATCAACAAGGCGCTGGAGAAGGCGCAGCAGAAAGTCGAAGCCCGCAACTTCGACATCCGCAAGAATATCCTGAAGTTCGACAACGTCATGAACGATCAGCGCAAGGTCATCTTCGATCAGCGCGTGGAATGGATGAACGACCAGACCACGGCCGAAATCGTCGCCGACATGCGCCACAGCGCCATCGACGACCTCGTCGCCAAGCATGTGCCGGAAAACGCCTACCCGGAGCAGTGGGACACCCCCGGCCTGAAGGAAGAGCTCAACCGCGTGCTCGGCCTCGATCTGCCGGTCGACGAATGGGCGAAGGAAGAAGGCATTGCCGACGAGGAGATTTTCGCCCGCGTCGAGCGCCGCGCCGACGAGCACATGGCGGCGAAGGTGGCGCAATGGGGCTCCGACGTCATCCGCTACATCGAGAAGTCGATCCTGCTGCAAACGCTCGACCATCTGTGGCGCGAGCATCTGGTGATGCTCGACCATCTGCGCCAGGTGATCGGGTTGCGCGGCTACGGCCAGCGCGACCCGCTCAACGAATACAAGGCGGAAGCCTTCAGCCTGTTCGAGGCGATGAGCCAGAGTTTGCGCGAGGCGGTTACGGCGCAGCTCATGCGCGTCGAGATCATGGCGCAGCCGCCCGAGCAGCAGCAGGCGCAATTGCCGGCGATGGTGGGGCACAAGATCGATCCCACTACCGGCGAAGACGAGATGGCGCTGGCGATGGCGGGCGCCGAGACGCTCGCGCGGCACGGCATCGGCGGGGTCGCGGCGGCCGCAGGGGTAGTGGCCCGCAATCCGCTGGACCCGACAAGCTGGGGCAAAGTCGGCCGCAACGAGCCCTGTCCCTGCGAGTCAGGCAAAAAATTCAAGCATTGCCACGGGCGATACGCCTAACGACGATACGCGTAACCGGGACCAGGGATCGGCAAACAGCGATCAGTAATCAGAAGCTGATTACTGACGAGCGATCACTGCAATCCACCCCAGCGGCTGTCGAAGCTCCCGGCGGCGACGGCGCTTTGCGCGCCTCTCATGACGGTATTGATGGGGGGCGGCGGTGCCGCGTTGGCTTCCTGCTGGGGGGCCGGCTTCGGCTTTATCGTCGCCGTCATCTGCGGAGCGGGCTCGTGCGACGCCGCTTCATGCGGCGACTTCCTGGGCGGCTCGGCGTTGCGCGCCTCAACCGACCGCTCGGCTTTCGCCCTGGCCGCGGCGACGCTCTCATGCAGCGTGGGTTTTTCGGCCTTGTTCCTTCGCGGGGCGCTCGTCGGAGGGGCCGATCCGCGCTCTTGGGTTGTCTGGTCAGTCGCTGCCACCTGCGTCGGCGCGGAAGCGAACAAGCCGCCGAACAGGCGGCTGGCGAGGTTCGGCTCTCCTGTGCTCGCGTCGGTCGTCACTGGTGGCGGCTGCGTTGGCAACGCGCCTGGCAACGGCGCCGGCACTCGCGCCGGCGGTATGGTGCCGCCGACTTGTGCCAGGAAGACGCGATTCATGCCGCCGTCTAGCCCGCTGCGGATCGGCGCGGTCGAGATACCGGATCTGACCAGGGAAGCGTACTGGACTTCGTCGTTGTGTTCTTTGTCAAAGGCGAGGCTCGCGATTTCCGGCGACACCACGTAGGCCGGACAGCGGCCGGTCGGGCTGAACACCAGCGGCTTGGCGGAATTCGGCGGCTGCTGCGCGTCAAACACATAATGCCTGTTGCAGACCTCGACCTTCGGCTCGAGATGCGTCACCTCGAAGTGGTCGTTGCCTTCCTTGATCATCTTCCAGAACGCCATGTTCGGGTTGGTCCGGTGGCGCGCCAAATTCCGCGGCGTCATGCGGAACGGATAGGCCTGAATCTGGAACGATTGCTGGCCGCCAAGGAAGGATTCGCGCGCCAGCGAATAAATTTCGCCGATCTGCTCGTCGGTCATGGCGTAGCAGCCGCGCGACGAGCAGTCGCCGTGGATCATCAGGAACGCGCCGTGGCGGTCGTTGGCGCGGTCGAAGGCATTGGGGAAACCGGTGTTGATCGCGAGGTAGTAATTGGAATTGGGCTGCATCAAGTCCGGCGTGATCGTGTAGAAGCCCTCCGGCGCCTGGCGGTCACCCTCGCGGACCTTCGGACCGAGATCGCCCGACCAGCGGCAGATCGGATAGACTTTGAGAAGCTGGAAATGGCCGGTGGTGTCCTGCTTCCAGACTTCGAGTTCCGATTCTTCCTTGAAGATGCGCACGAGGATCGGCGAATCCTTCGGCATGTGCTTTTGTTCGAGGAGCGACACCATTTGCGGCGACAATTCTTTCATCGCCCGTGTCGGCAGATCGTAGGATGCTTCGCTAAAGCAGCCGGCGAGCGCCAGCGAACCGGCGATGATCGCCGATACCGTCAGCGCGCGCAGTAGGCCGGCGCGGCTCAATGCGATACTCCCCGACTTGATGGACGATCCCCTTCCATCGCAACCAATCGTTATCCCTACGAGGTCGCTTTCGCAAGCCGAGCAATGCGCCCTGGCCGGCGGCCCGAGCGCCGGTTCTAGGCATGGTAAATATCGGAGCCATTTGCCCGGCAAAACCAACGGGTTACCGGCCACCCGAAAGCCGCCGAGGCGGGCGCTGGCGAAGACTCGAGCGTGGATCAATCTCGGCACGATTGTGGCGGCCGCTGGGAGGCGCCGGCCAAAGCTCGGCCTATCAGCTCAAGGTGCGGCCGATCGCCATGAATTTCTCGCGCCGCAAGCGCACGATCGTCGCCCGGTCGAGACCTCGTAATTGGGCGAGCGCGGCGCCGATCGCTTCGCCGGCCGCCGCGACGGCAGCCGCAGGGTCGCGATGCGCGCCGCCGGTCGGCTCCGGCACGACGGTGTCGACGACGCCGAAGCGGGCGAGGTCCTGTGCGGTAATTTTCATGTTGGAGGCGGCGTCCTGCGCCCTGGCGGTGTCGCGCCACAGAATCGACGCCGCCCCTTCGGGCGAGATGACGCTGTAGATCGAGTGCTCCAGCATGATGACGCGGTTCGCGGTGGCGACGGCGATGGCGCCGCCCGAGCCGCCCTCGCCGATGATGACGGCGACGTTAGGTACACCGATGCGCAAGCAGGCTTCGGTCGAGCGCGCGATCGCCTCGGCCTGGCCGCGTTCCTCGGCGCCGATGCCCGGATAGGCGCCGGCGGTGTCGATGAGCGCGATGACCGGAATTTCGAAGTGATCCGCCATGTCCATCAGCCGCACCGCCTTGCGGTAACCTTCCGGCCGCGCCATGCCGAAATTGTGCTTGAGCCGGCTGTCGGTGTCGGAACCCTTTTCCTGGCCGATCACGCACACGCTCTCGCCGCGGAAGCGGCCGAAGCCGGCGACGATCGCGGCGTCCTCGCCGTAGGTGCGGTCGCCGGCGAGCGGAACGAAATCGCCGATCAATTGGGCGATGTAATCGATGCAATGCGGCCGCTGCGGGTGCCGCGCCACTTGCGTCTTCTGCCACGGCGTCAGCCCGGCATAGAGTTCCTTGAGCGCCTGGTCCGCCTTCACCTCGATGCGGCCGATCTCATCGCCGATGGCGATGGCGTCGCCGCCGGCTTGCAGCGCGCGCATCTCCTCGATCTTGGCCTCGAGCTCGGCTACCGGTTTTTCAAAGTCGAGATAGGAACGCATGACAAAATGTTTTCATCGCTCACTTAGGTGCATCCGCCAGCGGATGCAAATCGCGCACGAGGCTTTTGAGACGCTCTTCGAGGACGTGGGTATAGATCTGCGTCGTCGAAATGTCGGCGTGGCCGAGAAGTGTCTGCACCACGCGTAAATCGGCGCCGTTGTGTAGGAGGTGGCTGGCGAACGCATGCCTTAGCACGTGCGGACTTAGTTGCGCCGCGCGCAATCCGGCCGCGGCGGCGAGCGCCTTGAGCTCGCGGGCGAAGTGCTGGCGGGTGAGATGCCCGGCCTCGCCGAACGACGGGAACAGCCATTTCGATGCGCTGCCGGCGCCCGTCTCGCGCGTTTGCGCCAAGACCGCAAGGTATTCGGCCATCGCCTGTTTGGCCGCGTTGTTGAGCGGCACCAGCCGCTCCTTGTTCCCCTTGCCGCGCACGACAATCACGCGGGCGTCGCGGCGGGCGGCCGAGACCGGCAAAGCCACGAGTTCGGAGACGCGAAGGCCGGTGGCGTAGAGAAGCTCGACCAGACAGGCAAGCCGCGCCGAGCGCAGCCGCACCGCCGGCGGCGCCGCCGCATCGCACTCGGCGGCAGCGCGCAACACCCGATCGACTTCCGCGAGCGTCAGCGTCTTCGGCAGTGTGCGCGCGCGCTTGGGCCCTTGCAGCACGGCGGCCGGATCGTCCTTGCGGCGGCCTTCGGCATAGAGAAAGCGATAGAGCTGGCGGATCGCCGACAGCCGCCGCGCCACCGTCGAAGGCGTCATCCCGCGCTTCGCAAGCGTGCCGAGATAAGAGCGCAGATCGTCGGTCGCCGCCGTCGCGATGGCGGCGTTCGCGCTCGAAAGGTAAGCACCGAAATCGTCGAGGTCGCGGCCGTAGGCCGCGAGCGTGTTTTGCACCGCGCCGCGCTCGGCCGCGAGCATGTCGAGAAAAAGCCCGATCAGCCGCGCATCGGAGGACTTCACGTCTGAAGGCTTTGTATCTGAAGATTTGGCGCGTGGCGCCGTTCGCCGAGCCGTTGCCGCCGTCATGTGGTGCCCATTGGCCGCAGCCTCAGCGGTTCTTGAAGAATTTATCGGGCGGAATCGACACAGAGATCTCACGCGGCTTCGGTTGCACGAAATGGGCGAGTGAATAGAGCCCGCCATAGATGGCTGCACAGATGATTGCGACGATGGCGAGGAACCGAAGCAGGCTCGGCATTCTGTCAGGCGCTCGCGCTCATCCCATTGCGGCTAGACTTCAGATTCGGAAACCGCGCTAGAATCATAAAATTTGCTAATTTGCCAACGTCCTTTTGATTGCGAAGTTCGCTTCGGAGGGCGGCAACAGGCGCCCGCGGACACCGGAATCGGGACATCAGAAACGGAATCCGAGTACGATCATGTTCGGCTCGGCATGGCAAGCCGCCGGAACCGCCGCGCGCGCCAGCCAGATGAGCCAGCCGGACGAATTGTATATAAAGGCTTTGACAAGTTGCCGGCCGGTTAATGGCGGACGTGCACTAAATGACTGAAGTTGCGATACAAAATGGCGATCACGCGGCGGCTTTGGCGGCCGCGATCCTGGCGCCTTTGGGCACCCGCTCGATCGTGCTCGTCGGCATGATGGGGGTCGGCAAGTCCTCGATCGGCCGCAGACTTGGCGCGCGCCTCGTCATTCCGTTTGTCGATGCCGACGCCGAGATCGAAAAGGCCGCCGGCATGAGCGTTGCGGATATTTTCGCCCGCCACGGCGAAGCCGATTTCCGCAAAGGCGAAGCGCGGGTGATCGCGCGGCTACTCGAAAACGGCCCGCGAGTGCTGGCGACCGGCGGCGGCGCGTTCATGAATCCGGATACGCGCGATGCGATCCGGGCCAAAGGCGTTTCGATCTGGCTCAAGGCCGATTTGGAGGTGCTGTTGCGCCGCATCAACAAACGAAAGAACGATCGGCCGCTGTTGCAGACCGCCGATCCGGCCGAGACGTTGCGGGCGTTGCTCGCCGAACGCGAGCCGATCTACGCCGGGGCCGATCTCACCTTGCACTCGCATGAGGTGGCGCACGATTTCATCGTTGCCGATATCATGACCGCCCTTTCTGGGTTCCTTGAGGCTAGACCGGTTTCCGCGGAAGAGACCGGCGCATGACCGCTCCGCTTCGCACCGATCCCGCAACCGTCAAGGTCGCGCTCGGCGACCGCAGCTACGACATCGTCATCGGCCGCGGTCTGATTGCTTCGCTCGGCGCGCGCATCGCCGCTTTGCGCCCTCGGGCCAAGGTCGCCGTCGTTACCGACGAGAATGTCGCCCGCCACCATCTCGCCGCCATCGAAGCAGCGCTTGCTGGCGCCGGCGTCGCGACGAGCTGCGTCATCGTCGGGGCGGGTGAAGGTTCCAAGAGCTTCCGCGGCTTCGAGCAGGCCGCCGAGGCGATCATCGCGGCGCACATCGAGCGCGGCGACCTTGTTGTCGCGCTCGGCGGCGGGGTGATCGGCGATCTCGCCGGCTTTGCCGCGTCTGCGGTGCGCCGCGGCATCGATTACGTGCAGGTGCCGACGACGCTGCTGGCGCAGGTCGATTCCTCGGTCGGCGGCAAGACCGCGATCAATTCCGCTCACGGCAAGAATTTAATCGGCGCTTTTCATCAACCGGTGCTCGTGGTCGCCGACACCGCGGCGCTCGACACGCTGCCGGCGCGCGAATTCCGCGCCGGCTACGCCGAGCTCGTCAAATACGGCTTGCTCGGCGATGCCGCGTTTTTCTCCTGGCTGGAGGCCAACTGGCGCGACGTTTTCGCCGGCGGCAAAACTTCTGGAAGCTCCGCGCGCGAACACGCCATCACGGTAAGCTGCCGCGCCAAAGCGGCGATCGTGGCGCGCGACGAGCGCGAGACCGGCGAGCGGGCCTTGCTCAATCTCGGCCACACCTTCGGGCATGCGCTCGAAGCAGCTTGCGGTTTTTCCGACCGGCTGTTGCACGGCGAGGCGGTTGCCGCCGGCATGGCACTCGCCTTCGGCTTCTCGGCGCGGCAACGGCTGATAAAGCCCGCCGAAGCCGAACGGGCGATCGCGCACCTGGCCGAAGTCGGATTGCCGACCGGACCGAAGGACATTCCGGGCGGCTTGCCGGGCGTTGATCGCTTGATGGATTTGATCGCGCAGGACAAGAAAGTGAAGCGCGGAATACCTACATTCATCCTTGTGCGCGGAATCGGCGCCGCGTTCGTCGAAGACGGCGTCGATCAGGCCGAAGTGCGCGCGTTCCTCAGCGAGAAGCTGGCTGGGAAATGACCATTTACGATTGGTTGACCGTGGTCGCGGTCGCGATCTGTTTGCTGATTTCGGCGTTTTTTTCCGCTGGCGAGACCGCGCTGACGGCGTCGTCGCGCGCCGCCATGCTGCGGCTTGAGAAACAGGGCAACAAGAATGCCACGATCGTCAACCGGCTGCTGGCGACGCGCGAACGGATGCTCGGCGCGATCTTGTTCGCCAACAATCTGACCAATATTGCCGCCTCGACGTTCGCCACCGGATTATTGCTGACGCTGTTCGGCCACGCCGGCGTCATCTACGCGACGCTGGTGATGACACCGCTGATCTTCGTCATCGCCGAAGTGCTGCCGAAGACCGCGGCGTTCAACATGCCCGACCGCGTCGCGCTCGTAGTGGCGCGGCCGGTGGACCGGCTGGTGCGCTGGTTCGCGCCGCTGCTGCGGGCCGTGGAATGGCTGGTGCGCGTCATTTTGCGCGGCCTCGGCATGCCGACCGGCAAGCTGCAATCGATCCTCACCCCGCGCGAGGAATTGCGCGGCGCGGTCGATCTCATGCACCGCGCCGGCATCGTGGAAAAGCTCGACCGCGACATGATGGGCGGACTCCTCGATTTGCGCGAGCTGGCGGTTTCCGACGTGATGATCCATCGCACCAAGATGGTGATGCTCGACGCCGACCAGTCGCCCGGCGAGCTGATCGATGCGGTGCTCGCCGCCGGCGTGACGCGGCTGCCGCTGTGGCGCGATTCGCCCGACAACGTCGTCGGCATCCTGCACGCCAAGGAAGTGCTGCGGGCGCTCCATGCCGCCGGCGGCAATCCCGCCAAGGTCGACATCCCGGCGCTGATCCGGCCGGCGTGGTTCGTGCCGGACACCACGCCGCTCTACGAGCAGCTCAAGGCGTTTCGTTTCCGCAAGATGCCGTTTGCGCTGGTGGTCGACGAGTATGGCGAGCTCGAGGGGCTGGTGACGTTGGAGGACATCGTCGAGGAAATCGTCGGCGACATCAGCGACGAGCACGACATCGCGGTGCCCGGCGTGCGGGTGCTGCCCGACGGCTCGGTCAACGTCGATGGTGCGGTCCCGGTCCGCGATCTCAACCGGGCGATGGACTGGAGCATTCCGGACGACGAAGCGACCACCATCGCCGGGGTAATGATCCATGAGGCGCGGTCGATTCCGGAGCCGGGGCAGAGCTTTACCTTCCACGGCTTCCGTTTCCAGGTGCTGCGCAAGACGCGCAACCGCATCACCGCGTTGCGGGTGACGCCGCTGGCGCGCAAGGTCGCGGCGAAGGTGAGCTAGCAAGTAGTCCTAATTGAGCACAGCGAAATCCGGCAACGATCAAGAAGCGAAAAAGCACGGAATGCTCGATCCCGGATTTTCAGTCTTCGCTACAGGTTTTCGCCCGGCGCGACGGCGTGGATCGCAAGCGCGTGTACGCCGCCGGCAAGCTCGCCTGCGAGCGCCGCGTTGATCATGCGGTGGCGTTCGAGCCGGCTCTTTCCCCGGAACGCTTCCGACACGATATAGAGACGGAAATGAGTCTCTCCGCCGGGCCGGTGTCCGGCATGACCCTCGTGCCGATGTGATTCGTCTTCGACACGAAGGCTCTCCGGTGTGAAGGCCTTGCGCAACTTTTCCGTGATAAGTTCGCGAGTTTGCATGCGCGGCAGCCTTAGCGAGTGCCGGGCGGCAACGCAATCGTGGTCCCGCGCCGTTTTGCCGCCTGTCAAGTCTTGAAGGTTTAATCAACGCGCCCGCATAATCCGCAAGATGAAAACGCACTCACCGCTGTTTGATCGGATCAGGGTCAAGCCGGAGCACGACCGCCGGGTCGACCCGGATCTGCCGGCTTGCCAGTGGCCAAGCTGCGCCGCGCCCGCCACGCATCGCGCGCCGAAGGGCCGGCTGCGCGCCTCCGAGTATTGGCGGTTCTGCCTCGAGCATGTCCGCGAATACAACAATTCGTACAATTTTTTCGCCGGTATGAGCGACGACGCGATCGCGAAATACCAGAAAGAAGACATCACCGGCCATCGGCCGACCTGGAAGATGGGCTCGGTCGGCGGCGTCAGCGACCGCCGCGGCACGCGGCGCCGCGCCGGCGGGTCCCGCAGTTCCGAATCGTCGACCACCGATCCGTTCGGACTGTTCGAGAGTATCGCCAGCGGCCGGGCCGGCCAGCCGCGCCCCGCGGCGGAAGCCCGCAAAATCCTCAATGCCCAGCGTCGCGCGCTCGATGTCCTCGGCCTCGAAGCCGACGCCAAGCGCGTCGATATCAAGGCCAAGTTCAAGGTTTTGGTGAAGCGCCATCATCCCGACGCCAACGGCGGCGATCGCACCTCCGAAGACCGGCTGCGAGAGATCATCCAGGCCTACAATTACCTCAAGTCGGCGGGCTTTTGCTGACCCTAGTGCGATGGATTTGAAGTTCCTACATTAGCTCTGGCAAGCTCGCATAGGAGCTTCAAATCCGGAAACCGCGCTGAAAACATAAGTCGCCGGTATCCCTTCGATTTCGAAGTTCGCATGAGAGCGGCCACCGGCGTTTGCGAACTTGGGAGTCAGGACACCAAGTGGCTTTCGCGGCCCGGTGCGCTTCTGCTAAATTTAGCGCGACATCCGATCGCCGCTGGGGGTCGTTTTCACGCGTTCCGGGGTCACGGAGGTGCAATGACTGTCGCAACTGAAGCAGTGTCCGGCTTGCCCGACATGAAGGTTTCGATCCGGCAAGTGTTCGGCATCGACAGCGATTTGGAAGTGCCGGCCTATTCCGAGCCCGACGAGCACGTTCCCGAATTCGATCCCGACTACCGGTTCGACAAACCGACCACGCTTGCCATCCTTGCCGGCTTTGCCCGGAACCGCCGGGTCATCGTCACCGGCTATCACGGCACCGGCAAATCGACCCACATCGAGCAGGTGGCGGCCCGGCTCAATTGGCCGTGCGTGCGCGTCAACCTCGACAGCCACATCAGCCGCGTCGACCTGATCGGCAAAGACGCGATCGTGATCCGCGACGGCCTGCAGGTCACGGAATTCCGCGACGGCATTCTGCCCTGGGCGTTGCAGAACAACGTGGCGCTGTGTTTCGACGAGTACGACGCCGGCCGGCCGGACGTGATGTTCGTGATCCAGCGTGTCCTGGAATCGTCGGGCCGGCTGACACTGCTCGACCAGAATAAAGTGATCAAGCCGCATCCGGCGTTCCGACTGTTCGCCACCGCCAACACGGTCGGCCTGGGCGATACGTCCGGACTTTATCACGGCACCCAGCAGATCAACCAAGGCCAGATGGACCGCTGGTCGATCGTCACCACGCTCAACTATCTGCCGCACGACAACGAGGTCGACATCGTGCTCGCCAAGGCGAAGCACTATCAGAACGACCGCGGCCGCGACATCGTCTCCAAGATGGTGCGGGTAGCCGATCTCACCCGCAGCGCGTTCATGAACGGCGACATATCGACGGTCATGAGTCCGCGCACGGTCATCATCTGGGCGGAGAACGCCGAGATCTTCGGCGACGTCGGCTTCGCTTTCCGGCTGACCTTTGTCAACAAGTGCGATGAGCTGGAGCGGCCGCTGGTGGCGGAGTTCTATCAGCGCTGCTTCGGCCAGGAATTGCCCGAGAGCGCCGTCAACGTCGCGCTGTCCTAAAAATCACCTCTCCCCGCGTGCGGGGAGAGGGAGATGAGCATGACCTCGAACATCAAGCCCAAGAACCCTGCCAAGGAATCGCCGACCGAACCGTTCAAGCGCGCGGTCGCGGTGTGTGTGCGCGCGATCGCGGGCAAGGGCGATATCGAAGTCGCTTTCGCCGCCGAGCGCCCCGGGCTTGCGGCCAACAAGGTGCGGCTGCCCGAGCCGCCGCGCCGGCTCAACGAGCGCGAGGCTGCGATCGTGCGCGGCCACGCCGACTCGATTGCGCTGCGGCTTGCCTGCCACGATCCGGCGGTGCATCGCAAACTGGTGCCCGGCGGTCAGCAGGCGCGCGCGGTGTTCGAAGCGGTCGAGCAGGCCCGCGTCGAAGCCATCGGCTCGCGCCGCATGGGCGGCGTCAAGAAGAACCTCGCCGCCATGCTCGACGACCGCTTCCATCGCGGCAAATACGACGAGATCTCCGATCGCGCCGACGCGCCGATCGAAGACGCCGTCGCCATGATCGTGCGCGAGCGGCTCACCGGCGAATTGCCGCCGGCGACGGCGCGCAAGCTGGTCGATCTGTGGCGCCCGCTGATCGAGGAACGCGCCGGCCGCAATCTCGATCGGCTCGAGCGGGTGCTTACCGACCAGCGCCGCTTCGGCGACGTGGTGCACGACCTGCTCGATTGTCTCGACATGGGTGAGGATCGTTCCAGCCAATCCGAGGACGACGAAAGCGAGGACGGCGAGGAAGAGAATCGCAGCGACGAGTCCGGACGCGACGGCGAAACGTCGGATTCCGCCGACACCGAGCGCATGAGTCTCGAAGAAGCCGAGGCTTCGACCGACGAATTGCCGGAGAGCGCCGCCGAGGCCGTCGATGCGCCGGCCGCCGAAATGGCCGACGACGCCGAAATGGGGGATTCGGAGACCGCCGCCGAGCCGTGGCGGCCGCGCCACCAGCGCAACGAGCCGCACGGCCCGGATTACCGGCCCTTCACCAGCAAATTCGACGAAGTCATCGGCGCAGAAGATCTATGCGATGCGGACGAGCTTGAGCGGCTGCGCGGCTATCTCGACAAGCAATTGTCCCACTTGCAAGGTGTGGTCGCGCGGCTCGCCAACCGGCTGCAGCGGCTCTTGCTGGCGCAGCAAAATCGCGCCTGGGAATTCGATCTCGAGGAAGGCCTGCTCGATCCGGCGCGGCTGTCGCGGGTGATTGTCGATCCGATGCATCCGCTGTCGTTCAAGCACGAGAAGGACACCGACTTCCGCGACACGGTGGTGACGTTGTTGCTCGACAATTCCGGCTCGATGCGCGGCCGTCCGATCACGGTGGCTGCGACCTGCGCCGACATTCTCGCCCGCACGCTGGAGCGTTGCGGCGTCAAGGTGGAGATTTTGGGCTTCACCACGCGGGCCTGGAAGGGCGGTCAATCGCGCGAATCCTGGCTCGCGCAGGGCAAGCCCGCCAATCCGGGGCGGCTCAACGATTTGCGCCACATCGTCTACAAGTCGGCCGATGCGCCGTGGCGGCGGGCCCGCAAGAATCTCGGTCTGATGATGCGCGAGGGCTTGCTCAAGGAGAATATCGACGGCGAGGCGCTCGATTGGGCGCACAAGCGCCTGCTCGGCAGGTCGGAAACGCGCAAAATCCTGATGATGATCTCCGATGGCGCGCCGGTCGACGATTCCACGTTGTCGGTCAACCCGGGCAACTATCTCGAGCGTCACTTGCGCTGGGTGATTGAGGACATCGAAACCCGTTCGCCGGTCGAGCTCATTGCCATCGGCATCGGCCACGACGTCACGCGCTACTACCGGCGCGCGGTCACCATCGTTGACGCCGAGGAGCTTGGCGGCGTCATGACCGAAAAGCTCGCCGAATTGTTCGAGGAGAACGCGCCCGAGGAGCGCGCGCCGCGGCCTGTCCGCCGGCGGCGATTGAATGCGTAGGAAACCCGCCTAGGCCGTCGCGCGCTTTTTCGCGACCGCGCGCTTGACCTCGAGCGCCTTCGGCGACAGATCGGTGTCCTTGGCCGCCATCAGAAAAGCATCGAGCCCGCCCCGGTGATCGACGGTTCTCAGCGCGTTGGCCGAAATGCGCATGCGCACTGGCCGCCCGAGCGACTCCGATTGCAGCGTCACGTTAAGCAGATTGGGCAAGAACCGCCGTTTGGTCTTGCGGTTGGAATGGCTCACCTTATTCCCGATCTGACGGGTCTTGCCGGTGAGCTCGCAACGCCGAGACATGGTTTAATCCTGGTTCAAATCTAGCTTCAAAATCTTGGTTCGGATCGCAGCGTTCAGCCTTGAAGCCGCGCGTTCCGGCCGCGCGGCGACGGCGCCGAAGGTTGCGTCGCGCAAGGGTCGCGGACCTATAGTGAGCGTGCCGGAAACCGTCAAGCGCGGGGGTCGGCAAAAGCCTGCCGCGGCCGGGCTTTGCGATGCCGCCGAAATCACAGAAACGGCGTATTCTCCGACAAGACAATGCTCCCCGATTGCGCTATCGCCTGCGCGGGCTGGCACGGGATTCGCCCCGTCTCTCTTCCGCGGTCACAAGGAGCTGTCGCCGCCGTGTCTGCTACCGTCGTCCCTGCCGCAGTATCCGGTGTATCGAGTTGGATCGTTGGAAGCGTTCGACCGGGCGCGTCCGCCGCGGCGATTTTGGTCGTGAGCTTGATCACGGGGGTGGCGCTCGGTATCGACGCCGGTCATGTCGCTGCCGCGCAAGGTCGGCTCGAAGCCGAGTACACCGCGAGCCTCGCCGGCATCCCGATCGGTCGCGGCAACTGGATTATCGAAATCTCCGAGGACCAGTTCACCGCCGCGGCGACCGGAGGCACCGCGGGCATCCTGCGCTTCTTCAGCCCCGGGCACGGCGCCACCTCCTCGAAGGGGACGGTGAGCGGCGGCCAGCCTGTTCCGGTGAATTATGCGTCCAACATAGCCACGGACAGGAAGTTCGACGACGTCCACATGGCGTTCGTGGGCGGCAGCGTCAAAGATTTTACGGTCGATCCGCCGGTCGGACCGCATCCCGACCGTATCCCGGTCACCGACGCGGATCGCCGCAACGTGTTCGACCCGATGACCGCCGTGCTCGACCCGGTCGCCGGCAGCGGCGACCCGCTGTCGCCGCAAGCCTGTACCCGCAGTGTGGCCGTGTTCGACGGCCGCATGCGTTACGACGTCCGAAGCGAATTCAAGCGCATGGAAGTCGTCAAAGCCGAACAGGGCTACCACGGGCCGGTCGTGGTCTGCGCGGTGTATTTCGTGCCGATCTCCGGCTACATTCCGGACCGCTACGCCATCAAATATCTTACCGCGATGCGCGGCGCCGAGGTTTGGCTCGCGCCGATTGCGGGTACGCGGGTGGTGGTGCCGTACCGCTTTTCGCTGCCGACTCCGGTCGGCACCGGCGTGCTGCAGGCGACGCGGTTCGTCTCGGTAGCCAAGCCGCCACGCGCGGCGGCAAACGTCAAGACGCAGTGAGGGCCGGCGGTTTTGGTCGGCGAGGGCGCCGCTGTCGTGCGAACCACGGGTCTTGGGACCGCTCTGTCCCCGTTATCCACAGGAGTCCCTGCCTTGACTCGCAGCGAAAAACTTACGCGCAGGCGCGTTAACCAATTTGGACGCCCCGGCGGTAGTCGCCGGGGCAGGCAAAAACCCGATATGGTATTGCCCGACGCCGCCGAGGCCATATGTCGCGGTGAACGAAAACGAACACGCCGCGAGTCGCCAATTCGGGCGCGATTCGTTCCAAACTCGTTCCACACCTTAAGCACAGAGCTTTCCCGCCTGAATTACTGGGTTTGCCATCGTGCTGTTGTGATACAGATGCAGTAGCAGCTGCCGTGTTGCGCGGCAGCCCGGGCCGTCGATGCCGATTTCCTTTTCGCCCTCTACCAGAAGCGATGCTCGCGCCCGCGGCGCCGGCGTCACCGCTGTGCTCGGGCCGACCAACACCGGCAAAACCCATCTCGCCATCGAGCGGATGCTGGCGCATTCGTCCGGCGTGATCGGGCTGCCGCTGCGGTTGTTGGCGCACGAGGTTTACAACCGCGCGGTGGAGCGGGTCGGCGCCGACGCCGTGGCGCTCATCACCGGCGAAGAAAAGATCAAGCCGCCGAACCCGCGCTTTTGGGTCGCCACGGTCGAGGCGATGCCGCGCGACCTCGATGTCGCCTTCCTGGCCGTCGACGAAATCCAGCTCGCCGCCGATTTCGAGCGCGGCCACGTCTTCACCGACCGGATCCTGCACCGGCGCGGACGTGAGGAAACCTTGGTGCTCGGCGCCGCCACGATGCGGCCGATCGTCGAACGGCTGTTGCCCGGTGTGAGCATGGTGAGCCGGCCGCGGCTGTCGCAGCTCACCTTCTCCGGCGAGAAGAAGCTGACCAGGCTGCCGCGCCGCTCGGCCATCGTCGCCTTCTCGGCCGAAGAAGTTTACGCCATCGCCGAACTGATCCGCCGCCAGAGAGGCGGCGCCGCCGTCGTGCTGGGCGCGCTGTCGCCGCGCACCCGCAATGCCCAGGTCGCGCTCTATCAGGCCGGCGAGGTGGACTATCTGGTGGCGACCGACGCGATCGGTATGGGGCTCAATCTCGATGTCGATCACATCGCCTTCGCTTCCGACCGGAAATTCGACGGCTATCAATTCCGCAAATTGAACCCGTCGGAACTGGCGCAGATCGCGGGCCGCGCCGGACGCGCGACCCGCGACGGCACCTTCGGCACCACCGGGCGCTGTCCGCCGTTCGAGCAGGACCTCGTTCAGGCGCTCGAATCGCACAATTTCGAGCCGGTGAAGATCGTGCAGTGGCGCAACTCGGACCTGGATTTTTCTTCGGTCGGCGCGCTGCAGGCGACGCTGGCGGCAGCGCCGGCCGAGAGCACGCTCACCCGCGCACCGGTTGCTGAAGACATCCTGGTACTCGAACACGCAGCGCGCGATGACGACGTGCGCGCTTTGACCCGAACCCGCGCCGACGTGGAGCGGCTGTGGGAGGTTTGCCAGGTCCCCGATTACCGCAAGATCGCGCCGGCCACCCACGCCGAGCTCGTGGTCACGCTCTACGGCCATCTCCAGCGCGAAGGGGCGATCCCTGTCGACTGGTTCGCCAAGCAGGTGGCACTGGCGGATCACGCCGACGGCGACATCGACACGCTGTCGAACCGCATCGCCCATATCCGGACCTGGACATTTGTAGCCAACCGCCCGGATTGGCTTGCCGATCCGGAGCACTGGCAGGACGTCACGCGCGGCGTCGAGGACAGGCTGTCCGACGCGCTGCACGAGCGCCTGACCGAGCGCTTCATCGATCGCCGCACCAGCGTCCTGATGCGGCGGCTGCGCGAGAACGCGCAGCTCGAGCCGGAAATGAGCAAGACCGGCGAGGTCATCGTCGAGGGCCACCCGATCGGCCGGCTCGACGGATTCGTGTTCGTGCCCGAGGCCTCATCCGGCGGATCGGAGGCCAAGACGCTGCAGAACGCCGCGCAGAAGGCGCTGGTCGGCGAAATTGCCGCGCGCGCGACGCGGCTTGCCGCGGCGCCAGATGAGCAGTTCATCCTGGCCGCCGACGGCACCGTCCGCTGGACCGGCGCGGCCGTCGGCAAGCTCGTTGCCGGCGAAGAGGCGCTGCGCCCGCGGGTGCGTGTCATCGCCGACGAGCATCTGTCCGGCGCGTCACGCGAGGCGGTAGAAGCGCGGCTCGACAAATGGGTGAAATCGCACGTCGGGAAATTGCTCGGTCCGCTGTTCGAGCTTTCGGCGGCGGCTGATGTCACCGGCATCGCCCGCGGCGTTGCCTTCCAATTGGTCGAGGCGCTCGGCGTGCTCGAGCGGGCGCGGGTCGCGGATGAAGTGAAGGGGCTCGAGCAGCCGGCGCGGGCCACGTTGCGCAAATACGGCGTCCGCTTCGGCGCCTACCACATCTATATTCCGCCGCTCCTCAAGCCGGCGCCGCGGGCATTGGCCGCGCAATTGTGGGCCTTGTCTCACGGCTTGGAGCATGACTTGAAGCAAGAACTCGGTTCACGAGTCGGGGCGTGACGGGCCGCAGAGCAAAGGGCTCGACGATTTGCTGCACCTTGCCGGCAGTGGCCGCACCTCGATCCCGGCCAACGGCGAGACCGATGCCGCGCTTTACCGCGCCGCGGGCTATCGCGTCTGCGGCGAGCGTGCCGTGCGCGTCGACATTCTCGAACGGTTGGCTGATTTGATCCGGCCGGCGCTCGCCTGGCGCGACGGCGGCGCGGGCGCGAAACCGCCGGGGGCGATTGCCGGCGGCGGCTTTACCGTCGCCAACGCGATGACGTCGCTGACCGGCGCGTCGGGCGAGGATTTCGCATCGATCCTGCGTTCTCTCGGCTATCGCATGGAACGCAGGCCAAAGCCGGCTGAACTGCCAAAGGCGGAACTGCAACCGGCGGAAGCGCAAGCTGCCTCTTCCGACGCACCGCAAGAGGCTGGATCGCAGAGCGATCCAACTGAAAGTGCTGCACTGCCGTCTGAACCGGCGGAGCAAGCCCCTCTCTCCGACGATCTTCCCGCGAGCGGGGAGAGTGAGATCGCCGCCGAGGCCAGCGCCTTCGCGCTTCCGACCGCGCCGGTTGACGCATCGGCGCAGCCTACTGCGGAATCCATTGTCGACGCCGCTGCACCTGAAGCGCCCGTATCCGCGGATGGCGCCGCCGCGGCAGAGCAAACAGCCGCGACCCCCGCCGTTGTTGAAAGCGAGCCGGAGTTGATCGAGGTTTGGCGGCCGGGCCGGGTCGGGCGTCCCGAAGGGCGTCGGCGGTCGCGCGGTCCGCGGCGCGAACCGGACAAGAGGCCGGCGGGTGTTTCCGCCACGGCAGCGCCAGACGGTGCGACGGCTGTGGCTGCGGCGGACGCGGCTTCGGACCTGACCGCCGGTGCCGCCGACCAGGCGGCGACGACGGCTGAGCCTGCCGAGACTGCCAAGTCCGGACGTCACGGTCGTCATCGCCGCCGCCAGGGCGGCGGGGAGCAACGCTTCGAGCGTCCGCGGCGTGAGCGCGAGCGGCCGCCGGCGCACGCTGCTCGCCACGAGCGGCACGAACGCCACGAGCGGCGCGAAAAGGCGCCGGATCCGAATTCTCCCTTCGCCAAGCTCGCCGCGCTGAAGGCTCAACTCGAAGCCGATGCCAAGGAGCGCCGCTAGAGCATGATCCGGAGAAGTCGAGGCCGACTTTCCGAAAAGATCATTCCCGGCGAAGATTTTTCATGCGCGCTCGATCGCCAGCGCATCGACCGCTGGTTATGGCATGCCCGCTTGGTGCGCACGCGCAGCGATGCGGCGGCGCTCACGAGTTCCGGCTATGTGCGGGTGAACGGCGACCGGATCCTCGCTCCTGGCCGCATGGTCGGCAAAGGCGATGTGATCACCGTCGCGCTCGACCGGCGCGTGCGGATCTTGAAGGTGAAAGGATTTGCCGACCGGCGGGGTCCTGCCGCCACCGGCGAGACCCTATATGACGAGATGATGTAACGGGCTTGCGAGGCGGGCCCGACAGCAGCGCAAATTTGCGCTTAGCCTCGCGCCGGACCCTGCGACCCTGCGCGCAATCTCGCGCTAACCTTGCGCCTCCAGGGGCCATGCGGTAGGAGCAAGGCTCTCAAAATCGAGACTTTAGAGTGGGTAGATGACCTACATCGTCAACGATAATTGCATCAAATGCAAATTCATGGACTGCGTGGAAGTGTGTCCCGTCGATTGCTTCTACGAGGGCGAGAATATGCTCGTCATCCATCCGGACGAGTGCATCGACTGCGGTGTGTGCGAGCCGGAATGCCCGGTTGACGCAATCAAGCCCGATACCGAGCCTGGGGTCGAAAAATGGCTGGGCGTCAATGCGGAATTTGCAAAGGTCTGGCCGAATATCACCGCCAAGAAGGAACCGCCGGCAGACGCTAAGGATTTCGAGGGCATGACCGGTAAGTTCGATCAGTATTTTTCGCCGAATCCGGGAACCGGCGATTAAAGCGCCCGGTTAAGCTTGGTTTTTTAACCTATTTCTTTGCTGCGACCCTTTTGCAGCGCCATAAGGCTTTGATTTTGGCCGAAAATGTGATATAAAGGCCTCACATAATGAAGAACACCCGCGATATACCGCTCCCTCGCTTGGGGAGCTTATTTTTCCGGGCCCTTTCTGAGGAACCGTCAAAAGAGGCGTGAGACCCACGCAAGAGCTGTGGCAGATAAAACTCGTCGTCAACGTTCAAAGAAAAGTGCGGCCGGCATGAGCCAGAAGGCCAAAAAAACCGCCTCCGGCGCAAGCCGCAGGCCCACTCAGCCCACGCGGCGAACGACCCGGGAGAGGGTCGGCGCCGCAAAAGCCGTCCAGCGGCGCAAGCCGGAGGCGGAAGGAGTAACTTTGGGAATGAATGCGAAGAAAACTACACAGCGGCAAGGCTTCAAGACCAGCGAGTTCATCGTCTACCCGGCTCACGGCGTAGGCCAGATCGTCGCTATCGAGGAGCAGGAAGTCGCTGGTGCGCGGCTTGAACTGTTCGTCATCAACTTCGTCAAGGACAAGATGACGTTGCGGGTGCCGACCTCGAAGGTCGCTTCCGTCGGTATGCGCAAGCTTGCCGAAACTGCGATGGTCAAGCGCGCCTTGGAGACACTGAAGGGTCGTGCCCGCGTCAAGCGGACCATGTGGTCGCGCCGGGCGCAGGAATACGAGGCCAAGATCAATTCCGGCGACATCGTCGCCATCGCCGAGGTCGTGCGCGACCTCTATCGGTCGGAGTCGCAGCCGGAGCAGTCCTATTCCGAGCGTCAGCTTTATGAAGCGGCGCTTGACCGGCTCTCCCGCGAAGTCGCCGCCGTGCAGCGGCTAACCGAGACCGAGGCGATCAAGGAGATCGAGGCGGCCCTCGCCAAGGGTCCGCATCGCGGTCCGAAACCCGAGGCCGCGGCCGCCGAAGACGACACTGTCGTCGAGGAAGAGGCGGCTTAAGCGCGCCATCGCGAAAGTTCTTTCGCGTCAAAACAAGTTCCAAGGCCCGGCAGCGATGCCGGGCTTTTTGTTGTTCCGGCCCTCTGTTGTGCCAGCCGTTTGCTGTTCCCACGCCCCCACAGATGCACCTGATCGGCCAGCAAAAATCCGCTCGTTAGACATAAATTAAGCTTCATTTGAAAGGAACTAGACATGGCGTGAACGGGGGCGTTTCCACGATGCGGCGGGATGGGATAAGCAAGCGCGGCTGGTGGCTTTCGCTTCTCGTGGCCGCTTTCGTCGGCTACCTGGCGGGCGACTGGCACGCCGCCGCGATACGCTTCGCCGGCATCACGCCCTCGCAGAGCGTTGCACTGCGCTTCCCGGAAGCCAAAGCCGATACCGTTGCCGCCGATACCGTCACTACAGATACCGTCGCGGCCGATACCGTGGCCGCCGAGGACACCGCCGCCGCGCCGACCGGCAGCGTCAGCGCCGCCGCGTTGAAAAATGCGCAGCTTGCTCTGTTGGACCCCGAGCCGATGGTGCCGGTGGTGGAGCCGCCGCAACAGCCGGTGACGCTGCCGCCGCCGGAAAGCGTCAGCGCGCCGGCGCCGCAGCAGAGCGAACCGCCGGCAGAGCCGCGAACCGAAATCAGGCCGCCGGCGCCGTCGCCGCGCGCCGCTGCAAAGGCGCGGTCGGCCGCGGAACGCGCCGCGCGCCATGCCAGCCGGCAAGGCTTCCTGCTCAACGACGCGCAGATCGCCAGCATTAAGGGGCGGCTGCATCTGACGCCGGACCAGGAACGCATGTGGCCAGCGGTCGAGGCCGCCTTGCGCAACATCGCCTATGCGAAAGTGCGCGCGGCGCGTCGCCTGGGTGCGCCGGAAAGCGCGCAGACCGCGTCGCTTGACGCCGACAGCGCCGAAGTCCAGGGGCTCAAATCCGCGGCCATCCCGCTGATCATGAGCTTCAATGACGAGCAGAAGGGCGAGGTGCGCAGCCTCGCCCACGTCATGGGCCTGGACAACCTCGCCTCGGAGTTTTGATTTTCTTTATTCCGGTGCACCCCGGCGTCGCGCGCCCGGATTCATAACCACGGACAGCGAATATGGATTGCGGGTACCTCAATCCGCGATGACTGCGGGCCGAGCGGCTTGCGCGGCCAAAACCCCTATGGCAAGGATCGCCGCGCTTTGATTGCCCTTCGGCGTGCGTCCGCGGTGCGCGCCGCGCTCGGCCGAAAGTGCCGCTGCCGTAGCTCAGTG
>CAWGWO010000013.1:0-14338 GCA_963826295.1 uncultured Alphaproteobacteria bacterium
CATTCGGGATTTGGCGCATTGCCTGAAAGCGAGACAAAACTTTCGTCTCTTGTTTGTTTCTCACCGGTGCCTGCGGATGACTGGCGTTCCGCAGCGTGATGCACTCGTCAGAATAATTCGCAATCGCCGCGTCGCGATGTCCGCTTCCCTGCCAAAAGCAGACGTTCAACCGTAGTCGCGGAATGTCTGAGAAATACCCGACGTTGATGATCACCCGTCGCGGGCATTTGCTACGAACCCTGGACAAGTCATAATGTTTTGATCGAGACGACAGAAGCCGAAGGTCGTGCATCCAAGCATCGTCCGATGGAATTAAATGGCGTTTGTCGAAATAGAGGCGAACAAATGAGATTTCTTAGACGTCATTGGTACGATCTTGGCGCAGTCGTCGCGATTGGCGTGGGAGTAGTCTCATTTTTTCTGTGGCACGACATGTCATTGATACAGCGCGTGCTGCTGTTGAATTTCATAATGATGCTCGCGCACCAATACGAAGAATATGGATGGCCGGGCGGCTTTCCGCCGCTCGTCAACCTAGTGGTGTGGCCAAGCAACAGGCCAGACCGCTATCCGCTGAATCAAAATGGAGCGATGGTCATCAATCTGATCTGGTCATACGTGCTTTATCTCGCTCCTGTCTTTTTCCCGACTGTAATTTGGCTTGCGCTCGGACCAATGTTGGTGGGGTTTCTACAAGTCATTGCGCACGGCATTCTCACCAATGTGAAACTAAAAGCGCCATATAATCCCGGCATGGTAACCGCCCTGCTGGGATTTCTTCCGCTCGGTGTTTATTACGTCTACCTGGTGCAGGGTGTGGCGACTGCGTGGGACTGGGGGATCGGCTTCGCGTACATGGCCGGTTTCCTTTATTTCGGAGTCCTCAAGCTGAACTTCACGTGGCTGTCGGCGCCCAACTCGCCCTATCCTTTTGCTCCGGAAGAAATGCGACGATTTGGATTTCCCGACAGGGCAAAGCGGCTCGCCGCACAATAAAATCGCGCCAAGCCTGCGCCTATATGCTGGCCAACAAGCGCGGCCTTCGTCAGCGACACCGGTAGCCGAATGAGTTTGCCGCAATGTGTCTTTCGCCTCTGCGTCGTGAGATGGGACAATATCGGTTTTGGGTCAGAAGCGGACGTGTGCGGTGGGCACAGCTCCGCAAGCGTGGAGGGCTCAGAGCCCCATTCTCAGAGCCAAATAGCTTCCCCTGTCTAACCTGCTGACGTAAAATCGAGCATGAGCTTTTTCAGGCGCCGTTGGTACGATGTCGGTGCGGCGGTTGCGGTCGGCGCGATTGTCTGGCTGTTTTTCAGTTGGCAGGACATGAGCATCTTGCGGCGTCTATTGCTGCTCAACTTCATCGTGCTGCTATTTCACCAGTACGAGGAATATGGGTGGCCCGGCGGATTTCCACCTATCATGAATATGGCGATGAGGCCGAGCCAACGGCCTGATCGCTATCCGTTGAATCAAAATGGCGCGATGGTGATCAACGTTATCGCGGCATATGGTTTCTACCTTGTTCCGGTATTTTTCCCCAACGTTATTTGGCTTGGCCTCGCCCCGGTCGTTTTTGGTCTTGGCCAATTCGTGTTTCACGGAATACTCGTTAACGTGAAACTCAAGTCTATCTACAATCCAGGTCTAGCGGCGGTCACGCTGGGGCACATCCCGGTCGGTGTTTATTACCTCTACTATGTCAGCACCCGTGAACTCGCCAGCCTTACGGATTGGATCGGGGGCTTGGTGTATATGTTCGCCTTTATATATCTCGGCCTCATCAAGCTAAACTTTACTTGGCTCTCCGATCCAAACTCGCCCTACGCCTTCGCAGACGAGGAAATGCGCCGCTTCAACGTGCCAGAAAAGCTAAAACGTCTAAGTGTTAAGTCATGAAGCCGGACAATGTCTGCTTTGGGTCAAAAGCGGAAGTGCTGACACGGCGTGCCATCCCCAACAACGGACATTGGTCGACGCCCGCGTGGGGCTTTGCAGTGCGTTTAGGGGCGTAGTGGCGAACGGTGGAAAATGTCGAAACCGAATTCCTAAACCGGAGGTCGGAAAGTTCGAGTCTTCCCGGGACCGCCACACCGTCAACACCTCAGCTCATCTTGGCATGACGTAGGGGAATTTGTTGTCCCTCAGGTGCTTGGTGACGGAGGGTTTCAGTCCGGAGGGAATGGCCGTCCCGGCGACCAGCGACAGCATGACTTCGGGCGCATTGTCGGCCAGCGTCCGCCCGTTACGCGTGGCGAAGCCGTATGTCGCGGGCGTGCCTACCACGTAGGGCAACAGATCAGGGAACAGCTCCCGGGCGACAGTCTCGCCGTAGCCTTGCGGGTCGTCCGCGGTCCCGCTGGCGGCGACGACGGCGGCAATGTGCTCGGCGATGTGCATGCCCTCCGCATCGAAGTCTTTAGATGGGTGCCGGGTGTTGGCGGGATTTGTGAAGTGGGTGTCGTCCGGCCAGAAGATCGGCCACATCATGGGATGTCCGGCACGATTGATCTGCCGCCAGCCGCCCGCGTCCGTTGCAAGTTTCGTGGCGCCCCAGAGCCCGATGCGGGCGCCGGGCCGCAGCTGGGGATGCCGATGCGAGACTTCCAGGACGATCGTGTCGACGGTCGTGTTGGCGAAGCTGTTCTTGGCGTCGTCCGGGCGCCACGCTGAGAGGTTCACCGCGGTTCCGTTTTTGACCGCGCCATTGACGATCGCGAGCAGCGACAGGTCGATGTAAAACGAGTTGGCGATGCGTCCTGTCCAGATCCTAATTCCATCCGCGCTGGCCGGCTCGCCCGTTCGTCCCTCCAGCACGAGCTGGCCGGTCGCGGAATCGCCTCGCGCCTCGGCGCCGCTGAGGGCGTGCACTTGCAGGTGCTGTCGTCCGTCGGCGTCCGGCTCGCCGAAGGACACTCGGTAGGTCAGCGTTTCAAGTTCGGCGCCGTCGAAGTGCACCTTGAACTCATAGCGGGCCTCGGCGTGGAAGCCCGGTTTGACGTGAACTCCGGTGATGTTGGAGTTGACGTCCATGACGAACACGGTGCTGTCGCTGCCTTGGAAGACATACAGGTCGTCGATGTAAAGCTGGCCGTTCTGGCTTGCGAGAGGGGTATCGAGGTGATGAGACATCGGAATACCTCTTCAGGCGATGCGATGGCGTTGGTTTGCGGGAAGGAAGGAACGCACGGCGGTGCTCGGCCAGTTGCCAATTCGGGCCGCCTTCCAGCCCAGGGCATGTCTCTTGTTGATTACCACAATATTTGGTCTCGTGCATCCACGGGCGATGCGCGTTCATTCGCCATAAAATTGTAACATCCGCCGCCACCGCCGGAGCGCGCCTCGAGCTGGTGCCGTGTGGGCACGACGGTGACCGGAACGGAAGTAGCATCGAAATTTGCTATACTGCACAATGCCCAATTCCTGTATCGATTGTCGTCGCCCTTTTGCATGCAGCACCTCGGCGGTTGGCAATTGTTGTTGAAATTCTCGCATTGGCCGCGAGCACGCCCCGCACTGCTGCCTTCGCAGCCTCGAAAGAGAGAAACAGAAAAGTGTCCGACAGTCATGGCCGTTTCGTGTGGTACGAGTTGATGACGACGGACATCGAAGTCGCCAAAAACTTTTATGCCAAAGTTGTGGGCTGGGGTGCGCTAGATGCATCGACGCCGGGTAGCCGCTACACGCTGTTCGCCGCGCGAAGAGTGCCGGTCAGCGGGTTGATGGAGCTGTCGGAGGATGCGCGGAAGGCGGGCGCGACGCCGCAATGGATTGGGTATGTCGCAGTCGGCGACGTGGACACTGCCACTGCGCGGTTCAAGAAACTCGGCGGAGCTGTGCATGTGCCACCGACGGAGGTCCCCGGCGTCAGCCGCTTTTCTGTCGTCGCCGACCCGCAAATGGCGACGCTTGCGTTGGTGAAAGGATTAACGCGCGGCGACGAGCAGCCGATAGAGCTGGGCAAACCGGGTCGCGTGGGCTGGCATGAATTGCTTGCCGCCGACTTGGAGCAGGCGGTTGCCTTCTACGGCGACGTATTTGATTGGCGAAAAACCGACGCCTACGTCGGCGCAATGGGCCCGTATCAGCAATTCTCCGCTCAGGGGGAAACGATCGGCGGCATGCTCACCAAGCCCGCGACCTTGCCGCGTTCGTTTTGGCTTTACTATTTCAACATCGACGATATCGAGGCAGCCGCGGAGCGCGTAGAGGCCGGCGGCGGCCGAATTGTCTACGGCCCGACGTCCGTGCCGGGCGGCGCCTCGATCGTCCATTGCGCGGACCCTCAGGGTGCCATATTCGCGCTGCTGGACCGACACGGCCGCGAGGCGATCGGATATTTCGAGCGCGTTTCGTCGCGCCAATCTTCGAGCCCGCGACGCCGACGATAGTCTTGGTAAACCCGGAAAATTTGCCGATCGAAATAACCGCTTACAAGCGTCGCGGTCAGGCGGGGCGAGCGTTTCCTACGCAAACGCCTAACCCCATCAAGGCAGCGTTTTAGGGCCCGGCGCCCGGTAGGAAGCAATAGACCCGGAGTTTAGCAGTAGCGGCAGCCTCCCCATGACCGGCAGCAGCCACCGCGACCATACCCATAGCAGCCATAGCCGTAGCCATATCCATAACCGTAGCAACCATATCCGTACCCGTAGCCCAAGCCGTAACCCAGACCCAAACCCAAACCCAGACCTATCCCGCCCCAGCCGCAACCACCGCAGCCTCTGCCGCCGCAACCCCCGCAGCCTCTGCCGCCGCAGCCTCTACCGCCGCAACCGCAGCCGCCACCCCTGGCAAGTTGGATATTGGGACGGAGCGCGTCAGCGTTTTCGTTGTCGAAAACGTAGAACGTCCCCAGGCTGACGTCGGAGATTTCCTCCTCGCCGAGGATGATTTCGTGATTCGGTAGGATGTTGCGCGGGGTCTGATTATCTGTCGCCGGCCCGCCGGTCGTCGCCGTTGCACTCCCCACTAGCGATAAAGAAAGCCCGGCGGCGCCCAACACCGGTAGGGTTTTGCTCCGACGTTTTCGCTTCGAGGCCTGCTTCGCGTTCGACATAGCGGAACTCTCCACATTTTTCATACTTTGCCCAAATGTCTCTTTGCGCAAAAAGTTCCTTAGCACAAATGTTCCGACCGCATTTTACCCATGTACGCCATTTTTCGATATCACCGGCAAGGCTGCTTGCCGGTGATCAATATGAAACTTTCGTAAGGTTCCGCTGTCGGCTGTGGCGGAAGGAGGCAGTTGCGCTGGCTTCTCGGATGCCGGCGCAACGCCAACGGCGCTATCGCGATACGCGGACGCGCCGCTTCGCCGGTGATATCTCGCCACGCACGTCGTCCTACCGTATACCCGCTTCGAAAGAGTCAGGGGGCTTTTCACGCTTTCCCGGACAACGGCCTGCTTGCTCTCGGCGAATTTTCTACCGCGACCGTGGAATGAGCGCGCCGCTCAGCGCTCCTGCCAATGCCAGCGCCGCCGAAATCAGCATGGCGAACCGAATGCTCTCAGCCAGCGACTTCTTGAGAATGATCTCGGTGACCCGTCGATCATCTCTATGAACCATCGACAGCGCGGGCGCGATAACGAATTGCCGCTTTGCGACCTCCACAGCCTGCCTCACTTCGCCGGACACGACCCCCGTTTCAAGGTTTCTCTCGAGTGCGCGATCGTAAACGCCGAGCGCCAATGTACCGAGGACGGCAATCGCCAGTAGGTTTGCCACGGAAGCGGCGGCATTGTTGATCCCCGCCGCCACCCCGGTCTGAGTGGCGGGGACAGCATTGATGACCGTGGTTGTGAGCGGCGCAACGCTTATGACCATGCCAAGCGCCAATATCGAGATCGGCAGAAGAAAGGGGAAATATGATCCGTGGCCGATGGGCAAAGCCAATAGCCCGATGCCGAGAGCCGCAATCGTCGGGCCGACGGTCAGAAGCCATTTGGCGCCGAAGCGATCGAGCAATCCGCCCGACCAGCGCGACAGCGCTCCCATGATCAGCGTGAAGGGCACAAATGCCGCGCCGGCGAGCGTCGCGGAAAACCCCTCCACTTGGATCAGCGCGAAGGGCAGAAAGAAAAGCGAGCCTGCGAGCCCGGCGTAAAGAAAGAGCGTCAGCAAATTAACGGCGCTGAACGTGCGTGACCGAAACAACCCAAGCGGCAACATCGGAGCTTGGCTGCGCGCTTCCTCCCAAATAAACGCCGACAACAACAACAGACCCCCCAGCAGTGCGAGGAGGACCAATGTGTTGCTCCAGCCAAAAACGGGTGCGGAAATCAAACCGAAAGCAAGGCTACCAAGCGAGACAAGCGCCAGGAAAGACCCGCGCCAATCCAGGCCGTTCTCGGCTTTATCGTCCCGGCTCTCCGGCAGCTTATAGAAGACGATCCAAATGGCAGGCAACGCGAGCAAGGGATTGATGAGGAAAATCCAGCGCCACGAGAAATGATCGACAATCCACCCGCCTAACAGCGGTCCAATAGCCGTAGCCAGGGCGGAAAAGCCGGCCCAAGTTCTAATTGCCCTGCCGCGTTCGGATTCGTCAAAGGTTGCGCCGATGATCGCCAGCGAGCATGGGATCAACAAAGCGGCGCCCACACCCTAAATCGCGCGTGCCGCAATCAATTGGGTGATGGTCGGCGAAAGCCCGCACCAGAGCGACGCCACGGCAAAGATCGCAATACCCGCGATGAATATACGGCGACGCCCGAAAAGGTCTCCGGCGGCGCCTCCGGTCAAAAGAAGCGCGGAGAGGCAAAGCGTGTAGGCATTGACGAGCCACTAAATCACCAGAACCGATGTCGCAAGATCGGTCTCAATCGCCGGCAACGCGACATTGACGATCAATTCGTCGATGTTGGCGATACTCGATCCGAGGATGGTCGCCAACAATACCCACGGTTTGGCGCTCGACACGCGACTGCGAGGCGAAGGAATCGATCGGATCGTCGCTTCGTCGCACGGTCTTGGCTGGGGATTGATCATTGCTGCTCTGGCGCGCAATTCACCTTCCTGGGGGAGCGATCGCGCCGACGATTTGCTTTTTAGAGTTTCACTCGGCGCGTCGTTTCAGGGCGTGGGCGCGTAATGGGTAAAGACAAAGTCGCGGTCCTTGCCGGGTTGGTGGCACGGCCAGCAAGTTTGGTGCAGCGCCTCGTCGCCCGGTTTGCCGTCCTTGAAATCGGCGAACCCCCACCCGCCCGTCGCCGCATACTTCTTTAAATCCTTGACCATAAACTGAACATTCGCGGCGGACCCGACAACGAAGGATTGAGCGCCGGGGAATGGACCTGCGAGGACTTTGTCGTTGTCGTCCGACGGGACGCGATTCCAATGCAGCGCCGCAATGATCGTGCCGTCCGGGAACGGCAGCTTCCCTTCCTTAAAGGCCTTGATCGCTATCTCGTTGCCAAGCTGGGCGCGCAACTGGTCGACCTTGGCTGTCTTTAGCTCGTCCACGGCGATCATCTTCCAATCGCGGTACCCGGGCGGGATGGTGACGCCGTAGATCGGCGAGGCATTCAACGGGCGGTTGCTCTGTGCCGTGGACTTGGTGACGTAGAGAGCGCACACGGCGATAGCGGCGCAAATGCCTAAAGCGCCACAGTATTTAAGAGCGCGCGGAGTGACACGAAGCATGGCCGTCTCCTCAAAAGCAGCGCGACGAAAACTCGCCATGAACGCGGGTCGGGCCGCCGCCGAGATCGTCGTCAATGACGCGGCAGCTATTTGATCGGCACCGGGTCCGACGTGCGCATGCTAGCACACTACCGAACGCCCGGGTTCGATTATGCTAGGCGCCAGACAACGGGAATTTGAAAGGGCGAAGCGGGCATGAAGAAAATGGGAACGCGACGTTTGCTTGCGATCCTTGCTTCTGATGCCCGCTTTAGACGTCTGCTTCTCAAGACGTTTGCTTCTAAAGTCTGCTTACGCGCGGGGACGCCTGCCGTTCGATCTCAGGCTGCCGCTGCCGCCGCTTTGCCGACAAAGTCCCAAATCGCCGTGGCGATTTCCGCATAATGCGTCTCAAGCGCGAAGTGACCGGTATCGAAGAAGCGGATGTCCGCGCTGGGGATGTCGCGCCTGAAGGCTTCAGCGCCTGGTGGCAAGAAGAACGGATCGTTGCGGCCCCAGACGGCGAGCAGAGGAGGCTTGCGATCGCGGAAGTAGGACTGGAATTTAGGATAGAGCGCGACGTTGCTGGCGTAGTCGAGCAGCAGGTCGAGCTGCGCTTCGTGTGCTCCCGGACGCGCCATGTAGAAATCGTCCAGTGAATAGCCGTCCGGCGAAACCAGTGACGGATCGCTTACGCCCTGCGTGTATTGCCAAAACGTCGTTTCGGGCGAGAGGAAGCTGCGCAATGCGTCGCGGTTTGCCTTCGTAGGTTCGCGCCAATAGGCCCGCATGGGTTTCCAGCCGTCGCTCAGGCCTTCCTCATAGGCGTTGCCGTTTTGTGATACGATCGCGGTAATCCGCTCCGGATGCGCGAGCGCCATCCGCAGCCCAACCGGCGCGCCGTAGTCGAAAATGTAGATGGCGAACCGCTTCAGGTTCATCATCTCCGTGAAGCGTCCGATCATTTCGGCCAGCTTGGCGAATGTGTAGGGAAACTTGTCGGGCGGCGGCATATCGGATTGCCCGAACCCCGGCAGGTCCGGCGCCACGAGATGGAAGCGATCGGCAAGCAGCGGGATAAGATTCCGAAACAAATGGCTGCTGGTCGGGAAACCGTGCAGCAACAACAGCACCGGCGCGTCGATCCGACCGGCCTCCCGGTAGAAGATCTTCAAACCGTCGACGTTGGTGGTGCGATAATTGATCGTGCTCATAAGCGTTTTCCTTTCTGGTTCGAGCGCGTAGCGCGATGTGGGAAATCGGGTTAAGCCGGCTGTGCGCGATTATGATCGGCGTAGCGGGTGATCAGCTTGTCCGCGACCTCGCTGAGGTCGGCGCCGGCGATCTGCGGCTGGGGTCCGACGTCCAACAGCGCGTTGCCCGGGCGCGCGATGAATGCCGCGTCCCAACCGGCCGCGACCGCGCCTAGAGTGTCCCAGGTATGGCAGGCGACCAGGCACATCTGTGAAGGCTGAGTTTGCATTGCCCGGGTCACCGTCGCGTAGACTTCCGGCGCGGGCTTATGACGGCGGGCGGCGTCGACGCTGAACCGCCGCTCGAAGGCATCCAACAGGCCCGCTCGCTCGAGCTGCCGCCCTGAAATCTCGGCCGTATTGTTGGTCAGGGTGAAAAGCCGGAACCCGGCGTCCCGCAATTTGCGAAGCGCGCCGGGGACCTCCGGATACGGCGGCATCGATGCGAACTTCTCGGTCAACTCGGCGCGGTCGGTTTCGCCGATTGAGATGCCGCAGGTCGTGGCCATCATTTTGAGAACTGCGCCGCCTGTATCCGTGAATGGAACATAGACACCGGCAAGCGTCAGCGCTTCGGAATAGAGCACCAACTGCGCGAACCACAGAAGCAGAAGAGAACTATCGCCGAAAATGCGCTCGAAGGTCGGCACGAGACTTTCAAGATCGAGCAGCGTCTCGTTGACGTCGAAGACAACCAATGGGAGGCCGATCATGGTTTTTCCCATTTGCTTCTCAGGCCTTCGTTGCGGCCACGGCTTCCAGAAGGATATCCACGACCCGCTCCGGCGCGGTAACCAGCGAGGCGTGATCGACCGCGTATGAGTGGATCTTCGCGCCCATGCGTTTGGCCATGAAAAGCTGCGTTTCCGGATTGATCATGCGGTCTTCTTCCGCCACCAGAAACCACGAGGGTTTCGTCTTCCACGTCGGCTCCGGCGCGGCCACTTGAATGCATCGCAAAGCAATCGGCCGCTGCGTGGCAGCCAAGATTGCAATCGTGTCTGCGGACGCATTTTGTGCGAATGCCTCTCCGAAACTGACTTTCGGCATCCAAATGAGGCCGTCGGCATCGGGCGCCAGGTGCGGGGCCTTGGGGTTCGGCTTGCCTCGGTAGAACACGTCACCAACGGTTTCGCCCTTGTCGGGCGTCAGTGCCGAAATGCAGACGAGCGATTTTACCCGTTCGTTTTTTACCGCTGAGATGACCGCGCCTGCATAAGCGTGCGCTGCGAGGATCACCGGCCCGTTCGTTCTGCCGATTGCGCGTTCGAGCGCAGCGATATCATCGCTGAGCGAGGTCAAGGGTATCGGCGCGGCAATCACCTCGAGGCCGTGCCGCTCCAGCGGCAATATGATCTTGGCCCAGCTGGACCCGTCCGCCCACGCACCGTGCGTGAGGATGATACTCGTCGAATTTCGCGGCGGCGTTTGAGCTTTCTTTGCATCAGCGGCTTGGGCGACGGCGCGTTGCGATAAAACGGCCAATGACAGAGCCGTGCCGGAAGCGGCGGCGATGCCGCGGAGCAAGGTGCGACGTTCGATGTCCGGTTTGTCTGTCATCTGTCATTCCCTGAAAGGTCGCGGATAAATGCCGTGCGTGCGGAACGCATCCAGCTTGATTCTACGTCACCGATATTCGTGAGCCGGGGCGGTCGGGTTACAAGTCGGCGTAGCCACGCCGGTCACATCTCCGTGCAGCACGCACATCGCGATCCGACGCGATACCCGCGCTCAGCCATCAAGCCGACAGGAACTTCCGTAGAACCTCCGCTGTCGCCGTGGGGTTCTCCTCGGGAAAAAAGTGGCCGCCCTTCATGGCTTGCCCTTGCACGTTGTCGGCCCACTTCCGCCAGATGCCCAACGCGCCACCGTCTTTTTCGTAGAAGGAATCGAGTGGCCCGCCGGCAGCCCACAGATGCAGCATCGGACACGTGATTCGCCGCGATTCCTGGCGATCCGTCTTGTCGTGCTCGATATCCAGCGTTGCAGCCGCGCGGTACTCCTCGCAGATCGCATGCACCCGAGCCGGATCGAGGTACGTTTCCATGTACTCCGCTTTCACTTCGGGGCCGAAGGAGCCTTGGCCCAACGGGTTGTCGAACACGGCGTCGGGCGCGCCCAGGAGGTATTTTTCCGGAAGCGGCGCTTTCTGCATCAGAAGACTCCAGGGCCACCAAGTCATGGCGAACTTCGCGTCGGCGTGGCCCCATCCCTCCGAAATCGGGATGACATCAAACACCGCGAGGCGTTGCACTTTCTCCGGGTGATCGAGCGCGAGGCGGTAAGAGACGCGCCCACCACGGTCGTGTCCGACGAGATCGAACTCGGAAAATCCAAGCTTCTCCATCACGGCGACAAGTTCGTTCGCCATCGCCCGCTTCGTGTAAGGATAATGATCGTCGGTGGAGGCGGGCACGCCGCTGCGGCCGTAGCCGCGGAGATCGACGCAGATCACGGTGTGGTGGCTCGCGAACTGGGGCGCCATGTGGCGCCACATCAGGCTGGTTCGAGGAAATCCGTGCACCATGAGCAAAGGCGGTCCTTTTCCGTAGCGCCTGACGAAAATGGTGTTGTCGCCGGTCTTGATCTCGACTCTCGCGAACTCCTCGTCGGCAGCCGAAGCGTCATTGGCGGCGGACTGCGCGGCGGCGTGCCGCGGTAGAATGGCCGATGACAGAGCGGCGCCGGAAGCGGCGGTAATTGCGGTGAGCAAAGTGCGGCGTTCGATATCTGCGTCGTTTGTCATCGGCACGACTTCCTTCCAGACCGCGGATGAGCGCAGCCGAGCCGGACTCATCCAGCCCGAATTCGCGTGACTACCTTTCGTGGGTCGCGCCGGCTTGGTTACAGAGGTGGAGTGAGCGCCAAAGCGTTTCAGGCAGTGCCGTGTTGCTCCCGCTCCGTGAATTTCCGAGGATGGCCAGCTATTTCGCAACCTTATGTCGGCGCTGAAGCGGCGCTTCACATCCTCGTCAATTCCGCCGCCTTTGATCGGTCGCACGTGTCGAGCGGTGGAAGGTTCCATTACGTTTCGACGATGTTGGGCGCGCACGCATGGCACCCCGGCTATAAGGCCGCCCGTTCGTTTGGTATAATGCTCATCGTTACCGTTGGCTCAGCAATCCGGTGTTCCGTGCTGCGAAGTTCCACGTTTGAGATGACCGCCGCTATGCTTGAGATGACAGAGAATGTCTGAGCGATCTTTCAGCCCGCCCGTGGACGAGCGGGCTCCTTCGTCCGCGGCGCAAAGAGATCCAAAGCAAGCTGCGGCGCAGGGGGAAGCGGCCAATGTCGACCTTCGGCTCGCCATGGACGCAATTCCGACGATCGTCTGGAGCCATTCGCCGGACGGTTCCGGCGATTTCTTCAATAAGAGTTGGATCGAATATACCAACCTGTCTCTCGAAGCGTCACAGGGCTTCGGCTGGTCGAAGGCGGTTCACCCCGACGATCTTCCGGCATATGTCGACGGCTGGAGAAACGCCCTTGCGACGCGTCTGCCATTTGAGGATGAAGCGCGGTTTCGTCGGGCGGACGGGCATTATCGCTGGTTTCTGGTTCGCGGCATTCCACAGCGTGACGAAGCGGGACGCATCATCAAATGGTACGGTCAACTAACCGACATTGAGGATCGTAAGCGCGCCGAGGCGCGCGTCATCCAGGCCGAAGCGGAGCTTCGGCTCGCCATGGACACGATTCCCGCGGTCGCCTGGAGCGCCGGCCCGGATGGCGCCGCCGATTTCGTCAATCGAGCTTGGACTGAGTATACCGGCTTGTCGTTGGAGGAGACAAAAGGATCAGGCTGGTCTTCAATGATCCACCCTGACGATCGCCCCAAGTTTGTCGATAAATTCCTAAAAGCCGTCGCGGCGGGCGCGCCTTACGAAGATGAGCGGCGGATTCGTCGCGCGGACGGGCAATATCGCTGCTTTCTGGTTCGCGCCACGCCTTTTCGCAACGAAGCAGGAGCCGTTATCAGATGGTACGGCGCCTGCACGGATATCGAAGATCGCAAGCAGGCGGAAGAAGCCCTTCGAGAAAGCGAACAGCGTTTTCGGGATTTCAGCGGGGCGTCTGCCGATTGGTACTGGGAGACGGGACCGGATCACCGGTTCACCTATGTCCCGGCGGAGCGTCCGGCATCCGCCGACATCGCGATCTCCGACATAATAGGTCGCAAGCGTTGGGAAATAGCGGCGATAGCAGACGATGTCGAACAAGAGCCGGCCAAATGGCAAGAGCATATCGGCGTACTCAATGACCACAGGCCGTTTCGCGGCTTTGTCTACCGGGTCCGGCTCAAAGACGGATCGCCCATGTACGTCTCCGTGAGCGGAATTCCGAGGTTCGACGCTGACGGCCGTTTTCTCGGCTACCGGGGCGGTGGCAGCGACGTCACCGCGGCGGTTCGCGCGGATCAAGTCGAACAGTCGTTGCGGCAGGCTCAAATCGAACTTGCGCATGTCACCCGGCTGACGACGCTCGGCGAGTTGACGGCGTCGATCGCGCACGAGGTCAATCAGCCGCTGGCGGGGGTCATCGGCAACGGTACCGCAAGTTTGAGATGGCTCAGTAGAGATCCGCCCCAATTTTTCGGCGAAGTTCGCGCGTCCATCGAAGCCATGATCGGCGATGCCAATCGCGCCAGCATGATCGTTGCGAAAGTCCGCGCTCTCGCCAAAAACGCCGTTCCGCAAATGGCGACCCTCGATGTCAACGACGTCATCAAGGAAGCCGTCGCTCTCGTTCAACGCGAATTGGACGATCACGGCGTGGTGCTGCGGCAAGACCTGGCGCCCGACATCGCAGTCGTGATGGGCGACCGCATACAACTGCAACAGGTTATCATCAATCTGATCATGAACAGCGTCGACGCCATGGAGCAGGTAACCGGACGGGCTCGCGAGATAGTGATCCGATCGCGCCGTTGCGAGGATCATCGGATTGCCGTGGAGGTGCAGGATCTCCGGCGTCGGCATCGATCCCGCGAAGATTGACGAGCTTTCGGGGCTTTCTTTACGACCAAGTCGAAAGGCCTGGGTATGGGATTATCCATCAGCCGCTCGATTATCGAGGCCCACGACGGCGGTCTGACGCTGTCATCGGACGGCAAGACCGGCGCCACGGTCCGGATTATTCTTCCATCGCACTAAGGTGCACGATAACTACCATGCAGGGCCGTTATCGCGGTGCCTGTGGCCGTTTTGGCAGGGCAGACCGATGAAAGAGGTGGAGCAGCTACACTCGATTGTGTACGTCGTCGATGACGACGTTTCCGTTCGCAATTCCCTGTCGAACCTGTTTCGATCTGTAGACCTGCCGGTTGAGGTCTTTGGCACGCCCGCGAGCTTTCTGGCACGCCAACTTCCGGACATCGCAAGCTGCCTTGTCCTCGACATTCGCATGCCCGGCTCTAGCGGATTGGATTTCCAAAACAAGCTAGGAACGCAGGTTGTAAGATGC
>CAWGWO010000014.1:0-28092 GCA_963826295.1 uncultured Alphaproteobacteria bacterium
TAGTCTTGGTAAACCCGGAAAATTTGCCGATCGAAATAACCGCTTACAAGCGTCGCGGTCAGGCGGGGCGAGCGTTTCCTACGCAAACGCCTAACCCCATCAAGGCAGCGTTTTAGGGCCCGGCGCCCGGTAGGAAGCAATAGACCCGGAGTTTAGCAGTAGCGGCAGCCTCCCCATGACCGGCAGCAGCCACCGCGACCATACCCATAGCAGCCATAGCCGTAGCCATATCCATAACCGTAGCAACCATATCCGTACCCGTAGCCCAAGCCGTAACCCAGACCCAAACCCAAACCCAGACCTATCCCGCCCCAGCCGCAACCACCGCAGCCTCTGCCGCCGCAACCCCCTCAGCCTCTGCCGCCGCAGCCTCTACCGCCGCAACCGCAGCCGCCACCCCTGGCAAGTTGGATATTGGGACGGAGCGCGTCAGCGATTTCGTTGTCGAAAAGTAGAATGTCCCCAGGCTGACGTCGGAGATTTCCTCCTCGCCCAGGATGATTTCGTGATTTGGTAGGATGTTGCGCGGGGTCTGATTATCTGTCGCCGGCCCGCCGGTCGTCGCCGTTGCACTCCCCACTAGCGATAAAGAAAGCCCGGCGGCGCCCAACACCGGTAGGGTTTTGCTCCGACGTTTTCGCTTCGAGGCCTGCTTCGCGTTCGACATAGCGGAACTCTCCACATTTTTCATACTTTGCCCAAATGTCTCTTTGCGCAAAAAGTTCCTTAGCACAAATGTTCCGACCGCATTTTACCCATGTACGCCATTTTTCGATATCACCGGCAAGGCTGCTTGCCGGTGATCAATATGAAACTTTCGTAAGGTTCCGCTGTCGGCTGTGGCGGAAGGAGGCAGTTGCGCTGGCTTCTCGGATGCCGGCGCAACGCCAACGGCGCTATCGCGATACGCGGACGCGCCGCTTCGCCGGTGATATCTCGCCACGCACGTCGTCCTACCGTATACCCGCTTCGAAAGAGTCAGGGGGCTTTTCACGCTTTCCCGGACAACGGCCTGCTTGCTCTCGGCGAATTTTCTACCGCGACCGTGGAATGAGCGCGCCGCTCAGCGCTCCTGCCAATGCCAGCGCCGCCGAAATCAGCATGGCGAACCGAATGCTCTCAGCCAGCGACTTCTTGAGAATGATCTCGGTGACCCGTCGATCATCTCTATGAACCATCGACAGCGCGGGCGCGATAACGAATTGCCGCTTTGCGACCTCCACAGCCTGCCTCACTTCGCCGGACACGACCCCCGTTTCAAGGTTTCTCTCGAGTGCGCGATCGTAAACGCCGAGCGCCAATGTACCGAGGACGGCAATCGCCAGTAGGTTTGCCACGGAAGCGGCGGCATTGTTGATCCCCGCCGCCACCCCGGTCTGAGTGGCGGGGACAGCATTGATGACCGTGGTTGTGAGCGGCGCAACGCTTATGACCATGCCAAGCGCCAATATCGAGATCGGCAGAAGAAAGGGGAAATATGATCCGTGGCCGATGGGCAAAGCCAATAGCCCGATGCCGAGAGCCGCAATCGTCGGGCCGACGGTCAGAAGCCATTTGGCGCCGAAGCGATCGAGCAATCCGCCCGACCAGCGCGACAGCGCTCCCATGATCAGCGTGAAGGGCACAAATGCCGCGCCGGCGAGCGTCGCGGAAAACCCCTCCACTTGGATCAGCGCGAAGGGCAGAAAGAAAAGCGAGCCTGCGAGCCCGGCGTAAAGAAAGAGCGTCAGCAAATTAACGGCGCTGAACGTGCGTGACCGAAACAACCCAAGCGGCAACATCGGAGCTTGGCTGCGCGCTTCCTCCCAAATAAACGCCGACAACAACAACAGACCCCCCAGCAGTGCGAGGAGGACCAATGTGTTGCTCCAGCCAAAAACGGGTGCGGAAATCAAACCGAAAGCAAGGCTACCAAGCGAGACAAGCGCCAGGAAAGACCCGCGCCAATCCAGGCCGTTCTCGGCTTTATCGTCCCGGCTCTCCGGCAGCTTATAGAAGACGATCCAAATGGCAGGCAACGCGAGCAAGGGATTGATGAGGAAAATCCAGCGCCACGAGAAATGATCGACAATCCACCCGCCTAACAGCGGTCCAATAGCCGTAGCCAGGGCGGAAAAGCCGGCCCAAGTTCTAATTGCCCTGCCGCGTTCGGATTTGTCAAAGGTTGCGCCGATGATCGCCAGCGAGCATGGGATCAACAAAGCGGCGCCCACACCCTGAATTGCGCGTGCCGCAATCAATTGGGTGATGGTCGGCGAAAGCCCGCACCAGAGCGACGCCACGGCAAAGATCGCAATACCCGCGATGAATATACGGCGACGCCCGAAAAGGTCTCCGGCGGCGCCTCCGGTCAAAAGAAGCGCGGAGAGGCAAAGCGTGTAGGCATTGACGAGCCACTGAATCACCAGAACCGATGTCGCAAGATCGGTCTCAATCGCCGGCAACGCGACATTGACGATCGATTTGTCGATGTTGGCGATACTCGATCCGAGGATGGTCGCCAACAATACCCACGGTTTGGCGCTCGACACGCGACTGCGAGGCGAAGGAATTGATCGGATCGTCGCTTCGTCGCACGGTCTTGGCTGGGGATTGATCATTGCTGCTCTGGCGCGCGATTTACCTTCCTGGGGGAGCGATCGCGCCGACGATTTGCTTTTTAGAGTTTCACTCGGCGCGTCGTTTCAGGGCGTGGGCGCGTAATGGGTAAAGACAAAGTCGCGGTCCTTGCCGGGTTGGTGGCACGGCCAGCAAGTTTGGTGCAGCGCCTCGTCGCCCGGTTTGCCGTCCTTGAAATCGGCGAACCCCCACCCGCCCGTCGCCGCATACTTCTTTGAATCCTTGACGATAAACTGAACATTCGCGGCGGACCCGACAACGAAGGATTGAGCGCCGGGGAATGGACCTGCGAGGACTTTGTCGTTGTCGTCCGACGGGACGCGATTCCAATGCAGCGCCGCAATGATCGTGCCGTCCGGGAACGGCAGCTTCCCTTCCTTAAAGGCCTTGATCGCTATCTCGTTGCCAAGCTGGGCGCGCAACTGGTCGACCTTGGCTGTCTTTAGCTCGTCCACGGCGATCATCTTCCAATCGCGGTACCCGGGCGGGATGGTGACGCCGTAGATCGGCGAGGCATTCAACGGGCGGTTGCTCTGTGCCGTGGACTTGGTGACGTAGAGAGCGCACACGGCGATAGCGGCGCAAATGCCTAAAGCGCCACAGTATTTAAGAGCGCGCGGAGTGACACGAAGCATGGCCGTCTCCTCAAAAGCAGCGCGACGAAAACTCGCCATGAACGCGGGTCGGGCCGCCGCCGAGATCGTCGTCAATGACGCGGCAGCTATTTGATCGGCACCGGGTCCGACGTGCGCATGCTAGCACACTACCGAACGCCCGGGTTCGATTATGCTAGGCGCCAGACAACGGGAATTTGAAAGGGCGAAGCGGGCATGAAGAAAATGGGAACGCGACGTTTGCTTGCGATCCTTGCTTCTGATGCCCGCTTTAGACGTCTGCTTCTCAAGACGTTTGCTTCTAAAGTCTGCTTACGCGCGGGGACGCCTGCCGTTCGATCTCAGGCTGCCGCTGCCGCCGCTTTGCCGACAAAGTCCCGAATTGCCGTGGCGATTTCCGCATAATGCGTCTCAAGCGCGAAGTGACCGGTATCGAAGAAGCGGATGTCCGCGCTGGGGATGTCGCGCCTGAAGGCTTCAGCGCCTGGTGGCAAGAAGAACGGATCGTTGCGGCCCCAGACGGCGAGCAGAGGAGGCTTGCGATCGCGGAAGTAGGACTGGAATTTAGGATAGAGCGCGACGTTGCTGGCGTAGTCGAGCAGCAGGTCGAGCTGCGCTTCGTGTGCTCCCGGACGCGCCATGTAGAAATCGTCCAGTGAATAGCCGTCCGGCGAAACCAGTGACGGATCGCTTACGCCCTGCGTGTATTGCCAAAACGTCGTTTCGGGCGAGAGGAAGCTGCGCAATGCGTCGCGGTTTGCCTTCGTAGGTTCGCGCCAATAGGCCCGCATGGGTTTCCAGCCGTCGCTCAGGCCTTCCTCATAGGCGTTGCCGTTTTGTGATACGATCGCGGTAATCCGCTCCGGATGCGCGAGCGCCATCCGCAGCCCAACCGGCGCGCCGTAGTCGAAAATGTAGATGGCGAACCGCTTCAGGTTCATCATCTCCGTGAAGCGTCCGATCATTTCGGCCAGCTTGGCGAATGTGTAGGGAAACTTGTCGGGCGGCGGCATATCGGATTGCCCGAACCCCGGCAGGTCCGGCGCCACGAGATGGAAGCGATCGGCAAGCAGCGGGATAAGATTCCGAAACAAATGGCTGCTGGTCGGGAAACCGTGCAGCAACAACAGCACCGGCGCGTCGATCCGACCGGCCTCCCGGTAGAAGATCTTCAAACCGTCGACGTTGGTGGTGCGATAATTGATCGTGCTCATAAGCGTTTTCCTTTCTGGTTCGAGCGCGTAGCGCGATGTGGGAAATCGGGTTAAGCCGGCTGTGCGCGATTATGATCGGCGTAGCGGGTGATCAGCTTGTCCGCGACCTCGCTGAGGTCGGCGCCGGCGATCTGCGGCTGGGGTCCGACGTCCAACAGCGCGTTGCCCGGGCGCGCGATGAATGCCGCGTCCCAACCGGCCGCGACCGCGCCTAGAGTGTCCCAGGTATGGCAGGCGACCAGGCACATCTGTGAAGGCTGAGTTTGCATTGCCCGGGTCACCGTCGCGTAGACTTCCGGCGCGGGCTTATGACGGCGGGCGGCGTCGACGCTGAACCGCCGCTCGAAGGCATCCAACAGGCCCGCTCGCTCGAGCTGCCGCCCTGAAATCTCGGCCGTATTGTTGGTCAGGGTGAAAAGCCGGAACCCGGCGTCCCGCAATTTGCGAAGCGCGCCGGGGACCTCCGGATACGGCGGCATCGATGCGAACTTCTCGGTCAACTCGGCGCGGTCGGTTTCGCCGATTGAGATGCCGCAGGTCGTGGCCATCATTTTGAGAACTGCGCCGCCTGTATCCGTGAATGGAACATAGACACCGGCAAGCGTCAGCGCTTCGGAATAGAGCACCAACTGCGCGAACCACAGAAGCAGAAGAGAACTATCGCCGAAAATGCGCTCGAAGGTCGGCACGAGACTTTCAAGATCGAGCAGCGTCTCGTTGACGTCGAAGACAACCAATGGGAGGCCGATCATGGTTTTTCCCATTTGCTTCTCAGGCCTTCGTTGCGGCCACGGCTTCCAGAAGGATATCCACGACCCGCTCCGGCGCGGTAACCAGCGAGGCGTGATCGACCGCGTATGAGTGGATCTTCGCGCCCATGCGTTTGGCCATGAAAAGCTGCGTTTCCGGATTGATCATGCGGTCTTCTTCCGCCACCAGAAACCACGAGGGTTTCGTCTTCCACGTCGGCTCCGGCGCGGCCACTTGAATGCATCGCAAAGCAATCGGCCGCTGCGTGGCAGCCAAGATTGCAATCGTGTCTGCGGACGCATTTTGTGCGAATGCCTCTCCGAAACTGACTTTCGGCATCCAAATGAGGCCGTCGGCATCGGGCGCCAGGTGCGGGGCCTTGGGGTTCGGCTTGCCTCGGTAGAACACGTCACCAACGGTTTCGCCCTTGTCGGGCGTCAGTGCCGAAATGCAGACGAGCGATTTTACCCGTTCGTTTTTTACCGCTGAGATGACCGCGCCTGCATAAGCGTGCGCTGCGAGGATCACCGGCCCGTTCGTTCTGCCGATTGCGCGTTCGAGCGCAGCGATATCATCGCTGAGCGAGGTCAAGGGTATCGGCGCGGCAATCACCTCGAGGCCGTGCCGCTCCAGCGGCAATATGATCTTGGCCCAGCTGGACCCGTCCGCCCACGCACCGTGCGTGAGGATGATACTCGTCGAATTTCGCGGCGGCGTTTGAGCTTTCTTTGCATCAGCGGCTTGGGCGACGGCGCGTTGCGATAAAACGGCCAATGACAGAGCCGTGCCGGAAGCGGCGGCGATGCCGCGGAGCAAGGTGCGACGTTCGATGTCCGGTTTGTCTGTCATCTGTCATTCCCTGAAAGGTCGCGGATAAATGCCGTGCGTGCGGAACGCATCCAGCTTGATTTTACGTCACCGATATTCGTGAGCCGGGGCGGTCGGGTTACAAGTCGGCGTAGCCACGCCGGTCACATCTCCGTGCAGCACGCACATCGCGATCCGACGCGATACCCGCGCTCAGCCATCAAGCCGACAGGAACTTCCGTAGAACCTCCGCTGTCGCCGTGGGGTTCTCCTCGGGAAAAAAGTGGCCGCCCTTCATGGCTTGCCCTTGCACGTTGTCGGCCCACTTCCGCCAGATGCCCAACGCGCCACCGTCTTTTTCGTAGAAGGAATCGAGTGGCCCGCCGGCAGCCCACAGATGCAGCATCGGACACGTGATTCGCCGCGATTCCTGGCGATCCGTCTTGTCGTGCTCGATATCCAGCGTTGCAGCCGCGCGGTACTCCTCGCAGATCGCATGCACCCGAGCCGGATCGAGGTACGTTTCCATGTACTCCGCTTTCACTTCGGGGCCGAAGGAGCCTTGGCCCAACGGGTTGTCGAACACGGCGTCGGGCGCGCCCAGGAGGTATTTTTCCGGAAGCGGCGCTTTCTGCATCAGAAGACTCCAGGGCCACCAAGTCATGGCGAACTTCGCGTCGGCGTGGCCCCATCCCTCCGAAATCGGGATGACATCAAACACCGCGAGGCGTTGCACTTTCTCCGGGTGATCGAGCGCGAGGCGGTAAGAGACGCGCCCACCACGGTCGTGTCCGACGAGATCGAACTCGGAAAATCCAAGCTTCTCCATCACGGCGACAAGTTCGTTCGCCATCGCCCGCTTCGTGTAAGGATAATGATCGTCGGTGGAGGCGGGCACGCCGCTGCGGCCGTAGCCGCGGAGATCGACGCAGATCACGGTGTGGTGGCTCGCGAACTGGGGCGCCATGTGGCGCCACATCAGGCTGGTTCGAGGAAATCCGTGCACCATGAGCAAAGGCGGTCCTTTTCCGTAGCGCCTGACGAAAATGGTGTTGTCGCCGGTCTTGATCTCGACTCTCGCGAACTCCTCGTCGGCAGCCGAAGCGTCATTGGCGGCGGACTGCGCGGCGGCGTGCCGCGGTAGAATGGCCGATGACAGAGCGGCGCCGGAAGCGGCGGTAATTGCGGTGAGCAAAGTGCGGCGTTCGATATCTGCGTCGTTTGTCATCGGCACGACTTCCTTCCAGACCGCGGATGAGCGCAGCCGAGCCGGACTCATCCAGCCCGAATTCGCGTGACTACCTTTCGTGGGTCGCGCCGGCTTGGTTACAGAGGTGGAGTGAGCGCCAAAGCGTTTCAGGCAGTGCCGTGTTGCTCCCGCTCCGTGAATTTCCGAGGATGGCCAGCTATTTCGCAACCTTATGTCGGCGCTGAAGCGGCGCTTCACATCCTCGTCAATTCCGCCGCCTTTGATCGGTCGCACGTGTCGAGCGGTGGAAGGTTCCATTACGTTTCGACGATGTTGGGCGCGCACGCATGGCACCCCGGCTATAAGGCCGCCCGTTCGTTTGGTATAATGCTCATCGTTACCGTTGGCTCAGCAATCCGGTGTTCCGTGCTGCGAAGTTCCACGTTTGAGATGACCGCCGCTATGCTTGAGATGACAGAGAATGTCTGAGCGATCTTTCAGCCCGCCCGTGGACGAGCGGGCTCCTTCGTCCGCGGCGCAAAGAGATCCAAAGCAAGCTGCGGCGCAGGGGGAAGCGGCCAATGTCGACCTTCGGCTCGCCATGGACGCAATTCCGACGATCGTCTGGAGCCATTCGCCGGACGGTTCCGGCGATTTCTTCAATAAGAGTTGGATCGAATATACCAACCTGTCTCTCGAAGCGTCACAGGGCTTCGGCTGGTCGAAGGCGGTTCACCCCGACGATCTTCCGGCATATGTCGACGGCTGGAGAAACGCCCTTGCGACGCGTCTGCCATTTGAGGATGAAGCGCGGTTTCGTCGGGCGGACGGGCATTATCGCTGGTTTCTGGTTCGCGGCATTCCACAGCGTGACGAAGCGGGACGCATCATCAAATGGTACGGTCAACTAACCGACATTGAGGATCGTAAGCGCGCCGAGGCGCGCGTCATCCAGGCCGAAGCGGAGCTTCGGCTCGCCATGGACACGATTCCCGCGGTCGCCTGGAGCGCCGGCCCGGATGGCGCCGCCGATTTCGTCAATCGAGCTTGGACTGAGTATACCGGCTTGTCGTTGGAGGAGACAAAAGGATCAGGCTGGTCTTCAATGATCCACCCTGACGATCGCCCCAAGTTTGTCGATAAATTCCTAAAAGCCGTCGCGGCGGGCGCGCCTTACGAAGATGAGGGGCGGATTCGTCGCGCGGACGGGCAATATCGCTGCTTTCTGGTTCGCGCCACGCCTTTTCGCAACGAAGCAGGAGCCGTTATCAGATGGTACGGCGCCTGCACGGATATCGAAGATCGCAAGCAGGCGGAAGAAGCCCTTCGAGAAAGCGAACAGCGTTTTCGGGATTTCAGCGGGGCGTCTGCCGATTGGTACTGGGAGACGGGACCGGATCACCGGTTCACCTATGTCCCGGCGGAGCGTCCGGCATCCGCCGACATCGCGATCTCCGACATAATAGGTCGCAAGCGTTGGGAAATAGCGGCGATAGCAGACGATGTCGAACAAGAGCCGGCCAAATGGCAAGAGCATATCGGCGTACTCAATGACCACAGGCCGTTTCGCGGCTTTGTCTACCGGGTCCGGCTCAAAGACGGATCGCCCATGTACGTCTCCGTGAGCGGAATTCCGAGGTTCGACGCTGACGGCCGTTTTCTCGGCTACCGGGGCGGTGGCAGCGACGTCACCGCGGCGGTTCGCGCGGATCAAGTCGAACAGTCGTTGCGGCAGGCTCAAATCGAACTTGCGCATGTCACCCGGCTGACGACGCTCGGCGAGTTGACGGCGTCGATCGCGCACGAGGTCAATCAGCCGCTGGCGGGGGTCATCGGCAACGGTACCGCAAGTTTGAGATGGCTCAGTAGAGATCCGCCCCAATTTTTCGGCGAAGTTCGCGCGTCCATCGAAGCCATGATCGGCGATGCCAATCGCGCCAGCATGATCGTTGCGAAAGTCCGCGCTCTCGCCAAAAACGCCGTTCCGCAAATGGCGACCCTCGATGTCAACGACGTCATCAAGGAAGCCGTCGCTCTCGTTCAACGCGAATTGGACGATCACGGCGTGGTGCTGCGGCAAGACCTGGCGCCCGACATCGCAGTCGTGATGGGCGACCGCATACAACTGCAACAGGTTATCATCAATCTGATCATGAACAGCGTCGACGCCATGGAGCAGGTAACCGGACGGGCTCGCGAGATAGTGATCCGATCGCGCCGTTGCGAGGATCATCGGATTGCCGTGGAGGTGCAGGACTCCGGCGTCGGCATCGATCCCGCGAAGATTGACGAGCTTTTCGGGGCTTTCTTTACGACCAAGTCGAAAGGCCTGGGTATGGGATTATCCATCAGCCGCTCGATTATCGAGGCCCACGACGGCGGTCTGACGCTGTCATCGGACGGCAAGACCGGCGCCACGGTCCGGATTATTCTTCCATCGCACTAAGGTGCACGATAACTACCATGCAGGGCCGTTATCGCGGTGCCTGTGGCCGTTTTGGCAGGGCAGACCGATGAAAGAGGTGGAGCAGCTACACTCGATTGTGTACGTCGTCGATGACGACGTTTCCGTTCGCAATTCCCTGTCGAACCTGTTTCGATCTGTAGACCTGCCGGTTGAGGTCTTTGGCACGCCCGCGAGCTTTCTGGCACGCCAACTTCCGGACATCGCAAGCTGCCTTGTCCTCGACATTCGCATGCCCGGCTCTAGCGGATTGGATTTCCAAAACGAGCTCAGGAACGCAGGTTGTAAGATGCCGATTATTTTCTTGACCGGACACGGCGACGTCCAAATGTCCGTCAAGGCCATGAAGGCGGGAGCGATTGACTTTCTGACCAAACCTTACCGCGATCAGGATATATTGGACGCCGTCGTTGCCGCTCTCGAGCGCGACCGCAAGCGGCGCGAAAGCGATACGACTGCTTTGGAGCTGCGAACGCGTTTCGAAACGCTCAGCAAGCGCGAGCAGGAAATCATGGCCCTTGTCACGGGCGGGCTGATGAACAAGCAGGCGGCGGTGGAAGCGGGGATCTCCGAAACAACGGTAAAAATCCATCGCGGCAACGTCATGCAAAAGATGCGCGCGAAGTCATTCGCCGAACTCGTCAGGATGGCCGATACGCTGCACGTCCGGCGCGAAAAATCATACTGATGCACACCTAAGTACTATTTTCTCCGGCCCGCTTACGGGGCAGCTTTTTGCCAGTGCAAACAAAGCCCGTGAGAGCACTTGCCCCGATTGTCGATAGTTTCCATCATTGATGACGATGCCTCGGTTCGCGTTGCGACGGAGCGCATTGTGAGATCGATGGATCTCACCGCTTGCACATTCGCATCATGCCGTGAGTTCCTGGTTTCTCCGCAGCTTCCAAACACCTCCTGCATTATCGCGGACGTGCAGATGCCGGGAATGAACGGGGTGGAACTCCAAAGGACGCTTATCGGCATGGGGCTAACCATTCCGTTTGTCTTTATTACGGCCTACCCGGACGACAAGATTCGACGACAAGCCCTGGATGCAGGTGCGGTCTGCTTTTTGAATAAGCCGTTCGACGGGGCTTTGATTATCGAGTGCATCGAACGGGCGCTCAGCCGCCAGGCCGACACTCCGCCTTCAAAATAGGCGGCCGGGCCGCGGCTTCAGACGTTCGAGCCTCTCGTACCAAGGAACTAGTGCGGCATGCGAAAAGGCAGTAGCGCCGACGCTGCTATTTAGCACAGGGTGAAGTGACGGAAATTGTCGGTCAAGCACGCGCTCAGTTGATCGGCATTGCAGACGAGTAGCCGAGGCATGACGCTGTCACCTGACATTGCTTGTTTTGAGCACTGGTCTTCCGAAGATAGACTTTTATTGCGCGAGTTCTCGCACCGGATCAATAACGAATTGGCGTCCGCTATCGGCGCTATTTCGCTGGCTGCCGCGCGCTCCGGTAGTGGGGAGGTCAAATCCACCCTGGGCGCGGTCGAGGATCAGCTCCGCAATTATGTGCAAGTGCACCGCGCCCTGCAGATGCCGGAGCATAATATCGACGTCGATGCCGCCGCCTATCTCCGACGTTTGTGTCAGGCAATCAGCCGAGCAAAGCTCGATAGCAAAGGCATCGGGCTTGTGCTGGCCGAGCATAAGTTTCTGATGGACTCCGATCGCTGCTGGCGACTCGGCCTCATCGTGTCGGAACTCGTTATGAATTCGGCGCGCCATGCCTTCCACGACGGAGGTGGCTCGATTCGCGTCGAATTGTCGCCCGTGGATTCATTCATCAGATGCCAAGTCGCGGATGATGGCGCAGGGCAAGCAACCGGACGGCCCGGACGCGGCCTTGAGATCGTGGACGCGCTCGCGAACAGCCTGGGTGGCAAGATCGCTTGGCACTTCGGACCGATTGGCGCGAGGTCGGTCTTGATTTTCCCGGCAAGCGGCTAGGGAGAATCGCCTTGGCGCACCTCTCCATCGTCCGGGCGAACAACAAGGCGACCGCTCGGGCGAGCTTCGTTGGGCTGCGAAGAGGCACGGGCGTCGCGTCGGAGCTTCCGGCTGCCGCTGCCGCATTCAACGCGCTCGAAAGGAATATCTGGAATGAACGCCAACGCCGATAAAGTGGCCGATCATTCGACGCTTACTTCGCCGGCCGGCGTTGGCGACGGCGCTCGGGGGCGCTTGGCCTCCGATTTGCCGCCGCGGCGCCCGGCGCAAACATCATCACGCTTCGCCGATTGGCAACGACGTTCTCAGAAATGGGGTTGGCTCATGGCCGCCGCGCAACGCGGCGAAAGCCGAGCCTACGAGCAGTTGCTCCGTGAACTTGACGAGTGGCTGCGCCGCTACTATGCGCGTCGGCTTCCTCAAGCCGCAGCCGAGGATGCGAGGCAGGACGCGCTTCTCGCTATCCATGCCAAGCGGCAGACCTACGCGTTCTCGAAACCCTTCGGACCTTGGGTCGCGGCCATCGCCCGCTATAAATGGATCGACCAGATCCGGGACGCCGCTCGGTTCGCCGCCCTCGCGCTCGACGACGATATACCGATCGAGGATGAGGTTGGGCTAAGCGCTATCGCGGTGGACGATCTGCTCAAACGGCTGAAGCCGGCTCAAGCCCGCGTCATCCGGCTGGTAAAGCTGCAGGGCGTCAGCGTCGAAGGCGCGTCCAGCGTGACCGGCCAATCCGCCGCCCTCGTCAAGGTCAACATCCATCGTGGCCTGAAAAAATTGGCGGCATTGGCCATCGGTGACCCCGTTGCGCCCGCGGTCGCCGGCGCTTCGGCACAGCGCCGCAGTTTTTCCTCAGCGCCAAATCGCCCAAACGCTATTTCGGCTAATCCGGTTGCGCAGTCTCACTACGGTTGAATGAGAGGGAATGCGACGGTGAAAACCCTCGCGTCAACGCAGCGATCGGAGGCATTCGTAAAAGCGAATGAAGTTCGGAGTGATGGCATGAATTGAGTCGCAACATCCGGCAGCAACAAAACAACGACGATCAACCAGCTTTTGCGTGCATTGGCGAAATCAAGTCCCGTCCAGGGAGACTTCGACTATCACCTCATTCGCGCGTCGATGGTCATCGTATTTTTGTTGTTCGGTTACCAGAAATGGTTCGCGTACGAGGCCCAGGTGCTGATCCCGTATATCAGCAACGGGCCGCTGATTTCCTGGATTTATCCCGTTTTTGGCGTCCGCGGGGGTAGTTGGTTTTTGGGCGTCATGGAATGGTCGTTTGGCCTGCTTCTGTTTTTGGGGTTTTGGAACAAGCCGGCGGGTATCCTCGGCGCGCTCGGATCGTGCGCCACGTTCGTGGCCACCGTTACGATCATTCCGTTCATGCCGAACGGATGGGATATGGTTGCCGGGGGCTTTCCGGCAATGACCGGCAACGTTCCGTTCCTTATGAAGGACGTCGTGCTTCTCGCCGCCTCATTTTATCTATTGAAGCAGGATGTGGTGCGGGCGACGCGTTCGCCCGGCGACCGCGGCATAGCGAAATATCTGGTCGCGCCTCTTGCCAAGACGATGGCTGCGCTTGGTCTTCTCAGCACCGATCTGGAATACTACGTACTGCGCGCCGCGATGGTGATCATATTTGCTTTCTTCGGCTACACGAAGTGGCACCAGTACGGCGCGCAGACGATGATTCCATTCATCAGCAACAGCCCCTTCATTTTTTGGCTGTACCCGGCTTTCGGGATCCGTGGAGGCGCCCGGGTCTTGGGCGCGTCGGAGTGGATCATCTGCGCTCTTCTATACGCGGGATTCTGGGATAAGAGATTTGGAATCCTTGGCGCCCTTGGTTCAACCGGAACCTTTTTCACGACCCTTACGATTATTCCGTTCATACCGAACGGGTGGGATCCGGCCGCCGGTTTTCCCGCGATGACCGGCGTCGTGGCGTTCCTGGTGAAGGATTTGGTCTTTCTTGCGGTGTCGATCTATCTGGTGAAACAGGACTTCCTGAGGCTAGTCCTGTCCGGCGGGGCTGCTGAGATGGTGCCGAGCCGGCCGCACGCTGATGCAATCGCGGGACAACCGCGATGACGCGAAGATCGCGAGGGCTTAAAACAACCACTAGATCCGCCCAGGCGCGCAAGCCGGCCAAGCGCAAAGCGCGATCGGTCGAAGCGGCGCGACAGGGACGCCAAGGCGGCGATCTGGAAAAGACGCTTTCTTTGATCAGGTCGAACCCGGGAATACGACCCTCGGAACTCAATCGGCTTTTGAATAGAGAACAGTCCGACGGTCTGCGCAGTACGCTGATGAAGCGCGGACTCATACGGAAGGAGCAGGATGGTTCGGCGACGCGATATTATCCGGTTTGACCGGCAGTCCGGGCATTTCCGTCTTCGGTCAGCCGAGGCTTTTGAGCATCGAATATGACGGGGCAAAAAACGTGGTCCCCGTCATCGGGGTCGAGACGTCCAGTATTCTGTCGTACCGGCCTGCAGCGGCGCCTTCGAACATATTCGCCAACATTTTTTCGATGACCCATAGATTTCTCGTGTAACCGATAAAATAAGTTCCAAACTCTCCGCGCCCCGGATTTCCGAAAGGCATGTTGTCACGGAGAATGTCGTGTTCAACGCCTTCGGCGTCGACGATGGTCGTTAGCTGCTTATGCGACTCGCGTCCGACGGCGTCCGGCAGTTCGACGTTATCCGCCTTAGTTCGCCCGATGATGCTCTGTTGCGTCGTCGTGTCTAGTGCGTGCCACTTATCCAGCTTGTGAAGGTACTTCTGCACGACGACGTAGCTGCCGCCCTGAAATGGCGGGTCCTCCGATTGGATGAGAGCCGCTTCCGCCAAATCGACGCCGGTGGGATTTTCGGTGCCGTCGACAAAACCAAGAAGGTCACGGGAGTCAAAGTATCGAAAGCCCTGGACCTCATCGGCGACCGTCACGGCGTCGCCCAAGGCCTCGAGAATGAGCCGCTCGATTTCAAAACACATGTCGGCGCGATTTGCCCGTATGTGGAACAACAGATCCCCCGGCGTCGCCACGGCGACGTGCACGGGTCCCCGGATTTCCGCAAACGGGCGCAGTTGCGCGGGACGGCGCGACTGCCCCAATCGATCCCAGGCTGCGCTTCCGATCGCCACGTTGCAGGAAAGGCGGCCCTGTAAATCCCTGAAGCCGACCGCCCGCACCAGTCCGCCAATATCGGCAATCACACTGCGCACGCGCTGGACAGCTTCCGGCGTGTTACCGATGCACAAAACCAGAAATACCGCGGCTCGCGAGAGCGGGGTGATTATGCTTTGCGGCTCAATCGGAACGCGTTCGGAGGAATCGACCACTGGAAATACCTCTCCATACTATTTGCTCGCGGGGATTTTGTGGTCTTGCGCCTTACCCTGCGACGCGATCGGCGGCCTACCTCATGCGGCGCGATCAATTCCACCGCGCCAATGCGCGCGACCGTTTGTTGCTGTGCCGGACCGGCCGCCGCCAAGCGATTTTGTTGGGACGCGCCGTTTGCATCGAGGGCCAAGTCGGCTGGTACTTCGGAGCATTTTCTCAATTATCGCAATCGCGCCCGGTCTTGCAAGCGCGGGGTTCCAGCCGTTTCTCGCGGAAGAAACCCTCGGCCGCCGCAGGTGAAAGAACGCCGCCGCCGGCTCTGTGCCGATCACGTTCTTTTGCAGTCGGTTTATGTTTAGGCTGCGGTGCCGGCTGACCGGCGCCGCCCTGGCGTCGGTGCGGGCTCTCGGCTAACCTCGCCGCAGGACTATTCAAACGACGTTTCGAGGTCATGGATCGCCGTATCGCCAATTCCGATCCAGTCGAAGCTCTGACGGCTTCGCCCGAGCTTCAATTGATTTACGAGACCGCGCCGATCGGTCTCGCTTTTCTCAGCATCGACTGCCGTTACGTTTTGATCAATCAGCATTTGACCGAAATCTGCGGCATTTCGATCGCCGATCATATTGGACGGTCGGTGCGTGAAACGGTCCCTCAAGTCGCGGCGCAGGTCGAGCTTATCGTGCAAACGATCCTGCGCACGGGTGCTCCGGTCACCGGAGTCGAAATCAACGGCCAGCGGCCGGACGGATCGAACGTCGAACGCGTCTGGGTTACTTACTGGCATCCGTTGAAAAATCGCAGCGGCGAAGTAATCGGCATCAATGTCGCCGCGGAGGAAATTACCGAACGCAAGCGGGTCGAAGCAGATCTCGCCGCGAGCCAAGAGCGGTTGCGCACTCTTAACGCGACGTTGACCGAGCGCGTCGAGGCGAAGGTTCAGGAACGCGACCGCATCTGGCAACTCTACCAGGACCTTCTCCTTGTCACGGACTTGCAGGGCAACGTCGTCAACGTCAATCCGGCCTGGTCCGCGACGCTCGGCTGGTCGCGCGACGATCTGGTCAAGGGCGGGACGATATCGCTCGTCCATCCCGACGACCGCGAACGCACGCTGGCCGAACTTGCCAACCTCGCCGCCGGACGCAGTACGCCCCACTTCGAGAACCGCATCCTGGCCAAGGACGGCTCCTATCACTGGCTTTCGTGGCTCGCCGTGCGCGACCGCAACCTCGTCTATGCCGGCGCCAGGGACGTGACCGATCTCAAGCAGACTCAGGAACAAATCCAGACGCTGCGCCGCCAGCTTGCCGATGCCTCGCAACAGACCGCCATGAACGCAATGACGGCGTCGATTGCACACGAAATCAGACAGCCTTTGACCGGCATCATGGCGAGCGCGAGCGCCGGCCTGCGGTGGTTGAAGAAATCGGAACCGAATTTGACGACGGTGCAAGCCGCCCTCGATCAGGTCGTCAGAGCGGGCGAACGGATAGAGCAGATCGTCGCCAGCACGCGTGCCATGTTCGGCAAGGAGCCCAGGGAAAAGCGTCCGGTCGATGTCGGCGTCGTCGTCGGCGAGGTGCTTGCATTGGTGCAGGGAGAATTGGCGGCTAACCGGATATCGCTGCGCAATGAAATGGCTGGCCGCTGTCCGGAAGTAATGGCCGATCGCGTGCAACTGCAGCAGGTGCTCCTCAACCTCATCATGAATGCAATCGACGCGATGAGCTCGACGGCCAAGGGCGAGCGGCAGCTGACGATCGCGTGCGAGGTCGACGCCGAGGCGGGAGTGGAGATCACGGTGGAGGATACCGGCAGCGGAATTGATCCTGCCTACCTCGATCGGATCTTCGATCCGTTTTTCACGACAAAATCCGAGGGAATGGGCTTGGGTCTTTCCATCTGCCGCTCGATCGTCGAAGGGCACGGCGGCAAGCTATGGGCGTCGCCGCGAACCCCGTTCGGCACCGTCTTTCATTTGACCTTGCCGGCGGCGGCGCGAACCACGCAGGGCGCCGAAGCGGTCAAAGCCGGTTAGCCTGTCGCCGGGGCGCGCTGCCCTTGAAGTTCGGCGGCCGCATCAACATTAAATAAACGAGGCATATCAGGCGGAGGTGGCTTTGAGCGGCACGCGGCAATTGCATCTCGGCGCATTCATGCGGCCGACAACGATTCACACCGGCGCCTGGCGCTATCCCGGTGCTTACCCCGACGCCAATTTCAATCTCGCCCACATCAAGCGCTTCGCACAGACGCTGGAGCGCGCCAAATTCGACGCCTTCTTCATGGCGGACCATCTGGCCGTGCTCAACATGCCGCTCGACGCGCTCAAGCACAGCCACACCGTAACCTCGTTCGAACCGTTTACATTGCTCTCAGCGCTGGCGATGGTGACGGAGCATCTGGGCCTCGTTGCCACCGGCTCGACCACGTTCGACGCGCCGTATCATGTGGCGCGGCGGTTTGCCTCGCTCGATCACTTGAGCGGCGGCCGGGCCGGCTGGAACATCGTTACGACCTCCAACCCCGACGCGGCGCTCAATTTCGGCATGGACGATCAGATGGAGCACGGCGAGCGCTATCGCCGGGCGCGGGAATTCTACGACGTCGTCACCGGGCTGTGGGATTCGTGGGCCGACGACGCCTTCATCCGCGACGCCACGAGCGGCCTCTATTTCGACCCGGACAAGCTGCATGTGCTCAATCACAAGGGCAAATATCTGTCGGTGCGCGGGCCGCTCAACATCGCCCGCCCGGTTCAGGGCTGGCCGGTCATCGTCCAGGCCGGTGCCTCCGACTCTGGCCGCCAACTCGCCGCGGAGACCGCGGAAGCAGTGTTCACGCCGCCGAGCAACATCGCCGCCGGCCGCGAATTCTATGCCGACGTCAAGGGACGCATGGAAAAGGCCGGCCGCGCGCGCGGCCATATGAAAATCATGCCGGCCTGTTTCGTCATCGTCGGCGACACGGTGGAAGAAGCGCGCGCCAAGCGCGCCAAGCTCGACAGCCTGGTCTATTACGACAATGCTATTGCCTCGCTGTCGATCGCGCTGGGACACGATGCTTCGCGTTTCGATCCGGACAAGCCGCTGCCGCCGATCCCCGAGAGCAACGCCAGCAAGAGCGCGCGCGAGCGGGTTGTGGCGATGGCGGAGCGGGAGCATCTCACGGTCCGGCAACTCGCCCAGCGGCTCGGCGGCTATTCCGGGCTCGCCATGGTCGGCACGCCGAAGACCATCGCCGACGAGATGGAGGAGTGGCTCGCGACCGGAGCGAGCGACGGCTTCACCATCATGTTCCCGTATCTGCCCGGCGGGCTCGACGAGTTCGTCGACCAGGTCGTGCCGGAATTGCAGCGCCGCGGACTGTTCCGCCGCGAATACGAGGGCAAGACGTTGCGCGAGAATCTCGGTCTGCCGCGGCCGGAGAACCGCTTCTTCGAAGCGCGCAAGGCGGCAGAATGAGCGAGCGAACACGCAGCATGTGTCCGCCCCGCGAGCGGTTCCTCGGGAAAGCGAAACGGTAGCCGGAGCTTTTTCTACTGCGGATTTTTCTTCTACTGCGAATTTCGTGCCGCTTACTCGGCGGCTCCGATCTTGGCTTGCGCTTTCGGTCTGGGCTCCCCGGGAAGCGACGCGGCGGCATCTTCGAGCGGCATTTGCTCGTGCTTCACTCCGTTCGCTTCGCGAATTGCTTCCACCATGTTTTTCGGAAACAGAATAGCCATCTCAGCCAGCGGCGGCATCTTGACGTTCATAAAAGATGCGACGTCCCGTCCGAACACGACGCAATTGGCGAAAAGAGCGTTCCACGGTCCTTTGTGAGCCTTACGCTCTTTTATATATGCGATCAGCCGCTTGTACTGGTCTGCGTCAATCCATAGCCGAAAGCGGGCGAGGATATACTGCTCTTCAAGATCACCGTCGCTCGCGCCGATTTCCGAGGGCACCGGCAACACGTGACCGATGGTCCAGTTATAGATGCTGCAATTCGCGCAATCGCGCGTATCGCCCGCCGGAAAGAGGCCCGCGACCTCGCTTTTGATAATTTCGTGGTGCGCGTTCACTTCGCCAAACATGACGTACATATGCCCGTAGCTCGCGGCGTTGCGCGCGCGGAACTCGATAAAATAGCGCCAATGCGGCGTGCCTTGGCCGATATACGGTTCGTCGGCTGTCGACCACGCCTTGTTGCGCGTTGCTTTATGTTCCGAAGAAGACGGTGCCGGCGAGGAATTGACCGCCACCATATCGGCCTCGCCCGAGGTCGTCTGCGCGCGTACCGGTTCGGATTGGAGGCTTGCGGTAACTGCAACGGCCGCCAAAAGCCACAGGCTGCAAGCAAATAAACCACGCCTCATACGCGGCCCATGAAATCCGTCCGGGTTAGACATGACGCCAGCCTCCGATAGCGTTCACCGCGGCCATTGTAGCAGCGTTTGCAGTACGGTCATCGAACATGCGTCAACGGTATTCTTCGCAGCTGCCGACCAGCGGGAAAAGATGTGGATATTTTTTTGCCAGCCTCGCCTCGGAGACCTTTAGCGCCTTATCGCATTCCTTCAAGGTAACATAGTGGGGCGACGTTTGCCGCTCGCCGTCCGGGCTATTGGCCGCGAATTGCCACCAGGCAAAGGCTGGCGAAATCGAAGCCCCGATCGCGGCGCCGATAGCCAGTATGAGAAGGATGGCTCGGAGATTCATGTCCCCCTCCTTTTCCACTCTCTCAATCACGACAGCAAGACGGCTTTTGGGTCCGACGAGACGCACAATATCGCTGTTATTGCCGGGGAAAACGACCGCTTTTGGGCAGCGGCGCTTTTACGCCGCAACCCGGTCGGGCCGATGTTTCCACCGAGTAATCGCGAAGGAACCCGTGCGCCGGCGGTCGCCTTCGCTGAAAAAAGCTGGCCGTGGCTTTTTTGCACTAGTCCCGAATACCGTTCTCTGGTCGAAAGTGAGCAGGCCGAATGACTACAGGAGGGCTTCAATGAAACGAATTGTGGCAGTTAGTGGCTGCGCAGTATTAGCGCTGGTCGTTATGAGTACGGTTCAGGTGGTGAAGGCGCCGTCTGGCTTGGCCGTTGTGAATGCCGGGCAGGTATTCGCGGCCGATCTGCCGCCTCCGCCGCCCCCGGGCCCGCCGCCCGCAAGTTTCGGCAAGGGCAAGGCGCCCGTCGCCGGCAAAGCGCCCATCGGCAAGGGCAAAGAGCCGATCATGACCAAAGGCTAAGAAACGGGGAGGCGGCTATGCCGCCTTCCTCCGATTTCGGCCTTGGTCGTACAGCAAGTTTTACAACGGCTTGACGCGCGCTTTGGCGCACGTGGGATTGCGCGCTCTGACGCCTGTCGAGAGCGCGCGGCTCCCTTCCGAATACGCCCACCGACAAGTCCCCCGAAAAATCAAAGCGCTTTCGTCCGCGCGTCGTGTTCTGACGCGTCAAGTCGCTCGGCGACGGTGGCCGTCCGCACGACAACGGGGATGGAACGGCCGCGTAAGGCGACTTCTTTTTCGGGCAGCAAATTCTGAGGCAGTCCCGACATCCGATAAACCTCGTCGGACATCACGACCTCGCACTGAAACTCCTTGGACAGCTCCTGCAGGCGCGCGGAGACGTTGACTGCGTCGCCTAACGCCGCGAACGTGATGTTCTCGCCGTAACCGATGTCGCCAACGATAACCTCGCCGCCGTTGATCCCGATGCCGAATCGGATCGGCGAACGCCGGGTTTCGGCAAGCTCCCGGTTCAGATGTCCGATGTTGCGGCCGATCAACGCCGCCGCTTCGACGGCGTTGCGGCAAGCGGATCGCGGATCTTCCTCGATGCCGAACAGCGCATGCAACCCGTCGCCGAGATACTGATTCACTTTTCCGCGCGCTTGCGTCACGCCTTGGGCGGCAGCGCCCAGGAAACGGTTGACGATGAACACCGCGTCGAAGGGCAGCAGCTCGGCCGCCATTTGCGTCGAGCCGCGCATGTCGACGAACATGCTTACGACATAGCGCTCCTCGCCGGGATGGACGCGTTCCTTGCCAAATACGAATGACGTCTCGATGTGCGGCTGCACCAGCGGGACGATGGTGATGTCCCTGGTAGGCCGCAACTGACAGGCAAGCCGCACCGCCTGATCCGCGCCGGCGCCGATCCGCTCCAGCACGAATGCTTCTCGCGCCGAAGGCTCGGGGAGCGCATCACTGTCGCCGATCACCCGAACCCGGCAGGTGGAGCAACGCCCCTTGCCGCCGCAGACATTGGTGTGCGGCACGCGATGGCGATAGCTGGCTTCAAGGACAGAAAGGCCTTTCGGCACTCGAATTGTCCGATCCGGATAGGTCAGCTTGATGACGCCGCGCCGTCGCTCGTTGATCAGACGAACGCCGCGCGCCACGAAGACGAAGCCGATGGCGCCGGCGTAAAACAGCAAAAAGTAGTTTCGTATCCGTGTGAGACCGGCACGCTCGGCCGCGGAGCCGAACCGCGCCGGAGCGAGAAGCTCGGCGCGCCATTGGGGCTGTTGTGCCAGAAGCCTGACGTTGCGGCCCTGTTGATAGAAACCGAGCAACGCCAACGCCGGCAGCAGGACCGCGACCCCGAACAGCACCGGAGCCCAGCGGGGGAAGAAGGCCTTGAGCCGCAACCATAGATAAAGCCCGATGCAGCCGTGAATCCAAGCAACAAGCAGCAGCGCGGTTTGCATGACGCCAAGGTCGGGTCGCGCCACCCAGAAATTGTACAGCGCCAGCGCATAGGTTCTGTGCAGCCCGTATAACGAAGCGCCGAGACGCTCGCCGACAAGATGCGTACACAATATGACGGGGATGCTCAGGCCAAGGACCAGCTGAACGATCTCGGTCGCCTTCCAGCGAAAATAGCGGCGCTGATAGAGCGCCCACAAGCCGAGCGAGCCGTGCGCGAGAAAAGACGGATAAAGCAGCAGTGTTCCGATCGGGCTAAGCCAAAATGCCATATGGAACGCAAGGCCGTATTCCATCGCGGCAAGCGAAATATTGCCCAATGCATGGTTGAGGTAATGCGAGAGCAGGTAGGCGAAGAGAATGAGTTCGCTGATCAGCCGGACCTGCCGCGCGCCGATGCCGCGCGCGGACTCGAGAAATCTGAAGTTCGCCAACTGCCGCCGCGCGGTCACTGAATGCTCGCATTAGCCGAAAAGGCGGTGGAACTCAGGGCCAAGTGTCTATCCAGGTGTCTAAGGAGATGCGGCGCGCTTCGCAACACCAGGCGCCGAAGCCGATACCGGAGCGCCGCAAATCCAGGCCCGCGGCCCGTTTCGCCATCGAGCAGCCTTGCACCGCGGCGGAAACCCTACTTTCGCCGCCGCTCGACGCCGGTGCGCAGCCGCGGGTTCGGCGGCCGTCCGACGCAGGCATAATCGAAGCCGTAGCGGCTCACCTCCTGCGGCGGGTAGATGTTGCGCAGATCGACAATGAGCGGCCGCGCCATCAGCTTTTGCAGGCGTTTGAGATCGAGCGCGCGAAACTGCTCCCATTCGGTGGTGATCACCAGCGCATCCGCACCGTCCGCGCACTCATAAGCGCTCGCGCCGTAGCTCACATTCTCGAGGACGGTCTTCGCCTGCGCCATGCTGGCGGGATCGAAGGCGCGCACCTGCGCGCCCATGTCTTGCAGCGCCGTAATCAGCGCGATCGAGGGCGCTTCACGCATGTCGTCGGTGTTCGGCTTGAATGCGAGCCCGAGCACCGCCACCGTCTTGCCGCGCAGCCCGTCGGCGAACATCGCCGCCACCTTGCGCGCCATCGCCCGTTTTCGGGTCTCATTGACCGAGGCGACGGCTTCGACGATGCGCAACGGCACCTCGTTATCCTGCGCCGTCTTGATCAGGGCGCGCACGTCCTTGGGAAAGCACGATCCGCCGAAGCCAGGCCCGGCATGCAGGAACTTGCTGCCGATCCGGTTGTCGAGCCCGATGCCGCGAGCGATTTCCTGCACGTCGGCGTCGACCTTCTCGCAAAGGTCGGCGATCTCGTTGATGAAGGTTATCTTGGTCGCGAGGAATGCGTTGGCGGCGTATTTGATGAGTTCGGCGTTGCGCCGGCTGGTATAGAACATGGGCAACCGGTTGAGGCTGAGCGGGCGATAGATCTCGTCGACCACCTCGCGCGCACGTGCCTCATCGGTGCCGACGACGATACGGTCCGGGTGCTTGAAGTCAAAAACGGCCGCGCCTTCGCGCAGAAATTCCGGGTTCGACACGACCGCCGCCTGTTTGCCCGGCGCGGTTTCCTTGATGATGCGCTCGACCTCGTCGCCGGTGCCGACCGGCACGGTCGACTTGACGATCACGACGGTGAAGCCGTCGAGCGCCGCCGCTATTTCACGTGCCGCGTCATAGACGAAAGCGAGATCGGCATGACCGTCGCCGCGCCGCGACGGCGTACCGACCGCGATAAAGACCGCGTCGGCGGCGGCGACGGTGGCCTTGAGGTCGGTGGTAAAGCTAAGCCGGCCTTGCGCGGCGTTGTTGTGAACAAGCTCGTGCAGGCCCGGTTCGAAAATCGGAATATCGCCGCGCTTGAGCGTTTCGATCTTGCCGGCGTCGTTGTCGACGCAGGCAATGTGATGGCCGAAGTCGGCCATGCAGGCTCCCGAGACAAGGCCGACGTAGCCGGTGCCAATCATCGCGACGCGCATGTAACCTTCCCCGAGTGCATCCTGAGCGGGCCATTCGTGCGAGGCGTTCGGTTCGCCGGTATTCCGTAACGCGGCGAAACGATTATGGACCGGCGCTGAGTGCTCTCAGCTTGGTCGCCGAGATTGCCTCGGTTTCCTCGTCGAGCAGAATCCGCTCCACCGCATAGCCGACATCGCGGCCATAAAAGACATGAGCGATATTCGGCAGCGGCACTACCACGAAGCGGCCGCCGTAAGCCGACAACGCTGCCTCGATCCGCTGTTTCACGGCGAAGAACGGCAACGGATTTTTGGCATCGATGCCATGCGTATCGCGCACCGCGATGCAAACTTGTCCGGCTCGGCGCAAGCCTTCTTCGATCAAACGCTGATGGCCGGCGTGAAAGGGCTGGTAGCGGCCGATGAAGAGCGCGGTCGGCCGTTGCGGATCGAAAGCCGGCCGCAAGTATTGCAGCGCTTTTTCGGCCCAATATTGCGGGGTGCCTTGCGGCTCGACACGAAGATCGAAATGGTCCGGCGCCACGAACATCCGGTTGGTGTCGGCGAACCGGCCGGCTTCGATGCGGTCGATCCAGATGGTGTAGGCTTCGCCGAAGGCGGCGCGGGTCTCGTCGGTCGGACAGATGAAGTCGGCGATCACCGTGCCGCCGGCCTCGACGACGCGGTCGCACATCCAGCCCATGCGGCGGGCATGTTCGACCCGGTCTTCGTGGCTGAAGCCCAGATCGCGGGACAGATTGGCGCGCACGGCGTCGGCGTTGAAGACCACCGCGTTCAGGAGCGGCGCCAGGGCGGCACCGAGGGTCGTCTTACCCGCGCCCGGCAACCCCATGATCAGGATTTTGCGCGTCACAGCCAGATCTCCAGGGACGCAAAATCGTTGCGCCCGTGTTCGGCCATCGAACTTGGACGAATCAGCACGACATTGCGTGTCATTAGCACAATTGCCGGCGGGTCGAATATCACTCGTCCGGGCCGAATTGATACATCGGGGGAACGGACGGCTCCGGGGGCGTCAGACCCTGCTGCTAGAGATTGGCGCCTAGACCTTGGTGCCTTCCCTGGAGCCTTGAGACTCGGGGACGATGGACGGCAGAATCTCGGAATCCGACAGCAATGCGTCGAAGTATTTTATGGTCCGCACCAAGCCGTCGTCCAGTGGCGTGCGCGGCGTCCACGCCAGCGTATCGGTGGCCTTGGTGATGTCCGGACGGCGTTGCCGCGGATCGTCCTGCGGCCGCGGCCGGTACACGATGCGCGAACGCGAGCCGGTCAGCGCGATGATCTTGGCGGCGAGGTCGTACATCGTGAATTCTTGCGGATTGCCGAGATTGATCGGCCCCGTCATGTCGTCGCCCGTCGCCATCAGCCGGATCAGCCCCTCGATCATATCGTCGACATAGCAAAACGCCCGGGTCTGCTGGCCGTCGCCGAATACGGTGAGGTTGTGCCCGAGCAGCGCCTGGACGATGAAATTGGAAACCACCCGGCCGTCGTTGGGATGCATGCGCGGGCCGTAGGTGTTGAAGATGCGCGCCACCTTGATGTGCAGCCGGTGCTGGCGCCAATAATCGAAGAACAAAGTCTCGGCGCAGCGCTTGCCTTCGTCGTAACAGGAGCGCGGACCGACCGGGTTGACGTTGCCCCAATATTCTTCCGGTTGCGGATGAACGCTCGGGTCGCCGTAAACTTCCGAGGTCGAAGCCTGAAGGATTTTTGCGTGCAGGCGCTTGGCCAAGCCCAGCATGTTGATGGCGCCATGCACGCTGGTCTTGGTGGTCTGTACCGGATCATGCTGGTAATGGATCGGCGAGGCCGGACACGCCAGATTGTAAATCTGGTCGACTTCCACATAGAGCGGAAAGGTCACGTCGTGCCGGATCAGCTCGAAGCGGCGATGCCCGAGCAGGTGATCGATGTTGCGCCGTGTGCCGGTGAAGAAATTGTCGGCGCAGATGACGTCGGCGCCGCCGTCAAGCAGCCGCTCGCAAAGATGCGAGCCCAAAAATCCGGCGCCGCCGGTGACCAGAACGCGGGTTTCGAGATGCATGCGATAACGCTCCACACGGCGTGGCTAGCACGAAATCGCATCGTGGAGAGAAAGAGACGAGGTTAACGGACCTCGACCCCAGCTTGAGAAAGCCGGCACACGGCTTGCGGACCGCAGGGCGGGAACGGAGGTGCACGATTTCCGCAACTTGATCGATGCTCCGCCGAGACCGAGAAATCCCCTGGATTCGGTGCTTCGCCGCATTGACCCCTGAGCTGCATCAACGCGAAAATGCGGCGCATTGACTTCGAAAAATGAAGCGGCAGTGGCCGCCGCTTACCTTCGAGATTGGGGAGGATTTTATGATCGCGCAGACCGCCGCAGTGCCCGCCAAACCTTGGTACAAAGTCTTATACGTTCAAGTCCTCGTAGCCATCGCGCTCGGCGCAATTCTCGGTTGGTTGTTTCCCGAATTCGGCAAAAACGAGTGGGTCAGAGCACTCGGCATCGGATTCGTGAAACTCATCAAGATGGTGATCGCGCCGATCATATTCTGCACGGTCGTGTCGGGCATAGCTCACATCAGCGAGGTGAGGAAAGTCGGCCGGGTCGCGGTCAAGGCGCTGGTGTACTTCGAAATCGTTTCGACCTTCGCGCTTGTTCTCGGCCTCATCGTCGCCAACGTGGTTCACCCTGGCGCCGGATTTTCCGGGAAGACCGACGCCGCCTCCGTCGCCGGTTTCGCCAAGCAGGCCAGCGAAATAAAATCCGTCGATTTTGTCCTGCATATTATTCCCGACAGCGCGCTGGGCGCCTTTGCAACGGGAGATATCCTCCAGGTTCTGCTGTTTTCGGTGCTGTTCGGGTTTGCCCTGATGGCGCTCGGCGATCGCGGCCACACCCTACGATCGATGATCGACGATTTCGCGCATACCATCTTCGGTGTCATTGCCATTGTCGTCAAAGCGGCGCCCATCGGGGCGTTCGGTGCGATGGCTTACACGATCGGCCGCTATGGGCCGCTGGCGCTGGGCAATCTCGCCGGCCTGATCGCGGTATTCTATTTCACTTCAATCCTTTTCGTGGTGCTGGTGCTCGGAACTATCGCGCGGATCGCCGGCTTTTCGATCTTCAAATATCTCGGATACATCAAGGATGAGCTGCTCATCGTTCTGGGGACGAGTTCGTCCGAGAGCGCGTTGCCACAATTAATGGAAAAGATGGAACGGCTGGGTTGTTCCAAGCCGGTCGTCGGGCTCGTAGTGCCGACCGGCTATTCATTCAATCTCGACGGCACAAATATCTACATGACTTTGGCCACGCTGTTTATCGCGCAAGCATTGAACGTGCCTCTGACGTTCGGCGAGCAACTCATTATTCTCGCGGTGGCGATGCTTACTTCCAAGGGCGCGAGCGGCATCACCGGGGCCGGCTTCATCACGCTCGCCGCGACGCTTGCCGCGGTACGGCCCGAACTTGTGCCGGGCATGGCAATCGTGCTCGGCATCGACAAGTTCATGAGCGAATGCCGCGCACTCACAAACATCACCGGCAACGGCGTTGCCTGCATCGTCATCTCCTGGTGGAAGGCGAACTGGACCGCGATAAGCTCAATGCCGGCCTTAACCGGCAGATTGACCCGAGCAGCATCGAGACCGCGGTGACGACCGGATGATGTGGGGCGAACCGTTCACGAAGCGAAGTCGAAATCGAGCAGGTGATACCATTGGTCGAGATGGGCGCGGATGATCGGGGCGATGATGGCGTCGAACCTCGCGACATTCGTCATTAGGTCCGCCTTGCGGTCGCCGCCGCGGGTCATCTGCAGCGGTGGCAGTGCGGTGACTTTGAATTGCGCGCGGCCGCCCAGGCGCCGCAATAAATCGGGATAACGACTACATCGCACGTGGCGGTGAAGCCGAGGCAATAGCCGATGTGCCATTGCCATTCCACGCACGCTTGTTTGGTTGGGTCGCCGTCTTAAGGTTTATTTTTGTTTGGACCGCGTGGAGGTACGCCAATCGGTAAATTACAATCAGATGATCAAACGGTTCTGCCGGCGAGGTACCTCGGCCGATGGCGCCCTACCCATTATACTTTGCACTGATTTTTGCGTGGCTGCGGCGTCGGCTATGCGGTCCGGGCGCGCATCTCATATAAGCGCAGGAAGGCGGCACGCCGCGCCAGAGGCCTCTGATGTCAGCGATCGATGCAATGTCGCTAACGCGCCAGGCGAGTTGCGCCGTTACGTTTCGCCAGTTTCCCACAACGGATTTGATGAAACTCGGATCACTTTCCGGATCGGCGATTGTGTCACATCGAGTTTCCGGCTCCGATCATGCCGCGTATATCGACGCATGCCGTCCAGTCCGCCTTACGGGGCATTGTTGCCGTTGCAGCGGTCGGCTTTCCATAAACATGAACTTGTTGCCTTCCGGAGATTAGGC
>CAWGWO010000015.1:0-126214 GCA_963826295.1 uncultured Alphaproteobacteria bacterium
ATGAACGCTTTAGACCTTCCCGGCCTTGCCAATTACGAAGCCGACATTGCAGGTTTTCGCCGCGACGGTTTCCTGATCGTTGAACGTTTCCTGACCGAGGATAGGGTACGGCTTTGCGCGAGCGCTTTCAAGCTCTTCGCCGGCAAATTCGACACCGGCATCTATCAGAATGGTATTCGCACAAGGCATGAGTTCTCCCGACATAACACGCCATATCGCGAACGCCTGAAGCCGACCTAACCATCGCGAAACTTGCGCTGTCGGCCGATGTCGGCCCCGCGGCGTCGCGGCTGGCGGATGTCCGGCGCCGGCTCGGCCAGGACACGATTCGGTGGAAAGCGCCAAGACCAAGCCGATCGCGTATCATCAGGATTCGTCCTTCATCGACTTCCTCGACCCGGCCGAGACGGTGACATCTGGGGTGACACTGGACGACACGCACCGCGGCGCCAGCATTCTCGAATATGTGCCGGGCACTCATCTCTGGCCGCTTACATCGCTGCCAGAGTTTTCCACGCCAGGACGATTATCGCGCGCAGATGAAAGCGGCGGCGGCGGCGGCCGGCGTCGAGCCCCCCGCACTGTTTATCGGTGCCGCGGGCTCTGCGTCTTCCATGCCGGCGAAAATCTGGCACGGCTCCGGCCTGAACACGACAGGCGACTCGCATGCGGCGTCGATCGGTCTTTCATATCGTCTCCAACAACGCTCGATTCAGGACGGCCAGGTGGCTACATCTATCGCCGCTATCAGCGCACAGACGATCCCGCTCGATGAAAGCTTGTTCCCAGTGTTGCTGGTTCCGAGAAAGAAAAAAGCGCACACCGTCGATCGACGCTTATTGCGGCAGCGGCAGCGCTGAAACGGGCCTTCGATCGCGGCATGACCTCTCATATGAGTCTCGTTAGCGTGCGATTTTGAACAGATCGTCTAGATGACCCTTCAGGAGAGCAGCGGTGAACCGCGACGTCTCATGACGGACGCCGAGTGGGAGATTTTTCGACCTTCTGATTGAAAAGGTCGCCGGCGGCACGACCATCGTAAAGCGACGATTTAGCATCCGGCCGAAAATGATTACCACCTGCCGGGCAGGGTCGAAGGTTTGATGTTGCAGATTATTCGGTGATGACGGGGCTTCTAGTGATACCTGGCGCGCCCTACGGGAATCGAACCGTGTTTCCGCTGTGAAACGGCGATATTGCAAGATGCACCGGTAGGGTCCCGCCTGCCAGCGCCTCCTACGTCGATTTGGAGTCCATTAGGGCCGTCAGCCAAGGCCAGCCAGCGTATTTATCGCCGGTCTGCCGTAGGTGACTGTAGCGCTTCAAGCTGGTCCAGCTGCGGTGACCTGAAACAACGGCCACCTGCGGAATTGTCCTGCCAATTTCGAACAAGCGCGAAATCCCTTCGTGCCGAAGATCGTGAAAACGCAGATCCTCGATACCAGATATTGCAAGCGCGCGTGAACGCGGCGCTGATGGCATCGGTCGAGTAGGGGAATATCCGTTCTTCGTCGCGCGGCGTCGATTTGATGATCGCGATCGCCTCGGGCGGCAACTCGCAATGGACGTTATTGCCCTTCTTATCGCCAGGATGTTTCATGTCGCGGACGAGGATGCGATCCTCTTCCAGATCGTCCCAGCGTAACAGGGTGATTTCTTCCTGCCGTCGCGTTGAAAAAATCGCGAACGCGACGATTTTCTGCATCGGTATGGAGGAGGGGCGGTTAACTCGAATTCGCCCGAAGTGCTCCATCAGGCGATTAAGTTCCTCAAGCGTCGGCCGGCGCGAGCGCTCGGTGGCTTTTCTGACCAGTCCCAATTTCCTGATGACACGAGACGCGTCGTCGAACTCCTGGCGTGACAGCGGATAGCCCCAAGCCGGCCTCGCGACCGTGAAGATGCTTGAAAGACTGGAGAAGTAGTGCCGCAGGTTTGCGGCTCGACATTTTTGGTCAGCTCTCGTGCGAAAGACACCAGTTTGTTGGCGACGATTTCACTGCATTTGGTCTCGCCGAGGTCGCTGTTTTTTATCGTCTTGAGAACTTGCGCTTTGGTCCCGAGGACAGCGTTTCTCGATTCCTCGATGTAACGGTCGATCACGACAGCAAGCGTCGGGTCTTCTTTACGCTCAAGTCCGTCTGGCCGCTTAAGCTCAGCCTCGCGCTTCACGATCCAGGCATTGGCAGCTTGTTTGCGGTCAAACGTTTCCGCCTCGCGATGGACGATCACGCCACCTTTCTTGATAACAATCTGGGCGGTGAAGGCCTTGGAGCCGTCTTTGCGAGTTCGTCCTATTACCGTGCCCATCGTGGTGCCGTCATCATCTTGATGCTGAACGGATTTTGCTGTTTGTCGTACCGCTGCCGGTCGGTGTAGTCAGTCCAGTCGGTCCTATCGCAACATTCGTCTACCAAGTCGGTCTCTTCGGTACGACATTTGGAACCAAAAGTACGACGCCATCGTACCATGGGCGTGAAAATGGGTCAAAACGAGCCAAAAACGGTACGACATCGGCCGTAACGAGAATTAACGAAATGCCTGAAAATACAGAAAAATCACCACTAAGTCGGTCCCGCCGATTTTCAGTCGCTCCTATGATGGAATGGACTGATCGGCACTGCCGGGTTTTCCATCGGCTGCTGACGCGCCGCGCGTTGCTCTATACCGAAATGCTCACGACCGGCGCGGTGCTGCACGGCGATCGGGCGCGGCTTCTGCGTTTCGATGCGGTTGAACAACCGCTGGCGTTACAGCTCGGCGGCAGCGAGCCCGCGGCGCTGGCGGCGTGCGCACGCATCGGCGCGGATCTGGGCTTTGACGAGATCAACCTCAATGTCGGTTGCCCTTCCGACCGCGTCCAGGATGGCCGCTTCGGCGCCTGCCTGATGGCGGAGCCCGGACTCGTCGGTGACTGCGTTGCCGCGATGAAGGCCGCGGTCGCGGTGCCGATCACGGTCAAATGCCGCACCGGCATCGACGATCAGGATCCGGAAGCGGCGTTGGAAAATTTCGCGCTGGCCGTGGAAGAGGCCGGCGCCGACGCACTCGTCGTGCATGCCCGCAAAGCGTGGCTGCAAGGCCTGTCGCCGAAAGAGAACCGCGAGGTGCCGCCGCTCGATTATCAGCGGGTGTATAGGCTTAAGCGCGCGCATCCGCGGCTGCCAGTCGTTCTCAATGGCGGCATCGTCGGCGTCGAGGCGGCGCTTTCGCATCTTGCCCATGTCGACGGCGTCATGATCGGGCGCGCCGCCTATCAGGAGCCATGGCGGCTTCTCGCGGTCGATCCGTTATTGTTCGGCGCCGCGGCGCCGTTTGGTTCGCCGAAGCAAGCCGCCGTGGCGCTGATCCCCTACATCGAGCGCGAATTGGCACACGGTACACGGCTTCACGCCATCACCCGGCATCTGCACGGCCTGTTCCGCGCCGTGCCCGGCGCGCGGGCGTTTCGGCGGCAGCTTGCCGGCGCGGCGGGTGCCGCTGCGGGCGCTGAGCTTCTCGTCGCGGCGCTTGGCATGGTCGCGGACGCCGATCGCGCGTCGGCGCGGATCGCCGCCTGACGACAACCTGGAAAGCGCTTAATCTCGATGGTCCTCGGCGTTGCGCTGAATGAAATCCTTTTGCTGGCCGTTGCGCTTCTGGTCGGCGGTCTGATTTCCGGCCTGCTCGCCGGCCTGTTCGGTGTCAGCGGCGGCTCCGTGCTCGTGCCGGTTCTCTACGAGGGCTTTCGCGCGCTCGGCGTGCCGGAAGATGTGCGGATGCAGCTTTGCCTCGGCACGTCGATCGCCATCGTGGTGCCGACCACGATCCGCTCTTACCTTGTCCACCGCGCCAAGGGGGTGGTCATTCCGGGCGTCATCCGGCAATGGGCGTTGCCGGCCATTCTGGGAGTTGCCTGCAGCGCCGTGATCGCCGCGTTTGCGCCTGCGGCCGTGCTCAAGCTGGCGTTCGTCTGCGTTGCCTCGTTTGTCGCAACGAAGCTGCTTTTTGCCGGCGACCGCTGGAATCTGGGCTCAGAGTTGCCTGGCAAAGTGCCGATGGCGCTTTACGGTTTCGGTATCGGGTTCGGCGGTTCGCTGATGGGCGTGAGCGGTGGCGGGATTTCGACCATGGTGCTGACGCTCTATGGCAGGCCGATCCACCATGCGATCGCGACGTCGGCGGGCATTGCGGTGCCGATCAGCATTGCGGGCGCGATCGGCTTCATTCTCGCCGGGCTGCCGCATCACGCGGAGCTGCCGCCGTTTTCGCTCGGCTTCGTTTCGCTGATCGGTCTTGCGCTGACGGCGCCGGTTGCCAGCTTTGTCGCGCCCTACGGCGCCCATTTCGCGCATCGGCTGCCGCGCCGCGCGCTTGAAATCGCCTTTGGCTGCTTTCTTGCGCTCGTCGCGCTGCGTTTTCTCGTCAGCTTGTTTTGAGCGTCACGGGTAGCCGCGCAGCAGCAAGCGGTCGCCGCGAACTTCCCAGCTTTGCAGACGGTTGAGGAAGCTCATGCCCAGAAGGCTGGTCTTGAGCTGACCGGGTTGCGCCACCAGCGCTGCGACCGAGCGTTCGGCCAGCCCGCCGACTGCGATCCGGTCGAGCGTGACCGGGGCGGCGCGGGTGCGGCCGTTGGCGGTGTCGATGGTCTCGCTGTAGGCGAGAACTTCGAGGGGCAGGCCCGCGGCCTTGGCGGCCTCGCGGGTGAGAACGACCGAGCTGGCGCCGGTGTCGAGCACCATGGCGACGGGCGCGCCGTTGATTTGCACGGTTACGTCGAAATCGCCGTTCGCCAGGCGCGCGACCTCGACACGGCGACCGCGCGAGACGACGTGGCCGGGCAGGAGCTCTGCAATCACGTGGTCTCCGACATCGCGCAGATCGAAGCGGTACGAATAGCCGACCAGCAAAGCCAGCGCGACCACGACCCAGAGCAGCGCGGCGGTGGCGGCCTGCACGAACCGCTCGCGAAACAGGATGAGGACGGTGGCGCCGACAAAGACCAGGAGCCCGATCTTGTAGGCGAGCGAGCCGAACTGCCAGCCCGACAGCGTGCCGATGGCGGCTTCGCCATGGTGGACGGCGAACACGACAACGGCGATGACAAGCCCCGCCAGCAAAAGCCACAACAGCCGTTGGCGCACCGATGTCGTCTCCTCTCAGCCGGTGATTTGCGTTGAACGTCCGGAGAAATCAACCCACAGCGCTAGGTGCCGAACAGGGCGCGGCGCGCGCGGTCGGTCGAATCGTCGGCGGGCGACGAGTTCGACATCCGCGAGTTATCCGCTCTCGGCTGGGTCGGCGGCGCGGCGTCGCTGGTGATCGGCGCCAGCGCCGACATCACCCGCTCGGGCGGGAAGGTTACGACGACCTCCGTGCCGATACGCAGCTTCGATTTGAGCGTGAACGTGCCGCCGTGCAGGTCGATCAAGTTCTTGGCGATCGGCAGTCCAAGACCGGCGCCCTGTTCCGCCGATTTGATCGAATTCGAGCCTTGTCCGAACGAGGCCAGCACGACGGGAATTTCCTCTTCGGGGATTCCCGGCCCGGTATCCTTGATGCTCATGTACTGCCCGCCGGAAGCGGTCCAGCCGACTTTCAGCCAGATCTCGCCCGCCTGCGGCGTGAACTTGATCGCGTTGGAGAGAAGGTTGAGGCAGATCTGGCGCACCGCGCGCTCGTCGGCCCACAGCCGCGGCATGTCCGGCTCGAACAATTCGTGGATGATGATGCCGCGGTTGCCGGCGCGCAGCTTGAGCAGATGGTGGCAATCCTCCACCACGCGGTTGAGCGACACCGCCTCCTCGTTGAGCTCGTAGCGGCCGGCTTCGATGCGCGACAGATCGAGGATTTCATTGATCAGATTGAGAAGATGGACGCCGGAACTGTGAATGTCGGCGGCGTAGTCCTTATACATCGGCACGGCGTGGCCGCCGAAAATCTCGCCCTTCATCACCTCGGAGAAGCCGAGGATGGCATTGAGCGGGGTGCGCAACTCGTGACTCATCTGCGCCAGGAAGCGCGACTTGGCGATGTTGGCCGCCTCGGCACGGCGGCGCGCCTCATCCGAGATCGACTTCGATTGCTCGAGTTCCCCGATCAGCGCGTCCTTTTCGGCGCGGGCTTCGAGCGTGGCGAGCGTCGTCGAGTAGAGGCGATAGGCCAGCAGCGAAAAGTATCCTTCGGCTGTGAGCACCATCACCGCGAGGATGTAATCGTGCAGCGTGCCTTTGAGGACGAAATCGAGCGCGATGGCGATGGTGACCGGCAGCGTGAGCGCCAGCACCGCGATGGGCAAGCTTGAGGCGAGCATGCTCGAAATCGCCACCACCAGCAGCATGACGAACAGCATGAACGTGCCGGACTGCTCGTCGACGCCCAGCGGATGGATGAGAATAAAGGTCCAGGCCATGCCGAAGAACAGGTCGAGCATGATGAACCGCAGCCGCCAAGACCGCAGATTGGCGGTCGACGCCTGCTCGTCGAGAAACTGCCGGCAGGCGCGCACGATTACGAGATGAATGATGAGCGCGCCGCCGATCCAGATGCCTGAAGCGAGCGCGCCGGTCCAAAGGCTTGACAACAGTCCGATGGTGACGACCAAAAGCAGGATCACCATCGAGCCCGACAGCCGGTTTTGCGCGAACTGCCGCAGCAATTCGTAATCGAATACCGGCCGCGTGCCGCTGGTCGAGGTCAGCCGATCGCGGGCCTCGCGGACATGACGCGTTGCCAGCCGCCGCTTGGTCGACGGCGCGTCGGCGGCTCCGGGCGAAGCGAGCTCGCGCGGTTCGATGTTTGTGAAGGGCATTCCAATTCCGCCGCTGGCGATAATTTGCGTCAAAAGTCGCCCAAATTCCTTAAGACGAGGCTTAAGACGCGGCGCAGCTTCGATTTAAACCCGACCGAAACTCCACAATCGGGGGCACCGCCGGTTTTTAGAGGTTTTCGCCGCTTTTGAAGGCGCTCAACGCCGCGGAATAACTACTTTTTTATAAAATGATAAAAACGGCTCGCCACCCTCTCCCGCGATGGGAAGAGGGTGGTCCGCCGCTGGCGGATGCTCGCTCGCGATAAACGTCCAGGATAAACGACTAGAACGTCGAGTATTTCGGGGCCGTGCAGCCGCCACATGCCCAGGGCCACGACCAATTGGCGACCTTGCCTTTATTGGCCTCGACATAGGGGCTCCACGCCTTCGGCGGCAGCGCCTTGCTCTGGTAGACGATGGCGAACTGCCCATTCGCCTGCACTTCGCCGATCATCACTGGTTTCGCCATGTGGTGATTCGGCAGCATCGTCACCTCGAAGCCCGATGGCGATTTGACCTTCTGGCCGATCATCGCCTGGCGCACGGCATCGACGTCGGTCGTACCGGCCTGCTGCACCGCCTGCACCCACATGTGGAAGAGGATGTATGCAGATTCCATCGGATCGTTGGTGACGCTTTTCGGATCGTGGTTGTAGGCATGCCACTTGGCGATGAACGCCTTGTTCTCCGGCGTGTTGACCGATTCGAAATAGCTCCAGGCGGCGAGATGGCCGACCAGCGGCTTGGTATCGAGGCCCAGAAGCTCCTCCTCGCCGACCGAGAAGGCAATCACAGGAATGTCGGAGGCCTTCACGCCCTGATTGGCGAGCTCCTTGTAGAACGGCACGTTGGCGTCGCCGTTGATGGTGGAAACCACCGCAGTCTTCTTGCCGGCCGAGCCGAACTTCTTGATCGCCGCGACTTCAGTCTGCCAATCGGAGAAGCCGAACGGCGTGTAGTTCTCTCTGATGTCCTCGTCCTTGACGCCCTTGTATTTGAGGAACGCGCGGATGATTTTGTTGCTGGTGCGCGGATAAACGTAGTCGGTGCCTTCGAGGATGAACCGCTTTACCTCGCCGCCATCCTTGCTCATCAGATACTCGACGGCGGGGATCGCTTTGTTGTCCGGCACCGAGCTGCCGTAGAAGATGTTGTAGGACGATTCTTCGCCTTCATATTCCAGCGGATAGAACAGCAAGCCGTTGAGTTCCTCGAACACCGGCAGGACGGATTTGCGCGATACCGAGGTCCAGCAGCCGAAAACGGCGGCGACTTTGTCCTTGCTGAGCAGCTCGCGGGCCTTTTCGGCGAACAGCGGCCAGTTCGATGCCGGATCGACGACGATCGGCTCGACCTTCTTGCCGAGAAGGCCACCGTTCGCGTTGAGTTCGGCGATCTGCATCAGCATGAGGTCCTTCAGAATCGTTTCGCTGATCGCCATCGTGCCCGATAGCGAATGCAGGATGCCGACTTTGATTGTGTCTTCGGCGGCGGCGCTTTGTGCCACTGTTCCCAGAAGCATCGCCGCACCGGCGACGGCATGAAGCCAAAACTGTCGTGCTCTCTTCATTTGCCTTCTCCATTCGATAGGGCGAACCAACCCGGCGCTCCCCGCCAAGGTCTTCGCAAGCTCCGGCTGTCGGCGAGCATGCTCCGCGGCTACATCGGCACCGAGAGCCACGGCGGAAAAATGCGATGGCACCGGAAATCCGCGTCGCGTGCCCGGTTCACGCCGTGAATCTGCCCAGCGGGCGATCCGTGTTCTCAGCTTTCGTGCAATCCGTGCCTCGCCGTTAGGCAAATGCGGCCGATGAGCCCGCATCGTGGGACCAGTCGGCGGCAGAATGAGGGGACCAGTTGAGTGGCCGCCTTTCAAAGACCCCCGAACTGGACCTAAGATTGCGTGCCGGGTCCGACCAAAGCTGCCGCAATAGGCCCTATTCGAGCCCAATGCAGATCCCCGTTCTCCTGGACCGTTCGCGGCGCGAACCGCTAACCAGCCAGCTTGTCGACCAGCTTCGCGATGCGATCCGGCATGCGCGCCTTCGTCCCGGCACGCGGCTGCCGTCGTCGCGGCGTTTGTCCGAGCAGCTTGCGGTTTCCCGCAACACCGTCGTGCGCGCCTACGACATCTTGATGGTCGAAGGTTTCGTCGAGTTGCGTCCGGCGTCGGGAATTTTCGTGGCCGACAGCCTGCCCGGCGCTCCGGTCGAGGCGCCGGGTGAGGCTCACGAGCCGACCCGCGCCGGCACGCTGTCGCATATGCCGATGCCGCCGCTGCCGCTGCGCGTGCCCAGCATGATCGATCAGCAGCGCAATCGCTTATCGTTCGATTTCTTTCCCGGCCGCCCGAACGCCGCGCTATTCCCGGTCAAGACGTGGCGTCGTTTGCTGCAGGCCAACCTGTCGCACGGCGGCAGCGCCGGGCTGTCGCATTATGGCGACGCCGCCGGATTGGCGGCGCTGCGCTCGCTCATCGCCGATCATCTGGCGACCGCGCGCGGCATTGCCGCCGATCCCGGGCGCATCATCATCGTCAACGGCGCGCAGGAAGGCATCAGCATTGCGTCGCGGCTCTTTCTCAACCACGGCACGCCGAGCGCGATCGAGGATCCTTGCTATCAGGGCGCGGCCTTTGCTTTCGAGGCGACTGGGTCCGAGATCACCAGTGTTGCGGTCGATTTCGAGGGGCTGATCCCCGAGGAGCTGCCACAGCGGCCAACCGCGCTGCTCTACCTCACGCCGTCGCATCAGTATCCAACCGGCCACACATTGTCGCAGCCGCGCCGGCAGGCGATCGCGGCCTGGGCGCGCCGCTACGGCTGCTACATCCTCGAAGACGACCGCGATGGCGATCTGCTTTACGAAGGTTCGCCGCTGCAGGCGATCGCGGCGAGTGCGCCGGATTGCACGATCTATCTCGGGACGTTTTCGCGCACGCTCGGCGCCGGGCTGCGGCTCGGCTACATGGTTGTGCCCGAGCAGCTCGCCGGCGTCGTCGCCGCGGCGAAAGGCCTTCTCAACAACGGCAGCTCCTGGCTCGAACAGGCCGCGCTCGCCGAAATGATGCGCGCCGGTTCCTACGCGGCGCATGTCCTGCGCAGCCGCGCCCACTACAAGGAAAGTCGCGACTATCTTCTCGCCGCCCTGCGCCGCAATTTCGGCGACGTCGGCGTGACCGGGGAATCCGGCGGCCTGCATCTCGTCTGGTATCTGCCGCCGGGCGTCCCGAACGCGATCATCGTCGAAGGCCTGGCGCGGCGGGCGCGCATCGGCGTCTATTCATTCACCTCGGGGGGCGCCTACGTGGCGCGCGCCTCGACGTTGACGCAGCGCGGCCTGATCCTCGGTTACGCGGCGCTATCGCGCAAACAGATCGAACAGGGCATTGCCCGGCTATCCGACGCCATCGACGACGCGATTGACGATCCGACCGCGGATATGAACGCCCTTTTTGGCAGAGCGACCGTGCCGGCGACGGCGCCTTTGCCGGCGCGAAAGGCCCGCAATCTGGACCCCAGCTTTCTACGCCAGCCGGCTCTAACGGGGAGGCGTCATCGCCGGAGAAGCTCGGCGTTCGGCGCGGTGCGGCAAGCGGGCAACGTGATGGTCGCGGTCTCCAAGATCTATCGCTATCCGATCAAGGGATTGAGCGCGCAGCCGTTATCGAGCGCGGTGCTCGAGCCCGACAAGCCGTTCCCGCAAGACCGCATCTTTGCGCTGGTCCGGCCCGGTGCGCCGATCGATCGCAACGATCCGAAATGGGCGAAGAAGGGCCTGTTCGTGATGCTCATGCTGGAGGAGAATCTGGCGCGGGTGAATACCTCTCTCGACGTCGATTCGCTTTTGCTCACGGTGAAACAAGGCAATCAGCAGGTCGTCGCGGCGCAGCTGGGCGACGAAACCGACCGCAGCAAGATCGAAAATTTCTTCTGGCAATTACTGCCGACGCTGCGGGCGGCGCCGACCCTGGTCCGTTCGGCGGGCGGCCATTTCATGGACAAACCGGACAACGTCATCTCGTTGATCAATCTGGCGACGGTGCGGAGCCTCGAACAGCAATGGGGCGTCGAGATCGACCCGCTGCGCTTTCGCGCCAACATCTATATCGACGGCGCCAAGCCCTGGGAGGAGTTCGATTGGGTCGGTAGCGAGATCAGGATCGGCGGCGCGGTGTTTGCGGTCGACCGCAAGAACGGCCGCTGCGGTGCCACTAACGTCAATCCGGCGACCGGTCGGCGCGATCTCGACATTCCGGCGTCGCTGCGCGCCGTGTTCGGGCATAAAAACCTCGGCGTCTATCTGATCGTGCGCGATGGCGGCGAGATCACCGTCGGCGATTCGGTCTTCGTGCCACGCTCGGCGCCGGCGCAGCCGGCCGCGTACGCGCTGCCGGCTCCGGCCGTCAACGGCACGCAGCGCCGCTTCATGTGCCGCGGCTGCTACTTCATCTACGAAGAGGCCAATGGCCTGCCGCAACAGTCGATCAGGCCGGGAACGCCGTTTGCCGATATTCCGGCGAATTGGCGTTGCCCCGATTGCGGCACGGAGAAAACCACGTTCCGGCCGTATGTCGAGAAAATCGCGGCGACCTGACGGCGAAGCTCAGCGAATGCCTTCTTCGGCGATGACCTCGTCCGTAACGCGGCTGATCTGTCTCGTCTCTTGCGTCAGCCGCGTTGTCTTCCAGCCGCCCAATGCGAACCAGCAAACCGATACGGTAGCACCGGCGACGTTGACGAGCGGAAACGACCACCAAAGGCCGGCGGCGTGCAACGCCGTCTTTTCGGCGAGCAGGTAGGCCGCGGGAAATTGGCACAGCCACTGCGCGATCAGCGCGATGCCCATGGCAAGCAGCATGTTGCCCGAAGCGCGGAAAGCGGCGACGACGCAGAGTTGCACGCTGATCCCGCCCCAGGTCAGGCACATGATGCGGACGAAGTGGGTGCCTTCGGCGATGACGCTCTGATCATGCGGCACGAAAAAAGCGACGATAAACGGCGCAAAGGCATAGGCGAGGATTCCGACGGCGGTAAGGATGACAAATCCGCTGGCGGCGCCGAGTATCGCCGCGCGCGCGGCGCGCTCGGCCTTGCCCGCTCCGATCGCCTGGCCGACCAGGGTCGAGACCGCCATCGACATTCCCATCGCCGGGATGGTGATGAATTGCAGGATGTTCGCGCCGACGCCGTAGGCGGCCATGGTGCTGGTGCCGAACCCCGCCGCCAGAAACGACAGAACCAGCGGACCCAGACCGCGCGTCGATAGTTCGATGGTGCCCGGCAGGCCCAACAGGAAGGCGCGTTTGATATAGGGCAGGTCGGGGCGAAGCGCGCGCCAGGAAAGATGAATGCCGTGGCGGCCGCGCAGAAAAATGACGACGCCGAGGATGGCGGCGAGCGCCTGCGTCGCCAATGTTGCGAGCGCGGCGCCCATCACGCCCTGCGCTGGTATCGGGCCCCAGCCGAAGATGAAGAACGGGTCCAGCACGAAGTTGAGCACCACCGTGCCCAGTACGATCAACAGCGGTATTCTGGTTTGGCCGACGCCGCGCATCAGCGCCTGGAACATCGCGTAAAGGAAAACGAAGATCACGCCGACGAACGATACGCGGAGGAAACCGAGTGCGCCGTCATACACGTCAGGCGCGACGCGGAACCAAGCCAGCAGATGCGGCGCAAAGACGTAGCCGGCGGCGCCGAGAATCGCCGACGTGACCGCAACCGTCATCATCGTCTGTGCCGCCACATGGTTGACCATGTCCTGGCGCCCGGCGCCCATATACTGGGCCGACAGCGTCGCGCCCGCGATGGCGAGGCCGGCGCCGGCGGTGATCACCAGGAACGTGATCGGGAAGCTGATCGACACCGCGGCAACGGCGGCCGCGCCCAACCGGCCGACCCAGAATGCGTCGGTGAGCTGGTAACCGGTCTGCAATACGTTGCCGAGCGTAATCGGCACGGCAAGGCGCAGCAATGCCGTCCCGATCGGCCCGTGCACCAAAGCTCGTCGATCCGATTGCGGTATGGCGGCCTCCTTTTTTAATAGAGCGATTGCTCTATCTATTAACATGCGGCCGGAGCCGCCGCAGCAATTGATAGATTGATCACTCTAGTTTAGAATGTGGCGCAAATGCGTAAGCTCGATCCGGTCAGGCATGATGAGAAGCGCCGCGAAATTCTCGACGCGGCCAAGCGCTGCTTTACCCGCGACGGGTTTCGCGGCGCCTCGATTTCGGACATTTGCGCGGAGGCGGAGATCAGTCCGGGGCACCTCTATCATTATTTCTCCGGCAAGGAGGATATCGTTGCCGCGATGGCTGAAATGGGACTGGAGGCGGCGACCGAGCGTTTCGGCCGGATCATGGATGACGGTTCCGGCGCGATCGCGGTGCTGACGGCGGAGCTCGAGCGCGCGAAAACGCGGCACGACCGCAGCGGGCAGGCGTTGCTGCTCGATATGCTGGCCGAAGCCGGACGCAACACCGCGCTCGGCAGGATCCTGCGCGAGCACAGCCAGAGCATGCGCGCGCTGCTCGCGGATTTTCTGCGCAAAGGTCAGGAGCGAGGCGAGATCGATCGCGGTCTCGATCCCGAATCGGCGGCGGCGACGCTGATCAGCGTGATCGACGCGGCGAGGATTTTGACAATTCGCGATCCGAAGCTCGACGCGAAAAAGAGCCTGGAACTCCTCAAGACGATGGTGTGCCGCTTCCTGACACCGCCGCCCCAATAGCGCTTCGCGACGGCTTCACCGGCGCGGTCGGCCGCTGTGGCAGCGGCTTACTTCGGCGCATATTGCATTTCGCCGTTGCCGAACGACCAATCCTCCCGGGCGTTGTCCACCAAAGTGATCCAGATGTCCTGCTTGCGCACATTTTCTTTCCGGTGAATCTCGTCCGCGATCTGCTGATAGAATTTCTTCTTCACGTCGGTCGAGCGGCCCGCGACCCAGGTGACTTGGATCATGATGATGTCGGCCGTGTAATCGATCCCCAGATATCCTTCCTTCGGATAGATGATTTCGTCGGCGGCGTGGCGCGTGACGATCTGGAATTTGTCATGCGCCGGTACGTTGGCAATTTCGGTCATGGCTCTATAGACGGCCTCGCTCACCACACGGACGCGCTCAGGCGATGCGTCGCGACTCAGATCGATTCTGACCACCGGCATATGTGACTCCTTGAGGTTTTCAGCCGGAGCGCGAAGCGGCGAAGCCTGTGGCTTCGTTTCCCGCCGGTCGCCACGGCCATGACGCCCAGCCAGCCATGTCGAATTCTACCAAGCTTGCGCGTGCGTTTCGCGCGCGCCATTTCGGAATGAATGCAATGCGAATAACTCATGTCGCGAATGCTGCACCGCAGCATATATCTGGCGCGAAAGAGATTCCACGCTTCGCACCGGCCGACTTGCTGCGCGCTTCCCGGGCGGCCTCGCCGGGCGATTTCCAATATCGACGCCCCGAAAGTTCGCATGTCCAACTTGCGCCAACGCAATACCGCCCACGTCGTAACGCCGCCGCTCGACGAGCCCGCGGGCTTGCCGCCGGCCATGATCGGGCTGTTCGCGGTGGTCTCGGGCGCGACCGTCGCCAACGTCTACTACGCTCAGTCGCTGGTCGGTCCGATCGCGCTCAGCCTGCATATACCAGCCAGCCTTGCCGGCACGATCGTGACGCTGACACAGCTCGGCTTCGGCGCTGGCCTGTTTTTCCTCGTCGGTCTCGGCGATCTGGTCGAGAACCGGCGGCTCATTCTCATCACCACGGCGGGCACCATCGTCGGGCTTGTCGGCATCGTTGCCAGCACCTCGGCTGCGGTCTTCTTCGTTTGGTCTTTCGAGCTTGGCGTCTGCGCGGTCGGCGTGCAGATCCTGGTGCCGTTGGCGTCGCATCTGTCGCCGGCGCGGGTGCGGGGCAGGGTGATCGGCAACGTCATGGGCGGGCTGATCGGCGGGATCATGTTGTCGCGCCCGCTCGCGAGCCTGCTCACGGCGCATTATGGCTGGCGTGCGCCCTTCGTATTTTCGGCCGGTGCGATGGTGGTGATCCTCGTCTTGCTGCTGCGATTCCTGCCGCGCCGCGAGCCGAAGGCCGGTATCAGTTACGGCGCGCTGCTCCTTTCCATGCTACACCTCGCGGCCACGTCGCGGCCGTTGCAGCGCCGCGGCGCCTATCAGGGCGCGCTGTTCGCCGTGTTCAATCTGTTCTGGACCGGCGCTCCACTCATGCTGCACGACCGCTTCGGCTTCGGCCAAGACCAGATCGCGATGTTTGCGCTCGCCGGTGCCGGCGGCGTTTTGATCGCGCCGGTCGTAGGCCGTGTCGCCGATCGCGGTTATGCGCGGGCGGCGACCGGGGTGGCGATGCTGAGCGCGATCGCGGCTTTGTTCGTAAGCGGATGGGCGACGGCGGCCGGCGCGCTCTTGGTGCTGACCGGGGCGACCGTCGTGCTCGACGCCGCGGTCCAAACCAACCACATCGCCGGCCAGCGCATCGTCTACAGCCTGAGCGCCGAAGCGCGCAGCCGCCTCAACGCCGTCTACATGACGATGATCTTCATCTGCGGCGCGGCCGGCTCGGGGCTGGGTTCGCTCACCTATTTCAACGGCGGCTGGTGGCTGACCGTCTCGGCCGGCGCCGCGATCGCGCTCGCGGCACTGCTGCTCTTTCTCACCGAATACCGGCACACGCCGTAAGCCGCGCGCACCAAAAGCGATAATTGTTCGCCCAATAGAGCAATGGATGAAACCTATCCGCAAGGATGCGGGATAACGACCGGGAAATGACGTCAGCGTTGCAGGAGGGCGATGAGGCTCGACGTGTCCCAGCGCGTGCCGCCCATTTTCTGCACCTCGGAATAGAACTGGTCGACCAACGCGGTCACCGGCAAATGCGCGCCGTTTCGGCGCGCCTCCGCAAGGCAGATCGCGAGGTCCTTGCGCATCCAATCGACGGCGAAGCCGAAGTCGAATTTGCCGGCGGCCATGGTTTTGTAGCGGTTCTCCATCTGCCAGGATTGCGCGGCGCCCTTGGAGATGGTGGCGATGAGCTTCTCGATGTCGAGTTCGGCTCTTTGCGCGAAATACAACGCCTCGGCCAGGCCCTGCACCACGCCGGCGATGCAAATCTGGTTGACCATTTTCGCGAGCTGTCCTGAACCGGACGCGCCCATCAGATTGCAGGTGCGTGCATAGGCGGCGATCACTTTTTCGGCTTTGGCGAAGGGGTCGGGCTCGCCGCCGCACATCGCGGTGAGGACGCCGTTCTCGGCGCCGGCCTGGCCGCCCGAAACCGGCGCATCGATGAAGTCGAAGCCGCGTTTGTTGGCTTCGGCGTAGAGCTCGCGGGCGATTTCCGCCGAAGCGGTGGTGTGATCGACGACGATGGTGCCCTTGCCGACGCCGGCGAAGGCGCCGTCACCGCCGAGCATCACTTCGCGCAGATCGTTGTCGTTGCCGACACACGCCATGACGAAGTCCTGGCCGGTGGCGGCCGCCTTGGGCGTCGGTGCGCTCTTGCCGCCATATTGCGCCACCCATTTGGCGGCCTTCGCGGCGGTGCGGTTGTACACCGTGACATCGTGGCCGCCCTTCTTCACAAGATGGCCGGCCATCGGAAAGCCCATCACGCCCAGACCGATAAATGCTACTTTCGCCATCGCGGCCTCCATCCATTTTGTCTCGTCATACGCGGGCTTGGCCCGCGTATCCACGCTGAAATGCCGCATCCTGAGCGCCGGTCGCGGACAAGCTTGCCGCCAGCATGGATTGCCGGGTCAAGCCCGGCAATGACGATGAGCCAATTGAGCCCCGCGCCGCCCTGGCCTATCTAATCGGCGTAACACGCGTGGAGACCGCTATGGCGTCGCTCAAGGATGAAGTCCTGGCCAAGCTTTCGAGCGTAGCCACGCCCGACGGCGCCCCGCTGCCGGCGGCGGGAAAGCTTTCCGAGATTGTCGCCAGCGACGGCAAGGTGTTTTTCTCGATCACGGTCGAGGCCGCGCAGGTGAAGGCTTGGGAGAGCGTGCGCGAACGCGCCGAGGCGGCCGTGCGCGCGGTGCCGGGCGTGCAGTCGGTGATGATCGCGCTCACGGCGGAACGCTCCGGGGGCGGCGGGAGCGGTACGCCGCCACGCCCGGCGCCCCGCGCGCCGGCAAACCAGGCGCCGGCGAGCCGGGCACCCGCCGGCGGCGCGGCGCGCGCCGCGTCCGGTCCGCCCGGGCCGGGCCCGGCCGGGATTCCCGGCGTCGGCGCCATTATCGCGGTGGCTTCCGGCAAGGGCGGCGTCGGCAAATCGACGGTCGCGATCAATCTCGCGCTCGGCCTGCGCGACTTGGGCCTCAAGGTCGGCGTCCTCGACGCCGATATTTACGGGCCGTCGTTGCCAAAACTCCTTGCCATCCACGAACGCCCGGAAACGATCGGCGGCACCCGGCTAAAGCCCATCGTGCGTCACGGCATGCCGGTGATGTCGATCGGCTTTTTGGTCGAGGAGGAGACGCCGATGATCTGGCGCGGGCCGATGGTGATGTCGGCGCTGACGCAGATGCTGCGCGAGGTCGAGTGGGGCAGTCTCGACGTCATGGTGGTCGACATGCCGCCCGGCACCGGCGACGCGCAGCTCACCATGGCGCAACAGGTGCCGCTGAAAGGCGCGGTCATCGTGTCGACGCCGCAGGATCTGGCGTTGATCGACGCGCGGCGCGGCATCGCCATGTTCCGCCGGGTCAACGTGCCGGTGCTCGGCATCGTCGAAAACATGTCGACGTTCATCTGCCCGCATTGCGGCACGCGCTCGGACATCTTCGGCCATGGCGGCGCGCGGGCGGAGGCCGAACGGCTCGGCGTGCCCTTCCTGGGCGAAGTGCCGCTGGCGATCGACATCCGCGAGAAATCCGACGCCGGCGCGCCGGTGGTGGTATCGGCGCCCGACGGCGCGCACGCGCAGAATTTCCGCGACATAGCGGCGCGTGTGCGCGAAGGCCTCGGCGCCGAGAGCCGCATGGCGCCGAAGATCGTGATTGAAGCGTAAAGCGCGCCGCCTAGCGCTTAATGCACAGCGCCAGCGCCGGCCCTGGCGTATTGCTGCAGGTCGCCAACTCGTTGCTCAAGACGATTGTCGCGCCGGGACACGTTACCGAAACCAGCGTCTCGTTTGGCCCGCAAATTAAGTCGCAGAGGTTGCCCGAACAGGCGTTCTGCCGCAGGACGTGGAAGCCCGCGACCCCCGGCGGACCGGACGGACCGACGGCGCCCGCGGCGCCAGCTGGTCCGACCGCGCCGGCCGGCCCGGCCGCTCCCGGTTGGCCCTGAGGCCCCTGTGGCCCTGCTGCGCCTTGCGGCCCCGCGGGTCCTCGCGGCCCCTCGAAGCATCCGGCGAGCGTGAATGCAGCAATCAAGCTGACGACAGCAATCGATAAGCGCATTGTATTTTCCCCCCGTCGTTACGACGATTTTCAGCGTTTCACCGCGGTATCGCCGAGTCAATCGGTCAAGAAAACCAGCCGAGAAAGCGCGTCAACAAGGCGCGCACGACGAAAAAATTCAAACTGACGCGTGTGGCGCGATATCGGGCGCCGCAGTGTCTTCACTGTTTGTAGTTCTGCGCCAGGAATTTCACCGCGGATTCGCTGAGCTGCTTGCGGTCGCGCTCGCCACGCTTCGCCATGTCGATAATGTATTTGGCTAAAACTTCGCGCGCGCCCCGCTCGTAGGCCGGCCGGGCGAGGTTCGAGCCCGATTGCTTGATCCGTTCCCAGGCATCGTCAAAGGCCGCGCTGAGAATTTCGACGGCTTCGGGATCGAACGACGCATTGGCTAGCAACGGAATGATCGACATGGGCGCTACCCTTCGGTCAGGCGGAGCGCGGGCGGTGGCTCTGCCGCCGACGCCTGCCGCGTTGTCGCAGCCGGTCGCGGGCGAGGCTACGCTCAATTGGCGCCGATGACGATGTCATTTTTCTCCGTCGGAGCGCACACGCTCTCCGCCATAAACGCGAATCCTGCTTGTTTGTTGCGCCCCAAATGCGGCGAGATGTTTTGTTGCGCCGCAAATGCGACGAGGCCGCCAACGCGGCGGCCTCGGATGCGACGATTGCGGCCGTGACGGCGGTTATTTCAGCTGCGTCGAGATGCTGCTGAACGTGGTGTTGAGGTTTGTGCCGAGAGTATTGACCGCGACGATGATGGCAACCGAGATGCCAGCCGCTATCAAGCCATACTCGATCGCCGTCGCGCCTGATTGATCTTTTCCGAACCAAGCAAGAACTCGAAGCATGTGCAGCCCTTCACTCGTTTGATGTCGCCCGAGGCCGCAACATGAGGTCGCCGCGTTATGCGGTAGTAAATCCACACAGCCAAAATGTAATTAAGCGCGTTTCGATTCCATGCTCGTCGCCGCGCGTTTAAGAAAAGGCCTAAAGGTCGAACTGGAAATTCAGAAAAGTTGAATCGACCGCAACGCCGAAGAATCGAAAAATGGTTCCGGGCTAAACGGGTTCTGGGGCGAGGCTAAAGTAATTTCGGAGTGAGAGCACCAGCGTCGGCCTTGCTGCGGGCTCAAGCAACAAATGCCGGGGGCGTTTATCTCGCACCCACCGATGCCGATAATTGGCGCCGGGGTTATTGTGACGGTTGAGCGACGAAGGGGACGGTTCGGGCGGCCCGTTTGCGGCCTCGGGGACCGTCGGCGAGAAAGTACTTCAGGAAAAATGCGCCGTCGCGGCCGGGAAGCGGTCCGCCGCAACGAAGGCAAGTGACCTCACGATCGGGCACCGCCGCGGCCGTAGCTTCTATCCTGACGAGGCGATATTTGGCGCTGCAATGAGGGCAGTCGAACGGGGCGGGTGCTTGCTTGGACATGCGCCCAATATGTCCCGCGGCCGGTCAAACCGCCAGTCATCCAAAAAAAAGAAATTTTTACGCATCCGGCGTCGGCAAAATGCTGAAGCGGCCTGGAAAGTGCTGGAAAGCGCTGGAAAGTGCTGGAAAACCGTCGAAATCGGCGGCCGGGGCGAGCAGGGCCGATTGCGCTCAAGAAACAGGCAGTAAATTGAGGCGGCCCTAATCAGCGATACCATCGCGGTTTTTGACGGTCATCATCGTCGCGGTCAGCAACGCGATTAGCTTTTCCTTGCCGTCGGTGACCGCAAAGACTTCGGATTGGGCGAGCGTCAGCGTGCGGCCTGCTTTGACGACGCGGCCGCGCGCCACGATGCGGTCGCCCGCCGCCGGCGCCAGAAGATTGATCTTAAACTCGGCGGTGAGGACCCCGGCGCTTTCGGGCATGAGGCTCAGCGCGGCGAAGCCGGCGGCGCTGTCCGCGATCGCGCTGACGACGCCGCCATGGACGAAGCCGTGCTGCTGACAGACCGCCGGCGTCGGCCGAATGGCAATCTCGACAGCTCCGGGAGAAACCTCGCCGAGGGTGGCTCCCAGCGTTGTCATCAACCCCTGCTTGGAAAAGCTGGCACGAACTCGCTCTTCCGGCGTCATGGTGGGTCTGGTCACGGAGTTTCTGCAATCCTTGAAGGAACGAAAAAGAGGCCGCCAACCGAGGCGGCCTCGTCATCACACAAACTCACGCCGCCGAATCTCGGGGAAAACCGCCGTCGTGGCGTTCCGCTACATGCTTGCTTTCTATTTGATGGATAGCGGCGTGATGGATAGCGGCGTGATGGATAGCGGCGTGATGGATGGCGGCGAGCCACGCCTTGGCCATGTCCAAGAAAGCTTCTCGCTCCTTGTCTGACTTGGCTGCTTTGGCCCAACCCAAGCATTCGTCGGCGTATTTTCGATATTCCTCTGCTGATGACATGGCTCACGATCCCAATTGATGGCGCGCCTATGACAGATTCTGGAATTTGAAAACGGCAAGTCAAGAGGGGAGGTGAGCGGGATCGGGCATAGGCTCGGCGAGTGGACAGCCTATTCGGCTGGTGGATTTGCCTGCTTCGCAAGTTGCTTTTGACGTTCCGTCGCCAGCATCGTCCAAGCCTTAGCCATTTCTTCGAGTTGCCTTTTGTGTGTTTGGTCTTTCATCCTGGCGGCCATCTGCCGGCATTCCGTGGCGTGTTGCTCGTATTCCGAAACCTTACGCATTATTTCCCCGAGGTTAAAAAGCCCCGGGACACAACGCAAATTAGGACACTCGGTTCCGCCAGGACTAAAGGGGGTGGAATGAGGACGGTAGCCACACAGCGGCGCTGGCCCCGACGGGCCACTCGTAAAATCCGAAACCGGCCGGTCGCGCGCGGCACAATCGGCGGCAGAACCTTTGGGCATGCATGGCCGCCAACTGAGGCGGCCTCTAAGTTTGTTTGATAAAGCTTTGACAAAGCAAGGAGCTTTCTCCTACGTTTGAGTTGCACTTGCGAAGTCAGGAAGCCGGTGAGAACCCGGCGCGGTCGCGCCACTGTATTCGACCCTTTCAGGTCGAGAGCCAGACCCTCCTTCGCGATCATCGCGACGCTCTAACGGGACGCGCAATCCCAGGAGGATCGAATGACCGGCATCGGATTCCCCCCTTTACGTCCTACCGCGCCTTCCTCCGTCACTGATTGACGGGGCCATTTGCTATGGTTGACGTGGCGCGGGCGTCCGCCTGGACGCTTTACCGTGAATATCTCATTGAGCTTGAACGAACCAAACGAGGCTGGCGAATAATCGAAATCGCTCACTGCATGGTAGCGGCGAGAAACTTTCGGCCGCCATGTGTGTATCACCCCGACCGGGCGATAGCAGAGAGGGTCGGCCGGGCGCTCATTGATCTGCGAAGACCAAGACGCCCCCGGTCGATACGAGACGTCCCTAAGAGCGCCCGACTGTCACTCTGAATTAGTCGGTCGGCAAAAGGGCCGTCTGCGAAATTCAAAAGGGACCAGCGAGGATGGAAAGGGGCCAGTACCCATCCACGGGGCAGCCTTCGTTATTTGATAATGACGAGGCCGCCAACTGTGGCGGCCTCAATTCGATATGTCAGCCACACGATGTACGTGACTATGCCGTGATGCCATCCGTGTCTGCACAGACCCTGTTAGGATCCGCTCTGTTAGAATCCGTGGCTCGAGCTTGGACGCAGCCAGCGATTGTTCAAATGGGCCGCGTAAGTGAAGTGGGCCACCCCTCGCAAGTGCAAGATTTGGTGCAGCCACCAACGCAAGCAGTGTGACCGGATAGAGAAAGCGTCTCATTTTGGATCCCCTCCACCAGGATCAACATAGAACAATTCTAATTAGTTATTTTTGTGTTCCCTCCAAAAGGGGCCACCGTGAAATTCAAAAAGGGGACCAGCGAGGATGGAAAGGGGCCAGTACCGGCCGGTACTGGCCCGTTGTGGCTGAAATCTGGGAACGGGCCACTGGTTAGGGGAAAAGGGGCCATTAATAATCCGGCCGCCCGCTGTTAAGATCGGTCAGCAACATGCCGTGTTTCCACTTGGCCCTGAGGAAGAGGTGTCATTGTCGTTTCCGGCGGAAATGTCGGTCGAGAGCGCGGAGACGATGGCGGCTTTCGTGAAGCTCGCGTTGGACCAAGCATTGCAGCGCGCCAAGCGGCGCGAGACGCTCGGCAGTTTGCCCAACGTGGAAACCGATGACGATGAGCCGCGCTAAAAACGAAAGAGGCCGCCAACTGAGGCGGCTAAAAAGAAGCCCCGGCGGGTGGTGCCGGGGCTGAAAGGCGCGTCTTGGGACAAACGCTGATGATGCGTGCTTAATCTGGCACAACTCGCGTTTAATCTGGCACGACTATTGTGACGGCTGAGCGACAACTGAGATGCTCTTGGTGCCGCGTTTCCGTTTTCGGACACGGTCATCGTCGAGAAAATATTTCAAGTAAAACATGCCATCGCGGCCGTGAAGTGGGCCGCCGCAACTGAGGCAAGTGAGTTGCTTGTCCGGCACGGCTACCGCCGTAGCTTCAATTCTGGCGACGCGATATTTCGCGCCGCAATGAGGACAAGCAAAAGGAATCGTAGGTTGATCCGGCATGGCCAGTATATGCCCGGTGATGTTATCGGCCGCTAGGGGGGATAGATAAAAAGCCCCCGACGGGGGCACAAGCAAGCGGGTACCGAGCGGAAATTTTGCCGATGGTTTGTGACGCGTATCTCAAGGCGCGTGATGACGACGCACTTCCACACAATCAGTTACATGTCGCCAAGCAAGCCGAAATTCTAATTCGCGCTCTTGCTCACGTTGGTATCATCGCGCTCGTCGACGAGGCTACCGGTTATCAAGATGTTCGCGCTCGATACGCGCTCGAAAAAATACTCGAAAAATTCATCGCAGAAGAGCTTCGGAAGTGTGTCAAGACTTTCCCCGACGATTTTTACAAAGAGATATTTAGGCTGAGAAAATGGCCGTATAAGCCGTGGCTTGTGAAGCGCCCCGGTGTTATCGGCAAGTGGACGAATGATCTAGTTTATGACCGCCTCGCGCCGGGCGTGCCGGAAGAGTTGCGCCGCAAAAATCCAAAAATGCCGACCGGCAATCGACGGCATAAACATTTTCAATGGCTAACCTCTGACATCGGCGATCCTCGCCTGCGCGAACACATGGCCGCGACCATAGCCCTTATGAAAGCATCAAATAATTGGGATCATTTTGTGCGCGCAATGAACCGTGCATTGCCGCGCTACGGCGATACGATTGAAATGGCTCTGGAAGAATGAGACCGCCAAGTGAGGCGGCCTACTTGCGGCGCTCCTTAGAACGCTGCGGCTCTTTGCGCAGCCTTTCTTCGTCAAGCGCCAAGCGCTTATAACTTTCGGCCACCTCGCGGAAGATTTGACGACCTGAAGAGTTCTTAACGACACGGGACTGGCGTAAACTCCTGGCAGCCAAATCCCGGCACCTTTTCGACTCTACTGACATGACGCCTTCCCGGAGGAGGCATCGACTAGTCACCGTTGAGTTCTGGTTGTTATTGGCCGATGACGATTCAACGGTGCGCTTCTTCAGCGTCATGTTCATTACGTATTTACCGCATTTTAATTGCCGCACCGCACTGAAGCTAAGTATTCGGCCTGCTCAGCCATTTCGGTCCATTGCCGGGCAAGATCGCGGTATGCCCGTACAACACTCCAAAAGGGACCAACCCCCTGGTTCCACCGGTACTGGCCGACTTTGGCCCGGTTTGGCCGGTTTTGGGAATGGTATTGGCCGGTTTAGACCATTCCCAGCTTATCCACATCATTGCCGACCAATGGTGTTGACATTGATACCATAGACGCCCTATGGTTCGGCTATGGTTACAGATCAGAAAGAAGACATCCGCCCGGCTCTCCGCGCCCGACTTCAGGCGATCGAGGCCGAATTGGCCGAACTGCCACTTCGGAAGAAGAAGCTGGAAACCCTCCGGGCCTCGCTTAAGGCACTACTGGACAGTGAGGACGCTCTGCGAGCGGTGGACGCCGTCGATGAATCTTTGGTGCCTGCATTTCACCCAACAGATGACCACCGAACGCTTGCCGATTTGATCCTCAGGGTAATGGGCACTGGCCCGAAAACCTTGGACGAACTCAAAGAGATTGGCACGTCTTGGTCCGCGCTACGTGACAGTAATTATCCGGGCCGCGCGCTGAATTTCGCGCTCGTCGGCCTTCAGAAAGGTGGCTACGTCGAGCGCCTCGATAACGGCGCTTGGAAACTCGTTTCGAAGGTTAGAAGAATTTGAGGGACGCGGGGATCGTCTAGCAGACAAGGACGCCGGGACTACACCCCGGTAACGTCAGTGCAAATCTGGCTCCCCGCGCCACTCAAAAAGTGGGTCCGTCACTGCGCTAACAGCGGCGGACCCGGATCAGCAACCCGGGATTGGACCCCGAAGTCGTGACCCTGGACCTTATAGCCGATGCAAAGCTGTTTTTCCAGAGTCCCCAAACGGGTCTCTCCCATAACGCGTCGGATTGGACCCGCCATGAATATTCTTCCTCGCGAAAAACAAATTGAGATTGTCTCTGCACTGACGGAGGGACTCGGCATTCGCGCAACGGCGCGCGTGACCGGCACCGATAGAGGCTCGGTCGCTCTCTCGCGCTCCGCGTAGGGATGGGCTGCGCGGAAATGCACGACCGCATGATGGTCGGGCTTCGCGTGAACCGGATCGAGTGCGACGAACTGTGGGCCTACGTCGGTCACAAGCGCAACCCGCAGAAGGGGCCGAAGCGTCACCCATCGCCAGTCAAGGGCGATCATTACACCTATGTTGCCTTGGCTTCGGCGACGCGGGCGATCATTGGCTATCGCACTGGCAAGCGCACGACTGAAACCACCGATGATTTCATTCAGGACTTGCGCGAGCGCGTGATCGGCGCGCCTGAAATTTCGACCGATGGCCTGCACTTCTACAAGAACGCAATCCGTGATGCATTTCGTGGTCGTGCGGCGCATGGCGTCATCAACAAAACTTACAGCGTAACGCACCTGAATGTAACGGAAGCGTCGCGGCGCTATTCGCCTGCGCAGGTAGTAGCGGTAGATCGCGAGGTAGTAAGCGGACTGCCTGAACACATCAGCACGTCATACGTCGAGCGGCAAAATCTTACGCTTCGCATGGCGTCGAAACGCTTCGCGCGGTTGAGCAATGGCTTCAGCAAGAAGATTGATTGTCACCTTGCTGCCGTGAGTCTGCACGTCGCGTTTTACAATCTGTGTCGGAAGCACGAAACGCTTCTGACGAGTCCCGCTCTTGCGCTCGGTATTGCTGACCACATCTGGACGATCGGTGAATTGATCGACGCGGCGCTTGCCGTTGTTGGTCCTAGTGACGGACGGCGTAAGGGCCGACCGCAGTTGCGCGTAATCGACGGAGGTAAGGACTAGCAAACAGAGGATAAATATGACCTACCGATACATTCCCATTGTCAGATGGAAGCAGGGCGAGAAACGAGCCATCAGGCTCGTTTCTCAGCCCATGGCCCGAGACGTTTGGCCGCTTATAGCCGTGACCGAAGACACGTTCGTTGATCTTCCTGAGACGATAACGAGAGAGCCGGTTACGGCGTCGTTTGAATTTGCCGACAGTGTGTTCAAACATTGGGGCAACCGGCCATTTTTTCTTGATGCGTCGGAAATCCCGCCCTCGGATGCGGGGACTGATCCGCTGATCAGCGCCGCAGCGGAGTGCAGGAAGCTCGGTGCCAATCTCACGCCCGCTACCACGTTAGACGCCCACCACTCCTATGAAGCCGCTGTTATCAGGGTGGCCCAAACCGACTCTTGCGGAGTGTTGCTTAGAGTGAATCTTCGAGAGTTTACGTCGGCGGCGGACTGGGCATCGAGCTGGCCCCACGCTCTTAACCAGACAGACCTTCTGATCGACTTGGAGGGTAATGTGGGAGCAATTTCAGATCTTGGTCCCGCACTTGAATTCGGATTTCGAAATCTGCATCGTGGCGACGAATGGCGAAGCGTGACTGTTGCTGGAACATCCATGCCGGCGAACTTTTCTGACTACGAAAAAGACGATGAACACTTTATTCCTCGCCTAGAATGGACGTTGTGGCAGCAGCTGATTTAATCGACCCTGCCTTATCGCTTGGACTACGGCGATTACGCGACCGTGCCGATTACCCCGCCGCCATCCGACATTGGATGGGGTTTTCCCATAAACGTTCGCTACACGCTCCCGACGCAGTTCATGATTTGCCGAGGCGTTCGAACAAGGGGCAAGGGCGCCGTGGATATGGACCAACAACTAGTCAAGCACGCCAATACGATCATGCGTTATAAAGATCGCAGTCGACTTGATTGTTGGGCCGATGGCACGATCGACAAGATTGCAACGGGAGAGGAAAAGCCCGGCGGCCTTGAAAAGTGGGTAACGATCGCCGTCAACCGCCACATTGCGCGTGTTCGGACAGACGCACCATAACGCTTTTTGGCCGGCCCTTCAGAACTGCCCTGACTTGGTCTTTTAGATCATTCAGCGGCAGTTCTGCCGCCAGCCGCTCGTGAATGAGCCTGATCGGTTTTGATCGCCATCCCTTCGCCAGCCCAACGCTATCGAGAACGTTGACTGCCTCATCTTTCGAGAGCAGTTCCGCGATCAGATAGGGATTAGGAAATGGATTCAGCGTAGGGACGCGGTGCGGGATTAGTTTGATTTCACTACCGTCGGCGACCGCGATCCTAATGCCCCACCAATCAGGCAGTAGCTTCTCGGCGTGTTCAGCGTGCCGCTTGCCGACAACCAGGTGCAGGTAATCGAAAACATGGCCGTAGATGTCGCGCTGCTGCGGCAAACGCTCAAGCGTGTCACGATCGCTCTTAAGCTCGTAGCCGGTCAGCGATCCGTTGATGACGGCAATGTCGATCCGGACGGTGCCGGACCACACGCCCATTTCTTCAACGATGTAGGAATCGGGATCGTGGGCGTATTCATCGCCCAACCAATTCCTCACCGCGCGTCGCACGTCCGAATCGCGCATAGGTTCTCTATCGCCGCAAGGCGCTTTCTAGCTCGTTAACCGGAAAAAGGGGAGACCATTGGAGGCGGAATGGTCCGCCGAATCCGGGTCTAGTCGACCGTGAACAAAATGAGAACAGATTGCAAGGGTGGCTGGTTTCGAAAAGCCGAGTGGCTGAATTCAGCCAGTACCGTTCCACCGGAAAGAACATATTGCGAACGCGATATTAGACTTGACGTACCCACTATTCGGTGATAGCCTTAAATCGCAATAAGGATTCAGGCCATGTCCACTTCTGTTCTCTCCGCCAAGGCCCTCCAAGATGAGAAGGCCGCCTATGCTTGGGTCGAATCACAGGTCTGGCCGGAAGGGCCGATTTGCCCGCATTGCGGCGGCGTGGAGCGCATTTCCCTGATGAAAGGCAAAAGCACCCGGATCGGCACTTATAAGTGCTACCAGTGCCGTAAGCCTTTCACTGTGAAGGTCGGGACCGTATTCGAGGCCAGCCATATCCCCATGCGGATTTGGCTACAGGCGATGGTCCTGTATGACCGCCAGCAAGAAGGGCATTTCGCAGCAACCAGCTTCACCGCGTACTGGGCGTGAGCCTCAAGAGCGCATGGTTCATGTCGCACCGGCTCCGCGAGGCCATGCGCGTTGTTGGCGTCGGCGCCGCTCGGCGGCGAAGGAAAGATTGTCGAAGTTGACGAAACCTTTCTTCGGCCAAGTGAAGGGCGAACCGAAGCGCCGTGGCACCGGCCACAAGCACGTTGTCCTGAGCCTAATCGAGCGTGGCGGGTCGGCGCGCAGCTTTCACGTTGAAGGCACCCGTATGGCTGACATCGCTCCGGTGATTCGCGCGAACCTCGCGCGCAGGAATCCACCATGATGACCGATGAAGCGCAATACTATGGCGAAGATCGGCCGCGGAAATGGCGAGCGCATGAAATGGTCAACCACAAGCGACGAGGAATACGTTCGCGGCGATGTGCATACCAACACCGCCGAAGGTTTTTTCTCAATCTTCAAGCGCGGGCATGCACGGCGTTTACCAGCATTGCAGCGAAAAGCATTTGCACCGCTATCTCGCGGAATTTGATTTCCGCTATAGCAACCGTGCCAAGCTGGGCGTAGATGACGGTGAGCGCGCCGCGCGTGCGGTGAAAGGCATCGTTGGCAAGCGCCTCAAATACCGGACAACTCATCACTGAGTGGCCCTATGGCAAAAGCCGTCGCAAAGCAAAAAGCGACCAAAAAAGACTGACAAAGAGCAATTCGAGCGGTTTGTTCAAGCCGCTCGAAAGCTCGGCGTGAACGAGAGCATGGAAGATTTTAAGGTCAGGTTTCGGAAGATCGTCGCGCCAAAAAAAGCTATTCGGGAAAGATAGAATTCCCCATCTTTTTTCGCGCTAGGCAAATTTTCGAAGGCAATCGCTTGTAGTCTTTCAAAAATACCATCTTCCTCTACCGACAATGGCTATCAGGGTACTTTTTTCGCTGCGCCATAGTGTGAAATCTAAATTTTTCATTTTGTCTGGAAATTCAATTGCATCTTCCTCGTACGAGTCTCTAACGAACGAAGCCCAAAGATGCGCAGCTTGCAATGGCAGAAATAATTGATCGTCTTCGAATTTAGGCTTCTCTCCATAATGCTTTTGATGCTCTTCGGGTCGCGCGGCAACATGCTCATTCCACGGAACTAAAAGCTATTTCTTCGCCTTGTTTATCGAAAATAAAATCAACCCGCGAATTGAGTGGAAATCTGTCTTGAAACTGTGGTCGCCGCTCATAGAAGCCATCGACCAAAGACGAATATGCGAAGACGTAAGGGTGCTTCCAAGGGCCAGGACTAACAGACGAGATGAATAGCATGGTCAGCCGCTGCAATCTGTAGTGGGTTCGCTTAAAGTGACCGAGGTTCATTCGAAAGGAAACAGACGCGAGTTTATGTTTCTCGATGAGCCGATAAAAAATCTCAGTTCTTGCCTTGCGTTCCTGATTTCTGGGCCATCTAACTCATTTTGAAGTGATACTTCCCATTTTTTGCCTTTGTCCCCATGGGAAGTAATTCTTCCCAATCCTTAGCGAATTGCGCTCAAGTTTCGGCTGTCGCGATGTGGCCGCCTAAGACGAATTATTCCCTCGAATAACTATCGTCGATGAAGGCTTGAAAAGTCAGCGCCATAGTCAAATGCCTAACAGCGCGCCCCGGAGCCATTCCGGTGACGTGCTCCCAAACGCGATCCTGAGCGGGGCTGACGCCCCACCTGTGATTGAGCAGGGCGTTCATGGAATTGCCCCTGGTAGAAGTATATATCGCGATGGGTACGCAAAGTCTAATATCCCCATTGCGAACCGGGAACAAATCATGTACAGTCTGACGATCGCATTACGCAAGAGGGGCCGCGCCGGGGCATTGGGCGTCCGTTGTCGGCTTTCCGAATCCCGGCCATAAGGAGCACGGATATGAGCGCAGCGCTTCGTCTCGTCGAAGGATCGTCCATGGACAAATCGAAGGCCCTTGATGCCGCGCTCTCCCAGATCGAGCGCAGCTTCGGCAAGGGCTCGATCATGCGGCTCGGCAAAAACGACAAGTCGATGGACGTCGACACGGTTTCGACCGGCTCTTTGGGTCTCGACATCGCGCTCGGCATCGGCGGCCTGCCGCGCGGCCGCGTCGTCGAAATCTACGGTCCGGAATCCTCAGGCAAGACCACGCTCGCGCTGCATTGCCTCGCCGAGGCGCAGAAGAAGGGCGGCATTTGCGCCTTCATCGATGCCGAGCACGCGCTCGACCCGATCTATGCCCGCAAGCTCGGCGTCAACGTCGACGATCTTCTGATCTCGCAGCCCGACGCCGGCGAGCAGGCGCTGGAAATCGCCGACACGCTGGTTCGCTCCGGCGCGGTCGATGTGCTGGTCATCAATTCGGTCGCCGCGCTGGTGCCGCGCGCCGAGCTCGAAGGCGAGATGGGCGACAGCCAGCCCGGCTTGCAGGCGCGGCTGATGAGCCAGGCTTTGCGCAAGCTCACCGCCTCGATCAACCGTTCCAACACCATGGTGATCTTCATCAATCAGATCCGCATGAAGATCGGCGTCATGTACGGCTCGCCGGAAACCACGACCGGCGGCCACGCGCTGAAATTCTACGCCTCGGTGCAACTCGACATCCGCCGCATCGGCGCCATCAAGGAGCGCGACGAGGTGGTCGGCAATCAAACCCGCGTCAAGGTGGTAAAAAACAAGCTCGCGCCGCCGTTCAAGCAGGTCGAGTTCGACATCATGTACGGCGAGGGCGTGTCCAAGAACGGCGAATTGATCGATCTCGGCGTCAAAGCCGGCGTCGTGGAGAAGTCCGGCGCCTGGTTCTCTTACGACAGCCAGCGGATCGGCCAGGGCCGCGAGAACGCCAAGAGCTTCCTCAAGGCCAATCCCGATATCGCCAACACGATCGAAGCGGCGATCCGGCAGAATGCCGGGCTGATCGCCGAAAAGATCCTCGCCGGCGAAGAGAACGGCGATGACGACGATGCCGCCGAGGGATAAGCCGCACCGGCTCGTCACGCCCGTGCGTGTTGCGGGCGTCCACGCCTGAAGTTGCGTCGTGTCGGGAAACGTGGATGGCCGGGTCGCCTATGCCCGGCCATGACTCTTTGGCGAAAATGACTCTTCGCCGAAGATGACTCTTTGCCGAAGAAGACACTTTGGCGAAGTTACCTTGGCCAACGCTCGCGCAAGGATCGCGAGGAAGCGAAAAGCGCTAGCTGCGCCGTTCGGCCGTCCAGGAACCCGAGCAGGACGTTGTCTTCCAGGAGCCCCTGCCGGCGTTGGCGGCAAGCCGGCCGGACCCGGCAGCGCGCGTGTCGCCGTTACTCACCGTGACGAATACCGCGCCGTTGCCCGCGACCCTGCCGCTGACATTAATGGCCATGTCGCCGCCATTGCCGAGCACGCCGTTGGCGATGCGCATTGGATAACGATAGCTTGCAATGCAGTCGCCCTTTTGCGTGACGATCGAGACGCTCCATAAACCGTCATAGCGCGGCGCGGCAAAGCTCGACGTAGCTGTAAGCGCAACCGCTGCGGCAACGAGCGCGCCCGAGCCAAAACGAATGTGGTTTTTGCCAATATTCATGGGAAGCCCCCTGTTTCTTCGGGCTTGGAAGCCCGTTTTGTGGGGAGGGTTTTAGACAATAAAAGTTCAGATCGAGTTGATGACGGTCACAAAAGTGTCGGCGGCGCCGTCAGGGCGCGTTGCCGTCGTCGTCAGTCCGGTAAGGCTCGTCGTAGCCGTGGCGGCTTGAATAAAACAACAGCCACATCAGCCCGACGCCGACGACCAGCGAAAAGACGACACCGAAGATCATGGCGACATAGCCGGCGGTCGGGATCGGCGGCCCCGAAACCGTAAGCCAGGCGGAGGCGGCATACCATAACGCGGCCGCAAGCATGGCAAGGAGCGCCACCACGAGCGTTATCGCTCCAAGGCTCGGTTTATTTATCGTCATGACGGAGCATAGATAAGCCGGCGCGCCGCGCCGCGCCACGCATGCCTGGGCTGTTCGCAGGCCGTTCTTCGCCAGCCGTTCGCGCGTCAGTCACGTGCATCGCCCCGATACGAAGCGGCCGGAAACCGGCACGCCCGGCTGGCGGCGGCGGATCAGCGGCGGTGCAGAAAGACGTAATCGGCGGAATAGGCAACGCTGCGCAGCGCGCCGGCCTTATCGCAGGCGCCGTGCAGCGCGCCGCCCTTGGTGTTGAGGCGTTGCACGACGTCGACATTGGCGAGTACGCCGCTGCCGCGCCGGCTGACGACGTCGAGCTTGAGCCAGGCCACGTCGTCGGCGCTGGCGCCGGGCACGTGCGCCGCCACTTTCCCGACGACGGCGCTGCCGTCCGCATCTTCCCAAGTCGGGCCGGCGTAGTGGCGGCCGATCGTGCGGCCGTCGAGCAGCAGCGTCGCGATCGGCTCGCGAAACGCCCAGCCGAGCTTGCCGTCGCTGCCGGATTTGCATTCGTAGATTTGGGCGCCCTCGGCCTGGAACGTCGCGACTGCGATCGTGTCGGGCGCCGCAATCGCGGCCGGCACTTGCGCGAGCGCGTGGCTCGTGGCACCGGCCACGGCCGCCGCCGTGACGAATGCCAAAAGCTTGCGCCGCCGGGTCGTCATCGGTGCCGCGTTCATGCCATGGCCTCTTTCAAATTCTCGCCGACCTTGTCGAGGAAGCCGGTTGTGGTCAGCCATTTCTGGTCCGGGCCGACCAAGAGCGCCAGATCCTTGGTCATGAAGCCCGCTTCCACGGTGCCGACCGTGACGTGCTCCAGCGTGGTGGCGAATTTCGCGAGCTCGGCGTTGCCGTCGAGCTTGGCGCGGTGCGCGAGCCCGCGCGTCCAGGCGAAGATCGAGGCGATCGAGTTGGTCGACGTCTCGTGGCCCTGTTGATGCTGCCGGTAATGCCGCGTCACTGTGCCGTGGGCGGCTTCGGCCTCGACGATCTTGCCGTCCGGCGTGGTCAGCACCGAGGTCATCAGCCCGAGCGAGCCGTAGCCCTGCGCCACCGTGTCCGACTGCACGTCGCCGTCGTAGTTCTTGCAGGCCCAGACATAGCCGCCCGACCATTTGAGCGCGGCCGCCACCATGTCGTCGATCAGCCGGTGCTCGTAAAACAGCTTCTTCTTTTCGAACTCCGCCTTGAATTCCTTTTCGTAGATTTCCGCGAAGATGTCCTTGAAGCGGCCGTCGTAGACTTTGACGATGGTGTTCTTGGTGGAAAGATAAAGCGGATAATTGCGGGCGAGGGCAAAGTTCATCGAGGCGCGGGCGAAATCGCGGATCGAGTCGTCGAGGTTGTACATCGCCATGGTGACACCGGCGCCGGGGAACTGGAACACTTCGCGTTTGATCTCCTTGCCGTCGTCGCCGATGAAGGTAAGAAAGAGCTTGCCCTTGCCGGGCACCTTGAAGTCGGTGGCGCGGTACTGGTCGCCGTAGGCGTGGCGGCCGATGATGATCGGCTTGGTCCAGCCCGGCACCAGCCGCGGCACGTTCTTGCAGATGATCGGCTCGCGGAAGATGACGCCGCCCAGGATGTTGCGGATGGTGCCGTTGGGCGAGCGGTACATTTCGTGCAGGTTGAATTCCTTCACCCGCGCTTCATCGGGCGTGATGGTCGCGCATTTGACGCCGACGCCGACCTTCTTGATCGCTTCGGCGGCGTCGATCGTGATCTGGTCGCGGGTCTCGTCGCGTTTCTCGATGCCGAGATCGAAATACATGAGATCGATATCGAGATAGGGGTAAATGAGCTTGTCTTTAATCTCGTGCCAGATGATCCGGGTCATCTCGTCGCCGTCGAGCTCGACCACCGGATTGGCTACTTTGATTTTTGCCATTGCGTGGAAACCTTGCATCCCGGACTGGATGAGAAAGAGGGCGGCTGGACGCGGCAGCCGCCGCGTGCGGCCGCCGGCGGCGTCGCTATAGCATTTGCGTGTTGTGCGCGAAAGCGCATTGGAGAATGATTTGCGCCGCCGTTCGCGCCGCGCGCGGCGGCCGACGGTAACGAGCACCTTGGACGGAATCCTTATTGTGGAACGCCCGCGATGGCACGCGCTGAAGGGAAAATTCGGCCGTGGGCGGCGTGAGCTGCGCCGCCGGCTGCTCGAGCCGCTGCTCCTGCGCCGGCCGGCGCTGCGCGATGTCGTGATGCGGGCACTCGCTTCGCGCGGTCATCTCATCCTGTGTGACCTCGGCGACGTGCGCTTGTTCGTCGATCCGGGCGATCGGGCGATCGGCGCGTCGCTGCTCTGGCAGGGCAGCCACCAGCGCGCCGAATTCGAGCGCGCTGTCGCGCTCGTTGCCGCCGCCGGACGGCTGCGGGCCGATGGCGTGTTCGTCGATGTCGGCGCCAACATCGGCACGCACACGATCTACGCACTGCTTAGCGGCAAGTTCGCCCGCGCCGTCGCCTTCGAGCCCGAGCCTCGCAACGCGCGCCTGCTCGCCATGAATCTCGACCTTAACGGCTATACGGAACGCACCGCCGTGGTGGCGAAGGCGGCGGGGGCCGCCGAAGGCCGTGTGGCGCTGCATCTTCATCCGCGCAACAAGGGGGCGCACGCGATCGGCTTTGCCCCGGCCGCCGATGGCCGCGATCGTCTCGAAGTGCCGCTGGTGCGGCTCGACCGGGAGCTGCGCGAGCTCGGCGTCGCCGCGACCGATATCGGACTAGTCTGGATGGATGTCGAAGGCTATGAACCGCAGGCCTTGGAAGGCCTCGGCGATGTCTTGGCACGCGCGGTTCCGATAGTCTTCGAGTTCTCGCCGCATCGCTACGACGCGGCGACGAAGGAGCGGCTGGTGCGGCGGCTGGCTGCGTCATACTCCCACTTGCATCGCCTCTCGGATCCGACGGATCGGGCGGCCCCGGTCGGCGCCCTGGCGGCGATCGACCGGGTCGATGACGTATTGCTGTATTGATCATGCCGGGCGCCGGCACCGACAAGACCAAGCGCTGGTCCGTGGTCGCGGGCCCGATCGTCGTGCTGGTCGAGCCGCAGCTCGGCGAGAATATCGGTGCGGCCGCGCGCGCCATGGCCAATTTCGGCTTGTCGCAACTGCGGCTGGTCGCGCCGCGGCAGCCTTGGCCCAACGCCAAAGCCGCGATGATGGCGGCCGGCGCCGACCGCATCCTCGATGGCGCCGTGCTCTACGACAGCCTGCCGGCGGCGCTCGCCGACTGCAGTTTCGTTTTGGCCGCGACGGCGCGCGCTCACGATCAGGCCAAGCCGGTGATCGGCGCCGCGGAGGCGGCGGCGGCAATGGCGCCGCGGGTCGCCGCCGGCGAACACGTCGCCATGCTCTTTGGCCGTGAGCGCAACGGGCTGGAGAACGACGAGATCGCGCTGGCCGACGCTATTGTCACGCTGCCGGTCAACCCGGCCTTCGCCTCGCTCAATCTGGCGCAGGCCGTCGTGATCGTCGCCTACGAATGGTTCAAGCTGGCGAGCGGCGGCGCATTGCCGTTCGGCATGCCGGAGAAGTCCGCTCCGGCGCCGAAGCAGCAGTTGTTCGCCTTCTTTGCCTCGCTTGAGCGCGAACTGGAGAAGGTCGAATTCTTTCGGCCGCCGGACAAGCGCGAGACCATGCAGATCAACCTGCGCAACATCTTCACCCGCATGGCGCCGACGCAGCAGGATATCCAGACGCTGCACGGCGTGATCATGGCGATCGCCGAAGGCCGCAAGGGGCCGGCGCGCGGCGGGGTGCTCCACGGCCCGCAGGCCGAAATGCTGCGCGCGCTTTTGGCCGAGCATGGCGGCGGGCGTGTGCCCAAGGAGCGCGGCCCGGTGCGCGGCCTGGCGCGGTTACTGCGCCGCAATCCGACCGAAGCCGAGCGCGCGCTGTGGCAGGCGCTGGTCAACGACCGCCGTTTCGCCGGCCGCGGTTTCAAGCGCCAGACCCCGATCGGGCCGCATATCTGCGATTTCGTGTCGTTTCCCCTCAAGGTGGTGCTCGAGCTCAAGCCGGCCGAGGAAGGCGCGGCCGCAATGGCTGCGCGCGGCGCGCGCAAAGCCTGGCTTGCCGAGCGGGGTTACACGGTGATCGAACTCTCGACCGCGGACGTCAACTCCGATTTGGCTCAATCGCTGGACCATATCGCGCGGGCAATCGGTTAAACACGCCGTGCGTAAGAGGCTTTGAAAGATGCGCCTGAAGAATACCACGGTGCGCTATGGCGCCGTTGCGCAGTTGCTGCACTGGCTGACCGCGCTATTCGTCGTGGCCGGTTGGCTCCTTGGCCAATTCGGCGACGATTTGCCGAAGGCTGCGCACCACGCCGGTCTTTGGGCGCACATGACGCTCGGCGAAGGCGTGATCGTTCTCCTGCTCGCGCGGCTTGCCTGGCGGATAGCCGATCCGCCGCCGCCGCCGGAACCGACGCGGTTCGGCCGCCTTTTGGAAATCGCCGCGAAATGCAGCCACTTTGCGCTTTATGCGCTGCTCGTCGTGGTGCCGTTGCTCGGCATTATCGTCCAACTCAAGCGCGGCAATGCCCTGCCGGTGCTGGGCGTCTGGGACGTTGCGTCGCCGTGGCCGCGGGATCGCGCCGTCGCCAGAAGCGTGCTCGGCGTCCACGAATTCCTTGCCGATGCGTTATTGATTCTCGCCGGCATTCACGCCGCGGCGGCAATCGTCCATCACCGGCTGCTGCGCGACCGCACGCTGACGCGGATGCTGCCGCTCAACCCTTGAGCACCTTCAGCGCGGCGGCGGCGCCCGCGCGCAACATCGCCAGATCGCTCATCACCGCGAGAAAGCGCGCACCGCGTTCGGCGAGCGCCACCGCGCGGTCGGCCGAATGGCAATAGGCGCCGGGAATTTTGCCGGCCTTTTGCGCAACGGCGACGATGCGTTCGAACTCACGCTCGACGTCCTTGGACAATGGATCGAGGCTCTTGCCGTCGGTCAGCGCGATCGAAAGGTCGGACGGGCCGAGGAACACGCCGTCGATGCCCGCGGTGCCGACGATCGCCTCGAGATTATCCAGCGCGGTGCGGGTCTCGATCATGGCGAGCGTGACGACGTGATCGTTGGCTTCGCGCAGATAGACCGACTGGTCGGGCAGTCCGGCCAAGATCGTCGCGCGATGCGGCCCCCAGCTTCGTTCTCCGACCGGCGGGTATTTCGCCGCCGCGGCGAACGCCCGCGCGTCGGCGGCGGTATTGATCATCGGCGCGATGATGCCCTCGGCGCCGAAGTCGAGCGCGCGCGAAACCAGCGCGAAATCGTCGACCGGCACCCGCACCACGGGGGCGGCGCCGCCCTGCCGCACGGCGGCGACCGCGGTCAGGATCGCGTTGACGTCCCACAAGCCGTGCTGGCTATCGAGCGTCACCGCGGCGAAACCCTCGCGCCCGATCGTCTCGGCGACAATCGGGTAGGGCAGGCCGCACCAGCCGCTGAAGACGGTCTCACCGGCGCGCAGCCGGCGGGCGAGGGAGAAAGCGGGAATGGCCATGATGCTCGCTTGCTGAGGTCCGCCGATGTCAGCGGATGGTGACGATGACGCTACGTGCCCGCCCTGATGTCGGCGATCGCTTTTGCCATGAGCTCGTTCATGACCCGGCCGATCTGGTGATCCGACTGGGCCACGCCCTTGGCGTCGAAATCTTTGCGGATCTTCTGCACCACGTCGTGGTTGCCTTCGATATCGCCCATGACGATCGACAGCGCGTAGCTGTCCGCGGCGGCGTCTTGCAGGCCGAGCTTTTCCGCGGCCCAGTGACCGAGCAGCTTGTTGCGCCGCGCGGTGGCCTTGAAGCGCAGTTCCTCGTCATGCGCGAATTGCTGCTCGAAGGCTTCCTCGCGCTTGTCGAAGGTCGTCATGTCGCTTGCCTTGATGCTCTGTGGAACACTGAAAGTAGCTGCGGCCTTGCATATCGAGGGTGCTCCGTCAAGGCAACCGCCCGCCGCATAAACATCGGCGTTGCGGGGAACGCCGCGCGGGTCTATGTCGATTGTACTCCGCGTCGCGTTCAGCTAACTTTCCAGTCGCGGAGGGGCCGCGTTTGAGTCGCGCCCATCACCGCCGCCGCGGACCTCGATGCCAGAACTGGAGCCACGGCATACATGGATTTCACCAAGCCACGGTACACTCCGATGAGCCGCCGTCGCCGCATCTACGAAGGCAAGGCGAAGATCCTTTATGAAGGACCGGAGCCGGGAACCCTGATCCAGCACTTCAAGGACGACGCGACCGCCTTCAATGCCAAAAAGCATCAGGTGATCGAAGGCAAGGGCGTCCTCAACAATCGGATTTCGGAATACGTCTTCCAGCATCTCAACGACATCGGGGTGCCGACGCATTTCATCCGCCGGCTCAACATGCGCGAGCAGTTGATCCGCGAGGTCGAGATCATTCCGCTCGAAGTCGTGGTGCGAAACGTCGCCGCCGGCTCGCTGTCGCAGCGGCTTGGCATCGAGGAAGGCACGCAGTTGCCGCGCTCGATCATCGAGTTCTATTACAAGAACGACCAGCTCAATGACCCGATGGTGTCGGAAGAGCACATCACCGCCTTCGGCTGGGCTACGCCGCAGGAGATCGACGACATCATGTCGCTCGCCATCCGCGTCAATGACTTCCTGTCCGGGCTGTTCCTCGGCGTCGGCATCCGTCTCGTCGACTTCAAGATGGAAACCGGCCGGCTGTGGGAAAACGACCTGATGCGGATCGTCGTCGCCGACGAGATTTCCCCGGATTCCTGCCGGCTGTGGGACATGAAGTCGAACGAGAAGCTCGACAAGGACCGCTTCCGCCGCGATCTAGGCGGGCTGGTCGAGGCCTATACCGAGGTCGCCAAGCGCCTCGGCATTATGAGCGAAGGCGAGCGTCCCCAGGGCGCCGGGCCGATCCTCGTCAAGGGATAGAACTCTCCGCGCATCGGAATGGTCACCTCTCCCCGCCGGAGAGGGGAAGTTCGCCGCCATGGTGTTGCGACCGCGGTGATTCATCCATATTGAAAGCTCGAAGCTGGAGCTTCGATCATGAAGGCCCGCGTCACCGTCACGCTGAAATCCGGTATCCTCGACCCCCAGGGCAAGGCGATCGAAGGCGCACTGCGCTCGCTCGGCGTCAGCGGGGTGGCGAGCGTGCGTCAGGGTAAAGTCTTCGACATCGAGATCGAGGGCGCGGACCGCGCCGGCGCCGAAGCCGCGCTGAAAGCCGCCGCCGAAAAGCTTCTCGCCAATACCGTGATCGAGAACTACCGCGTCGAGGTCACGGGATGAGGGCCGCAGCACGAGGCTCGCGATGAAATCGGCGGTGCTGGTGTTCCCGGGCATCAACCGCGAGCGCGACATGGCGCGGGCGCTCAAGCTTCTGTCCGGGCGCGACCCGGCGATGGTCTGGCACGCCGATACCGCCTTGCCGGCCGGCACCGACCTTGTCGTCATCCCCGGCGGCTTCTCTTACGGCGATTATCTGCGCTGCGGCGCGATCGCGGCCCGCGCGCCGATCATGGCTGCGGTGCGCAGCTTCGCGCAAAACGGCGGCCTCGTGCTTGCGGTCTGCAACGGCTTTCAGATCGCCTGCGAGGCCGGGCTCCTTCCCGGGGTGCTGATGCGCAATGCGCAGCTTCGCTTCATCTGCCGCGACGTGTTCTTGCGCGTCGAGCGTTCGGATACGCCGTTTACCCGTGGCTATAACGCCGGGCAGGTGATCCGTGTCCCGGTGGCGCATGGCGAGGGCAATTATATCGCCGACGGCGAGACCATCGCCCGGCTTGAGGGCGAGGGCAGGGTGGTGTTCCGCTACGCCTCGCCGGACGGCATGATCGATCCGGATTGGAACCACAACGGCGCAATGAACGCGATCGCCGGCATCGTCAATGAGCGCGGCAATGTGCTCGGCATGATGCCGCACCCGGAGAACCACGTCGAAGCCGCGCTCGGCCGGACCGACGGTCGCGGACTGTTCGCCGGCCTTGTGGATTATTTCAAGCAGGCGGCGTGAACGCTCCCATCACCTTGTGCGAGGCATCCACGCCTTTACATGAAGGGTCAATTTAGACGTGGATGGCCGGGACATAAGGGTGTTTACGCCCGTCTTCGCGGGCTATGCCCGGCCATGACGGACGAATTCGAGGCCACGGCGCACTAAAACGGTCAGTGTGATTTCCAACGAACCTGCCATCACTCCGGAATTGATTGCCCGGCATGGGCTCAAGCCGGATGAGTATGCGCGTCTGGTCGGGCTCATCGGGCGTGAACCGAGCTTCACCGAGCTCGGCATCTTCTCGGCGATGTGGAACGAGCATTGCTCGTACAAATCCTCGAAGATCCACTTGCGCACGCTGCCGACGACCGGCCGTTGCGTGATCCAGGGCCCTGGCGAGAATGCCGGCGTCATCGACATCGGCGATGGGCTTGCCGTGGCCTTCAAGATGGAGAGCCATAACCACCCGAGCTATATCGAGCCGCATCAGGGCGCCGCCACCGGCGTCGGCGGCATCTTGCGCGACGTCTTCACCATGGGGGCGCGGCCGATCGCCTGCCTCAACGCCTTGTCGTTCGGCGATCCGGAAAATCCGAAAACACGCCACCTGGTGTCCGGCGTGGTCGCCGGCATCGGCGGCTACGGCAACTCGTTCGGCGTGCCGACCGTCGGCGGCGAGATGCGCTTTCATCGCCGCTACGACGGCAATTGCCTGGTCAACGCCATGGCCGTCGGCATCGCCGACAAAGACAAGATCTTTTATTCGGCGGCCTCGGGCGTCGGCATGCCGATCGTCTATCTCGGCTCGAAGACCGGGCGCGACGGCATTCACGGCGCCACCATGGCCTCGGCGGAATTCGGGGCCGATGCCGAGGAGAAGCGGCCGACGGTGCAGGTCGGCGATCCGTTTTCGGAAAAGCTTCTGCTCGAAGCCTGCCTTGAAATCATGGCGAGCGGTTGCGTTATCGCCATCCAAGACATGGGCGCGGCCGGCCTGACGTGTTCGGCGGTCGAGATGGGCGCCAAGGGCGATCTCGGCGTCACGCTCGACCTCGACAAAGTGCCGTGCCGCGAAACCGGCATGAGCGCTTACGAGATGATGCTGTCCGAGAGCCAGGAGCGCATGCTCATGGTGCTCAAGCCCGAGAAGGAGAAGGAGGCCGAAGCGATCTTCCGCAAATGGGGGCTCGATTTCGCCATCGTCGGCGAAACCACGCCGACACGGCGATTTATCGTGCGGCACGGCGGCGTCGTGATGGCCGACTTGCCGATCAAGGAATTGGGCGACGAGGCGCCGGTATACGATCGGCCGTTCGCCGAGACCGCGGCCAAGCCGGTGATCGAGGCTAATTCGGTCGCGTCGCCGCTCGATCTGTCGGCGGCGCTCGAGAAGCTCATCGGCTCGCCTGACCTCTGTTCAAGGCGCTGGGTGTTCGAGCAATACGACCACGTCATCCTCGGCAACACGGTGCAGCGGCCGGGCGGCGACGCCGCCGTGGTGCGCATCAATGACGGCCCGAAAGCGCTGGCGCTCACCGCTGACGTCACGCCGCGCTATTGCGAGGCCGATCCGTTCGAAGGCGGCAAGCAAGCGGTGGCGGAAGCCTGGCGCAATCTGACCGCAGTCGGCGCGCGGCCGCTGGCGCTCACCGACAATCTCAATTTCGGCAATCCGGAGCGGCCCGAGACCATGGGCCAACTCGTCGGCGCCATCCGTGGCATCGGCGAAGCGGCGCGCGCGCTCGACTTCCCGATCGTCTCCGGCAACGTGTCGCTCTACAACGAGACGAACGGCAAGGCGATCCTGCCGACTCCGACCATCGGCGGTGTCGGCCTGCTCGACGATTTCACCACCTCGATGACGCTTGCCTTCAAGGCCGAGGGCGAGGCGATCCTCTTGGTCGGCGCGACCAAGGGCTGGCTTGGCCAGTCGCTCTATCTGCGCGAGATCTGCGGCCGGGAGGAGGGCGCGCCACCGCCGGTCGATCTTGCGGCCGAGCGCCGCCACGGCGAATTCGTCCGCGCGCTGATCGGCGGGGGGCTCGTTACGGCCGTACACGACGTCTCCGACGGCGGCCTTTTGGTCGCGGTCGCCGAGATGGCGATGGCGTCCCACATCGGCGCCGTGCTGGAGCCGCCGTCCGGCCTACCCGTCCATGGCTACTGGTTCGCCGAAGATCAGGCCCGCTACGTCGTCACCACCAAGGACGCCGACGCCGTCGCGCGACGGGCGCAAGCCGCCGCGGTGCCTGTGACGCGTCTCGGCGCCACGGGCGGTCGCGTCCTCGCAATTGCGGGCGAGCGTCCGCTTCCGGTCGGCGAGCTTCGGTCGCGCTTCGAGGCCTGGCTGCCGGCCTATATGGCCGCGCCCGCGTAAGAGCTTTGGCGCCGGACGGGTTATTTCTCGCTGACGCGGGCGATCGCGCCGTAACATTCCGGCGACAGTCTTGCGGCATGTGCCGCGAGACATTCGAGAATGCGCTCGCCTCCCGGCGGCACGCCCTCACACAATTTCTGAACATCGCCGCCGCAGATCGCGACGATCACGACGCGTCTCTGGGGCAGGATGAACGGTCGAACTTTGAGCGCTGCGACTGCAGGAGGAGGCGGCGCGGCCGGTGGCGATGTTAGCGCCGCCGCGGGTGCAGTGGCGTGATGGGCGGCGGCCGGTTCACGTGCCGGATGGGCGGCCGTCGGCCCCGGCGCGGCGACAGTCGCCGCAACGGCCGTTTTGCAGGATGGCGACAGCTTGGCCAAGTTGCCCTGCAGACATTGCAAAGCTTCGCGGCCGCCGGGCTGAATTCCGGCGCAGTTCGCCATGAAATCCGAACGGCAAGACTGCCGGATTGCGTCGGTTTGAGCGGATGAAGGTTGTTGCGCCTGTGCGCGGCCGATCGCCGCGATCAGCAACGCCGCGACTACCGCAACCAGGCAATTGGCTGCTTTTCGCCCGGAGCCCGTTTCCAAGATATCCCCCAATTGTCATGTCAAGCGACGGCCTGCGGAAAAGCCATAGCGCACCGCCGCTACAGGGTGTAGCGGTTTCCTCTCGTTTGCCGATCTGATAATGCCAGACCAGAGGGCGCCGGGGGAAAGTCCAGAGGCTTAACCAATGGCGATGGCTTCGAACGAGATCGAACGGCTGATCCGGGCCAGTATTCCGGACGCAGAGGTAACGATCCGCGATCTTGCCGGCGACGGCGACCATTACGCCGCGACCGTTATTGCCGAATCCTTTCGCGGCAAGTCCCGCGTGCAACAGCACCAGATCGTCTACGAGGCGCTCAAAGGCGAAATGGGCGGCAAGCTCCATGCGCTGGCGTTGCAAACCGGCACGCCCGATCGCTGAGAGCCGGTCTGAGCAAAGCCGCGTTTTTTTCATCTTTTCGCGGGCCCGTGGCATAGCCTACTCCCAGTCTAGGCCGTTTCGGTCAATTCGTTCCCCGCGAAAATTTGATCGCCGGCGCTGGAATTCCGGCATTGGGCTTTGCAGGCACTTTGCGGTACATATATTGCTGAAGAGGGATTGAGAGTCGCCGCGGGGATCGGCTCGTGGCGCCAAGAAGGAACACCGCGATGTCCATCGAGCAATTCATCGACAACGAAGTGAAGGCCAACGATGTTGTGCTGTTCATGAAGGGCACGCCGCAGTTCCCGATGTGTGGGTTCTCCGGCCAGGTCGTTCAGATCCTCGATTACCTGGGCGTGCCGTATAAAGGGCTCAACGTTCTTGAGAACGACGATCTGCGCGGCGGCGTCAAGAACTATTCCAATTGGCCGACCATCCCGCAGCTTTACGTCAAGGGCGAATTCGTCGGCGGCTGCGATATCATCCGCGAGATGTTCCAGGCCGGCGAATTGCAATCGCTCTTCAAAGAGCGTGGCATTTCGGTCAAGGAGCCCGCGCAAGTCTAGCGGCGTCTGCGCAAAGAGATTCAAGAGATGCAAGAACGGCCGGGGCTTGCCCCGGCTGTTTTCGTTTTAGCGATGGTCGAGCCCAACGGCGGCAAGCCGGCTTCCGCGGCCGGATCACGGATCGCGCTCTAGCGCATCCGTCTGGCGACCAGGAAAACGATCGCCAGCACGATGGCGAGGCCGACCAGCGATTGCTCGGGAATGGCGGCGGCGAATTTTACGACATTTTCGGCAACGCCGGAAACGAACACGCCGGAATTGGCGCCGAGTATCAAATAGACGAGGATGACGGACAGGACCGTCAGAAATCCGATCTCAACAAATGCCCAGAGATATTGTTTGGCTTTTTGCAGATAATCGAGCATCGCGCGCCCTGCAATGTTGCCGCAGCATGATCTGTCCGCAAAGCCGAGCTCGGCCTTGCCGTATCATGCTCAATCGTTGGGTGGGAGCTTGGCTCGCCACCCAACGTCTGTCTTCACACATGTGTCGATTTTCAGAAAACCGCGCTGTGGCTTTAGGCGACTCTGCGTCCTGAAAACAGCCAGATGATGATTCCGACGGTGATCAGCCCGACGAGGCCGGCGTCCCCCAGGCTCTTTACCAAAGCCGCGATGTTGCCGGTGACGTTGCCGAAGAACGGCAAATTCGATCCGACCAGAAGCGCTGCGACGATCGCCAGCGCCAAGAGCGCCAAGCCGATTTCGGTCAACGAGGCGATCCAGCCTTTGATCCTTCCTAACGCGTCCATGTACGTTCTCCCCTTCCGCTTGTTGAGCCCCAAGTTACGCACTTGAAAAAATAATGGAGCAATTGACGGGGGCGAGCGTAACTGCGGGGTCCCGACATTTCAAGTTTGTGCGCAGTCATGCATCACAAAGGGGTGCATAACTTGCGCATTTTGCTGATTTTCACGGCACATGCCGCGCTGCAACACGATGCGCCGCGATCTAAAAGCGGCGCAACAAAAAACGCGAAGCAGCGCAACAAAAGTGCGAAGCAGTGCAGCAAAAACGCCGGATCGGGAAATCGATCGCGATGTAAGTCGCAGCCGAACGCCCTCAGCGCGAATAATATTCGACCACGAGATGCGGCTCCATGATCACCGGATACGGCACCTCGGCCGGCGCCGGCACTCGCGAGAGTATTGCCGTCATCTTGGTATGGTCGACCTCGATGTAATCCGGCACGTCGCGCTCGGCGAGCCCGGTGGCTTCGATCACCAGCGCGAGCTGCTTCGACTTGTCTTTGACCTCGACGAGATCGCCGACCTTGACGCGGAAGCTCGAGATGGTGACGCGCCGGCCATTCACCTTGACGTGGCCGTGATTGACGAACTGACGAGCGGCAAACACGGTGGGCACGAATTTGGCCCGGTAGATCACCGTATCCAGCCGGCGTTCAAGCAGCCCGATCATGTGGGCGCCGGTATCACCTTTGAGCCGGCGCGCTTCTTCGTAGATGCCGCGGAAATGCCGTTCCGTCATGTTGGCGTAATAGCCCTTGAGCTTTTGCTTGGCGCGCAGCTGCACGCCGTAGTCGGAAAGCTTGCCCTTGCGGCGTTGGCCGTGCTGGCCGGGGCCATATTCGCGTTTGTTGATCGGAGACTTCGGGCGGCCCCAGATGTTCTGGCCCAGCCTGCGGTCGATCTTGTACTTCGCCTCGTGGCGCTTGGTCATTCGCGTCCTCGTTAAAATATAGGCTGAGGATCGCGCCCTCCTCTGTCCCGGAATTTTCCGGAACCGACAGGTTTTGAGCCGAAGCGCCGGCCAAAACCACGGGTCGCGAAACACCGCGCGGGCCACCAAGGGCCCGCGCCGCGGGGGCTATCTACGGGCAAACCCAGGCAGTGTCAAACCTAGCTCAGTGCTGCGCGGCGGCCGTGCCGCCGGATCAGCCGGCGCCGGTCGTCGCGGTCTGCGCGGATCGGATGCCGAAGCGCTCGAGGGCCGCGTCTGGCGCGCGGCCCGAAGTAAAGACGGCGCGCGTTAAGCCCACGCGCTGCGGCGCTGGTGGGGTACCCAGGAGATCGCCGACCCGGCGCGCAATCGCCGGCGCCGGATCGAGAAAATCGACCGGCCATGATGCGAGCCGTCGCAGCCGCTCGATGATCAACGGGTAATGGGTGCACGCGAGCACGACGGTATCGGTGCGTGCGCCGTCATCGCGAAAGCAAGGCGCGACCTCGGCCGCGAGCGCCGTATCGTCGACCGGTGTTCCGGCAAGCTCGGCCTCGGCATAGCCGGCAAGCTTGTTCGATCCGACCAGCGTGACGCGGCAATCGCCGGCATAGTCGCGGATCAGGCCGCGAGTGTATTCGCGCTGCACCGTCGCCTCGGTGCCGAGCACGGAAATGCGCCGGGTGCGAGAGTTCGCGCACGCCGGCTTGATCGCCGGCACGGTGCCGACAAACGGCACCGGGAATTTCTTGCGCAAGTCGGGAAGCGCGATGGTCGAAGCGGTGTTGCAGGCGATAACGACGAGGGTAGGGCGGTGCGTTGCGATCAACTCGCCCATCAACTCGACGACGCGCGCGACCAGCGCGGATTCCTCCTTGTTGCCGTACGGAAAAGCTTCGTCGTCGGCGACATAAATAAAATCGGCGCCGGGCCGCGCCGCTGCAATCTCACGATAGACCGTGAGCCCGCCCAGGCCGGAATCAAACACCAGGATGGTTTCGGCGGGGGCTTCTTGCGTCGCCATCATCGGTACATGAATATGAGGATTCGGCATGCCGCAACACTCAGGCTCGGCCGAAAACCCGGCGGAAAATGGCGTCGACCTGGGCGAAGTGAAAATCGAGGTCGAAGCTCGCTGCGAGCTCCTTTTCGGTGAGGTGTTTGCGCACCTCGCGATCGGCTTTGAGCAGCTCGCGGAAATCGCCGTCGCCGCGCCAGGCTTTCATGGCGCTGCGCTGGACCATCGCGTAAGCGTCCTCCCGCGTCACGCCCTTTTGCGTGAGCGCAAGCAGCACGCGCTGGGAATCGACGAGGCTGCCGAGGCGATCGAGATTCTTGCGCATATTGTCCGGATAGACGATCAGCTTGTCGATGATGCCGGCGAGGCGGGCGAGCGCGAAATCGAGCGTGACCGTCGCGTCGGGGCCGATCATGCGCTCAACCGAGGAGTGCGAGATGTCGCGCTCGTGCCAGAGCGCGACATTCTCCAGCGCCGGCGTCACGTAAGCGCGCACCATGCGCGCGAGCCCGACCAGATTCTCCGATAGCACCGGGTTGCGCTTGTGCGGCATCGCGGATGAGCCTTTCTGGCCCTCGGAGAAATGTTCCTCCGCTTCGGAGACTTCGGTGCGCTGCAAGTGGCGGATTTCGGTGGCGAGCCGCTCCACCGAGGCGGCGACGACGCCGAGGGTGGCGAAGTACATGGCGTGGCGGTCGCGGGGAATGACCTGGGTCGAGATCGGCTCGACCCGCAGTCCCATCGCCTTGGCGACATGGGCTTCAATGCGCGGATCGACCTGGGCGAAGGTACCGACCGCGCCGGAAATCGCCGACGTCGCGACCTCGCTGCGCGCCGCCTCCAGCCGCGCCTTGGCGCGGTCGAACTCGGCGTAGGCGTAAGCGAGCTTCAGCCCGAATGTGGTCGGCTCGGCGTGGATGCCGTGCGAGCGCCCGATGGTCGGCGTGAATTTGTGTTCCTCGGCGCGCTTTCGCAGCGCGGCGTTGAGCTTTTCCACGTCTGCGATGAGCAGGTCCGCGGCACGCACCAGCTGCACGTTGAGGCAGGTATCGAGCACGTCGGACGAGGTCATTCCCTGATGGACGAAGCGCGCCTCCGGCCCGATGATTTCGGCGAGATGAGTGAGAAAGGCGACCACGTCGTGTTTGGTCTCGCGCTCGATTGCCTCGATGCGCGCGATATCGAACTTGGCGTTCTTACCCTTGGCCCAGATTTTGGCCGCCGCCGCCTTGGGGATGATGCCGAGTTTGGCCATCGCGTCGGCGGCGTGCGCCTCGATCTCGAACCAGATGCGAAAGCGGGTTTCCGGCGACCAGATCGCCGCCATTTCCGGCCTGCTGTAACGGGGTATCATCGCCACCTCGCAAGAAGCCTGCGCTGTAGCAGATCGGGCGATGCTCAACAATTGCGGCCTGTTATGCGATGCTTGACGATCGGCAGCGAATCACGGGGCAGGCCATGAAACTCCTTCAGATCGTCCCTCGCCGTGGCATCAGTCTCTACGGCGCAATGATCAAAAAGCAGGCCGAAATCCGCCGCAGCGGCCGCGGGACTTTCTCACGGACGGGCGCCAGCAAACGCAAAGCCGCGCGCTGGACGCATGTGCGCTACAAAGGATCGGTCAACCTCAAGGCCGGGTCGGACGATGCGGTCGAGGCCGCGATCAAGTCGCCGGAACGCGGCGACGAAGCGCGGCTGTTATCGTCGTTCCTCGGCTGGATCGATCGGCACTTCGGCAAGCAAATCGCGTCGGTGAATATTCAGTACCAATAATCCGGCGCTTACGCGGCAAAGCGGGCGCGATCGTGCGGCTCGCGGAAATCGACCGGCGTCCCCTTGGGGATGATGCCGGTCGGATTGACGCGCTTCACCGAATAATAGCCCATGACGTAATAGCGCGGCTTGACGGTCTCGGCGACGCCCGGGACCGCATAAAGCTCGCGCATGTAATTCAGCAAATTCGGAAAGTCCGCGATCCGGTTGCGATTGCATTTGAACAGTGAAAAGTAAGCGACGTCGAAACGCACCAGCGTTGGAAACAACCGCCAATCGGCTTCGGTGATCTGATTGCCGACCAGATAACGCTGCCGTCCCAGACGGGCTTCGATCTCGTCGAGCGTCGCGAACAACGTATCGTAAGCTTCGTCGTAGGCCGCCTGCGAGCGGGCGAAGCCGCAGCGATAGACGCCGTTATTGACATTGGCATAAACCTGCGCGTTAACGCGGTCGATTTCGGCGCGCAAATGATGTGGATAATAATCCGTCGCATCGGCGCCGATGCCGGCGAACTCGCTGTTGAGCATGCGGATGATTTCGGAAGATTCGTTGTTCACGATCCGCTTGGTTTTTTTGTCCCACAAGGTCGGCACCGTCACCTTGCCCGTATAGTGCGAATTGCTGGCGCTGTAGGCCTGGTGCAGATAGCGAAAGCCGTTGACCCGATCGGGCGTGCAATCGGGAAACGCGGGCTTGTCGTCATACGTCCAGCCTTGTTCGCGCAGTCCCGGCACCGCGATCGCGACACTGATCGCGCCGGTCAGTTTTTTCAGCGCCAGAAATATTTGCGTGCGGTGCGCCCACGGGCAGGTATAGGCGACATAGAGATGATAGCGCCCGGCTTCGGCCTTAAAGCCGGAAGAGCCGTCAGCGGTAATGCGGTCGCGAAACACGCTGTCGACCCGCTGGAAATTGCCGGCCGTGCCGATTTCGGTGGCCGGATCTTCGTCACGCCATTGGCCGTCAACGAGCATTCCCATTATGCAGCCTCCCCGCGCGCGAGTGACGCCGCATGGCGAATCGCCGCGATGTTCTTGCGATAAGATTCCGGTGTTCGATCCTTGAACACCGCGGAGCCGGCGACCAACGCGTTGGCGCCGGCGCGCACGACGTCGGCCGACACTTCCGGCGTGATGCCGCCGTCGATCTCGATATCGATCGAGCGGCCGCCGGCGAGCGTCCGCAGCTTGTGCAGCTTGTCGATCGCTTGCGGAATGAATTTCTGCCCACCGAATCCGGGATTGACCGACATGACGAGGATGAGGTCGACGAGATCGATCACAGGTTCCACCTCCGCCACGGGCGTCCCGGGATTCATGGTGACTCCCGCCTTCTTGCCGAGGGCACGGATCGCCTGCAGCGAGCGGTGGATATGCGGACCCGCTTCAACGTGTACGGTGATGATATCGGCCCCAGCCCTGGCGAAGGCTTCGAGATAAGGGTCGCACGGCGCAATCATCAAATGCACGTCGAGCGTCTTTTTGGTGTGCGCGCGCAGCGCCTTCACCACGTCCGGCCCGATGCTGATGTTGGGCACGAAATGGCCGTCCATGACGTCGACATGGATCCAGTCGGCGCCGGCGGCGTCGACCGCGCGAACTTCGTCGCCGAGTTTCGCGAAATCGGCGGCCAGGATCGACGGGGCGATAATCAGTGGGCGCTGCACCGGCGTCTCCAGTAATCGCGGTTCGCCTAACACGCCATGCCGAGGCCGGCAACGCGCCGCCTCTTCACAATCTAGCGTAACGACTTCGCAGGCATTAATTAGGCGCAGCGGAGGTCGTCCTGGCGCATACCGACATCATCGTACTCGGAGCCGGCATCGTCGGCACCTCGGTTGCCGTCCATCTCGCCAAGCGGGGGCTGTCGGTCGCGCTGGTCGATCGTGGCGAGCCGGGCGAGGCGACGTCCTATGGCAACGCCGGCATCATCGAAGGCAATACCGTGTTTCCGGCGGCTTTTCCGTCGAGCCTCGCGGAGCTCGTGCGCATTGCGCTGAAACGCTCGCCGGTGGCGAACTACCACCTCACCTATCTGCCGAGGGTCGCGTCCTGGCTGTGGGCGTTTCGCGCGGCGTCACGGCCGCAGCGCCTGATAGAGACCGCGCGGCTGATGCGACCGCTGATGGCGCGAGCGGTCGCCGAGCATGAGATGCTTGCGGAGGAAGCCGGCGCCGCGCGTCACCTAAGCCGCGGCGGCTGGCTCAAGCTCTATCGTACCGACGCGGCGTTTGCGGCGCTCAAGCTCGAACTCGAAATCGCGGCGCAATTCGGCATTGCCAACGTGCCGCTCGATCGGGACGGCGCCCTCTTGCTCGAACCGGCGCTGGCGCCGGTGTTCCGCCACGCCGTGCATTGGCGCGGCGCTGTGAGCGTGAATAATCCGCTGGCGCTGACGCGTGCTTATGCCGCACGGTTTGCCGCGCTGGGAGGCGTCATGCTCAGCGGCGACGCGCGCACGCTGCACCGTGCCGGCTCTCATTGGCGCGTCGAGACCGCCGCCGGCCCACTCGACGCCGGCGACGTGGTGGTCGCACTCGGCCCCTGGGCGCCGGACGTGCTCGATCCGCTCGGCATCAGGCTGCCGCTCACCGTCAAGCGCGGCTATCACCGCCACTATCGGACGCAGGGCAATGCGGGGCTGGGACGGCCGGTGCTCGATGCCGAGAATGGCTATGTGCTGGCGCCGATGGAGCAGGGCATCCGCATCACCACCGGCGTTGAATTCGCCGCCCGCGACGCCGCGCCGACGCCGGTTCAACTCGACCGGCTGCTGCCGGCGGCGCGCGCGCTGTTCCCGCTTGCCGGGCCGGTCGAGGCACAGCCGTGGATGGGCGCGCGGCCGTGCTTTCCCGACTCGCGGCCGATGATCGGACGGGCGCCCGGCCAGCGCGGCCTGTGGCTCGCCTTCGGTCATGCCCATTGGGGTTTGACGCTCGGGCCGGTGACCGGCCGGCTGATCGCCGACATGATGACCGGCGCAACGCCGTTCTGCGATCCGAAACCTTACGGCGCGGAGCGGTTCCTACAGTAGGACAATTCCGGACGAGGGAACGGCGGCGGCTTATTCGCTCGCCGCCGACGGGGGCGCGGGCGAGCCTTTATACTCGCCGATCGTGTGGAATACGTTCGACGCCGGCCGGGTGTTGTTCGACGACAGCTTGTCGTGTTCCTCGACCATCGCATCGTATTTGGCGATCGTCGTCACTGGCTTGTTCGGTACAAGGTGTACGATCTTGTAGCCGGCCGCTTTAAGTTGGCGCAGCAATTCCGGCATCGCTTCCGCCGTCCCGCGCTGGAAGTCATGCATCAGAATGATGCCCTTGCCGCGCTTTTCCAGCTTGGTCATCACCGATTTAATCACGAGCTCCGGCTTGTGCATCTTGAAATCGAACGAGTCGATGTCGGTCGAGAAGGTCGCGATGTTGCGCTCCGCCAGATAGGACAGAAGTGCCGGCGGATGCTGCAGGTCCGGGAAGCGGAAGAAGGGCGCAATCGGCGCGTCGGCCGCTGCATGCACGGCGCTGATGCCCATTTCGATCTCTTGCTTGGCGAGATCGAGATCGCTGGCATAGGGGTTGCGCGCCAGATCTTTGTGCGACCAGGTGTGGGTGCCGACCGTCATGCCTGCCGCAATCACCTCCTTGGTGATTTCCGGATGCCACATCGCGTGCTCGCCGATCTCGAAGAACGTCGCTTTCAGACAGTTGTCGGTGAGCGCTTTCAGTACGGCGGCCGTGTTCTCAGGCCACGGACCGTCGTCGAACGTGAGCACGACCTCTTTCTCGCGCAAGAAATCGTATTGCTTGAAGTGCTCGAAGCCGAAGCCCGGGCCGCCCGTGGTGTCGATTTCGACGATGCGCGACAGCCCCATGCCGCCGGGCTTGTCGCATGCCGGAATGCCGTTGGTCGGCTCGCGCGCGTCGCTAGGTGTTGCGGACGCGAGCGCCGGGCCGGGCGTGGCGTTTGCGTTGGGTGTATTTGTTGCGGGCGGCGCGGGTGTGGTCTGCGCAACCTTGACCGGCGCGACAGGCGCGGGCTGTACGGGCGTTGCGGCGGGCGGCGTGGCATCGGTGGCTTGTGCGATCTGCTTCACCGGCGCGCGGACCGGAAGCGCCGGCACATTCTGCGCGAGCGACGCGACCTTTACATTGTGGGTAGTCGACACATTGTGCGCGGTCGACCAGGAGGTGATGGCCCCTTTTTGCGCCGAGACTACACCGAAGGCGGCAAGGCCCAGGGCGACCAGCGCCGCGACGACAATAATTGTGAAGCGCATAACTTTCCTCGCACGCACCCGGCACCAGTTACGGCGAAGTGAAGGCGCAATCTGCTAACGAGTCAACGCCGCCGTCGCCTGGTCAGGTGAAAGATGCCGGTTGTGGTTTCCGCGGGACAGACACAGTGGGTAGACTTGCTTGATAGACTTGGTTGATGCGCGAGTGCAGTGAGTAGTTCACAGAGTTGAGCGGCAACTTGGGTGATGACGCCAAGTCCGAAACCCGCACTGGAACATAAACTTGCTGACGTTCTCCTGGTTCCGAAGCTGACGTAAGCGCAACTGGTATTAAGTGAAGCTGGTATTAAGAAAGTGCCGCCGTCGCTCGCGAACTTGGCAAAAGGGAGAACTGGATCGTTTTGTCTTATCAGACGAATTGATCCTTCCAGCTCGGCAGTGCGCCGGCGAAAGGCAGCGCCGTCGCTGCGTAAACGCCTCGCGCTATGGCCCGCGCCACGACATTGGCGGCGCTCGTTCCTAAAGTGGTTAATCCGAACAACGGATCAAGTACCCGCCGGCCTGTCGAAGCCGCGAAAACCACGTCGCCATCCAGCGGCGAGTGGACCGGATAGATGGCGCGCGACAGGCCCGATTGCGCCATGACGGCAACGCGCTTCGCCTGAGCCTTGGTCAAGATCGCGTCGGTCGCCACAATGACGAGCGTGGTGTTCTCGCGTGGACCGCCTTTGGTCGCCGACTCGAATGCTCGCGCCGAAAACGCCGCCGGCCAACCGCGCCCGCCGAACTCGCCATCGCGCTCGAACGGCGCCGCCCAGAACCAGGGGCCGCGGTCGATCAGCACGCTGCCGGCCGCGTTGACCGCCGCGATCGCACCGACGATGTGGCCTTCGGAGGTCTGCGCCGAGGCCGAGCCGATGCCGCCTTTGCAATTGACCGTGGTCGCGCCGGTTCCGGCGCCGACACTGCCGAGCGCAAAATCGCCACCGGCGGCGGCGGCGGACGCATAGCCGAGTTCACGATACGGCGGAAATCTGCCCCAGTTCTTGTCGCCGGCGCTCAATAGATCAAACAAGATCGCCGCCGGTACGATCGGCACGCGCGCCGAGCGCACCGCGAAGCCGCGGCCTTGCTCCTTGAGCCAGGCCTGCACGCCCGAGGCGGCGTCGAGGCCGAAGGCCGAGCCGCCGGCGAGCGCGATGGCATCGATGCCTTCCACCGTCTGTGCCGGATCGAGCAGCGCGGTTTCGCGCGTACCCGGCCCGCCGCCGCGCAAGTCGATCGAGGCGACCGCGGGCGCATCGAAGATGACGGTTGTCACGCCCGAACCGAGCTTTGCGTCCTCGGCCTGACCGACTTTCAGGCCGGGTACGTCGGTGATGAGATTGCGCATGCCGGCTCCCGTCATAACGGGGCGCGCCGGTCCAGGTCGGCTGTCGCCGACTCGGACCTTAAGTGCCGATCTCGGGTAAACCCAAGATCGGTGGCGCGAGCCCGGAATCCATAATCGCGAAACGAACAAGAATAGCACGGGAGATTTTTTCTTCCGCCGCCGGGGTTATGGATACCGGGCGCGCGGCCCGTGGGTCGGATCGGCAGACGAACGATCACATCCTCGCGGGCGCGGCACTGCCGCGCTTGCGCGCCCGAATCTGGGCGGGCATGAAGTGCGCCATGAACGTGACAATCGCCGCCGCCTTTGCCGCGGGCATGCTGAGCTTCCTGTCGCCCTGCGTGCTGCCGTTGGTGCCGCCTTATCTGGTCTATCTCACCGGCGCGTCGCTCGAGCGCTTCGCGGACGCGCAGACGAAGCCGCGCGCTGGCCGTCAGACCTTTGCCGCGGCGGTGTTGTTCGTGCTCGGCTTCTCCACCGTGTTTGTCGCACTGGGCGCCAGCGCCAGCGCCATCGGCGCCGTTGTCCGCGCCTATTCGGGCGAACTCGCGATTGTTGCGGGTGTTGTCATCATCGTCATGGGCCTGCACTTCCTCGGGCTCACGCCGATAAGTTGGCTGATGCGCGAAAAGCGCATGCAGGTCTCGAAGCCGGTCGGATTGTGGGGCGCTTATCTGATGGGGCTCGCATTTGCGCTCGGCTGGACGCCATGCATTGGGCCGATCCTGGCGGCGATTTTGGCCATCGCTGCGTCGGAACAGACGGTCGCCAAAGGCGCCGGCATGCTCGCCGTCTATTCGCTCGGGCTTGGCATTCCGTTCCTTGCGGCGGCACTGGCGATAGAGCCGTTCGCGGCATTGCTCGCGCGCTTCCGTACGCATCTCGGCTTAGTCGAGAAGGCGATGGGCGGCCTTCTTGTGCTCACCGGTATCGCTTTTCTCACCGGCGCCGTCTCGCAGGCGAGTTTCTGGTTGCTCGACGTCTTTCCGATGCTGGGAAAGATCGGGTGAATGGATGACGCCGCGGAGCCGATGATGGGCTCCGCGACGAAGCGATCCGGAATCTTCACCACCGACCGGATTGCTTCGCGGAGCTGTCCCGTCAGCTCGGCCCGACGCCGGTGATCTGCTCGTAATTGCCGTTCTTGTCCCAGCGATAGACCGCCCAGCCTCCGGCAGTGATGTCGCCCTTCTTGTCGAAGGAAATCGGTCCGAGCACCGTGTCCCAAGAACCGGCGTGCAAGGCTGCGGCGACTTTTTGCGGATCGGTCGTGCCGGCCTTTTGGGCGGCCTGCGCCCAAACCTGCACAGCGGCGTAGGTGTAGAGCACGTATCCTTCGGGATCGATGCCGTGATCCTTGAACGTCTTCACGATGGCGGTGGCGGTCGGGCGCTTGCGCGGATCCGGCGGAAAGGTGAACAGCACGCCTTCGCCGGCCGGTCCGGTGATGGAAGCAAACTCCCGGGAGGCGAGCGCGTCGCCCGCCATCAGGATGGTTTTCAAGCCCTGGTCGCGCATCTGCCGCACGATCAGGCCAGCCTCCTGATGATAGCCGCCGTCATAGACGATATCGATGTTGTTGAGCTTAAGTTTGGAGACGAGCGCGGTGAAGTCCTTATCGCCTTGATTGTAAGACTCATCGAGTTTCTCGGTGACGCCGCCGGCATTGAGCGCGCGCTTGGTCTGGTCGGCCAGCCCCTGGCCGTAGGTCGTCTTGTCGTTGATGATGGCGATATTTTTGTTCTTGAAATGCTCCGTCAGGTAAGCGGCGGCGAAGCTGCCTTGCTGATCGTCGCGGCCGCAGGTGCGAAACGTGTTCCACATGCCGCGCTCGGTGAACAACGGATTGGTCGAAGCCGGCGTGATCTGCAGAACGCCGGCGTCGAGATAGGCGTCAGAGGCCGGGATCGACGACGACGAACAGTAATGGCCGACCACGACGGCCACGCCCATGCCGGAGAGCTTCTCCGCGACCGAGCGCGCCTGCTTGGGATCGCAGGCGTCGTCGCCGACCTCAAGATGCAGCTTTTTACCGAGCACGCCGCCCGCAGCATTGATGTCGGCGACCGCTTGTTCGGCGCCGTCGGCCATCTGCCGGCCGAAGGTCGCCTGGCCACCGGTCATCGGTCCCGCGGCGCCGATCGCGATGTCTTGCGCCAATGCCGGACTGCCAAGTCCGACGGAAAGGAGCGCAAGCGCGCCGAGCAGCACTCTGTTCATGTCAATCCTCGTTTTAGATCGCGCATGATCTGTTCGGAAAACCGGCGTCCACTTTCCGGACCATGCCCTAAACTTGCCGGCAACGATGTCGGTGGCGGTGCACGATAGCATCGCTAATGCGGCTTTTCTTGCCCGATTTCGCGCCAGCCGAGCGGTCCGGTTCGGGCATAGAGCCACGGATATTGCCGCACCATCTGGCTCGCCCGTGTTATTCGCCACGCAAGCAGTCCGACGATCAGGAAGACCAGCGTGTCGCAGCCATAAGATGCCGCCGAAAGAAGCTCACCCTGGAACAGGGCGTAATGGATGAAGCGCGCCGCGGCGCCGAGTAGCACCGCGGCGACCACGACCTGCCACCACGGCCGCCAGGCCCGCGCCAGCGCCCGGCCGGAAAGCCATGCGGCGCCGCCGCCAAGCAAGCCGGTGACGAGCAGGATGGGCACCATACTTTCGCCGGCGTAGAGGCTAGCCATGTCCGGGGCTTTTCAACGTGCGCCACCCTCGAGATAGGCGGCGCGGACCTCCGGCCGCCGCAGCAATTCGCGGCCGGCACCTTGCAGAGTGATTTCCCCGTTGACCATGACATAGCCGCGATGCGCGAGCTTGAGCGCGTGATAGGCATTCTGTTCGACCAGGAAAACGGTCAAGCGGTCGCGTTCGTTGAGCGCGCGAATAGCGGCGAAAATCTGTTGCACCAGGAGCGGCGCCAAGCCGAGCGACGGCTCGTCCAGCAAAATAAGCCGCGGCCGGCTCATCAGCGCACGGCCGATGGCCAGCATCTGCTGCTCGCCGCCGGAAAGCGTGCCGCCGCGCTGGTGCCTGCGGTCGCGCAATCGCGGAAACAAGGCGAAGACACGCTCAAGGTCGGCGGAAAAATCCGCAGCGGCAGTGATCGTGGCGCCGATCTGCAGATTCTCCATTACCGTCATGCGCGAAAAAATACGCCGGCCCTCGGGCGACTGCGCGATGCGGAGCTTGGCGACTTCGTGCGCGGGCATCGCGGTGATGTCGCGGCCGGCGAAACGGATGCGGCCTTCGCTGGCGCGCGGATCGCCGAACACGGTCATCATCAGGGTGGACTTGCCGGCGCCGTTGGCGCCGATCAGCGCAACGATCTCGCCTTCATTGACGTCGACGTCGACGCCCTTGAGCGCGACGACGTTGCCGTAGCGGGCCTTGACGCCGCGCAGCGACAGCAGCGGCTCGCCCGGCGCCGTCACAGCCCAGCCTCCGCCTCGGCCTGTGCGACATCCTCGTCGGCGACGCCAAGATAGGCGGCGATCACGTGCGGGTCGTTGCGCACGTCGTCCGGCGCGCCGTCGGCGATCTTCTCGCCGTAATCGAGCACGACGATGTGGTCGGAAATCTCCATCACCACGCCCATGTCGTGCTCGATCAACAGGATCGAGATGCCGTGGTCATCGCGGAGCGCGCGCAGAAAAGCGTTGAGCTCCGCGCTCTCGCGATTGTTGAGGCCGGCCGCGGGTTCGTCGAGGCAGAGCAGTACCGGATCGGTGCACATGGCGCGCGCGATCTCGAGCCGTCGTTGCGCGCCGTAGGGCAGGGCGCCGGCCAGATCGTCGGCGCGCTCGGCGAGGCCGACGCGGTCGAGCCAGTGCCGCGCCTTTTCGATGGCGCGCGCTTGCGCGCGGCCGTAAGCGGGCGAGCCGAACAAAGCGAGCACCGTATAGCCGGAAGCGACCATGAGCGTGTTGTGTTGCGCCACCAGCAGGTTTTCCAGCGCCGTCATGCCGGCGAATAATCGCACGTTCTGAAAGGTGCGCGCCACGCGCGCTTCGCGGGCGACGCGGAATTCCGGCAGCCGTTCGAGCAGGAAGCTCGCGCCGCCCTGGGGATGGTCGAGGCGTAACCGGCCGATTGTCGGCTTGTAGAAGCCGGTGATGCAATTGAACAATGTGGTCTTGCCGGCGCCGTTCGGGCCAATGAGCGCGGTAATCTCCTTTGCCCGCGCGGCGAAAGAAAGATCGCTCACGGCGACAAGGCCGCCGAAGCGCATGGTCAGATGCTCGACGGTCAGGATCGGCGTTTTCGTCATGCCGGCGTTTCCGTCCGGGCCTCGCCGGCCATCGCCGCCGCGACGTCCTTATGGTCGCGCAGCCGCACCGACGGCGTTCGCGTCGCTACCAGCCCGCGCGGCCGGTAGATCACGATCGCGACCATGGCGGCGCCGAATACCAGCATGCGGTATTGGTCGAACTCGCGGAACAATTCGAAGCCGCCGAGCATCACCGTGGCGGCGACGGCGACGCCGAGCTGCGAGCCCATGCCGCCGAGGACGACGATGGCCAGCACCAGCGCGGATTCGGCGAAGGTGAAAGATTCCGGGCTGATGAAGCCTTGCCGCGTGGCAAAGAACGCGCCGGCGAAGCCGCCGAACATGGCGCCCATGGAGAACGCGGTGAGCTTGGTCGTGGTGGTGTTGATGCCGAGCGCGCGGCAGGCGATCTCGTCCTCGCGCAGCGCTTCCCAGGCGCGGCCGATCGGCAACCGGCGCAGCCGCAGCGTCACCCAGTTGGTCACGAGCGCGAGCGCGAGAATGACGTAATAGAGGAACACGATGCGGTGCGTCGGTGAGTAATGCAGCCCAAACGTCGCGGCAAAGCCGTGCTCGGACGAATTGAACGGCAAGCCGAAGAATGACGGCCGCGGAATTCCGGGAATGCCGTTCGGGCCGCCGGTCAGACTTTGCCAGTTCAGCAAAATGAGCCGGATGATCTCGCCGAAGCCGAGCGTGACGATCGCGAGATAATCGCCGCGCAGGCGAAGCACCGGAAAGCCGAGCAGCAACCCGGCAAATGCGGCGAGGATGCCGGCGAGCGGCAGGCAGATCCAGAACGACAGGCCGAAATTCTGCGCGATCAGCGCGTAGGAATACGCGCCGACCGCATAGAAGGCGACGTATCCGAGGTCGAGGAGGCCGGCGAGGCCGACGACGATGTTCAGTCCGAAGCCGAGCATCGTGTAGGTGACGATGAGGATGCCGAGATCGAGCAGATAACGGTTGCCGTAGAAGATAATCGGCGCGATCAGCGCGAAAGCGAGAAACGCGGCGGCGGCGAAGGGGGTGATGCGGGACGCCGCCGCCGTAACCGCGGCCGGCGCGAAACGGGCGATAGAAATGTCCGCGTTGCGCCAGGTCAGCGCCCATAACAGCCGGCCGGCGAAAACCGCGGCGACGATTTCAGCAAGCAGCGCGAAGCGGGTTTCGAAAACCAGCGCCCCGGTCGGTCCCTGCTCGGTGCGAATGCCGATCATCAGCGCGAACAGCCCGAGCGCCACCAGAGCGGCAATCGAGGCTTCCTTCAGCGCGGGGAGGAAATCAAGCCGCTGATGCGCGGGCTCGCTGTCGTTCGGCACGGGCGCCCGCTTCCCTCACACCTTCTCGACTTCAGGCCGGCCCAAAATGCCGGTCGGCAGGAAAATGAGCACGATAATGAGAATAGCGAAGGAGGCGACGTCCTTGTACTCGATGGAGAAGTAGGCGGACCACATCGTTTCGATGAGCCCGATCAGGATGCCGCCGATCATCGCGCCCGGCAGCGAGCCAATGCCGCCGAGCACCGCGGCGGTAAACGCTTTCACGCCGGCGAGAAAGCCGATGAAGAAATCGACGACGCCGTAATAGAGCAGGAACATCAGCCCGGCGACGGCGGCCAGCGCGGCGCCGATGACGAAGGTGAGCGAGATCGTGCGATCGACATCGATGCCGACCAGTGCCGCCATCTTCAGATCCTGCTCGCAAGCGCGCATGTTGCGGCCGAGCCGCGTGCGTGCCACCAAAAACGAGAACCCGGCCATCAGCACCAGCGTGGTGACGACAACGATGATCTGAATGTTGGAGAGCCGGACCGCGAAATCGTTGCCCTCGAACAGGGTGTAGCCGCCATGTACCAGCGGCGGCAGCGGCTTGACCCGGGCGCCTTGCGCGACCTGAACGTAATTCTGCAGCACGATCGACATGCCGATGGCGGAGATCAGCGGCGCCAGCCGGGATGAGTGGCGCAGCGGCCGGTAGGCGATGCGCTCCACGGTCCAGCCGTAAAGCGCGGTAAGCGCCATCGACACCAGCAGCACGACGAAAAGCGCCAGCGGCACCGCGCTCACCCCGATGGCGACAAGCACCAGGAAAGCGATAAGCGCGAGGAACGCGCCGACCATGAAGATGTCGCCGTGCGCGAAATTGATCATCCCAATAATGCCGTAGACCATCGTGTAACCGATGGCGATCAGGCCGTAGATCGAACCGAGGGTGATGCCGTTGATGAGCTGCTGGACGAAATATTCCATGCGTCCGCCGCGCCTTTCGAATCCCGGGCAAACTCTTAACAGGGGCGTGCAGAGGCGACAACGCGGGGCTCGCTATTTGGCCGCCTCGTCCGCGCCGGCTCCGGGCCTTGGCGTGACGTGCAGGTTCATGGGCGTGCGGAAGCGGCGGCTTCACACGCATTTTTCTGTAATTTCAACCTGTTGCGTGGCACTTTCAATTTATTGGCCGAACAAAGGCAACGGAACCGGGGAACGCCGTCTGTGGCCGGACGTTGACCGACCGTGAGGGCTCCCCAGAGATCACCGGAGAACGCGCCAATGGCAAACGAACAGAATCCGCAACACGGCCAGCAACAGCCGAATAACCCGCAACAGGGTGGCCAGAACAAGCCCGGCCAGCAGCAGCAGGGCGGCCAGAACAAGCCGGGCCAGCAGAGCGGTCAGGAGAAACCCGGCCAGGGCGGCCAGCATGGCGGTACCGGCCGCTAGCACTGTCGAATAACTAGTACTTTGGAGTAACGGCGCGGCAGCTCGCTTTGCAGTGGGCTGCTGCTTTTTTGTGTAACGCCTTGTCCGGACGCTTCTTCTTTGGCCTGTTGGGGTTATGCTGGAAGCATGACCAACGCGCTGCCGTTGTTCCACCTCTACGGCGATCCGCCGGACGATCAGGCCTTCGATTTCATTCACGTCGAGACGATTGCCTCGCGTTCCGCCATCCACGACTGGACCATCCGCGCGCACCGGCATCGCAATCTGTTTCAAATTCTACTGGTCGAACGCGGCGGCGGCGAAATGACGTTCGAGGCGGCGCGTCTGCCGTTCGGTGCGCCTGTCGCGATCCTGGTGCCAGCGGCGATCGCCCACGGATTCCGTTTTGAGCCCGACGTCACCGAGGGCTGGGTTTTGACCTTTACCGAGGACGCGGCCGTTGCGCTCGCCGACCAGGCGAGCGAAGCGATGTCGCGGCTGCGCACGCTCGCAGCGCATCCGATCGTGCCGATCAACGAAGAGGCCGGGCGAGCGCGGCTTTCGGCGCTGTGCACGGAGCTATCGGAAGAAGGTAGCCTCGGTCGCGAAGGCTACCGCGTGGCGATGCGCGGATTACTGGCGCTGATCGCGGTCGGCGTGGCGCGGCTCGCCGCAAGCCGCGCGCGCACCGGCCGCGTCACCTTGCAGCCGGCGGACGCAACCGTCTCGCAATTGCGGGCTCTGGTCGACGAGTTCTTCCGGCGCGAGCATCAGCTCGGCTTCTATGCCGAAAAGCTCGACATGACGGTCGACCGGCTCAACGATCACGTCAAGCGCGCAACCGGCGTCACCGCCGGCCATCTCATACGGCAGCGCGTGCTCACGGAAGCCAAGCGGCAGCTCGTTTTTACCTCCGCGCCTATTCAAGACATCGCCGGCGAGCTTTCTTTCTCCGACCCTTCGCACTTCGCGCGCTTTTTCCGCAAGCATACCGGCACGACGCCGCACGAGTTTCGCGATCGGCGCGGCTGATAGTTCACGTTCGGCAGAACATCGAGCTGGCTTAATGGGTGCAAAGGAGACGGTCGTGCCACACGGGAAAGGGACCCCGGAACGACTCAGCATGTTCTCCGACGGCGTATTCGCTGTCCTGATAACAGTTCTGGTTTTGGAGCTGCGACCGCCGGAACTCCCCACCTTTAGGGCGCTATTTTTGCTTTGGCCTACCTGGCTTAGTTATGCGGTGAGCTATCTTTTTATCGCCATTGTTTGGGTCAATCACCACCACCTTCTGCGCTATGCTATTGCGGCGACGCCGCGTTTAATGTGGTTCAATTTTGCGCACCTGTTTTCAGTGTCGCTGCTTCCGTTTTCCACTGCCTGGATGGCCGTAAGCAAATTGGCGCCGCAACCTGTCGCCTTTTATGCGGCGGTGTTTTTCTTTGTGAACGCAACTTACATGGCTTTGATTTGGGAGCTTATCGAGCGCTCCCCCGTCAAGGAAATCTCGCCGAAGAAGCGTAGGGTCATGCGCGTCCGGTCGATTGCGACTTTATGTGTTTTCGGCAGTGCTGCGGTCGTGGCGTTCAAATATCCGCTGGTCGGACTGGGAATGTGTATTTTTTGCCTGATTGTTTATCTGAAGCCCGAGGACATCGTGCCTTGACAGACGCGCCGCCCGTTAAGCCATAACTCGGGAGTAGCGCGAATATGTTGTCATGTCGGCTAATGGCATTGACCAGCGCCAATCAGCGCGCTCGATTCACGAGTACACGGCGTTGCCGAGCAAAAATCCGAGCACCGCGTCGGTGTAGGCTTGCGGCTGCTCGACATTGGCGATGTGCGCGGCTTCAAGCGTGAAGAGCTGCGCGCCCGGTATGTGATCGCGAATGAATTCATTCATCGGCAGCGGCGTTCCCATATCGAGGCGGCCGGCGATGACCAAAGTCGGCGCCGCGATCCTGGGCAGGAGCGCGCGGTGATCCATGTCGCGGATGGCCGCGCAACAGCCGAGATAACCTTCGAGGTCGGTTTTCACGAACATCTCGGTCATGCGGGCGATCGTGGCCGGATTGGCCGCGCGAAAATTCTCGCTGAACCATCGCTCCATGGTCGCCGCGGCAACGGGCGCGATGCCGTTGGTGCGTGCGAACTTCATGCGCTGGTCCCATAGGGTCTTGTCGGCGTAGTAGCAGGCGGTGTTGGAGAGGATGAGCTTGTCGATCCGGCTTGCCACGTTGGCGCCGAGCCACTGGCCGACCATGCCGCCCATCGATAATCCGCACCAATTGATCCGCTCGATGCCGAGGCCGTCGAGGACGGCAAGAACGTCGCGGCCGAGCCGCTCCATCGAATAAGGGCCTTTCGGCACGCTCGATCGGCCGTGGCCGCGGCGGTCGTAGCGAACGAGCCGGAAGTGGCGGGTGAACGGCGCCACCTGGTCGTCCCACATATGCAGGTCGGTGCCGAGCGAGTTTGACAGCATCAGTACCGGAGCGCTTTCCGGTCCCTCGACCTCGACATGAATGGTGCAGCCGTCGGACTTGATCTCCGGCATGGACGCTTCTCCCTAAGCCCTTACAATGCATTTAGACGCTGCCGCAGCGCCCCGCCAATGCCGGAAACGGCACGCCGATGGCCTTCCCACGCCGGGGAGGAGGCGATAAGCGATAGAGGACGCACTCGGAGCGCGAATGTCAGAGCGCGAGTGTCGAGGAGTGAACGCGAATGGCGATGACGATGAACGGCGAGTATCAACTTGCGGTGCCGCGCGAAACGGTTTGGGAAAAACTCAACGACGCCGCGACGCTCAAAGCCTGTATTCCGGGCTGCGAGCAGCTCGACAAGGTTTCGGATACCGAATTCCAGGCGGTTGCAACCACCAAGATCGGGCCGGTGAAGGCAAAGTTCAAAGGCAAAGTCACGCTGTCCGAGCTTGACCCGCCGAACGGGTACAAGATTTCCGGCCAGGGCGATGGCGGTGTGGCGGGCTTCGCGCAAGGCGGCGCAGTGGTCAAGCTCGCGCCGAAAGACGGCGGCACCTTGCTCAGCTACACGGTCGAAGCGCAGATCGGCGGCAAGCTGGCGCAGCTTGGCCAGCGCCTCATCAATGGGGCGGCAAAGAAGCTCGCAGACGACTTCTTTCAGAAATTCGCAGCCGCGGTCAGCGCGCCGAGTTCATAGTCGGCGGCACGGCCCGCGCGCGTGGCGCGCGGGCCGTGCTTGCTGATCACTTGCCGATCAATCAAGGACAGCTGTGGAGGTTTCCATCGTAGCCGAGATACCGGCCGGTCGCCGGATTGTAGCTGCGGAAATGACTCTGGCACCATCCAGCCGCGCCGGGAGCGACGCCCGGCGCATAATTGTAGTATTGGCCGGGGACAAAGCCTGATCCCACACTGGGACTAGCCAAGATCCGGGCGATGTTTGGATCGGTGGGAGGCTCGGACATCGGGCCTTGATATATCGGCGAGCCCGGAGGCGGCTCCTGCTGCGCAAAAGCGGGGGCGGAAATAAACGCAGTGCCAACTGCGAGGACGGCAAGTAGAGCGATCTTGTGGCTCATATCGTACTCCTGTGGCTTTTGATTTGATTTGCGTACGGCCGTTGCGCGCCGCCGCAACGACTGAATTGTGCGAAGCAGCATTTGGTTCCTGCAGCGCTGCATCGCGTACCGACGCGGTCGACCGGCGCGGAGTTGGAGGCTGCCGCGAGGGGTTCCGCGAGCGCACACTTGACCGCCGCCCGCGGCGGGGTTCACAGTGAGAAGGGTTCCAAGGTAGGAAATTCGGCGAAATCGCCGCGTTTTCGCTCTTGGCAGGCAGCAACGGCCGTAAGCCGAACTGCAAAAAGACGTTATAAGATTTAAGGGAACTCTGAGGAGGCGCTTATGGCGACCGTTTCCCTCACCGTAAACAGCAAGCCCGTCACGCTCGACGTCGATCCGCGCACGTTGTTGGTGCAATTGCTGCGCGAGAATCTTCGACTCACCGGCACCCATGTCGGCTGCGACACTTCGCAATGCGGGGCCTGCGTCGTGCTGGTGAACGGCAAGGCGGTGAAATCCTGCACCGTGCTTGCCTTGCAACTCGAAGGCGCCGACGTGCTTTCGATTGAAGGTTTGGCGCCGGCCGACGGCCCGCTGCATCCGATGCAGGAGGCGTTCCGCGAAAACCACGGGCTGCAATGCGGCTATTGCACCCCTGGTATGATCATAACCGCGGTCGATATCGTGCGGCGCAAGGGCCACCAGCTTGACGACCGCACCATCCGCGAGGAGCTGGAAGGCAACATCTGCCGCTGCACCGGCTATCACAACATCGTCAAAGCCATCGCCGCCGGCGCCCGCGCCATGGCGGGCGACGACGTGACAGCTAAAGCCGCCAAGTAACCACCAGCATGGAGGCGTAACAAAACCGTCGGAGGGAACGTCATGAGTGCCACCGGGATCGGCGCCGCGGTGCGCCGCAAGGAAGATCACCGCTTTATCACCGGCAAGGGCCACTACACCGACGACATCAATCGGCCCGGCCAGGCTTACGCCTACTTCGTCCGTTCGCCGCACGCGCACGCGACCATCAAATCGATCGACGTCAAAGCGGCGGCCGGCATGCCGGGCGTGGTTGCGGTTTTCACCGGCGCCGACCTCGCCGCCGCTAAAATCAGCGGCCACATCTGCGGCTGGACGGTCACCGGCAGCGACGGCAAACCGATGAAGGCTGCTCCCGGCCCGGCGCTTGCCGATGGCAAGGTGCGCTATGTCGGCGACGAGGTGGCCGTCGTCATCGCCGACACCTACACGCAGGCCAAGGACGCCGCCGAAAAGGTGGCGGTCGATTACGCGGTGTTGCCGGCAGTTATCGATCCCGCGGCGGCGGCGAAGCCGGGCGCCGAACAAATCCATGAGATCGCGCCGAACAACACCGTGTTCAACTGGCATCTCGGCGACAAGGCCGCGACCGACATGGCGTTCGCTTCGGCCGCTCATGTCACCAAGCTCGACCTCGTCAACAACCGGGTCGTGCCGGCGGCGATAGAGCCGCGCGCGGCGATCGGCGAATACGACGCGGGAGCGGAGTCCTTCACGCTCCACACCACGAGCCAGAATCCGCACGCGGCGCGGCTGGTGCTCGCCGCTTTCGCGGGTATCGCGCCCGAGAACAAGCTGCGAGTGATCGCGCCCGACGTCGGCGGCGGGTTCGGCTCGAAGATTTTCATCTACGCCGAAGAGACGGTTTGCGTCTGGGCCGCGAAGCGAGTGGGCCGGCCGGTGAAGTGGACCGCCGAGCGCAGCGAGTCATTCCTCGTCGATGCGCACGGCCGCGACCACGTGACCCACGCCGAGCTTGCGCTCGACGCCGGCGGCAAGATCACCGCGCTTCGCGTCCACACCATCGCCAATCTCGGCGCCTATCCTTCGTTGTTCTGGTCGTCGGTGCCGACCTATCTCTATGGTCCGCTGCTGTCGGGTCAGTACGCCATTGCGAACATCTACTGCGAAGTCGACGCGGTTTATACCAATACCGCGCCGGTCGACGCCGTGCGCGGCGCCGGACGGCCGGAGGCGACCTTCGTGATCGAGCGCATTGTCGAGTTGGCTGCGCGCGAGACCGGGCGCGATCCGGCAGCGTTCCGCCGCGCCAACTTCGTCACGTCGTTTCCGCACCAGACGCCGGTGTTGTTTTGCTACGACGCCGGCGATTACGGCGCGAGCCTCAACAAGGCGCTCGAGCTTGCCGACTATAAGGGCTTCGCCAAGCGCAAACGCGACTCGGCGCGTCGCGGCAAGCTCCGCGGAATCGGTCTGTCGACCTACATCGAAGCCTGCGGTCTGGCGCCGTCGCAAGCGGTCGGCTCGCTTGGCGCCGGCGTCGGGCTTTGGGAATCCGCGGAGGTTCGGGTCAACCCGACCGGTTCGGTCGAAATCCTCACCGGTTCGCATGCCCACGGCCAAGGCCACGAAACGACGTTCGCGCAGGTCGTCGCCGACCGGCTAGGCATTCCGATCGAAAGCGTCAACATCGTGCACGGCGATACCGACAAGGTACAATTCGGTATGGGCACCTATGGGTCGCGCTCGGGCGCCGTCGGCATTTCGGCGCTCGTCAAGGCGCTCGACAAGGTCGAAGCCAAGGCGAAAAAGGTTGCGGCGCATTTGCTTGAAGCGGCCGAAACCGACATCGAGTTCAAGGACGGAACATTCAGCGTCGCCGGCACCGACAAGTCGGTGCCGTGGGCGGGCGTGGCGCTCAACGCCTACATCGCCCACAAATTCTCCGGCCAGGAGCTTGAGCCGGGCCTGAAGGAAGGCGCGTTCTGGGATCCGACCAATTTCACCTTCCCGGCCGGGTGCCACATCTGCGAGGTCGAGGTTGATCCGGAGACCGGCAACACCGAGATCGTGGCCTGGACCGCAGTCGACGATTTCGGTGTCGTCATCAATCCGATGATCGTCGAAGGCCAGGTGCATGGCGGCATCGCCCACGGCATCGGCCAGGCGCTGTGCGAGGGCGCGGTCTACAGCAAGGAAGGCCAGCTCGTGACCGGCTCGCTGATGGATTACTGCATGCCCCGGGCCGATCACTTGCCGGACATGAAAGTGGAGATGACGGTGACCAGAGCGCCGTCGAATCCGCTCGGCATCAAGGGTTGCGGCGAAGCCGGCGCGATCGCCTCGCCGGCCGCGGTGATCAACGCCATCACCGATGCGATCGGCACCGAGGCCATTGCCATGCCGGCGACGCCGTCCGCGGTCTGGGCCGCGCTGCAGAAATCGGACCGTTCATTGCCGCACGCGGCGTGATACGAGATATTACGGAGAACGATCATGTACGCCTTCACCTTCTATCGTCCCGAAACGCTGCGGCAAGCGATCAACCTGCTCGGCAAGAACGAGGAGGCCAAGCTTCTGGCCGGCGGCCACACGCTGCTGCCGACGATGAAGCTGCGTCTCGCCGGGCCGCCGCAGCTGGTCGATCTGTCGCGCATCGAGGGTTTGGCCGGGATCGAGCAGACCGGCCGCGCCGTTACTATCGGAGCCATGGCGCGCCATGCCGACGTGCACAACTCGCCGGTCGTGCAGCAAGCGCTGCCGGTGATCGCCAAGCTCGCCGGCATGATCGGCGATCCGGCGGTGCGCCACATGGGAACGATCGGCGGCTCGGTCGCCAACAACGACCCCAACGCCGATTATCCGGCGGCCTGCCTCGGGCTCGGCGCCACCATCATCACCAATAAACGCCGCATCAAGGCCGACGATTACTTCACCGGCATGTTCTCGACCGCGCTCGAGCCTGCGGAGATCATCACCAAGGTGAGCTTCCCGATTCCGAAGAAGGCGGCTTATCAGAAATTCCGCAATCAGGCCTCGCGCTACGCGCTGGTCGGCGTCTTCGTCGGCAAGCGCGGCAGCGAGATCCGGGTCGCCGTCACCGGAGCCGGCGCCAACGGCGTGTTCCGCGTTGCGTCGTTCGAGGAAGCTTTGAAGAAGCGATTTTCGCCGAAATCGCTCGAAGGCCTGACGATTCCGGCCGACGGCCTCAACAGCGACATCCACGGCAGCGCCGAATACCGGGCGCATTTGGTCGGCGTGCTCGCGCGCCGCGCGGTCGCCGAAGCGATCGGGAAGTAAACCTTCCCGTCGTTTGCCATACGCGAGGTATCCCCTTGCTCGAGGGGACAAATCACTCGGCGATGACTACATTATCGGCGTCATGAACAAGACTTCCGCGCCCCGCCCGTTGCCGGCTTCGATCGACGCCACCGTCAAGCTCCTTGCCGAAGCGGAATACTTGGCCGACCGTTCGCTCGGCACCGTGCTCTATCTGGCCTTGAAGATGGGTCGGCCGTTGTTTCTCGAAGGCGAGGCCGGGGTCGGCAAGACCGAGATCGCCAAGGTGCTGTCTGAAACGCTCGGCCGCCGGCTTATTCGGCTGCAATGCTACGAGGGTCTCGACATCGCCGCCGCGGTCTATGAGTGGAACTATGCCGCGCAGATGATCGCCATCCGGGTTGCCGAGGCGGAGGGCGATCACGACCGCGGCCGGATCGAGAGCGACGTATTCTCCGAGCGCTTTCTGATCAAGCGTCCGCTGTTGCAGGCGCTCGAGCCCGACACCGCCGGCCCTCCGGTGCTGCTGATCGACGAAATCGATCGCACCGACGAGGCTTTCGAGGCGTTCTTGCTCGAAGTGTTGAGCGATTTTCAGGTCACCATCCCGGAAATGGGCACGGTGAAGGCCGCGCATCCGCCGGTCGTGGTCATCACCTCGAATCGCACGCGCGAGGTGCACGACGCGCTCAAGCGCCGCTGCCTCTATCACTGGGTCGGCTATCCGAACGCCGAGCGCGAACTCAATATCGTGCGCGCCAAGGTGCCGGGCGTCGGCAAGAAGCTGTCCGAGCAGGTCGTGGCGTTCGTGCAGGCGTTGCGCAAGCAGGATTTGTTCAAATCGCCCGGCGTTGCCGAAACCCTCGACTGGGCCGGCGCGCTGTCCGAACTCGACGTCGTCGCACTCGATCCGGCAACGGTCTCCGATACGCTCGGCGTACTGCTCAAATACCAGGATGACATCGCGCGTCTCGAAGGCAGCAAGGTCAAGGAACTGCTCGACGAGGTAAAGTCGGAATTGCGCGCGGCGGAGTAGGCAAATGAATGGACGGCTCGCTGCTCATATTCCCTCTCCCCTTGTAAGAGCCGGGTGAGGAGGGCGTGCTGAGAAGAACGCCTCACCCGCTCCTCGCCCCAGACGATGTCCGCGGCGCGGACCAGCCCCTCCTACAAGCGGAGCGGGGAAGTGCCGACGAACCAAGCTCAACCGGGCGGCTCGCCGAGAACATCCTCTACTTCGCCCGTGCGCTGCGCGCCGCCGGTATTCCGGTCGGGCCCGGCGCGGTGCTCGATGCGCTCGAAGCGGTCACGGCCGCGGGCGTCGGCACGCGCGAGGATTTTTACTGGACGCTGCACGCGGTGTTCGTGAAGCGGCACGAACATTCGATCCTGTTCGATCAGGCGTTCCGCATCTTCTTCCGCCGCCGCGGCTATATCGACCGGTTGATGGCGATGATGCTGCCGCCGGGGCCGAGCGCGCCGCGCCCGCCCGAGCCCGGCGCTACGCGCGTGCAGGAGGCGCTGTTCTCCGCGCTCAACGACCAGCTCCGCGAGGAACGCGAGATCGAGCTCGATACCCGCATGACGGTGTCCGACCGCGAAGTGCTGCAGCACAAGGACTTCGCACAGATGACGAATGCCGAGATCGCCGCCGCCAAAACGGCGATGAAGCGGCTTGTGCTGCCGCTCGCCGAGGTGCGCACCCGGCGTCTCAAGCCGCATCCGCACGGCCATCGGATCGATATCCGCCGCACGCTGCGCTCAAGCCTCAAGGGCGGCGGCGACTTCATCGACCTGCGTTTCGCCGGGCCAAAGTCGAAGCCGCCGCCGGTGGTGGCGCTGCTCGACATCTCCGGCTCCATGACCCAATACAGCCGCATCTTCCTGCATTTCCTGCACGCGCTGACCGAGACGCGAAGGAATGTAAGCACGTTCCTGTTCGGCACGCGGCTCTCCAACGTCACCCGCGCGCTGCGCGAACGCGATCCCGACGATGCGCTCACCGCCTGCTCGGCGAGCGTTGCCGACTGGTCGGGCGGAACGCGCATTGCGTCCTCGCTGCATGCCTTCAACAAACAATGGGCGCGGCGCGTGCTCAGCCAGGGGGCGATCGTGATCCTGATCACCGACGGGCTCGAGCGCGATGCCGACGAAACGCTCGCCTTCGAGATCGACCGGCTGCACCGCTCGTGCCGGCGGCTCATCTGGCTCAATCCGCTGTTGCGTTTCGACGGCTTTGAAGCGCGCGCGCGAGGCATCAAGACCATGCTGCCGCATGTAGACGAATTCCGGCCGATCCATAACCTCGAATCGATGGCGGCGCTGGTGGCGGCGTTTCAGGGTGCCGCAGGCCGGGCAGGCGACCCGAAAGCGTGGATGCGGAAGGTCGCCTGAAGGCGTATATTTGCACGAACATAGCGGTTCGCCGGAGGTCAGCGTGCTCTCAACCGACAATGATATCCTCAAGGCCGCCGAGGATTGGCGCAAACAGGGTCGCGCCGTGGCTCTGGCCACGGTGGTCGAGACCTGGGGTTCGGCGCCGCGCCCGGTCGGCTCCAATCTCGTCATCGACGAAGAAGGAAACTTCCTCGGCTCGGTGTCGGGCGGCTGTGTCGAAGGCGCGGTCGTCACCGAAGCGCTCGACGTTATCAACTCGGGCAAGCCGAAGATGCTGGAATTCGGCGTTGCGGACGAAACCGCCTGGAAGGTCGGGCTGTCCTGCGGCGGCACTATCCGGGTGTTTGTCGAAAAGGTGGAATAGCGGCCTTCGAAGGATCGCCGTTTGCTACGCTCGCGCCTTGGGATGACGGTATAATCGCGGCCGGAAGCTCTTTGACGGAAGCTCTTGATGCAACTCGATCTGCTGAGCGCCTTGAATGCCGAACGCGCCGCGCGCCGCGCGGTGATCGTTGCGACAGATGTGGCGACCGGGAAGCAGCGGCTCATCAGGGCCGCCGATATCGGCAAGGACCCGCTCGGTGCGGCGTTCGCCGAGCGGCTGCGCAGCGGGCGCAGCGGCATCGAGGACACCGCCGAGGGGCGTGTGTTCCTCACCGTCTATATACCGGCGCCGCAGCTCGTCATCACCGGCGCCGTCCATATCAGCCAGGCGCTGGCGCCGATCGCCAAGCTCTTGGGCTATGACGTCACCATCGTCGATCCGCGCACCGCCTTCGCCTCGCCGGAGCGCTTTCCGGACGTGAGGGTGATCGCCGAGTGGCCGGATCAGGCGCTGCCGCCGCTCGGCATCGATCGTTACACCGCCTTCGTCGCGCTCACCCACGATCCCAAGATCGACGATCCGGCGCTCCTTCACGCCCTGGCTCGCGACTGCTTCTATGTCGGGGCGCTCGGATCGCGGAAAACCCACGCCCGCCGCGTTGAGCGGCTCAAGCAGCAAGGCGTCAACGAAACCGCTATCGCGCGCATCCACGCGCCGATCGGCCTCGACATTGGCGCGGTCTCGCCGGCGGAGATCGCGGTCGCCATCATCGCGCAGGTCACCGAGCGGCTGCGCGAAGAACCGGAAGCCGAGCGCCCGCTTGTGAAGGCGGCATCATGAAGTTCGGAGCGGTCGCGCCAAAAGACGCGGTCGGGGGCACTGCGGTGCACACCATCCGCCAAGGCGCGCTGGTGCTCAAAAAAGGCACGCTGATCGGCCCGGTCGAAGCAGCCGCGCTTGAGGCTGCCGGTATCACGGACATCGTGGTAACCCGGCTTGAGCCGGGCGACATCTCCGAGGATGTCGCCGCCGCCGAAATCGCCAAGGCGATTGCCGGCGATGCCGCGCACGTCGATCGCGCCTTCACCGGCCGCGCCAATGTGTTTGCGCGGGCGGGCGGCGTGCTTGTGGTCGACAAGGAAGCAATCAACCGCCTCAACCGTGTCGACGAGGCGATCACGCTCGCGACCTTACCGGCCTATAAGCCGGTCGTGCCAGGCGAGATGATCGCGACGGTCAAGATCATTCCGTTCGCCGTCGCAGCCGCGGCGCGCGACCGCGCTCTGGCGGCGGCGCCGCAGCCGCTCATTCGCATCGCGCCTTATCGCATCCGCAAGGTCGGCGTGGTTTCCACGCTGCTTCCGGGCCTGTCGTCCAAAGTGATCGACAAGACGCTCAAGATCACTGGCGACCGGCTCGCCCCGGCCGATGCGACGATTATCGCCGAACGCCGCGTGCCGCATGAGCGGACAGCGCTCGCGCGCGCGCTCGGCGAGGTGCTCAAGCAGGGCGCCGAGCTTGTCATCGTCTTCGGCGCTTCAGCCATCGCCGACCGGCGCGACGTCGTGCCGGCGGCGCTGGAGGCGATCGGCGGCCGGATCGAGCATTTCGGCATGCCGGTCGATCCGGGCAATCTGCTGTTGATCGGCGACGCCGCCGGGCATCCGGTGCTCGGAGCGCCCGGCTGCGCCCGCAGTCCGAAGGAAAACGGCTTTGACTGGGTGCTGATGCGCCTGCTCGCGGGATTGCCGGTGCTGCCGGAGGACATCACCGGCATGGGCGTCGGCGGGCTGCTGATGGAGATCGTTACGCGGCCGCAGCCGCGCGACGAACCGGTGCAGCCGGCCCAGAACGTCGCCGCGCTGGTGCTTGCGGCCGGGCGTTCCAGCCGCATGGGCGGCACCAACAAACTGCTCGCCGAAATCGGCGGCAAGCCGCTTGCACGCATTGCCGTCGAGCAGGCGCTCGCCTCGCAGGCGCGGCCGGTGATCGTCGTCACCGGCTATCAGCGCGAAAAGGTCGAGGCGGCGTTGAGCGGCCTGCCGGTGCGCTTCGTGTACAACAGGGACTTCGCCGACGGCCTCGGCAGCTCGCTGCGCACCGGGATAGCGGCGCTGCCGGCGCAGGTGGACGGCGCTGTGGTCTGCCTCGGCGACATGCCGCAGGTCGACAGCGCCATGATCGACAGCCTGATCGGCGCGCTCGATCCCGACAAAGGCGCCTTGATTGCGGTGCCGACCATCGACGGCAAGCGCGGCAATCCGATCGTCTGGTCCCGACGATTTTTTCCGGAATTGATGGCCGTCGAAGGCGATGTCGGCGCGCGATATCTCATCGGGCGCTATAGCGAGGCCGTGATCGAGGTACCGCTCAAGGGCACCGCCGCGCTGACCGACGTGGACACACCGGAAGCGCTCGAAGCGGTGCGCACGGAGCTCGAGGGGACTTAAAGTCTCCGCTGTTGCGCAATTCCGATTCACCAACTGGCAACCCTTCCCGGCTAGCGTCTGCGTGTTGTCCCTGGGGAGGGCCTTCATGATCCGATTTGCGCGCAACTTCGCGCTGGCCGTTGTAACGGCGGGGGTTTTGTTTTTCGGGATCGGCGCGGCGCACGCCGCCGGCGCATTGGCTGTCGGTGCCTGCGGCGCCTACGGCTATGGCTACGACTATCACAAGCTCGCCGACGCGCGAACCGCGGCGCTCAAGCAATGCTCCGGCCCAAGGTGCAAGATCGTCGGCGCGATCAGGCGCGGTTGCGCGGCTCTTGCCGTCAACTCCAAGCATCCGTGCGGCTCTTTCGGCTGGGCGATCAATTCGCATCTTGGCAAGGCTGAAAACGCCTCGCTGCGCCGCTGTTACCAGTTCGGCGGCCGCGATTGCATGGTGCGGGCCTTCGCCTGCGACGAAAAGGGCTGAGCTGTCCGGCACCCGTACCTAATACTTGGTATTGACGCCGACGCGCAGATAGACGCCCTCGCGGTGGAAGGATTCGATCTCCCAGCCGGCGGCCGCCATCCATTCGGATGCATCGATGTGGAAGGCGGTGACGTGCGCGCCGAAACGCAGCTGCTGATAGTCGACGCACCACAATGCCTGCGTCTCCGGACCGACAAAGAAGGATTCCGGCGATATCCGCCAGCCGACGGCGGCGCGCGCCGATCCGATGAACTCGATCGACGCGAGCGAGCCATCGAGCGCGATCATGGTGAGCGGGTTCGGCTGATACCAAAGATCGGTCGCGACCTGACCGCCGGCATATTGGCCGCGGAGCAGGCTGCCCGGATCGTAGGGTGTCAGCCGATAATCTTGAACGATAGGCCCGGCATAGACGTTGATCACAAGACCGTCGCGCGTCACGCGCCAGCCGGGCAGGGCGGATGCGGACAAAAGCGTGCCCCGGACGTCCTCGCCGAGGCCGCTGGACGGATAAGTGTAGCCGCCGCCGCCGAGCAGAAGCTTGAAGGTAAAGCCCGGCATTCGGTAGCAAACTCACCTTTGCTGCCGGGTGTCGGGAAAGGCACTCTTGACCGTTAACCAATCGGAAACTTTTGCCTATTCCGGGCAGGTTGAACCTGTTTCCACCTCTACCCTGCCGCTAAACTCGCACGGGTTGCGGACAGAGGGAGGACAACTCCCCGCCGCGCGTGAGGGTAGCGTCGTGGGTAAGTCTGGCAACGGCGCGACCGCGTCGGCTAACAGGTTATTTTACGGCGACAATCTTTATTATCTGCGCGAGCTGGATCGCGAGACGGCCGATTTGATCTATCTCGATCCGCCGTTCAATTCCAAATCGGCTTACAATCTTCTATTTCGCACGCCGCAAGGCGATGCGGTGCAGGCGCAAACAACAGCGTTCCGCGATACGTGGTGGTGGGATACACCCGCCGCGCAGGCGTTTGATGATGTAGTCGCGTCCGGCTCGCAAGCCGCTCCTATCATGGTCGCCCTGCGAAGCTATTTGGGCGAAAGCGACCTCATGGCTTACCTAGCCATGATGGCTGTGCGGCTAGTCGAGATGCGACGCATATTGAAGCCCGATGGAAGTTTATATCTGCACTGCGATCCTACAGCGAGCCATTATCTTAAGCTGCTTTTGGATGGCATATTTGGATTCGATAAGTTTCAAAACGAGATCACGTGGAAGCGCACGGCAGCGCACGGCGATAGCCGAACGTGGGGCCGCGTAGCCGACAACATTTTGTTCTACACAAAATCCAAAGATTTCGTCTGGAATGTTCCGTATGAGCCGCACACGGAAGAATATCTGACATCCCACTACTCAAACGCGGACGACAATGGGCGACATTATCAATTGACTTCAATACTAAGCCCGTCGCCACGCCCGAACATGATGTACGAATGGAAAGGATTTCCGTCACCTCCGATGGGCTGGCGATATTCCCCAGAGACAATGAGCGATCTCGATAAAAAGGGGCTCATTTGGTATCCAACAAAAGCTGACGGATCATTTGATCTAAACAAGCGCCCGCGCTTCAAACGCTATCTTGATGAGCAAAAGGGCAATGTCATAACAACTATTTGGACGGACATTCCTCCGGTCAACGCTCGCGCTAAGGAACGAATGGGCTATCCCACGCAAAAGCCAGTAAGCCTCCTTGAACGAATTTTGTTGGCGTCCAGCAAGCCGGGGCAACTTGTCCTTGATCCATTCTGCGGATGCGGAACAACCATCGAAGCCGCACAACGGCTTGGCCGACGATGGATCCGTATCGACGTGACCCACCACGCAATTGACGTAATAGAGGGCGACTTGATGAACGTTGCCCAAAGGCAGAATACAAAATTGGCGGTAGACCAGAAAATGTGAGCGAGGCGCGCGATCTCGCGAAACGCGATGCTTACGAATTTCAGTGGTGGGCGAATTGGTTGATCGGCGTCCAGAATTATCTGGAACACAAGAAAGGTGCCGACAAAGGCATCGACGGGATTATTTATTTCAGAAACGGCCCGCGTGGAATTGGCAAAGTAATTGTTTCCGTCAAGGGAGGCGAGAACGTCGGCCCGGATATGATCGCTGCACTGTCCGGTACGGTGCAGCGCGAGGAAGCCGAGCTTGGCGTATTCGTTTGCCTTGCAGAACCGACCAGGCGGATGCGGCAGGATGCCGCCGGCTCGGGCATGGTCGGAACCGCGCAGGGTCGTTACCAGCGAATCCAAATCGCGACCATTGAAGATTTGCTTGCAGGTAAGCGGCCGCCCCTTCCGCAAGCCATAGAAACCGACGCTTTCCGCCACAACCTTCGGCCCGTACGGCCGGCGCAAATTGAGGTTCCAACCGAGCAAATATCGTTCAAGTTCGAAATCAAAGGCGGCAAGAAGGCTGATAAAGAGACGCATTGGTCCGGCAAGGTGCTCGCTCAACTCGCAGCGGGTGATTAGCGGCTTCACGCAAGTCGCCACGTATTCTCGCCTCGTTTGGTCTTTTGTGCTGCTGTTACGAGCCGCGCGCTTTGCATGTGCCGTAATCCTTTCCCGATGCGCGCTGTAATGTCTTGCATCAAGCGTTTGTCACCTGCATCCTTTTGCTGGATTTGAACAAGCCGTTCCGCCAACACCCGCGCCGTTGCAGGTCCAGCTCGCGTAACTCGGTCAATAACCATTGACGTAATTGGCCGCGATAGAACAACACGAGGCGCGGAACATGCGGGTTCATTTCGAGCTTGCCGTCGTGTCCTAGTCTTTCCAACACGCGGTCAATCGCTTCGATATCATTCGCCAACACGCCGAGTCGTTCGCGTGTGACCGCCATTTCTTCCATTATCTCGCGGCGCTTTTGCAGCAAACCGCTGATCGTGTGTTCGTAAGTTTCGGTGCTGGTTCTCATCGCTTTACGCTCCGCTGCCAGTAGCCCTTCCATTGCTTCGAGATCGGATGCTTTAATGCCGCGTCGGCGGCCATAAGATAAAGTTCGCCGTTGCTGACGCGCCGGTTGTCCTCTCGCCACGCCATTTCGTTCGCGTAGGCGTTCAGGTACGGACCGGCGACGTGATGGTGAATGCCGATCTCCGCGCGGCGTAGGCGGCTAAAGAAACTCTCGGCTTGATTGGTGCAGGCTTCGCCGTCCGAATAGGCGAGCGAATGATTGATGCGCTTCGTCAGATAGCGCGCGTGCAGCTCGATCCCAATGCGTCGGCTTCGTCGGCGTAGACCGTGCTGCCGTTGGCGACGCGCTCGCGGATCGTCGGGACTGCTGCATCTTCGGACGGCGAGACAAAGGGAAGCGTCTTGCCGTTGCGCTCGCGCATGACGATCGACGACGCGGCGCTTGCCGGATTGATTTTCGACCAGCCGGCGATCCTTGCGGTTCTCTTTGAAGTTGGCGGGTTTGACGTAGCCGCCGAAATAGCCGCCGTCGATTTCGACGTCGACCGGATGCTTGCTCGTCCGTCTACGCCAGCGGCTACCGCTTCGCGGAGTTTCATCGCCAGCACGTAGGCCGACTTGTATTGGCAATCGAGGTCGCGGCTCAATTGCAGGGCACTGTGGCCCTTCGCGCCGTTGACGAAGATGGCGATTGCCAAAAGATAGTCGCGGATCGGAAGCTTGCGGCTGGCGAAGATCGTCCCGGACGTGACGGTGAATTGGTGCGAACAGCCTTTGCAGCGGAACAGCTTGCGGGTCTTGTAGGCGTAGCTAGTCGAGGCAACCGCAGCGCGGGCAAACCGGCTCGCCTTGCGTGTCGGACCAGCGGATGAGCCGGAAGGCTTCCCACGCTTCCTCGTCCGACATGCGCGCGACGGTCGCTAACGAGAGCGACCGGGCGGCTGAGGAGAGGAGGAAGTGCTGTGCCATAACGCCAACGTTTTCCGTTGACGTTATTGATAAGTGTTGAAATCGATGGATGTCAACGCAAATCGTTGGGGTTGACGAAAAGAATTTACGGGCCTATTTCGGCTCAATGACGCCGGAACAGAGCCGCGCCGCCCGCGCATGGCTGGATTGGTCGCAGGATGAACTTGCGGCCAAGGCTTCCGTTTCGCTTTCGACCGTGCGCGATTTCGAGAAGGGGCGGCGCGTTCCGATAGCGAATAATCTAACGGCAATGCGAGTTGCCCTTGAGGGGGCAGGGATTGCCTTCGTTGACGGCGCGACACCGGGGATTACCTATAAACAAGAAGAAGCGCCGTTGAGCGCAATGGACGGATTCTGCGATTTAGATAGAAGAGGTGGACCGGTTGGGGATCGGACCCAAGCCCGCGCAGGGTGGAAAGCCGGCAAGCGGCACAACAGCCCCGGCCCATAGGGCCACAGAGCGATCTGTGGCCCTATTATTTCATGTAGCCTTGTCCTTGGCTGATGTGGCGTGCACGTCGATCTTGCCTTCACCTTGATAGATGAGAGTGAAGTTCTGCGCTGCGGCTTGTAGCCATGCCGCGCGACCTTCAATAGTCCATAGTGTTCCCGGCTCGGGCAGCGTCTGCAATAGACCTTGGATGAACGGGTGATATTGGCCGCCGTTGCCGCCGCCGCTTTGGCTATTCCGGCGTGGTGCTTGGTCTTCGCGAGGGGCGGGAGCATCCGCGGCCGCCTGATCAAGCGTATCTGCGGCGGCTGTGTTCACCGTCGCGCCGCGCGGCCTAACAAGCCGGTCTTCGCCGCTATTGAAATAACCGGCCTGCTTTGCAGACCGGTGGAATGCGAGCCGCGCCTTGTCAGTTTGCTTCGATGCGACGCCTAGGACTTGCATCTCACGCTCAAGAGCCTTGGTAGGCGGAAGCAGCTTGCCTTTATACTTCTCGTAAATCTGGTTGTAGAGGGGAACCTCCAGGAAGGCGGTTGCCCGAGCTTCCGCCTCGCTATCTGGTGAAACGAGCCGACAACCCAATTCGGTAAGTTTTGTCGAACTGCGGCCATCCTTTTCGGTAAGTCCGAAAATGCCGGCTGTTGCGGTTTTGAGCCTGAAATTGCCACTGCTGGTAGTTTGCTTCATCTCCGCCGCGAGTTCGTCAATCGGACAGCCGCTTATGCCTGACCGAGCGTATAGGTGCTTCGCGACGTCGACTGCATCGTCGAGGTCCATGTATGGAAAAGCGATTGTGGAACGATCATTGGAACGCGGCGCGGAGCCGTTTTTCGGCTTAGCGGCCGCGTCGAAATTGACTTTTTCGCCTTTCATGGAGGCATCTCCAGCCCTAGATGAAGGCGGCACAATACCGGAACATGCCCTCAAGTCAAGAGATGTTTGCTAAATCCAGCAAACATTGTTTGTGGTTTTGATAATCGAGGGCAGAAATCCACCTGCCGCTACGTAGCTAAAAATACTTAACAATCAAATGGTTAGCGAGACTATTGATTGGTAAAAAATCCCCCCTAGATTCTCTGCCAGATACCCGCCGGCAGCGTGCTGTCGGCTCAAGGGCCGCTCTTCGGAGCGGCCTTTGCTTTTTCTAGCATAACTTGCCCCACTCCCTGCCTGGTATTAGGGTGCAATCGCCACAAAAAGACGCTTTTTAAGCGAAAGGGGGGGACATGCGTACATGGGTGTACGTCGATGGATTTAACCTTTACTACGGTGCCGTCAAAGGGACGGCCTTCAAATGGCTCAATCTCGTTGAGCTTGCGAAACGAATCCTTCCGGCTGACACGGTGGTTGAGCGCGTAAAGTATTTTACGGCGCACGTCTCTGGAGCGGCTGATCCCGATGCACCACGGCGGCAATACTCATATCTTACCGCGCTAAGAACACTTCCCGAAGTAGAAATTCACTTCGGCAGATTTCTAGCGAAAACGATATGGCGGCCAATTACGAATTTTCCGGTGGCCGGTGCTCAAATTCATTCGCTCACTCCGGTCAACCTTCCCTCCGCGAATTATAGGGTGGACGGCGGCTCATTGGCCGACCCGGCGACGTTAGTTGTTGGCAGATATCCCCCAAGGGGAGCGCCGCGCCCTGCGGGCACACCTCATCCATTACCAGATGCATTGGTCACCGAAGTACATGCGATGGAGGAAAAGGGGTCCGATGTTAATTTGGCTGCACATCTGTTGAATGACGCATGGAAAGGCTCATTCGACGCAGCGGCGGTCTTCTCAAACGACACTGACCTTATCGAACCAATTCGAATGGTCGCAGTCGAGAGAACCAAGCCAGTTTTTGTGGTGTGCCCTGGTCGGTGGAACATGGCTCAAGGGGTTGCAACGGGTAGCAACTCATCAAAGGCATATTCGAAAAGCTATGTTAGTCGGCTCTCAGTTCCCGGATCCTATTCCAGGAACCACAATTTCCAAGCCTGCCGGTTGGTGAAAAAAAGCCCCGGCGGTTAGGCCGGGGCTCGATTGCTAATTGAAAAACAATTAGGGGAAGAAAGAGGGGAGAGGGGGGGGAGGATAAGTGAGGAGAGTGAGGGGGGGGATGGGGAGATGAGTGGGTGGTAGGGATGGGGAGGGGGAGGGGTGAGGTGAGAAGGGGGAGATGAAGAGGGGGTTGTTGTGGGGTTGTGATGGGGGTGGGGATAGGGGTGTGATGAGGGGGGGTGTGGTGTAGGATGGGGGTGTGGTGGGGATGAGGGGGGGGTGGTGTAGATGAGGTTGAGTATAGGGGGGGGTGATGTTGATTGGGGGTGGAGGTAGAGTTGGTGTGTTTCAAAGAGAGAGTGATAAGAGTAGATGAGATGATGGTTGTGGTGATTGGAGGTGTGGTGATGAGAGAGGTGGAGAGGGTTGATGTGGTGATGGTTGGGTGGGTGGGAATATGTGATGTGGGATGGGTGGATTCAGGTGGGGTAGGTGTTGAGTTGATGGATGTGTATTGGGTGTGGGGTGATTTATGTTGTGATGTGATGTAGAGTAAATGTGTGGTGTAGTGTGTTTGTGTGTGAGATGTAGTTGGTAGTGTATGAGTAGAGTTTTAATGGTAGGTGGAGGTGTGTGAGAATGTGTTGGAAGATTTGGGTGAGTTGGATATATGAGTATGGATAGTGTGTTTGTTTGTGGATAGTGTAGATGTGTTGAGTGTGTGTGATGTAGTGGGGTAATAATGTGTGAGGTATGATGATGAGAAAGAGGGAGTTATATGGTGATGAGAGGATGTTGATAGTATTGGTGGTGTGATGAGGAGTTATAGGATGGATTGGTGATGAGTGAAGAAGGTGTGTTGAAGGTTTGTTATGAGTGATGAGCATTGGATGGTACGGCGCTGAGGGTGAGTGATACGCATGGCTATTGAAGAAGTGGTTGATGGTATTCGAAGATGATTGCGGTGCGCGGGATGTGCGGTATTTGATTAAGCTGATTGCATATATGAGCGCGGTTGGATTTGATACAGATATTGATGTATGCGCGCGGGATGATGTGGGAGATGGCGGTATTCGAGGAACTTATGGCATTGAGGTGTGCGGATTGATTCGGTGGTACTGAGCGGTGCTGGAGGAGGTTGCGGAATGGCAGTACGCGCTGATTGTGCTACGTTGGTGTTTTGATGCATTGGGTAAGGTGCGATGAAGGTTTTGTGCGCACAAGGTGATTACATGCGCTTGGCGTGCTGCGGATGGCCAGGAGATTTGGTTTGGATGAACAGATGAGGGAGCTATATTTGGCTGCGCGTGTAACGAGCTCAGATGCGGAGCTAGGATATTTGATGCGTGTGATGGCTGAAGGGTTTTGAGGTTATAACGCGGTTTTTGCAGATTGTGTGCAACTGCATCGTCACTGATGCTATTCGATGGATTTTGCTCTGGAAGGATGCAAGTGTGGCGCGGCGGTGGATGGTTATCGCGCGCAGATGCAGCGCTGGTAGGCGCTCTCGAGGTTTCGCACAGGATGTGGGGCATAAAGTATCCAGCGATCGCGCAGAGCTGGCGCGCACTGGGAGCTCGTGATTCTATTCTTCGCGTTCCGGTAGGCGTACGGCGCTCATCTACACCACGAATGCCATCGAGGCGTTGAACTCGAAGCTGCGCGCGCTGTCCGTACCAGAGGACATTTTCCATCTGATGACGCGGCACAAACTGCTATATCTGGTTTGAACCACGCCGCTGCGGTATGGAAACGGCGCCGCGCGAGTGGGCCGAGGCGAAGACCCAATTCGCCGTCATGTTCAACGAGCGCTTCGTGAACTCATGATGGCTAACCGGCCTCACACAGAAATTCTGACACTCCCCTGATCCCAGGCCGGCCCTTGGCGCTGTAGAGCGGCGCGATCTCGTCATCGATCCAATCCCAATCGATCTTGCCGGTGAGCTGCGCCAGCTCGTGTTTGAGGTTGATGATCTGATCGAGCCGTGCTCGGAACAGATCTGTTGAACCTGTCGTCTCGGGCTTCTTCGGTGCATCGAATCCCCTCCGATGCGGCCACAGAATCACGGTTCGTCCCTCAAGCAAATCGCAAATCGAAATCGCAAGGTTCCGAGCCCCAATCCGGAGAAACTTTGCAATCTCAAACCAGCCCAAAATCGGTAAATCGACTCCCGATCAGCCGCTTACGCGTTCTTCACGGGCGACTAATTAGGCGGCGTCTTTCTTCTCGTTCCACGCCTCGATTACAGTGTGATCGACTTTCATGGGCATATAGATGAGTATGATGGGCGCGATTTCATATTCTGGATTTGCTGCCCACGGGTCGTCGATTTCGTTCATGACCGCCAGCCTAGATGCATCGTAGGTGATTCCAGGTGCATCCTTTTTTAGTTCCTCACATACCACCAAGCGCAGCACTCTTTCGGCATGGCTTCCGATAGGCTGAGCCTCCGACTCCCAGCGAGATATTGTCTCCGGTGCTGTCTTGCCGCCCAGTCTCTTGGCGAGATCGCCGAGAGTCATCCTCATGCCTTTACGCATAGCCTTCATTTCCGATCCGCGCAGACGGATCGGCATGAGGCAGCGACTCACGAGGGCGGAAGCAATTAGCTCCCGTAGTTTTGGCAGTTCGACTGTACTGTCGCCAGCGTTACCCTTTCGTTCTATAGCAGCATCACACGCGATAGTCCGCACGCCGATGAGGGCGGACACGTCACGCTCTTTCAGGACAGTCCCCATGTCGACGGCGTGCTGCTGCCCCTCCAGCACGCGCAGATTGGGCCTCCGTCGAGGTGGCCCCATCGCCGCTTGCGTGTGCTTGTTCATTTCCGTTCTCTCCTATGCTCCGACTTCTTGGCAAATTGCCTAAATGACCGTGACAACCTTGATCGTCGTGGCATTCAGCACAGCCGCCGCGACTTCGATCGGTTCACCGTCAATGTTTCTTCCTCTGACGCGAAAAACGACGTCCTCCTGCACATCTACTCTAATTACGTGACCATTCGTCAAAGCCTCGATTACATCGTCAGCCGTATATTGCCCGGCCATTCGTTCCTCAGCGTGGGGCATCCATCGGAACCAGCAATCCGGATTGGAGGCAACCCGCCTAATATGCAACGTTTCTGCATGGAACTGCGGTAGCTGTTGGGCCTGCGGCTTAGGCTGTTCTGGCTGCGCCATGCGCTTACCCCTCCTTTCCGATGAATAGGATAGGTGTGCTTTATTGACGGAATGTCAAGACCGGCACCGGTCATGACAGCTTTGCCCTCACGTGTTGCCTTAATGCAACAGCAGTTTTCCTGCATTTGCTGCGTGGAGCCCAGCTTGGGTGAGTTTGCTACCGAATGCCGGTAAAGCCGCTTTTGTCGAGGCCGCCGGGCGACCATAACAGCCCGCCGGCGAGGAACGCGCCGTCGCGCCAAAGATCGGTGCCGGCGAACAAAAGGAACGAGGGATTATCCGGCCCAACCGTGCCGGCACGGGCTGCAATAGCGCACAAAACCGTCAGCGCGGCACTAACTGCCGCGCCCAACCCCTGCAACGCACGCACCGAACGCCCGCTCCCCCGCGGCCGCCTTGCGCCAAGCAGCTACGCCCCTCGGGGGCCGCAGCATCGACCTTAACAAGCAATGTCCCGGAGGGTGCCGCAAAAGCTGCGTAACCCTGCATCAAGGCCGCCCGTCACCGCTGGCCTAACGCAACACGACATTTGTCGCCGGTTGGGAAGCGTATGTAAATCCTGCCCCCCCTGGGAAAGCGGCTTTACGGGCCGGGTCGACGGCCGCCCGCAAGGCTTTGTCGCACCGCCCGAGGGAGTAATTCGCTTAGAGGTTTTGCGGTCCTTGCGCCGCGGCGGCGGCGCCGGCGGGCGCTGGCCGTTTCCGCGCCGTTGCCTGCAGCACCACCAGGAGCGCGAGGATTTCGCATGCCGCCGCCACCAGGCCCAGGCTCGCCACCGAGCCATGAATGAGGGTGAAGGATCCGAGCGCGGCGCCGAGCGAAAAGCCGAGATACATGAAAGAGGCATTCAGCGAGAGACTGATCGACGCGACTTTCAAGCCGGCGAGTTCCAAGAGGCGCGCCTGTTGCGCTGGGAAAAATCCCCAGGCGGTGACGCCCCAGACAACGATCGCGACCAGCACGCAGGTGACCAGGCTCGGGCCGGTCAGAAAGCGCGGCAAGATCGAGAGGCTGGCGAACGCCAGCGCCAGCAGTGCGAAGGCGGGGACCATGACCAGTCGCGGGCCGAACCGGTCATTGAGGGCGCCGCCCGAGAACAGGCCGGTGACGGCCGCACAGCCCCAGACGAAGAGCACGAGGCCGATTTGTGCGCCTCCGATGCCGACAACGCGCGTCAGGTACGGGGCGAGATAGGTGTAAACCGTGTAAGCGCCGGTCGCCCAGATGGTGGTCACGAGCAACGCGGCGAGGACCGGCGGTTGTTGAACGACGGCAAGCCGCTCGCGCAGACTGGGCGCGCTTATTCCGGCGCCGACGCCGCGCTTGAGCCCGAAGAAAAGGCCGCCAACGGCGATGGACGCCATGATGCCGACGCCGACGAAAGTCATGCGCCATCCCATGGCGTGCCCAATGAGGGCGCCAAGCGGCACGCCGAGCGCCACGGCGACGCTGGTCCCGCCCATGACGATGGCGAGCGCCGTGCCGCGGCGATGCGGCGACACCACCGCGCCGGCAAGCGCGCTCGCGCCGGGGACGTAAAGGCCGGCGGCGCAAGCGAGGAAGACGCGGGCCGCCATCAATTGCCAATAGCCCGTCGCCGACGCGGCGATGAAGTTGCCGAGCGCGAACGCGGTCATCGACAGAAGGAGAAGCTTGCGGCGCTCGATGCCGCTTGTCGCCGCCGCCAGCAGCGGCGAACTCACCGCGTAGGTGAGAGCAAAGACCGTGATCAATTGGCCGGCCACGGTGATGCCGACCGACAAATCGGCGGCAAGTCCCGGCAACAGCGCAGCGATCATGAAGCTTTCCGTGCCGGTCGCAAACGTACCAAGCGCGAGCCAGAGCAACGGGGCGTACTCGCGCGTGCGGCTCGATGACGTATTGCTCGATGGCGTATTCATGGGCTTCCTTTCAACGCGGCTGGCTTTTAACGCGGCTATTGTTGAGATGACCGGTCAGTTTGCTTCGGGGTGCACGGTTTACTGGTGGTCACGGCATGCGGCCTTCAGACCAAGATTTGCGTGAACGCGAATTTCATGAAGCGGAGAAACGGCCGGGCGGTTCGCTCGACGCGCGCGCGCAGCAGCGCGCCTTCATAGGCGTCGAGGAGAAAGGCCGCGATATCCGCGGATTTGGCTTTATTGGCAATCGCGCCGCTTTCCTGGGCCTCGCTGATTGCGGCCTCGATATCCTCGGTCCACCGCGCATAGAGGCCGCGCAGGCTGCCGCGGATCAAATCGCTTTGGCCCGACAGTTCGGCGCTGAAATTTCCAAGGATGCAGCCGCGTTCGAACTTGGCGTCGGTGAAAACGGTGTTGAGCCGCTCGAAATGCCGCCGCAACCGTTCAAGCGGCGCGACCGAGCGGTCGCCGAGGATTTCCCGCCGCGCCGGCTCCGCGCCATAGCGCTCGACAATCTCGGCGCCGAGCGCTTCCTTGCTCTCGAAATGATTGTAGAACGACCCCTTGGGGACACCGGCGGCATCCGTAATGTCCTGTACCCCGACGCCGTTATAGCCCCGCTGCTCAAGGCATTTCAGGCCGGCTTTAAGGATTTGCTCGCGGGTGCTTGGTCGTGGCATGGGCAATATAATATGACCGGTCGTCTTGACTGTCAATGGGCGACATCAGAAGGCAATTGTCGGCCGGCAATGTCGACCGACAATCTCAGAAGGCAATCTTACGGCAATGCCAGCCGGCGTCTTTGCGGGCGGGCGGGGCAGACCGGATGGCCGAGGCGCCGGGGTACCGCGCCCCTCGCGGGGCGCGGCCGCCGCGAGGCTTTAGGCAGTCGCCGGATGGCGAGCCGCGAGCGCGATGGCGATGAGCGCCGCGCCGCCGAACACCATGTTGATGCCGACTAATAGCCCGAGCGCCCAGAGCGCGGTGCCCGGCAGTCCAGCAAAGATGATAGCGGCAAGGATGAGGTCGATGATGCCGCTGACCAGCATCCAGCCCCAGCGGCCGGTCAGCTGATTACGATGCTCGATGGCGTACATGATCGAGGCGATGCCCTCGACCACGAAAAACGCGATCAGCACCAGCGTCAGCGATACGGAGCCGCTAATCGGCCACAGCAGCAGCACGACGCCCGCGGCGATGGCGATGATGGCCGAAATGAGCGCCCACCAGAAGCCGGGCGCATGACGCGCCCAGAACGTCGTGATCAAGCCGAGGATGCCGCTGACCAGGAAAACCCAGCCGATGATGATGGTGAAGGCGATGGTCGCGATCGGCGGCACCACAATCGCGATCAGGCCGAGGATAACGAGCGCGATGCCCTCGACCAGAAAAAGCACCCAGTGCTCGTGAAGAGCACCGGCGAACGCTCGGCCTAACCGCTCGGCATCGGCCTGCTGCGGCAATGTCATTGGTTCTCTCCCTTAAAAAAAATCCCGGTGACCGTCGCCACCGCGCTGCGGCGGCCCGCGAAGATCGGCCGCGGCGGTCGGCATAGACGGAAGGCGCCCCGGCATCGCGAATTCTCGCACAAAACCTGAGTCTTGCATAACCAGAGTCGTGGATAACCCAGTTTTGGATACCCTAGTCTTGCAAAATGGCGGAACCGGCCCCACATCGCTGAGAGCGGCGTCGAGCCTTCGGGTTCCGTCGCTGGACGGCCACGGTTAACGATGGGTGACGCCGGATGTACGCGCACCTTCGTTTCGTGGCCGTTAGCATTTGGTGCCGTCCGCCCCTACAAATCAGCGTCATATTCCAGCGATCTGCCATGCCCTATAATCTAAGAACCATCGGCGGGTGTCATAAAGCTGTAATCGTCGGTCGTCATGAGACTGCAATAATCCAGCGGACGAAGGGGATGCGTTATGGCTGTGGCGCTTGCAGATATGCCTATTGATTTCGCCCTCCTGGCCGGCGCCGGAGCACCGAGCCGCACCTATAAAGCCGGCGAAGTGATCTTCCGCGAAGGCGATCCGGCGCAAGAAATGTTTGTCGTCAAAACCGGAACGGTCGAAATCCGTCTCGGCAACCGTCTGCTCGACACCTTGGTCGAGCGCAGCATTTTCGGCGAGATGGCGTTGATCGACCAAGGCCCGCGCAGCGCCACAGCGATCGCAGCGACCGACGCCACAGTCGTCCCGGTCGCCGAGAAGCAATTTTTGCTGATGGTGAGCCGCACGCCTTACTTCGCGCTCAACGTGATGCGCGTGCTGGTGCAGCGGCTGCGCACGTCGAACACCGTGATCTACTAGAGGCGGATTCGCGACGCGGACCGAATGCGGCGTCGATCGTCACACGTTACTTCGAGCCGCCGCTTATTCCCGTTAGCCGACGCGTCCTGGGCGCCGACGGGCTGGACTCCTTAACGCCGCAAGTCGGATAGTGCCGGGCGATGTCGCCCCGATTTCGAGAGCTGTCGTGTCAAGTGCGACGCATTAGGCGGGCGCATCCAGGCACAGGCGAATAAACAAGCCGCATGACACACGACAGCGATACACGTCCGCAGCCGGCGCGGAACAGGCCTCTGTTCGAATGCATCGCCTTGGTCCTCCAAGGCGGCGGCGCGCTCGGTGCCTATCAGGCCGGCGTCTTTCAAGCGCTTACCGAGGCGGGCGTTGAACCCGATTGGGTTTCAGGCATATCGATCGGCGCGTTCAATTCCGCCATCATTGCCGGCAATCCGCCGGAGGCGCGCGTCGAAAGGCTGCGGCAATTTTGGGAAGGCATCACCCAGCCCTTCGTAAATTGGCGCGGGCCTTTCGGTAGGCCGGACACGGCGCCTCACGCCGGCCCTTCGGCCGCGACGCGGCTCTCTGATTTTTGGACATTCGTCTGCGATATGGCGCCGGCGCTGAAGGCCGACACCGCGCGCGGCTTTATCAACCAATGGGCCGCCGGCCGCGTGCTCTTTAACGGCACGCCCGGATTTTTTGCGCTGCGGCCGGTGACGCCCTGGTTCTGGCCCGGCACATCCGAGAGGGCGACAAGTTATTACGACAGCAGCGCGCTCAAGAGCACGCTGGAGCGGCTCATCGATTTCGATCGCATCAACGATGGGCCGATGCGTTTGAGCATCGGCGCCGTCAATGTCCAGACCGGCAATTTCAATTATTTCGACAGCACGAAAGATCGAATCCGGCTTGAGCACGTCATGGCGAGCGGGGCGTTGCCGCCGGCATTCGCACCGGTGGAGGTCGACGGCGAATATTATTGGGATGGCGGCCTTGTCTCCAACACGCCGCTGCGTTGGGTTGTCGACGCGCGCCCGCAGCGGGACACGCTGGTGTTTCAGGTCGATCTGTGGGCGTCAGGCGGCGAGATTCCGCGTACCATGGCGGGCGTGAATACGCGGCAAAAGGAAATCATTTACTCGAGCCGCACGCGCGCGGCCTCGACGCATTTCATCGACATGCAGCGTGTCCGCAATTCGCTTTCCATCCTGCTGAATAAATTGCCGGCCGAATTGGCGGACGGACCGGAAGCCGAGATGCTGCGGCCATTTGCCGAGCGCAAGTTGTGGAATCTGATCCAGCTTATCTATCGTGCAAAAGCCTACGAGGGTGACTCGAAGGACTACGAATTCTCACGTTTGAGCATGACGGAGCATTGGCGAGCCGGTTACGACGACACCATACGCACGCTGGCCTATCCAGAAGTGCTGGAGCGTCCGGATACTGAAGAGGGGGTCTTTATCTTCGATATCGCCGACCCCAAGCGCAAATAGCGGAAGACGAAATGCGCAAGCGCGCCTTTGCCACGGCGCTTTACGTTTAGGTCTTCACGCGCTCGATAAGCGCCATGGCGGCTGCCGGCGCGCGAATTTTGCCCTCATGGATGACGTAAGCAAACACGTCGCGCGCGATGTTTTTCTTGACGTCATGCGCCGCCTCGACGCGCGGCAGGTCTGCGGGCTCTTTGCCTTGCGCCCAGGCCCGCAGACGGCCGGCCCAGGCGTCGAGCTCCTTCGCCGGATACGCGGTCGCAATCGAGTTTTTTCCACCTTGCAGCCGCGCGTAGATGAAATCGCCGGTGGCGTCGGCGAACGACGGATAGGTGGCGTGATCGGTGAAGACGATGGGCGTGCCGAAGCCGCGCGCCAGCGCCACGAATTCGGCGGTGCGGAAACTCGGGTGGCGTACTTCGACGACGTGCCGCAGCTTAAGACCGCCTGCCTTGGCCGGCAGTAATTTGAGGAATTTGGCGAAATCCTCGGCGTCGAATTTCTTGGTCGGCGCGAATTGCCAGAGCATCGGTCCTAGGCGGTCGTGCAACTCCAGCACGCCGGAATCGATGAAGCGCTTGATGGAATCGCCGGCCTCGGCGAGGACGCGGCGGTTGGTGGCGAAGCGCGGTCCCTTTACCGAAAACACAAAGCCGTCGGGCACGGCGGCGGCCCATTTGCGGAAGGTTTCCGGTTTCTGCGAGCCGTAGAAGGTCGAATTGATCTCGATCGAGGTAAGCTGGCTCGCCGCATAGGCAAGCTCTTTCGCTTGAGGCAGGCCCTTGGGATAAAACACGCCGCGCCACGGCTCGTAGTTCCAACCGCCGATGCCGATGTGAATCTTGCCGGTGTTTGCCGCCATGTGCCCCGTCGCCGCTTTAGCTCAATTCTGCCAACAGCGCCTTGGCCGCTTGCAAATCCGGCCGGGCAAAACCTTCGGTGAAAGCAGCATAGATCGGCGCCAGCAGATTGCGAGCCTGCTCGGCGCCGCCGCTATCGCGCAGCAATCTCGCCAAGCTCACGGCGGCGCGCAACTCGACGCTGCGGAATAATTGCCGGGCCGCCATATCCATTGCCCGCCTGAAGGCAGCTTCCGCTTCCGCGGCATTGCCACGAGATTGCAACAGCAAAGCGTCGCCACGGAGCCTGAGCATCTCCGCCTGGTAAAACCGAACGTCCGACTTATCGACCTCGATCTGGGCCCGGTCGAGCGCGGCGATAGCGGCATTAAAGCGGCCGACACGGAGTTGTTGCTCGGCGATCAGCGCCAGAAGGATTGTCCGCATAACGACGGACGACGGTTCTTCAATTGCGTTGAACATCTGCTCGACGCCGGCGTCAAAGCTGCCCTGTTGCGACGTCACCCATCCGCGCATGAACCGCGCTTGCGCCAGCGGCCAAGGGAATTTATTGCGCTCGGCGATCGGATAGAGTTCGTCGGTGACGGCTTTGCAGGCGTTCACGTCGTTAAGCAGCATCAGCGTGATGCCGCCCATATTGAGGCCGTGGGCGTGCGAAAAGGCATGGCCCAAAGTGCGGCCGTCCTCGATGCACTGCCAGGCCATTTGTAGCGCCTGGTCGGGAAAGCCGAGACCCCAAAGGCTCATCGCGTAGAAGCTTTGGCCGCAGACGCGAGAATCGTGTCCACCAAAATAGTAGGCATGGTTGCGATGACGTTCCCGGTTATAGAGACGCATGACCTCTTCCGCGGCCTCCTTCATCCCCGGCAGGTCGGCGGCACGAAAGAGCCCAGGAACCCGGGCGTGATAGGCCTCGAGCAGCAAGTCGGAATCGCCGAGTTGGCGCGCGATCGCGACCAATTCGTCGGCAAGCTGAAACCCTTCCGCACTGTGGCCCGACATCGTTTTATGAAACCACACCCCCCAGGTGGCGAGGAACTTTTCGCGGCCGCGATCGGGCAATGCCTGGCTTAACGCCAACGCACGTTCGTAATGCGCCCGCGACTCGCTCGCAGTTGGACCGATGGCGATCAGCTGCGTCAGCGCGAGCCCGAGGCAAATGCCAAGTTCGACGGCCGAACGCTCCGGTGTGTCGGGCAGCGATGCGACGAGACGCAGCGCGTTGGAATAGTGCGCCATCGATTCCTTCAAAGCGAAGCGGCGCAGATCGCGTTCGCCGGCCTGCTGCCAATACCCGATGGCCTTTTCGCTTTGCCCCGCCCGTTCGAAATGTTGTGCGATCACTTCAGGAGTTGATCGGACCAGTTCCGGGAATCGCCGTTCCAGGACAAGCGCAATCGCGCCATGCAGAGCTTGTCGGCGCCCGCGGAGCATATTGGCATAGGCGGCGTCCTGAATGAGAGCGTGCTTGAAGATGTAAATTGCGCTCGGCGGCGTACCGCGCAAGAACACGAGCTCCGCCTCAGTCAGCCGGATTAGCGCATCTTGGAGCACCGCGTCCGGCAGGCCGGCGACCGCCGCCAAAACGTCGTAGGAAAATTCCCGCCCGATCGTGGCGCCGATCTGCAGGACTTCGCGCGCCGAGCCGAGGCGGTCGACGCGCGACATCAGCGACGCCTGCAGCGTCGTTGGAATGGCAAGCTGCTGGGCCGGCCGATCAAGCACGTATTGGCCGCCGCTCTCGTGCAGTTGCTCGCTCTCAAGCACCGAGCGCGTCAGTTCCTCGACGAATAGCGGCACGCCGTCGGTGCGCTCGACGATCTGGTCGAGCAATCCGGACGGCAGCTTTTTGCCCCCGGTGATGTGATCGACCAGGCTCGCGCGTTCGCGCTGCGTCAGCCGGTTCAGCGTCAGCATGGTGACGTGCGGCTGTCCGGTCCACGGCGGCGCAAAGTCGGGACGAAATGTGATCACCAGCAGGATCGGAAGCGATTGCAGACGCTCGATCGTCAACGCCAGCAATTCGAGCGTCGTCGGATCGGCCCAGTGGGCGTCCTCGAACAGCATGAGCACCGGACTTCGCCGCGTCAGGGCTTCGATCTGCTCGATCAGGGCGCTGAGGATTCGGCCGCGTTTTGCCTGCGGGTCGCGTTCCGCGGGCGCTGCGGCGGGTGAGGCGGCGAGCCCCAAAAGCTCGGCGAACAGTTCGATCGCGGCGGCGCCGCCGGACGTTTGCACCAGCAACGCTTCGAGTTTCGCGCGTCTGTTTGCGGGCGTATCGTCGTGGGCGAAGCCCGCGGCATGCGTAAGCTGCCCGACGATCGGTTGCAGCGCGCTGCCCTGATGATGCGGTTGGCAAAAGTAACGAAGGCAGCTATGCGCCTCTTGCTTGAGGCGATCCTCCAGCGCCGCGGTGAGGCGAGATTTGCCGATGCCGGGTTCGCCCGCCAGCAACACCACGCGCCCTTCGCCGTCTTTGATCTGCGCCCAGCGCCGCAACAACAGCTCCATTTCCTCACCGCGGCCGACAAGCGGCGTCTGGCTTGCCGCGCGCATCGCCTCGAAGCGGCTCGCGATCGTGCGTTCACGCACAACGCGCCAAGCCGTGACCGGTCCCTGGAAGCCCTTGAGTTCCGTCGGCGCGACCGCTTCGTACTCGAACAGATCGGCGGCAAGCCTGCGGGTATTGGCATCGATGACCAGCGTGTCCGGTGCCGCGATCGATTGCAGCCGCGCGGCGAGGTTCGGCGTCTCGCCGACGACGTTGCGCTCCTGCACCTCGCCGGCGCCGATGAGTTCACCGACCACGACCATGCCGGTGGCGAGCCCGACGCGGACCTGGTGCCGACCCTCGGCAGCGAATAGCCGCCCGATCGCTTCGAACAGAGCCAGAGCGGCGCGAATGGCGTTCGCGGCATCGTCTTCATGCGCTCGCGGGTAGCCGAAATAGGCAAGCACGCCGTCGCCCATGTATTTCGCGACATAGCCGCCGAGGCCGGTGACAACCTGCGCGGTGCATTTGTGATAGGCGGCGATGACCTCGCGCAAATCCTCCGGATCGAGCCGCGTCGACAGCGCCGTCGAGCCGACGAGATCGCAGAACATCACTGTGATCTGGCGGCGCTCGGCCGCATTCGCCGAAGAGGCTGCCGGCGCGGCGGAGGAGGGCGCCGGCGCCGCTGCCGGTTTGGCCGCCGCGTCGCCGAGCTTGGCGCCGCATTGTGAGCAGAAACGCGAGCCGGCGGCATTGGCGTGGCCACAAGCCGCACACGCCAAGGCCTGCGGTGCGCCGCACTGCGGGCAGAACCGGCTATCTCCAGCAATGTCGGCGCCACAACTTGCGCAGGCGTGGGTATCGCTCACGATGGCATCATATAGCGGGGCAGGGCGGCACTGGCGACCGTCATATCGGCGTCATGCGGTTGCGCTTAACTCCCGGAACCGGCGGCGTTATTTGACCTAACGCTGCCGCGGCCACGGTGAGCCGGTGACGCCGGACGAACGCGCACCGTTTCATTCGTGGTCGTCTTGTTAAATCTCGACGTTTGTCCCAGAGCGTTGTCCCAAACGAGACGAAGGCCCGGCTTAGCCCGGGCTTTCGTATTTTCGGGGATCAAAGTCCGGGTTTTCCCGCCGCCCCGCGCCTGCTAGAGCTTCACCGCTCAGTTAAGTTCAAAATCCCACTCCAGCGTCTTGTTTGAGCATGATCTTTTCGGACCGGCTTCCGCTTTTCCGGATCATGCTCTAAGAACCGATCCCCATCCGTTGGCGCTCCCGGCTCAAGCCGCGCCGTCGCTTCGAAAGGACGTTGATTTGGCCGCAGTCGGCGCCGCCACCTTGCCGGAACGACGCTACGCTTACGCGATCATCGCCACGATCCTCGTTCTCGTCGGCGTGCGGCTCGTTTGTGCGGCGATCACGCCGCTGAGCTTCGACGAGTGCCTTTATTGGGTGTGGTCGAAGCACATCGCCGGCGGCTATTACGATCACCCGCCCGTCAATCCCATTCTTATCCGCTTTGGCACGACGTTGTTCGGCAATACGGCGTTCGGCGTGCGGGTATTCGGCGTGCTGCTCGCATTGCCGGCAAGCTGGGCGGTTTGGCGTGCCGGCGCGCTTTTGTTCGACGACGAGAGAATCGGCGCCACCGCCGCGCTCTACTTTAATTTGACCCTCGCCATGGCGGTCGGGTCGGCGATCGCGACGCCCGACAACGCTGTGGTCGTGGCAACCACGTTTCTGCTGCTGACGCTCGCCAAGCTGTTTACGACCGGGCGCGGCGAATGGTGGCTGGCGATCGGCGTCGCGTTCGGCGTCGGCATGCTGTCCAAATACACCACGGTCTTTTTTGCTGTCGGCATCCTGGCCTGGTTGTTGCTGGTGCCGGAACTGCGCAGATGGCTGTTCACGCCGTGGCCGTGGATTTCAGGCGTGATCGCGCTCGTCGTGTTCTCGCCGACGCTGATCTGGAATGCTGAGCACCATTGGGCTTCCGTGCTCTATCAATACAATCGTCTGGTCGTCTACGAGTGGACGCTGCACTATCTCGGCGAGTTCATCGCCACCCAGATCGGCATGGCGACGCCGCCGATCTTCGTGCTCGGCGCAATGGGGCTCGTCGGCCTGTTGCGCGGCGAGGGTGGCGTCCGCGGCGCCTGCGTGCTGATCAACGCGTTTGTGTGGCCGATCGTGATCTATTTCGTTTGGCACACATTTCACGGCCGGGTCGAAGGCAATTGGCCCGAGCCGATCTACGTCGCGTTCGCGATTGCGGCGGCCGTCGCCGCGGAGCGGATCAAATGGCAGGGCATTTGGGCGGGGGTTGCGGATTGGTCGCGGCGGCTCGCCGTTCCGGTCGGTCTGGCGATTGCCGCCTTCATCTATCTGCAGGCGGCGTTCGGCGTCATTCCGCTCGGAGCCGCCGATCCGACGGCGCGCGTTCTGGGCGCGGGCTGGAAGCAATTGGGCGTGCAGATGGACGAGGTGCGCGCGCGGCTCGGCGCGCCGATCGTGCTCACCACCGACTACGGGCTCGCGGCGTGGCTCGCCTTCTATCTGCCCTCGCATACCGAGGTCGAGCAGATCAACGGCCGCATACGCTACGTCAACGCGCCGCCGCCGGACCCGGCGCTGTTCCGCGGCGCCATCATGTATGTCTGCATGGATCGGTGTGGCGAAGTCCCGCTGATTCGCAAACGCTTCAGCACTGTGGATTTGGCGGCAGATCTGGCCCGTACGCGGCACGGCGTGACGATCGCGCAATACCATGTCTACAGGCTGTATGGCCCGATCGGACCGCCGCTCGATCCGCCGTAACGCATTGACACCGTAACGGCGGAGTGCAACGGCAGGGCTTCTTGAACGCCAGGTTTTGTGAAAAACAAGGCTTTGCAACCAGGGCTTCGCGAAAGCCGGGCGGAGGAGGTTAATGCCGGTCGCTTTGGACGCGCGCTCAAGTCCGCGGCTCTCCATCGTCGCCCCCTGCTACAACGAGGAAGCGGGCCTGGATGAATTTTATCGCCGCATGACCGCTGCGGCGCACGACATCGTCGGCTCCGATTACGAGCTGGTCTTATTGAACGACGGTTCAAACGATCGGACCTGGCCGATCATGGCCGACTTGGTGCGCCGCGATCCGCATGTGGTGGCGGTCAATCTTTCGCGCCGCCACGGCCATCAGCTTGCGATCACAGCGGGCCTTTATACCTGCCGCGGTGAGCGCATTCTCACCATCGACGCCGATTTGCAGGATCCGCCGGAACTGCTGGGCGAGATGTGGCGCCTGATGCAACGGGGCGAAGCCGATGTCGTTTACGGGCTGCGCCGCGAACGGGCGGGCGAATCCGTGCTCAAGCGCGGCACCGCGGCGTTGTTCTATCGCTTGATGCGGCGCGTCGGCTACGCCGACATGCCGGTAGATGCCGGCGATTTCCGGCTGATGACGCGGCGCGTGCTCGACATCCTCAACAGCATGCCGGAGCAGCACCGCTTCATCCGCGGCATGGTGAGCTGGATCGGGCTGCGGCAAGTGCCGCTCGCCTACGACCGGGCGGCGCGGCAATCCGGCGCCAGCAACTATCCGCTCGCCAAGATGATTGGGCTTGCGTTCGACGCGCTGACGTCGTTCTCGATCATGCCGCTGCGGCTCGCCTCGATTCTCGGCCTGGTGCTCGGCGTCTTGAGCCTGTTGATGCTCGGCTACACGTTGGGCAGTTGGGCGAGCGGGCACGTGGTCGAGGGGTGGACCAGCTTATTGACCGTGGTCCTCATTCTCGGCTCGACGCAGCTTATCCTGTTCGGGCTGCTCGGCGAATATGTCGGCCGCCTTTACCTCGAAACCAAACGGCGGCCCCTGTTCGTGATCGATCAGGTGCTCACGCAAAGCGCCGCCGCGCCCGATCAAGTCGGCCTTGCGCGCGAGCACGCAACCGTTCCCGGCGAGCTTTAGGTTGGTGCCGCGGAGATTTGTGCCGCGTTGATCTGTGCCGCGCGCAGGGCTCGTTCGCGGCGTCGATCTTGGTCCGGCGCGTGGCTTCGACTAGAATGCGTCAACGTGGCGCGCCGGCCGTCGCCGGCATGTTCGTTCTTTAGTGGTGCGGCATCCGTTGGCGCGCACCTGTTCCAACATGACGAGGTTTCTACATGTCGCATGGTAAGCTGCCGCCGAAACGAAAGCGTCGGCGCCGCGCCGTAAATGCCGTTCCCATCCTGGGGCTGGCCGGCTTGTCGCTGTCGCTGGCGAATGCCGCGTCGGCCGCGGCCGGTGACGTGGCGCCGGATGCGCCGCTGCCGAATGCCGGAGCGAGGCATCTGCAGATCTTGGGCGAGGAGGAAATCACCGACGTGAGCCTCGCCACGTTCTATGTGTTCGACAAGGAGAACGCCCCGACGCTGCAGCCGCGCCGCCGAATCGCCATGGCGTGCGGGGCATGCGCCGGTTGCGGCTGCGGCGGCGGCTGCTGGACCGGTCAATATCTTACCCCGCTGATCGGCGGCGGCAGCGATCCGGTGTATCGCCCCGTCAGACCCGCCCACAGACACACCCGCACGCTCAAGCACGCGCAAAATCGCAAAAAGCAGTAACGGGCGGAACGAAAAAGGGCGCGGCCAAAGCCGCGCCCTCGGTAGCATTGCCGTCGATGGACTTCGTTTTAGAAGTCCATCCCGCCGCCAATCGAAGTCGGCTGCTGCCGACTTCGATCGTCTTAAGAAGCGGGTGGCGGCTTTCGATGGACTTCGTTTTAGAAGTCCATCCCGCCGCCAATCGAAGTCGGCTGCTGCCGACTTCGATCGTCTTAAGAAGCAGGTGGCGGCTTTCGATGGACTTCCTTTAGAAGTCCATCCCGCCGCCACCGGGTGGCATTGACGGCATTTCCTTCTTCTTCGGCAGTTCGGCCACCATCGCCTCGGTGGTGATGAGCAAGCCCGCGACCGAAGAAGCGCCTTGCAGCGCCTGACGCACGACCTTGGTCGGGTCGATGATGCCCTTCTTCACCATGTCGACGTATTCGCCGCCCTGGGCGTCGAAGCCGTAGCCGTAGGCCGAGTTCTCCAGAATCTTGCCGACGATGACGGAGCCGTCCTCACCGGCGTTGGTCGCGATCTGGCGCGCCGGCGATTGGAGCGCCTTGCGCACGATGTCGACGCCGTGTTTCTGGTCTTCGTTGTGCGTGCGCACCTTCTTGAGGGCTTCGGTGGCGCGCAGAAGCGCGACGCCGCCGCCCGGCAGGATGCCTTCCTCGACCGCGGCGCGGGTCGCATGCATCGCGTCATCGACGCGATCCTTGCGCTCCTTGACCTCGACCTCTGTGGCCCCGCCGACGCGGATCACCGCGACACCGCCCGCGAGCTTGGCAAGACGCTCTTGCAGCTTCTCGCGGTCGTAGTCGGAGGTGGTCTCTTCGATCTGCGCCTTGATCTGGGCGATGCGGTCCTCGATGTCCTTCTTCTTGCCGCCGCCGTTGACGATCGTGGTGTTCTCCTTGTCGATCATCACTTTCTTGGCCTTGCCGAGCATGTTCAGCGTGACGTTCTCGAGCTTGATGCCGAGATCCTCGCTGATCGCCTGGCCGCCCGTCAGCACTGCGATGTCCTGCAGCATGGCCTTGCGGCGATCGCCGAAGCCCGGCGCCTTGACCGCCGCAACCTTCAAGCCGCCGCGCAGCTTGTTGACCACGAGCGTCGCCAAAGCCTCGCCTTCCACGTCCTCGGCCACGATCAAGAGCGGCTTGCCGGTCTGCACGACCGCTTCCAAGAGCGGAAGCAGTTCGTTCAGCGCCGAGAGCTTCTTCTCGTTGATGAGGATGTAGGGGTCCTCCATCTCAACGCGCATCTTGTCGGCGTTGGTGATGAAGTAGGGCGAGATATAGCCACGGTCGAACTGCATGCCTTCGACGACGTCGAGCTCGGTCTCGAGGCTCTTGGCCTCTTCCACCGTGATCACGCCTTCGTTGCCGACTTTCTCCATCGCCTTGGCGAGGTAGTCACCGATTTCCTTGTCGCCGTTGGCGGAGATGGTGCCGACCTGGGCGATTTCGGCGTTCGAGGTGACCTTCTTCGAGTTCTTCTTGAGTTCCTCGACCACGGTCTCGACCGCGAGGTCGATGCCGCGCTTGAGGTCCATCGGGTTCATGCCGGCGGCAACCGCCTTCGAACCTTCCCGCACGATCGCGGCCGCGAGCACGGTTGCGGTCGTGGTGCCGTCACCGGCGATGTCGGAGGTCTTCGAAGCGACCTCGCGTACCATCTGTGCGCCCATATTCTCGAACTTGTCTTCGAGCTCGATTTCCTTGGCGACGGTGACGCCGTCCTTGGTGATGCGGGGAGCGCCGAACGACTTGTCCAGCACGACGTTGCGGCCTTTGGGGCCGAGCGTCACTTTCACCGCATTGGCGAGAATGTCGACGCCGCGCAACATCCTGTCGCGCGCATCGACTGAGAATTTGACTTCCTTAGCAGCCATTTCAGTTACTCCGTTTCTGGGCTCGTCCTAAGCAGCGGGGCGAAGCCCGCGTCTCGAAGGATGAGTTTGTTGGATTCGTTGCCCGCGTCCTTCGAGAGGCGCCGCGTGGCGCTCCTCGGGACGAGGACTCGTTGCGGGTTACGCGGCCTTCTTCTTGGCCACCGGCTCGTCGATCACGCCCATGATGTCGGACTCCTTCATGATCAGGAGTTCCTGGTTGTCGATCTTGACCTCGGTGCCCGACCATTTGCCGAACAGCACGCGGTCGCCGACCTTGATGTCGATGGGGATGAGCTTGCCGGCTTCGTCGCGGCCGCCCGGGCCGACAGCCACGACTTCGCCCTGCGAGGGCTTTTCCTTGGCGGTGTCGGGGATGATGATGCCGCCGGATGATTTCTCCTCGGCATCGATGCGCTTGACGACGACGCGGTCGTGAAGCGGACGAAATTTCATGGTGTCCTCCTAGGTATTGACAAAACAGGGGTTTTGCGAGTTTGGCGGCCGTTCCCTGATCCCGCGAAAGACCGCCAGGCAGCGACGTTTGGAACGCCGCCAAGCGCCACATGGGGCGTGGATTTTTTGCCCGCAAGAGGCGCCCGGAAATTTATTAGCACTCAGCTTTGGCGATTGCCAACAACTTTGCCGCCATCGTTAACGCGCCTCCGGTCCCCGACGCGTTCCATCGGTCGCGCAGAAATATCGTGTGACCGGATTGTGAAACTTGGCGGGTCGAGTTCCGTTGTTCCCATAACAGTGCAAACCGGCAGCCGATCGCCAGGGGAGGCGCTGTTAGCAGGGACGGCCGGATGCTGCTAGTGCCTTGAAAGTAAACAACTTCTGCATTTTTGAGGCTTGCAATAGGGGGCGACTCTCGGAAAACTTTTGGAATGAAGGACGGAGGATTCGATGACTTCGCAAGACTTTAGCCGGCAGCTCGAGGGTTACGGACTGACCACCGCCAATATCCTCTACCGGCGGCCCGATCACCCGTGGTTGCTGCAAACTTATGTCTGGCAGGACTACGATTTGTGTCCGATGTTTCCGGCGCTCAATAAGTTCCTCAATTTCTGGCTCGAAAAGCTCGAAGGCCCGCTGCACTCGGTCACCGTCGCGCATGCGCGGCTGATCAAGCCGGCCGAGATCCGCACCGTCGACGGCGAATTCAGATTGCACTGACGCGCTTTATCGACGGCGCTTATAAGGCGGCGCTTTATAGGACGGCGCCTCAGCGATCGGTGCCCGTGACCTCGCCGCGCGGCTCGGCGCTCAGCCAGCGATAAAGCAGGCCGCCGAGAACCGCTCCGATCAGGGGCGCGATCCAGAACAGCCATAGCTGCGAGAGCGCCGCGCCGCCGGCGATCAATGCCGGACCGGTGCTGCGCGCAGGATTGACCGACGTATTGGTGATCGGGATGCTCACCAGGTGGATGATGGTCAGCGTGAGCCCGATGGCAAGCGGCGCGAAGCCCGCCGGCGCTTTGCCGTGCGTCGCCCCCATGATCACGAACAGAAAGATCATGGTCATGACGATCTCGGAACAGAGCGCCGAAATGAAATCGTAATGGCCGGGCGAATGGGCGCCGTAGCCGTTGGTGGCAAAGCCATTTGCGAGGTCGAAGCCGGGCGCGCCGCGGGCGATGACGTAGAGCAGCGCCGCGGCGGCAATCGCGCCGATCACCTGCGCAACGATGTACGGAACGATCTGTGAAGCGGGAAAGCGTCCGCCGGCGAACAATCCGATCGTGACGGCCGGATTGATATGGCATCCCGAGATGTGTCCGATGGCGTAGGCCATGGTGAGCAGGGTCAGACCGAACGCGAGCGATACGCCAAGCAATCCGATCCCGACGTGCGGGAAGCCCGCAGCGATGACCGCGCTGCCGCATCCTCCGAATGTCAGCCAGAACGTACCGATAGCCTCCGCGGCATAGGCTTTGGGGTTCATTCGCTGTTTCCTCTCTTAAGGACCGTTTATAGCCGCCAAGCTAGGCGGCTGGGTGTTAACGACCGGTCTCACGCGTCATTCAATAGCGCGCATTCAATAGCTGCAACTAATGGCTTGCAACCCGTCATCGAAGTGCGCAGTCGGCCTCCGCTCACGGCATTCCGATACCGCGGATGAGCCCGTAGCTCATCAGGCCGAGCAGGATCAACGAAGTCGTAATCGCCAGCGTCACCCGGATTCCGGTGTGAGCGACGACGCGAACGTCGACGCCCAGGCCCAGCGCCGCCATCGCGATCGTGGTCAACAGAGCTGCGGCGTGCGTCAGCGGTGGCAGCAGCCGTTGCGGAATGAGACCGAGCGAGCGCGCGACGAGGACGAGCAGAAAGCCGATGATGAACCAGGGCACGAACTCGGTCGGCCGCAGCCGGCGCTTTTTCGATTGAGCCGCCGCGCCATCGCGGCGCAAGCGGCGTGCGAACAGCGAAAAGCCGAGAACAACGGGCCCGAGCATGAGCACGCGCACCAGCTTGACCACCGTTCCGACCTGATTGCTGAGCGCGCCGATCGGCAAGGTCGCCGCGAGAACCTGCGGCACGGCATAGACCGTCAATCCGGCAAGCGCGCCGTATTGCGTCAGCGACAAATGCAAAACCGGGACCAGAAACGGCAAGCCGAGCACGACGACGACGCCGAGCACGGCGGTGAACGAGATCGACGAGGCGATCTCACTGCTGTCGGCGCCGATCACCGGCGCCACCGCCGCGATCGCCGAATTGCCGCAAATCGAATTGCCGCAGGCGATGAGAACCGACATGCGCAACGGAAGGCCGATGGCGCGGCACACGGCGTAGCTCAGCCCGATCGAGATCGCGACGATGCCGGCAATGCCGAAGATCAGCACCGGCCCGAGCGCCATGATGGTCGCGATGCTGACCGAGGCGCCGAGCATGACGATGGCGAGTTCGAGCACGAATTTGGCGCTGAATACGATGCCGGGAATCCAAACCTCGCCCGGCGTCCACGCGGCGCGGACGGCGACGCCGACCAGGATCGCGAGCACCAGCGCTTCGAGATAGGGCTGGTGCGTAAAGTGGACCTCGATGCCCTGTAGCAGCATCGCCGCGAGCGTGATCGCGACGCAAAGAGCGATGCCGGGTAAAATCCGTTGCACGGTGCCCACGATCCGTCACCCTGAGATTGCGCTGAACGTTTGCCCCCTGAGGGAGAGGTAACAATGAGGACACCGCCTTCGGTCATCCTTTAACTCAGCACGCCGACGATGGCGCCGAGGAGGCATGTCGTGAGCGTGCCCGAGACGATCGATTTCAGCCCAAGCGAAACCACTTCGTCGCGCTTGGCCGGGCACATTGTCGCGAGCCCGGCGATCATAATGCCGAGCGAGCCGAAATTGGCAAAGCCGCACATCGCATAAAGCATGATCAGTCTTGAGCGGGGATCGAGCGTGCCCGGCGGCAGCGCCGCGAGTTGGAGGTAGGCGACGAGCTCGTTGAGGATGGTCTTGATGCCCATGAGGCCGCCGGCGGTGACCGCTTGCGCCCACGGGATGCCGATGAGCCAGCACACCGGCGCCATGACCCAGCCGAGCGCGCGCTGCAGCGTAAGCGGCGCGCCGAGGACAGCGGGCAGCAACCCGAGGATGGCGTTGGCGAGGTGCACCAACGCAATGAACACGATCAGCATGGCGACGATGTTGAGCAGAAGTTCGAGGCCGGCGCTGGTGCCCTTGACGACGGCGTCCATGGTCGAGACCGCGCCATGCTCGATGTCGCCGAGCCTGCCGCCGGTGTGCGCGGATTTCGGGTTCGGCACCATGATGAGGCTGATCAAGATCGCTGCCGGCGCGCCGAGGATCGAGGCGACCGCGATGTGGCCCGCGGCGTCGGGAATCGCCGGCGTCAGGATTGTGGCATAGAGCACGAACACGGTGCCGGCGATGCCGGCCATGCCGCCGGTCATCACCACGAACATTTCGCCGCGCGTGAGTTTTGCCAGATACGGCCGGATGAACAGCGGCGCTTCCACTTGGCCGACAAAGATGTTGGCCGCGGTCGAAAGCCCGACCGCGCCGCCGACATCGAGGGTTTTTTCCAGCGCCCAGGAAAAGCCGCGCACGATCGGCGGCAGGATGCGCCAGTAGAACAACAGCGAGGACAGAACGCTCATTACCAGCACGACCGGGAGCGCCTGGAAAGCGAGGATGAAATCCGAGCCCGGCGTTTTCGGCTCGAACGGCAGCGTGCCGCCGCCGACATAGCCGAACACGAAAGCGGTGCCAGCCCGCGTCGCCGCCGCGACCGCTTCGACCGCTTCCTGGATCCAGCCGAAGGCATACTTCGCCGCCGGCACTTTGAGCAGAAGGAGCGCGAGCGCAAACGTCACCGCAAGCCCGATGCCGGCCTGCCGCCACGATACCGCGCGGCGGTTCTCGCTGATGGCAAAGGCGATGGCGATGATCGCGACCACGCCCAGCGCCGATTGAAGGTTTAGCATGTAGATGAGAGCCCCGATTCCCCGGCGACCGAGTGTAGCCCGTCGTCTCTCCATTCGTCATGGCCGGACTTGTTCCGGCCATCCACGTCTTTAGATTTATGAATTCCCGTAAAGACTGGATTCCCGCTTGCGCGGGAATGAGCGGTGAGCCTGCTTTTGCCATTCTTCATTGCCGCGAATAGCCGTCTGCAGGACGGCGTCGCTTTGCTCGCGTATGACCCGGTAATCCATGCAGGCGCAAGGAACGCTTTCGTTTTCCGCGTGGTGCATGCCTCGATGGATCGAGGGGTGTCTTGTCGCCGCGGACGGATCATTATGCCACCTATGCGGAGGCGTAGATCGTGCGCATCGACTTCGAGTGGGATCCGGCAAAGGCTGCCAGCAATGCTGCAAAACACGGCATTAGTTTCGAAGAGGCGATGACCGTGTTTCAACGAGGCGCGTCAGTATCGCGAGGACCCGACACCATGAATGACGACATGAAGGACGAATACGATTTCTCGAAAGCGCAACGTGGTCGGTTTTTTCGACGCGATGCAGTGCTCACGCCGTCGGTTCACCTTGCCCCGGACGTGCTGGCATTTTTGACCGCGCGCGCGAAGGCGCGCGGAATGTCCCTGGATGAACTCGTCAATGCGCTCTTGAAAAAAGATATCGAGCTGATCGAAGCGGCAGAATAGCGGCGACTTAATTCTTGGCGTGGAATTCGACGGCTTTCCTAAACCGTCATGGCCGGACTTGTTCCGGCCATCCACGCCTTCACGGCTCAACGTCAAATAATCGACTTGCCGCGAATGTTGACGGCGCGCTCGATTTTGATCAGTGCGCCGAGGCCGGTGTCGGCGCCGGCGTGGGTCTGCTCGCGCGGAAGGAGTTTGGCGAAAATCGCGTCGTGCGTAGGTCCGCTGTCGTGCAGTACGACGCTGCCGTAGAAGCGCAGAAAGCCGCTTTCGATCAAGCCGTCGCGCTGCGCCTTGAAGTTCGCGTACATCACGCAGACGCGGCGGTCGTGTCCGAGATTCGCCAGCGCCGTGCTCTTGGAGCGTTCCCAGTACGCCAGATGGGTGTCGTCGAACACGATCATGCTGCCCTTGGGCGAGATGTTCGGTCCCGCCGGTCCGTTGGTGGCGACGAGGCAGGGATAGCCGTCGTCCCAGGCGTTGCGGATCAGCGTTTTGATGGTGTCGGAGAGGGGCATTGCATGACCTTTGGCAATGTCGGGTGATTGTCCGGAAGGTCCATTCTAGCAGCCGTGACGGCGCGAGAATACGTCACATTGTTCTTGACATTCGTCCCTCGTTCAGATACGGAAGAGCATCTCGCTCATTCAAGGGCGCTTTCGCGAAGCGAATCCGGAAGTGGAGCGAGATGCGGTGCCCGCGCGCGGCGTTGCATGTCGCTTCCGGGCAGCTTCGGGCATCATGTTGGCCGGCACTATGACCGGTCCGGGAGGTGCTTTCCCTGGACTGGGACAGGCGGGCGCGGCTAACGCCCGCGTAACAGCGCAAGGTCTTCGCTCCCCGGTTGGAGCGACCGTACAGGATCGAACGTCCTGCCGCGTCCCAGGAAGCCTGGCCTGAAGTTGACGCCGAACGGGCGAAAGCCCCGACGGTGTGAGCCGCTTAGTGGAGCGCCGGAAGGCGGGCGTGCCGTAACAAGCGCGCTGCCGTGCCTTCACCGGCACGGTGCACGGTTTGAAGTGAGTTTTTCGGCGCTCCGCTTCCCTTTTTTGGTTTTGTTCTTCCTTTCGTCATTGCCGGACTTGATCCGGCAATCCATGCGGGACGAGAAGCTCGATCGGATTTGCCGACAAGCTTTCAGGGCCGCGCCTCAGCATGGACCACCGGGTCAAACCCGGTGGTGACATGGGGTTGTTGTGAGCAAACCTCGGACGCAAGGCGCGCCGCGAGAATGTGAATCATTGAGTGGTGAGGCGTCCCGATCGTCGCCGCGGGTTTTACGGCGGCGTCGAGCCGGGAGGCTTGGCGTCGCTGCCATGTTGTTGCGCGAAAAACAGCATCAAATCCCAGGCGTTGCGGATGTTGATCAGGAGCAGAAGGATCAGCGCGCCGGCAAGAAGCGGCGGCCCGATCTCGGAGCGCTCGAACAGGAACACCGAAGAAGCAAACGTCGCCGCGTAACCGACGAGCGGGCTTGCGCCATAGCTGAGCCGGTCGTCGAGGTCGATCGTCGGACGGCGCAGGACTTGAACAAAGATCAAGCAGGAATATCCGAACGCTATCGCCGCGCTGATGCCGATGGTGAACGCGAGCGACCAATCGGTATTGATCGGAATGAGCGAGACCAAACTCACAAACAGGACGTAAGTGTAGTGAAATACGATCGGGCTCGTGAAGGTATGGGTCGGACTGCCGCGGCCGGTGCGGATAAGGCCGGCGCCGATCGAGGCGGCGACGAACAAAAGCGCGACCAGCGCGGCTGCCGCGGTGCCGAGCAGAATGTAGAATTCGTGCCAGCGTTCGAGCATGATTTGCGGTCTTTTTTAGCAACGCATGATCTTATCCGAAAACCGGCATCCACTTTTCGGGATCATGCTTTAGTCGAGCATGATCTTATCCGAAAACCGGCATGCCACTTTTCGGGATCATGCTTTAGTCGAGCATGATCTTATCCGAAAACCGGAGGCCACTTTTCGGGATCATGCTTTAGTCGAGCATGATCTTATCCGAAAACCGGAGGCCACTTTTCGGGATCATGCTCTATCCCCGCCCGACAAACGGCATCTTGTTCGCCATCACGGTCATGAACAGCACGTTGGCGTCGAGCGGCAGACTAGCCATGTAGACGATGGCGCGGCCGACGTCGTCGACGTTCATCCGCGCCTCCGGCATGGTGCGGCCGTCGGCTTGGAGCATGCCCGCGACCATTTTTTCCGTCAGCGGTGTTGCGGCATTGCCGATGTCGATCTGGCCGCAGCAGATATCGTAGCCGCGGCAATCGAGCGAGGTCTGCTTGGTCAGGCCGCTGATCGCGTGCTTGGTCGCCGTGTAGGCGGCGGTGCCGGGCCGCGGCGCGTGCGCCGAAATCGAGCCGTTATTGATGATGCGGCCGCCGCGCGGATCCTGGGATTTCATTATTTTGATGGCTTCCTGGGTGCAAAGAAACGTCCCGGTGAGATTGGTGGCGACGACGCCGAGCCAGCGATCGAGTGGAATGTCTTCCAGCGGCATGCCGCGCATGCTGATACCGGCGTTGTTGAAGAGAAGATCAAGCCGGCCGAAAGCTTCCTTGGTCTTGGCAAACAGCGCCGCGATCGCTGCCGGCTCTTGGACGTCGGTCGGCACCGTCAGGGTCTTGCCGGTCGCTTCCTTCGCCACCTCTTCGAGCTTGTCGGCGCGCCGGCCGGCCAGCACGACCACATAGCCGTTCTGCGACAACGCCAGCGCTGCCGCTTTGCCGACGCCACTGCCGGCCCCCGTCACCAACGCGATTTTCTGCGCAGCCATCGGCGCCTCCTCATTACTTCATGGGACCGGGATAACATCTCTTCCCGCGGGCGGGGAGAGGGCGTGGCAACGTCAACTCGCGAGGGCGATTTCCTGGTCGGGGTTGCCGACGCCGCGGTAATCGTCCGGCGCTTCGAGCCGCGCGCCGATGTCGGCGGCCGGGCCCGGCCGGCCGAAGCGGTAGCCTTGCATCGAGTGCACACCGGCGGCGCGCAGGAACAAATGCTGCTCGGCGTTCTCCACGCCTTCGGCGGTGACACGCATGCCCAGGCCGCGGCCGAGACTGACTACCGCGTGCACGATGGCGGCGGCGTCGGGCGCCGTCTCGATGCTGCGCACGAAGCTCGAGTCGATCTTGAGCTTGTCGAACGGGAACCGGCGCAGATACAGGAGGCTGGAATAACCGGTGCCGAAATCATCGAGCGCAAAGCGCACGCCGATCGCCTTGAGCCGCAACATCGAGAGTTCCGCGGTTTCCAGGTTGCCGAGCAGCGTGCTCTCGGTGAGTTCCAATTCGAGGCGGCTGGCGTCGAAAGCCGTCTCCTTGAGGATACGCTCCACCACATCGACGAAATCCGAGCGGCGGAATTGCAGCGGCGAAACGTTCACGGCCACCATCAAGCCCGGCCAATTGGCGCCATCGAGGCACGCCCGCCGCAGCATGTATTCGCCGAGTTCGACGATAAGGCCGGAGTGCTCGGCGATCGGGATGAAAACCGCCGGTGGGATCACTCCTGCGGTCGGATGGGTCCAGCGCGCCAGCGCTTCGACGCCGAGCATGACGTCGCCGCTGGCGTTGACGATCGGCTGATAAGCGGCGTGGAGACCGTCGTTGCGGATCGCATTCAGGAGATCGCCTTCCAAGAGCTTGCGCTGCGACAGGTCGGCGTCCATGGCGGCGTCATAGATGCAGGCGCGGTTGCGGCCTTCGTTCTTGGCGCGATAAAGCGCCATGTCGGCATAACGCAAGATGTCGCCGGCGTCGCCGGCGCGGCGGTCGATCACGGCAATGCCGATCGAGGCGCCGATGATGATGTTGTGGGCGTTGATCGAATACGGCGCGCAGACCGCGGAGATGATGCGGCCGGCGATCGCTTGCAGCGAGTAGGAATCCGAGGCGCAGGAGGTGATGATCGCGAACTCGTCGCCGCCGAGACGGGCGACGAGGTCGTCGCCGCGCATGACGTGGCTCAAGCGCTGGGTGACGTTGAGGATGAGCTCATCGCCGATATGGTGGCCGAGCGTGTCGTTGACGTCCTTGAAGTGATCGAGATCGATGTAGAACACGGCCGCGGAATGGCCGCCGCGGCGCACTTCGCTGATCACGGTCTCGAGCCGCTCGGCAAAATAGATGCGGTTCGGCAGCCCGCACACCGGATCGTGCAAAGCGAGATGCCGCAACTGCGTCTCGCCGGCGGCGACAGCCTGCGCGGTGCGGCGCATGTGACGCAGCACCAGGCCGCCGAGCAGCCCGAAGCCGCCGATCGCGATGGCGACGAAGGGCAGCGCGCTGCCGGCGCTCTCCGCGCCGGGTCTTGTCGGCTGCCAGGCGAGCCGCGCAACGGCGGTGCCGTGAGCGTCCGCGATCGTCATGACGTGCGTTCCGGGGGCGGCCTCCGCCACACTGCCGACGGCGCGCAGCGTCGGAAGCCGCAGCCGCTCGCCGATCTCGCGCAGCATGTCATCGTCGATATATTTGACCGAAACGAGGACCGGCGCGGCCGCGGCACCGGACGCAAGATCGCTGTCGGAGCCGACGGCCACCGCGGCGACGATCGCCGGCCGGTTGAGGAAACTTTCGATCACGGCGGTGGACCGGCCCGGCTGCAGCGGGTTCTGCGCCGGGACGACAGGCACGACGCGGGCCGGCACCGCGGCAAGCTGTCCGCGCAGAAGGTCGAGAATGCCGCTCAGACCGGGGGGCAAGTCGATGGCGCCAAGGTCGCCGGCGCCCCGCGAACTCGCATATTCGACCCGATCCGAGCCGTCGACGACGAGGACAAGGTCATGGTCGAAGAAAGTTTCCAGCCCGAGGCCGACGCGGCGCTCGACCCATTGCGGATCGTAATGAGCCCGGATCGATCGGGTGGCGGCGTCGGTTGCCGCGACGCTTTCGACTTCCCGCAAAACCTGCGCGGCGCGCGCTTCGACTGCCGCCTCGATCAGTTGCTGTTCGCGGCGGAGCGCTACTTCGTTCGCCCGCCGGGCGGAGATGACGACGCCGGCGATGAGGCAAGCCACCGCCACCGCGACGATCGCGGCGACCAGCACGACCAGACGCAGCGGCCCTTGGCCCCAACGCGACCGGTGATTATCCTCGGCGATTTGCGGTCGCGCCGAAGTTTGCACGCATTCACCCATGTAGCGGTGTTGTTGTTCTGTGCGACCATAGGCCGGAAAAGATTGCTATTCGCTTGCACCGGCGCGCAACTCGCGGCAGTCGCGCCATTGGCGCGCAATTTCATCGCGACGGTTAACGCGGCGTAAATCGCGCGCGGCACCCGAAGGATTGGAGGTTTTCAGCGCCGGTTGGCGTAGGGCGGCCGCGGAATTGCGATATGGGCGGCGCGCAGGGCGGCCGACCAGCGTTCGCGCAGATCAGTGAAGTAGGGCTCTCCCGGTTCGATGCGATAGATCAGTTCCGCGTCGCAGGTGTCGCGCCGCACTACCAAGAGGTCGATCGGCATTCCGACGCTCAAATTCGACCGCATCGTCGAGTCGATGGAAACCAGTCCGACCTTGAGCGCGTCGTAGAGATCCATCCCGTAGGTGATCGCGCGGTCGAGCACCGGCTTGCCGTATTTGTGCTCGCCGATCTGCAAATAGGGCGTGTCGGTGGTGCATTCGATGAAATTGCCGGCGGAATAGACCATAAAGAGCCGCATGCGCTCGCCGGCGATCTGGCCGCCGAACAGGAAGGAGACTTCGAACGTCACGTCGGAGGCTTCCAGCGCCTTGCCTTCGGTCGTAAGAACGTTGCGGATGACGTGGCCGACGCGCTGGGCCGCCTGGAACATGGTGGCGGCGCCCATCAGCGTCTCGCGCTCGCCGGTTTCGGGATTGTCGTAGCCTTCGGTCAGCAAGCTGACCACCGATTGGCTCATGGACAAATTTCCCGCGGAAGCGAGCGCCATGATGCGCTTGCCGGGGCTGGTGAAGACATGCAGCTTGCGGAAGGTCGCTATGTTGTCGAGGCCGGCGTTGGTGCGCGTGTCGGCGAACATGACAAGCCCTTCGCGCACCAGAATTCCGCAGCAATAGGTCATCGGTTTGTAAGCTCCCCGGCCGCGATACTTATAGCTGCGGCGGTCCGTTTGCGGCAATGGCCGCGGCGCTTTTGCGCACCGTCACTGATCGACTTTGATGGCGACTGCCAAGGTTTCGCCGCCGGTCCCGTAACGCGTGCCGCGCACCGCGATGGCGCCGAGCGCGTCGAGCCCGACGGCGACGCGGACATAAGCGTCCGTCGGGCACATGCAGTGGGTCGGATCGAAGCCGACCCAGCCGAGGCCGGGCACGAAGGCTTCGGCCCAGGCGTGACTGGTGCGTTGTTCCGCGCCGCCGTCGGCGCAAAGGTAGCCCGCGACGTAGCGGGCCGGGATCGCGAGGCTGCGCGCCGCGCCGATGAGGATATGGGTCAAATCCCGGGCGACGCCGCGCTTGCGCGCATAGACCTCCGCGGCGGTCGCCGCCTCGGAAGGCAGCGGATCGCTTTCGCCCAGCATTTCGTCGTGCAGCCGGTCGAGCAGGGCATGCAGTTCGCTAAGAATGTCGCCGTTGCCCGCCTTGCGGATGTCTTGGGCAAAGTCGCGGATGCGCTCGTCGGCGACCGTGAGCGGCGTGTCGCGCAGGAATAAGCCCGGCGCAAAGCGCTCGACGGTGCCGCGCACCACGCCGTCGGTATCCTGGGTCTCGACCTCGCCGTCGACCCTGATGCGCAGTTCCTCAAGCGGGCCCTCGGCGGTGAAGACGTGGCTGAGATTGCCGAAGGCATCCTCGTGGGCGTTGAGCCGCGCGTCCGCCGAGACGTCGATGCGCCAGCCGGTCACGTACTGGCCCTCGTGGTTGCGCGGCGTCAGCCGCAGCATCTGGATCACGCCAGCGGCCGGCGGATCGTAGCGGTGGATGAGGGTGTGGGCGATGTGAAGGCGCATAGATCAGCGATTCAGTTATCAGTAATCAGAGGTCAGAATACACGCGGTAACTCAACGTTGTCCTCCGATTACTGATCCCCGATTGCCGGTTCTCGATCCCGGCTATAGCAGATATTGGTGGCTGATCGCTGTTCCCAGCCGGTTGTTGTCCTCGACGAAATCGTCGATGTATTCGTGCAAGCCGACTTGGAAGATCTCCTCGATCCGGCTGTTCTGGAGCCGGGAACGTACGGCGCGCGCCTGGCGCTGCGCGTTGCCCTGCCGGCCATAAGCGCCGGCGATGCGGTCGAGATTTTGCACCAGGTTCTCGTAGCAACTGGCCAGCGACCGCGGCATCTCGTCCCTGAGCATCAGCAGATCGGCCACCAGCCACGGCTTGACGTTCTCGCGATAGACCCAGTGATAAGCGGTAAGCGCCGATACCGAACGCAGGATGGCCGCCCATTGAAAGTAATCCAGCGGACCGCCAACTCGTTCATGCGCCGGCAGGAGCAAATGATATTTGACGTCGAGGATGCGTGCGGTGTTGTCGGCCCGCTCCATATAGACGCCGAGCCGGGAGAACCAATAGGCGTCGTTGCGCAGCATCGTGCGATAGGCCGAGCCGTCGAAGCGCAGCGAGGATTCCTGCACCCAGCGCAGAAAGCGGGTGAATTCTTCCCGCGATCGCGGGCCGTTGCTCCACTTCTTCAGCTCGAGCCAGGCGCTGTTGATGGTGTCCCACATCTCGATGGTGAGCGCGGTGCGCACGGCGCGCGCATTAACCCGCGCGGTCTCGAAGCAATTGCGGATCGACGAAGGATTGCTGGTGGAGAAAGCGAGGAACTCGGTGACGGTCTCTTCGTTGGCCTCGGAATAGGCGGCGAAGAAGGCGCTGGCGCAGCCGGCAGTGGCGACCGCGGATTCCCATTCGTTCGAGGCCCCGACATAGGCGAGCGGCAACGCCGTCAGCCGGTATGTGGTGTCGAGAATGCGTGCGAGATATTCCGCGCGCTCGACGTAACGGGCGAGCCAAAAGAGATTATCGGCCGTGCGCGACAGCATCGTCTGAGCCCGCCTTCATCCGTCCAATACCCACGTGTCCTTGGTGCCGCCGCCTTGGCTCGAATTGACCACGAGCGAACCGCGTTTGAGCGCCACGCGCGTCAGGCCGCCGGGCACGATGCGGATGCGGTCGCGGCCCGACAACACGAACGGACGCAGATCGACATGGCGCGGCGCGATGCCTTCCTCGACGCAGGTCGGGCAAGTAGACAAAGCAAGCGTCGGCTGGGCGATGAAATTCCGCGGATCGGATTTGAGCTTGGCGCGGAACGCCGAGATCGCGACCTTGTCGGCCTTGGGGCCGATCAGCATGCCGTAGCCGCCGGAGCCGTGCACCTCCTTGACCACCAGTTCTTCGATGTTGTCGAGCACGTAGGCGAGGTGTTCGCTTTCCCGGCATCGCCAGGTCGGCACGTTTTTCAGGATCGGCTCCTCACCGAGATAGAACTTGAGGATTTCGGGCATGTAGCTGTAGACCGCCTTGTCGTCGGCGATGCCGGTGCCGACCGCATTGGCGAGCGTCACGTTGCCGGCCTGGTAGGCCGACATCAGGCCGGGCACGCCCAGCGCACTGTCGGGCCGAAATACCAGCGGATCGAGGAAGTCGTCGTCGATCCGGCGATAGATCACGTCGATGCGCTTCGGGCCCTCGGTGGTGCGCATATAGACGATATCGTTCTTGACGGTGAGGTCACGGCCTTCGACCAGTTCGACGCCGAGCTTGTCGGCCAGGAACGAGTGCTCGTAATAGGCGGAGTTAAAGACGCCGGGCGTAAGCAGCACGACGGTCGGTTCAGACGAGGCGGTGGGCGGCGCGATCGATTTGAGCGTCGCCAGCAATTCGTCCGGGTAGTTCTCCACCGGCGCGACCCGGTAGCGCGAGAACAGCTCGGGAAAAAGCCGCAGCATGATCTCGCGATTTTCCAGCATGTAGGAAACGCCCGACGGCGTGCGGGCATTGTCTTCGAGCACGTAGAAATTGTCGGGGTCGACGCGAATGATGTCGATGCCGGCGACATGCACGTAGATGTCGTGCGGCACCTTCTGTCCGTTCATCTCGGGGCGGAAAACCGGATTTTGAAAAACCAGGTCCTCGGGGACAATTCCGGCCTTGAGAATCTCACGGCGGCCGTACACGTCCTTGATGTAGGCGTTGATCGCTTTGACGCGCTGCTCCAGGCCGCGTTGCAGGATTTGCCATTCGGTGGCCGAAATGATGCGTGGAATAACGTCGAACGGAATGAGGCGCTCCTGCGCCTCGGGGTCGCCGTAGACCGCGAAGGTGATGCCGATGCGGCGGAAGAAGTGCTCGGCCTCGCGGCGGCGGAAGTCGAGGACGTCGGGAGGGACTTCGCCGAGCCAGTGCGACAGTTCGGCATAGGGCAGCCGGACCGCGCCTTCGCTGCCTCTCATCTCATCGAACATGCAGGTCCCCGGCCGGGCAAAACCCAACGCTCAGAAAACGACCGCCGCATCAAGGGCGGTGACGTGAATCTAGCAAGCTTTGCGCCAACTCAAACGGGTGCGGCAAGGCAAAAGTCGGAGGCCGTCCCCAGCACCTGCTTATGTTTTAGGCGGGATGACCATCACTGCGGCGGGGGACACAGAAGCCGGGCTATCGCCACAGGGCGGCCCGGCTTCGTGGCAGGTAGAGGAAAGTTTCCCGCGATCGCCGGCGAAGAGCGATCGCGGGAAGGGTTCAGGCCTTGCCGAACGGCACGGCGACGAACATCGTCGCTTTCGCCGTCTTTACGCGCATGAGCACGTCGTGCCGGCCTTGGGCTTTCGCGTCGGTCATCGCTTTGCGCACGTCGTCGGCGTTGGCGACGGCCTTGCCGCCGACGTCGAGGATAATGTCGCCGGTTTCGATGCCTTGCTGAGCTGCCGGCCCGTCAGGATCGACAGCGGTCACAACCACGCCCTTGCTGCCGGCGCCTGCGGCCTCGTTGGCTGGCGCAACCGACAGACCAAGATGGGTATCGCTGGCCGGCGCGGCGGTGCCGGTCTCGGCCTTGGCCTGTTGCTCGTCGGGCATCTGCGCGAGCGTCACTGTAACGTCTCTGCTCTCGCCTTTGCGCAGGATGTCGAGCTTCACCGAACTATCAGGCGCCAACATGCCGATGGTCCGGGCGAGCTCGCGCGCATCCTTCACCGGCGTGCCGTTGACGGCGGTGATAACGTCGCCCGCCTCGATGCCGGCTTTGGCCGCCGGGCTGTTCGGTTGCGGCTCATCGACCATCGCGCCTTCGGCTTTCCTTAAACCGAGGCTGTCGGCGATGTCGGCGGTCACCGGCTGAATCTGCACGCCGAGCCAGCCGCGCGTGACGTGGCCATGTTCCTTGAGCTGTGCGACAACCATTTTTGCGGTTTCGGCGGGAATGTCGAAGCCGATGCCGACGGAGCCGCCCGACGGCGAGTATATCGCCGTGTTGACCCCGATCACGTTGCCTTCGACGTCGAACGCCGGGCCGCCGGAATTGCCCTTGTTGATGGGCGCGTCGATCTGAACGTAGTCGTCATAGGGACCGGCGCCGATGTCGCGCCCCCGTGCCGAAACAATGCCCGCGGTTACGGTTCCACCGAGACCAAACGGATTACCGACCGCGACCACCCAATCGCCGACCCGCGGCGAGTGCTCGGCGAATTTCACGTAAGGAAAGTCGTTCTTGCCGTCGACCTTAATCAAGGCCAGGTCGGTTTTCGGATCGGTGCCGATGACTCTGGCGGTATAGATGGCGCCGGCATCGGTCGTCACCTGGACCGACTTTGCGTGATCGACCACGTGATTATTGGTCACCGCGTAGCCGTCGGCCGAGATGAAGAAGCCGGAGCCTTCACCGGTGATCATCTGATGGCGATGATGCATGCCATTCGGCGCGTTGCCGAATTGCTGGCCGAACTGCTGAAAGAATTTCTCCATCGGAGAGCCGGGCGCGAAGGGGATTTCCTGCTGTTCATCATCGCGCAGACCGGCCGTTTTCGCGGCGTCCTCGGGAATCTTGACCCGGACGGAGATGACGGCGGGTTTCACGCGCGCCACCAAGTCGGCAAAGCTCGCGGGATGCGCCGCTGTCGTTGTTTCGGTCGCGGGTGTGGACGAGGCGAAAGCGGCGGGAACCTGCAAGTAACCAGGTCCGGCGACCAGCATGGCAACGCCGAGGCCGGCTACCGAAGCAAGCAGCGTCAAGCGGCGCGGCGTTAACGTCTTGGGACGCCGGGAAGGGGAATTCTCAGTCATAGTGTGATCTCCATCGGTGCAAGGTGCTGTCACAGCACTTAACGTCTTAATTGGCGTTGGCGCCTTACATGCGGGTGGAGAGCGAATTAATTTTAGGTAATGGGCGACAAAGCCTCGCGCGGTATAACGACGTATGTCTCGTTGCATTTGATCTGAAGGCGGAAGCCGCCGAAAAAAGGACCGCTAGGGTGTCCAGCAATATCATTTACCTGCTGACGATCTGGGCCATCCCGGTGATCGTGGCGATTACCTTCCACGAAGCGGCGCACGGTTATGTCGCGTACCTCCTCGGCGACGAAACGGCTTGGCGGCAGGGACGGGTCAGCTTCAACCCGATCAAGCATATCGATCCGGTAGGAACGGTGCTGTTGCCGGGCATGCTCCTACTGGCGCATTCGCCGTTTCTTTTCGGCTATGCCAAACCGGTGCCTGTCAATTTCCGTGCGCTCCGCTCGCCGCGCCGCGACATGGTTCTCGTCGCGGCCGCCGGGCCTGCCATGAACATCGCGCTTGCCATCGCGGCGGCGCTGGCGTTTCACCTCGTCGGCTATCTGCCGCCGACCGGCGCGCGATGGCTTGCGGCTAATCTTCGCAACGCAGTGATCCTCAACGTCGTGCTCGCGGTGTTCAATCTGTTCCCGCTTCCGCCACTCGATGGCGGGCGCATTTTGGTCGGCATCTTGCCGAAGCCGCTTGCCGCGCCGATCGCGCGGATGGAACCCTACGGATTGATAATCTTGCTCGTCCTTTTTATCGCGCTGCCGATGGCCGGCGCGCAATTAGGAATTGACCTCAACGCGGTATCCCGCGGGCTTGCGATCGCAACCAGCGCCGTCATCGGGGCGATCGTCCACCTCACCGGGAACGGATGACGCGCTGCGCTATAGATCCTGGAACCGGCCGTTCTCGGCAGCGACCTTTTCCAGCAGCGCCGCGGGTTTAAAATCGTCGCCCATCGTCGCCTCGAACTCACGGAGCTTGGCGAGTACTTTGTCAGGGCCGATCAAATCGGCGTAGAACATCGGGCCGCCGCGATAGACCGGCCAGCCGTAGCCGTTGATCCAGACAATATCGATGTCGGAAGCGCGCTGCGCTTTGCCTTCGGCAAGGATTTTCGCGCCCTCATTGATCATCGGATAGATGCAGCGCTGCAAAATCTCGTCGTCCGAGATGGTGCGTCTGTTGATGCCCTTCTTGGCGGCAAAGTCGAGGATAATTTTCTCGACCAGAGGCGAGGGTTTGGCATTGCGCGCCTCGTCGTAGTCGTAGAAGCCGGCGCCGGTCTTCTGCCCGCGACGGTCCATCTCGCAGAGGATTTCGCGGATGGTCGACGATTTGCTCGTATCTTTCGACCAGCCGATGTCGAGTCCGGCGAGATCGCTCATGGCGAACGGTCCCATCGGCAGGCCGAAATCGTAAATGACGCGATCGACGTCCCAGGGCATGGCGCCTTCGAGGATAAGCTTTTGCGCCTCGCGCTGTCGTTGCGCCAGCATGCGGTTGCCGACAAAGCCGTAGCAGACGCCGACCAGCACGCCGACCTTGCCGATCTTCCTGGCGAGCCGCATGACCGTCGCAATCACCGGCTTCGCCGTGGCCGCACCGCGCACCACTTCGAGCAGCCGCATGACGTTGGCCGGCGAAAAGAAGTGCATGCCGAGAACGTGGTCCGGCCGGCTTGTCACCGATGCAATTTCGTCGATGTTGAGGTAGGACGTGTTGGAGGCAAGGATCGCGTCTTTTTTGGCGATCTTGTCGAGCCTGGAAAATACCTCCTTCTTGATGTCCATATTCTCGAACACCGCCTCGATGACGAGATCGCAGTCGGACAATGCATCGAAACTCAAACCGGGATTCAACAACCCCATCCGCGTCGTCACGTCCGCCGCCGTCAGCCGGCCTTTCTTGGCGGTGTTGTCGTAGTTGCGGCGGATGGCGGCGACGCCGCGGTCGAGCGCTTGCTGCGCCGTCTCGACGATGCTGACAGCAATGCCGGCGTTGAGGAAATTCATCGCGATGCCGCCGCCCATCGTACCGGCGCCGATGACGCCGACTTTCTTGATCGGCAGCATTGGCGTGTCTTCGGGCACGTCGGCGATCTTCCAGACCTTGCGTTCGGCGAAAAATACATAGCGCTGGGCGCGAGATTGATCGGTCGGGATGAGATCGAGAAACGCCTGTCGTTCGAGCTTCGAGCCTTCGTCGAACGGCAAGTCGACGGCGGCCTGTACGGCGCGCAGCGCCGCCTGCCAGGCTTCGAAGCCGCGATATTTGCGGGCATATCCCCGCCTGACTTTGTCGAAGATTTCCGGATGCCCGCGCGCTGCCTCGATCTTGTCGTCCAGATCGCGGATCTTGCGCAACGGCATGTTCGTTTCGATGACTTTCCGCGCGAAAGTGAGCGCCCCCTCGCGCAACTTTCCTTCCTCGACGAGCGTATCGACGACGCCCCATTGCAAGGCCTGCGTGGCGGAGAACGGCGTACCGGAGAGGATGACTTCAAGCGCGCTCTCGACGCCCGCGAGGCGCGGCAGCCGTTGCGTTCCGCCGGCGCCGGGAATAAGCCCGAGCTTGATCTCGGGAAAGCCGAATTTCGCCGACGGTACCGCGACGCGGTAGTGGCACATCAACGCCATTTCGAAACCGCCGCCCAATGCGGTGCCGTGAATGGCGGCGATGACAGGCTTTGGGCCGCCTTCAAGCGCGCCCTGCAATTCCGGCAGCGTAGCGCCGGTCGAGGGCTTGCCAAACTCGGAGATGTCGGCGCCTGCGATGAAGGTGCGCCCGGCACAGATCACGACGATGGCTTTGACCGCTGGATCGGCCGCCGCTTGCGTGACGCCGTCGCGTAGGCCGTTTCGCACGTTGGCCGAGAGCGCGTTGACCGGTGGTGAATCGATCGTGATCACGGCGAGGTCGCCTTCGCGGGTCAAATCGGTCACGGCATTGATGGCGGCCATCGCTTCCCTTCCTCTTCAGCTTGCCGGTTTAAGGGGCTCTGAATAAGCTGTCGCGCAAAATAGATAATAAACGCGAGGGAGCCGATCGTGTCGTTATTCGACTTAACTGGCAAGGTGGCGGTCGTCACCGGCTCCTCGCGCGGCATCGGACGCGCCATCGTCGAGCGGATGGCCGAGCAGGGCGCCCATGTCGTCGTCTCCTCGCGCAACATCGAACCGTGCCGGGAAGTGGCGGCGAACATCAATGCGAATTTCGGCGACGGCCGCGCCGTCGCGATTGCGGCGAATATTTCGGCAAAAGAGCAGCTCAAGGACCTTGTCGACGAGACGATGCGCGCCTTCGGCCGCATCGATGTACTTGTATGCAACGCCGCCACGAGCCCGCATTACGGACCGATGCACACCATCAGCGACGACCAGTTCCGCAAGACCCTCGATAACAACATCCTGTCCAATCATTGGCTGATTACTCTGGTGGCGCCGCAAATGATCGCCCGCAGGGACGGCGCCATCGTCATCGTGTCTTCGGTCGGAGGTTTCAAAGGCAGTCCCGTTATCGGGGCGTATTGCATCTCGAAGGCGGCTGATTTCCAGCTTGCGCGCAATCTGGCGATAGAGCTCGGACCGCACAATGTCCGAATCAATTGCATCGCGCCGGGCTTGGTGCGTACCGATTTCGCGCGTGCGCTGTGGGAAAATCCCGACACGCTGGCAAAGTCCACGGCGCGCACGCCACTCGGCCGCATCGGCGAGCCGGACGAGATTGCTGGCGCGGCCATCCTGCTGGCCTCCCGCGCCGGCAGCTTCGTCACCGGGCAAACCATCACCGTCGACGGCGGTGCGACCATTACGTGACCGTGTTGGATTCGGACGGAGAGGGACGTCGCGTGCTGAAAAGCTTTCCCGCCGTGTCATTGGCGCAGGCCACCGCGGTACTGACCCGTCCGGGCTCGCCCTTCGAAATGGAAGACCGGGACATCCGCGGCGTACGCATGCGGGTGTGGAAGAACGCGCCGCCGACGATGCGCGAATTGTTTTTGTTGGCGCGCGCGCACGGCGGCAAAACCTTCATCGTCAATCGCGGCGAACGCGTGACCTATGAAGCTTTCGCGCGGGCCGCTGTCGCCATCGCGGACGCGCTGCAGCAAGCCGGGGTGCGGAAAGGCGATCGGGTCGCCATCGCCATGCGCAATCTGCCGGAATGGCCGGCGGCGTTCTTCGGGTGCTTGCTCGCCGGCGGCGTCGCGACCTTGCTCAATGGCTGGTGGACCGGACCCGAACTCGAATATGGGCTCGACAATTCCGGGGCCAAAGTCGCCATCGTCGACCGCGAACGGCTCGAGCGGCTGGCAGCCCATTTGCATAATCTCCCGGCGCTCGAGCGCATATTTGTTACCCGCGGGGGGGATATGGCGCCGCTTGCAAACGTCGCCAAGCTCAACTCCATCGTCGGTGAGGTCGAATCCTGGCACCTGCTGCCGGATCGGCCGCTGCCAAACGTACCGCTTGATCCCGACGACGACGCTACGATCCTCTACACGTCGGGGACAACCGGAAAGCCGAAAGGCGCGCTCGGAACGCACCGCAATTCATGCACGTCGGTTCTGATACGGCCGTTTTCGATCGCCCGAAGCTTTCTGCGGCGCGGTGAGACGCCACCCGTCGCCGATCCTAATGCGCCGCAGAAATCAACTTTGCTGGCGGTGCCGTTGTTTCACGTAACCGGCTGCCAGGCGACGCTGATTCCGGTGATGGCGGGTGGCGGCAAGATTGTATTCATGCACCGCTGGGATCCGGAAATTGCGATGCAGCTTATCGAGCGCGAGCGCATTACCAACGCCGGCGGTGTGCCGACAATGGCGTGGCAATTGCTTGAACACCCGGCGCTGGCGAGCCACGATTTGTCGTCGCTCGAGAGCTTCAGCTATGGCGGCGCGCCCGCCGCTGCGGAACTGGCGCGCCGCGTCAAGGAGAAATTCCCGCGTTCGGCGCCGGCAACCGGCTGGGGAATGACGGAACTGTCCGGCGCGTTCACCGGGCATCAGGCCGAGGATTATGAACTGCGGCCCGACAGCTGCGGTCCGGCGATACCGGTAGGCGACATGAAGATCGTGGACGCCGGCGGCAAGGAATTGCCCATCGGCAGCGTCGGAGAACTTTGGGTCAAGGGTCCGAACGTTGTGAAAGGCTATTGGCGCAAACCCGAAGCCACCGCCGCCGCCTTTGTCGACGGCTGGCTGCGCACCGGCGACATCGCGCGCCTCGACGAGGAAGGCTTCTGCTATATCCTCGACCGCGTCAAAGACATGCTGATCCGCGGCGGCGAGAACGTCTATTGCGTCGAAATCGAGAACGCGCTCTACGAGCATCCCGCGGTCGTTGACGCCGCCGTTGTCGCGATCCCCCATCGCACGCTCGGCGAAGAGCCGGGCGCGGTGGTGACGCTCAAGCCTGGCATGACGGCGGGCGAACAGGAATTGCGCGGCTTCGTCGCCGAGCGGCTGGCGGCCTTCAAGGTGCCGGTACGGATATTGTTTTCACCGGACATGCTGCCACGCAACGCAACCGGCAAGGTTCTCAAACAAGACCTCAAGCACCTGTTCGTCGAAGCCGCCCACTAGCAAGGGGGGCTTTTCAGACACGCAGGTTGGTGTATTTGCGCATTTCCAGGCGCGAAATCGCGCGGCAATGGACCTCGTCCGGGCCGTCGGCGAGCCGTAACGTGCGGATAAGCGCGTACGATTTGGCAAGGCCCGCGTCGGCGCTCACGCCCATGCCGCCATATGCCTGGATTGCGTCGTCGATCACGCGCAACGCTATGCGCGGCGCCGCGACCTTGATCATCGCGATCTCGAGCTGTGCCGCCTTGTTACCGACCTTGTCCATCATGTCGGCGGCCTTCAAACACAGAAGCCGCGTCATCTCAATGTCGATGCGGGCTTCCGCGATGCGCTGTTCCCAAACCGAATGCTCGGCGATTTTCTTGCCGAAGGCGACGCGCGACAGCAGCCGTTTGGTCATCTTTTCCAGCGCGACCTCGGCGGCGCCGATCGTGCGCATGCAGTGATGAATCCGCCCGGGGCCGAGCCGGCCCTGTGCGATTTCGAAACCGCGGCCCTCGCCGAGCAGGAGATTGCCGTCCGGAACGCGGACATTGTCGAGCGCCACCTCGGCATGGCCGTGCGGCGCGTCGTCGTAGCCGAAGACCGGCAGCATGCGGACGACGTTGACGCCCGGCGCATCGAGGGGCACCAGGATTTGCGACTGCTGCTCATGCCGGGCGCGGGCCGGGTCGGTCTTGCCCATGACGATGGCGATCTTGCAACGCGGATCGCCGACGCCGGACGACCACCATTTGCGGCCATTGACCACGTAGTTGGCGCCGTCGCGCACGATCGAAGTCTCGATGTTGGTAGCGTCGGACGATGCCACCGCCGGCTCGGTCATGAGGAAGGCCGAGCGGATTTCGCCGGCAAGGAGCGGCTTGAGCCATTTGGCTTTCTGCTCGGGCGAGCCGTACCGATGCAGAACTTCCATATTGCCGGTGTCGGGCGCCGAGCAATTGAAGACCTCGGAGGCCCAAGGGAGCCGGCCCATCTGCTCGGCGCAAAGAGCGTAGTCGAGATTGCTCAGTCCCGCGCCGTGGTATTCGCCGTCGTCGTGCTCGGGCGAGGGCGGCAGGAACAGATTCCACAAGCCGTCGGCTCGGGCCTTGGCTTTAAGCTGCTCAAGGACCGGAATGACCTTCCAGCGTTTGCCTTCGGCTTCCTCGGCCGCATAGATGTCCGCCGCCGGATAGACGTGCGCGTCCATGAAGGCGACGACGCGGTCGCGCCAATGCTTTTGCCGATCCGATATCACGAAATCCATGACGTTTCTCTCTCCCCAGCCTCGATAGCACTTACACCGCAAAATCGCTCCCGCGAAAAGGGCCGGTGCGTTCGGCCGCATGCTTGAGCGGCGTCAGCGAGCGCGCTAGAGCATGCTCTGGAGTGCGGAGATTGAAGCCATGGCCGCCGCCGAGAATCCGGGCAAGAAGGACATCGTCACCGCCGCCGTCCTGGTGATCGGCGATGAAATCCTGTCGGGGCGCACCAAGGACAAGAACATCGGCTATATCGCCGAATATCTCACCGCCCTCGGCATCGATCTGAAGGAGGTCCGCGTCGTCCCCGACCAGGAGCCGGAGATCGTCGCCGCGCTTAACGCCTTGCGTGCCCGCTACACTTACGTTTTCACCACCGGCGGTATCGGTCCGACCCACGACGACATCACCGCTGACGCGGTCGCCAAGGCGTTCGGCGTGGCTATCGACTACGATCCCCGCGCGGTCGAGATTTTGCGCGCGCGGCTCGCCGGGTCCGGCGGGGTGATGAATGAGGCGCGGATGCGCATGACGCGTCTGCCTGCCGGCGCCGAGTTGGTGCTCAACAAAATCTCGGGCGCGCCGGGCTTTCGTATCGGCAACGTCATCGTCATGGCGGGCATCCCAACGGTCATGCAGGCCATGCTCGATGATGCGGCGCCAAAGCTGAAGACCGGCGTGAAGATGCTCTCGGATAGCATTCGCGCGGACTGCCGCGAAGGCGATATCGGCACCGAGCTGGGCGCCATCGCCAAAGCGCACCCCGACGTCATGATCGGTTCCTATCCGTTCATCGACGAGAACCACAATCCAAACGCTCACGTGGTGATGCGCTCGCGCGATCCACAAAAGCTCGCCACGGTCAAAGCAGCCGTCGCCGCGATGCTTGAGCAGGTCCGCGCTGAGCTTGCCGCCGGATAGGGCGGTGCGGCGGACGCTTCGGTTGGCGGCTCGGTGCGCTCAACCGGCCGTGATTGACGGCACTGACGCTTTCACAAGGATGCGCCTTGCGGCAGCCGGACCTGACGCCTAGTTTGCGGACGGGTGGCGCGAGGAGCGCCTGCGCCGATGAGCGAAAACGAAGCCCTTTTCAATGTGTTGCGGCAGTCGGCCAAACCCGATTGCGCTGCCGCAATTGAGCGATTGGTGGGTGAAGGCGAAGATCGCGACCTCTGCCGCATCAATACGCTGGCGTTCGCCGCCGCGAATGATCTCGACGAAGAGGCAAGCATCGCCGCTTTTTTGCACGCCGCCCGGCTTGGCATATTCGAATTGTCGTGGAACGTCCTCTGCCCGGGTTGCGGCGGCGTGCTCGAAGCAGGAACGACGCTCAAGACGGTCAACCGCGACGAATACGAGTGCGCGCTGTGCGCCTCCGGTTACCAGCCGACCCTCGACGAGATGGTGGAGGTGACCTTCACCGTGAGCCCGCGTGTGCGCAGGATCGCCGCGCACAGTCCGGATACGCTCTCCGAGGTCGAATATTACCGCCAGATTTTCTGGTGCTCTGGGGTCGATCTTCCGGAAGCATTGGGCGAGAGCCTCGCCGCGTTTACTGTCGATTCCATCGAGTTGCCGCCGGGCGAAAAAGCCGTGCTGTCGGTGCACCTGCCTAATGATTTCGTCATCCTGTTCGATCCAGTGACTCACGCAACGCAATTCATCGACGTCAAAGGCGAGCCGACGCGCGAGCGGCAGACGCTGTCGATGATTTTCAATAGAGTGAAAGCGCCGCTCGGGACCGTCGAGATGCGGCCGGGTCCGCTGCGGCTTTCGCTCGAAAATCGCACTGACCGCCGCGTGTTGCCGGCGTTATGGATCGCCGCCAACTCATTGCATGGCCTGCTTGGCAAGCGCCGGCCGTTTTTGACCGCAAAACGCCTACTTACCAATCAGACTTTCCGCGACATCTACCGTACCGACACGCTCGACGTCGATCAGCGGCTCAAGATCACCAGCTTGACCTTCTTGTTCACCGATCTCAAAGGCTCGACCGCGCTTTATGAGCGTGTCGGCGATCTGGTGGCGTACGATCTGGTGCGCCAGCATTTTCATATTCTGTACGACGTCGTGGTCGCCGAGGCCGGCGCCGTCGTCAAGACGATCGGCGACGCGGTGATGGCGACGTTTTCGACTCCCGACCGGGCGTTGGCGGCTGCGTTGCGCATGCGCGAGGAAATGGCCCGCATCAACACCGAGCGCAGCAACGAGGACTTGCTTCTGAAGATCGGCATTCACGAAGGACCGTGTCTCGCCGTAACGCTCAACAACAGCCAGGATTATTTCGGCCAGACCGTCAATATGGCCGCCCGCGTGCAAGGTCTGGCGTCCTCGCGCGCCATCTTCGTCACCCGGCCGGTGATGGAGGACGAGAAGGCCGCAAAAATTCTGGAAAGCCTCGGCCTGCAGCCGACCATGCAGCGTGCCGCGCTGCGCGGCATCGCCGACGAGACGACGGTGTATCAAATTCCCTGATTGCCATCGGTGCGCCCGGTCTGATAATCGGCAGAGTGTTCCATTTCCGCCGCGAGGGCGTTCGATGAGCCAGGTCGAAGCAGAGCTGCCGGGCAAGCCAGGCCAGCGCGATCCGACGAAAATCTTTCCGGTCTCCTGGGACCAGTTTCATCGCGACTCGCGCGCGCTCGCCTGGCGATTGAGCGGCGCCGGTCCGTTCGAAGCCATCGTCTGCATTACCCGCGGCGGCCTCGTCCCCGCGGCGATCGTCGCGCGCGAGCTTGGCATCAAGCTGATCGAGACGGTCTGCGTCTCGAGCTACACCGGCACCAATCAGGGCGAATTGACGGTGCTCAAGGGCGTCGCCCAGGCGATTATCGCGCGCGGCGAAGGCCAGGGAGCGCGGGTTCTGCTGGTGGACGACCTCGTCGATACCGGCAAGACGGCCAAAGTGGTACGCGAACTCGTGCCGCGCGCGCATCTCGCCACGGTTTATGCCAAGCCGATGGGCCGGCCGCTGGTCGATACCTTCATCACGGAAGTGTCTCAGGATACCTGGATCTACTTCCCCTGGGACACCGGTCTTGCCTTTCAGCCGCCGATCAACGAAGCGGGATTATGACGGAGGAACACGCCATGGATGCGCTCACGCCGAAGGGCGACGCGACCTCAAAGCACGATACAGTCGAGACGCATTCGCACGTGGTGCGCCCCGCCGAGATGGAGTGGAAGACGACACGATTCCCCGGCTGCGAAGTAAAGGGGCTGCTGTTCGACAAAGCTACCGGCGTTGTCACCGCGTTGATGCGGCTTGCGCCGGGCGCCATCCTGCCCGACCACGAGCACGTCAAGATCGAGCAGACTTATGTGCTCGAAGGCAGTCTGGTCGACAAAGAAGGCCCGGCAGAAGGACTTGATGTGGGCCCGGGCGAGTTCGTCTGGCGCGAAGCCGGCAGCCGCCATGTCGCCTGGACACCTAAAGGCGGCCTGATGCTCGCCATGTTTCAGGTGCCCAACAAATTCTTCGAGCAGGACGGTCGCGTCGCCGATATTTCCGGTGCCGATTGGGATAGTCTTTGGGGCCATGTGTTCGCGGACTGAGCCTCTCACGGTTCGCAAATGTACGGGGTAGGGCGGCACAAGCGGCGATCGAACAGCGTTGAGGAGCCGACGATGTTGCGTAAACTTCTCCCTGCCGGTGCGATCGTCGTTTTATGCACGGGACCTGCTTTCGCGCAAATCGACGCTGCGCCTTCCCAGCCTACCATTGGCATTCCGCTGAACCGCGAAGTCCCGCCGACCGCGGAAGAAATTGAGAAACGAAAGGCGGCTGATCGCGCCTACAACGCCGCCATGCACAAGATACCCGACAAGAAACCCGCTGCCGATCCGTGGGGCAGTATTCGGCCGAGTTCATCGACCGCAAAGAACAAGCAACAATAAGTCAGGGTGCGCCGCCTTTGATCGCTTCCGGCATCAGTGTGGCGGATGCTACAAGGGCCGTCACGCGGGCTCGCTTGGGGTTCCGCTTCGCGGGCTTTGTCAATTGGTCCGCTTCGCGGGGGCACTCGATGGTCCGCTTTGCGGACGTGGCGAAATGGTAGACGCAAGGGACTTAAAA
>CAWGWO010000016.1:0-341167 GCA_963826295.1 uncultured Alphaproteobacteria bacterium
AGCACGTAAGTGCCGGCCGCGGCGGTCACCTCCTGGAGAACGGCCTTGAGCCGCTCCTCGAATTCGCCGCGGTATTTGGCCCCGGCGATCAGAGCGCCGAGGTCCAGCGAAAGCAGCTTCTTGTCCTGGAGGCTCTCGGGCACGTCGCCGTTGACGATGCGCAAGGCAAGGCCCTCGACGATCGCGGTCTTGCCAACGCCCGGCTCGCCGATCAGTACCGGATTGTTTTTGGTGCGGCGTGACAAGACCTGGATGGTGCGGCGGATTCCTCGTCGCGGCCGATCACCGGGTCGAGCTTGCCGTCCCGCGCCGCTTGGGTGAGGTCACGGGCATATTTCTTCAGCGCGTCGTAGGCGTTCTCGGCCGAAGCCGGTTGCCGGTGCGGCCCTTGCGCAAGGCTTCGATCGCGGCGTTGAGATTTTGCGGCGTGACGCCGGCGTCGCCAAAAATTTGCCGGCGTCGTTGCCCTTTTCGAGCGCGAGCGCGACAACAGCCGCTCGACGGTGACGAAACTGTCCACCGGCTTTTTCGCCGGCTTTCTCGGCGGTATCGAACAGCGCGCCAGAGCGGGATCGAGATAGACCTGACCGGCGCCGCCGCCGGAAAACTTGGGGCGCTTCGCCAGCGCCGCCTCGACGGCGGCCAGCGCCGCATGAGTCGCCGCCGGAACGGTCGATGAGGCCTGCCGTGAGCCCCTCGGGGTCGTCGAGCAGCACCTTGAGCAGGTGTTCCGGCGCGAATTGCTGGTGCCCTTCGCGCAACGCAAGCGACTGGGCAGACTGAACGAAACCACGGCTGCGGTCGGTGTATTTGTCGAAATTCATGGTGTTTCCCTCGGCCTGTTCCGAACGCCCTTACGGCGCGAGCGGAGCATCGTCATTGGGGTTGAAGTTATGGCATAGAAGCAACCAGGCGTTCGGTGGTTCCCTGAAAAAGAGCAAATTCCTATCCGGGGAACACAGACCGACGCCAGCGGATCCAAACGGCATCCACCGATTCCAATATGGGAATTCGATGGCGCGGCGGAAGAGCCGGCCGGTACCGCGAATGACGTTTAGTTGAGGCCGTGTAACTGGTCGCCGAAGAGGTAGTTCGGCCTGCCAGCGATTCCGCGCGCGGTCGCGAGCTTGACGTCCTCGCCGAAGGCTGCAGCGACTTCAACGCCGGCGACGTCTGGCAAAGGCCTCATTTCTAGCGAGAATTTCGCTGGTAACGCCGCCTTAATTATGTCCGCCGTAATCTACCAACATTGGCGCTCGGGGCGAAAATGGGCGAACGTCGCGACAACAGGCGGCAGAAGAGCTTTCTGCAGGGCTTTGTCTATTTTGACAAAAGACGCGGCGTAATGGGCTGTCTCATCCGCGATCTGTCCGGCGACGGCGCGCGCATCATCTTCTCGGAAAGCGTGACGATCCCCGAGCACGTCTACCTGCACATTCCGCAGCGTGAAAAGACGTTGCGTGCCCAGGTGCAGTGGCGGCGCGGCGACGAGACCGGGCTTGCCTTCGAGGTCGCGCCTGCCGCAGCCGAACTGGGGCATGACAACGAGCTGATACACCGCGTCTTGCACCTTGAAGCGCAACTCGCCGAGCTCAAGCGCACCGTCAAGAAACTAAAGCGCACTAAATCCGACGAAGAAGTCGAAGCAGCCTGACTTTTACGTCATTGGCCGAACACGCGATCACCCTGCAAATCGACGATCTGCCGCGCCTTGCCAAGCGTGAAATTCACCGCATCGTCGTAGGAGGCAAACGCGTCGGCGCGGATGAAGCGGTGCTCCTTGAGGACGCCGTCGATATCCCGCTCGATGGTCCCCGCCGCCTGATACTGGCCTTCGCTCTTAAACGGCGCAGCGCGAATGACATAACCCTTGTATTCCACTGGCTCCGAGGCCTTTTCCGGCTGGGCCGCGCCGAGCCGGCCGAACAGCGCGCTCAGGAACGACATAGCTGCCTCCCGCTGATTTCGGCGCCGAAAAGCTTACACTGCGATAAAGTTCGCTGTTTGCAAGGAGGGTGCCGATGCCAAAAGCCTACTGGGTGGTGTTCTATCATTCGATTTCCGATCCGCAAAAGCTTGCCGCCTACGCCAAGCTGGCGCCGGCCGCGACCGCGCCGTTCGGCTCGCATTATCTGGCTCGCGGAACCGCGGATAATGTTTTCGAGGCCGGGCGCAAGGAGCGCGTGGTCATCAATGAATTTCCGAGCGTCGCGGACGCGGTCGCAGCCTATAATTGCCCGGCCTATCAGGAAGCGCTGCGCGCGCTCGATGACGGCGCGGTGCGCGACGTGCGGATCATCGAAGCGCTGGAGTAGAAGCGCCGGACTGACGGGGCGCCGAGCCGCTAGCGCCTAGCGCGCCGCGGCTGCCGCGACCGCATCATCGGGGGTGGCCGCGACCGCGGCCGACCGCGAGCGATGATCGAGCCGCAGCGTCAGGCAACAGGCCGAGCCGCCGCTTTTTTGAAACGCATCGAGCGGCGTTTCGACCACGCTATAGCCGCGCTGCTCCAGAGCCCGGCGCAAGGCGGCGCTGGCGCTTGAAAGCACGACAGTGCGACCGACGCAGACCGCGTTCGCGGCAAAGCGCGTGGCGTCGGCGCGGCTCAGCACAATCCGCTGTTCGGGCGCGACGCGCGCCTCGATCTCCGCGAGCGCACCCGGCGTAAAGGCCGCCGGATAATAGATGACGCTGCCGCACGGCAGCACGCAGAACGCGGTGTCGAGATGGTAGAAGTTCGGATCGGCGAGCGGCAGGCTCACGCACGGCAGGCCGAAATAGCGTTCGATGACGCGGGCCGCTTCGGCGTCGGAACGAAAGCCGCAGCCCATCCAGAACAAGCCGCGCGGGGAATTGAAGATGCAATCGCCGGCGCCTTCGAGCGTGACGCCCTCGGGCAGGGTCAAGATCGAATCGATGAGGCCACACGCCTTGAGCGCGGTAAAAGCGGCGGCAAATAGCGGCTCCTCGTTTTGCCGTTCGCCGTAGCGAAGGCGCGCCAGGACGGCCTTGCCGTCGAGCACGACGGCGCCGTTGGCGGTAAAGACGAGGTCGGGTAAACCGGGCGCCGGCTCAAGCGGCTCGATCGCGGCGCCGGCCGCGGCGAGCGCGCGATGAAGACCCGCCCATTGCGCTTGCGCCGTTTCGGACAGCGCCTGGCCGCCGTCGGCCCAGGCCTTCGGGTCCATCCAGGGATTGATGCTGTAGGTGACCGCGAAATGGCGCGGCTGGCACATCAGGTAGCGAGGCTGCAAACTTTTGCCGAGCGTCGCGCGAATGTTCATTGCGGTCTGAACCGTCCTTGGCTGCGAGCACGAGAAGACGAATCATTGCGCCGCGGGAATGCTAACACGGCGGCGCACGTCTCCTGCACGGCGCAAAAATAAACGCCGGCCGCCCGCGTTCAAGATGCGGCGGCCGGCGCGCGGCATTATTCTTAACAGCTAGTCTTAATAGCCGCTCGCGTAGAGCGCGACCGCGCGCGTCTCGTTGCCGCCGGCCGCGCGATAGGCGCCGGCGAGATAACGCACGGCATAAGTCATGTTGGTTTCGGCATCGAGGAGCCCGGCCGCCGACCCGCTGTAGCCCATGGCGCGCGCGGTGCCGAGCCGGATCTGCATCAACCCATAATTGCCGGCATTGACCGCGCGCGGGTTATAGCGGCTCTCGCGCATGATGACGCGGTGTACGAGCGAAGCCGGGATGCCGTTGGCGCTGGCCTGTTGCTCGACCGCTCCCTCAAGCGCCGCGCGCTGACCCGAGGCGGCGCCAAGAGGCCAAGACGGAGCAAGACCGCCATAGCCGAAATAGTGCCGCTGGTTCGGACCGGAATATTGCGAGGCGGCCCTGGCATCGGCGTAACCGCCGAACGGGCCGTAGAATCCCGGATTGGCGAGCGCCTGCGGCGACGCCGCCGGAACGGAAAGGAGGCGGTAGGCATAGGCTGTGCGATGAGCGACAGCGCGATGGACGGAATGCGCCGATTGTGTCTGCGCCGAAACCGGTTGGACGAGCAACACAGCCGCACCTGCGGCCAGCGTCAAATAATGCGCGATACGCAACATAAAGCTACTCCGTTTGTTTGAAAGGCCCCCTCACCGGTCGGCCTTGTCACCAGAAAATCCGGCGGGCATCCGGCCGCAAGGTGCTGCGCCGGAGGCTTTTTCTTGATTATGAAACTTGCGACGATGAAACCTCGCGACCAAAAACAAAGCGAACCGTTGCAATCGCTGCCGTCGCAACGGCGAAAGCGCGCCATCAATAACCGCGCCGGTAGAGCGCGATCGCGCGCGCTTCGTTGCCGCGCGCGGCGCGATAAGCGCCGGCGAGATAGCGCACCGCATAGGTCATGTTGGTTTCCGGATCGAGCAGCCCCTCGACCGCGCCGCGATAGCCGAGCCGGCGCGCGGTGCCGAGCCTTATCTGCATCAAACCGTAATTGCCGCGGTAGATCATTCGCGGATTGAAGCCGCTTTCGCGCTGGATGACGCGGCGCACCAGGGCGACCGGCACACCGTTATCGGTGGCGTGTTGGACGATCAAGACTTCCAGAGCGGCGCGCTGATCCGCGGCCGGCGCCACCCGCGCGAACGCAGCGACAGCAAACAAACAAAGCAACAACCTACGCGACATCGACAACGCCCCCCGGGAGCGCGGCCGAAATGACAAGGCCCGCCGGCTTTGTCAAATTAAAGTTAAATGGGCCGCCCCACAGTGGTAGCCCGATTGCCAAATCGACAAAGCGGCTCTATATACGCTTGCATTCCCGATTGAGCTTGCCTTAGGGCCTAACCCAAAGAACACGCAAAATCCGGATTTGGACCGGGCGAATGGTTCGCACGGCCACAAAAACGCATGAAGCGTTTCTTGAGGAGGGCCATCATGGCTACAGGTACCGTTAAGTTTTTCAACGCCCAAAAGGGCTACGGCTTCATCGTGCAGGACGCCGGCGGCCCGGATGTGTTCGTTCACATCTCCGCCGTCGAGCGCGCCGGCATGCGCTCGCTCGTCGAGGGCCAGAAGCTGTCGTTCGACATCGAGGCCGACCGCCGCAGCGGCAAGTCTTCCGCTGCCAATCTGCAAGCGGCCTAACTAACCGCTACGCCGATAAGCTGATGCCGGCGTCATACTGGCGCCGGCATTTGCACGTTTAATGCAGGGGCGAATCAACAAGAACAACATGAGATAAGCCATGCCTAGAAAGCCCGGACTGAATTCCGAATTCGTCATGTTCGATGTCCTCTACGAGGACGGCACGCAGCGCTCGAACCGCAAGGTGCCGCGAGCGCTCACTGGCGGCGTCGACGGCGACAAGCCGGCGCATGGCTTCCTAATCGAGCAGGACCGCGACATCGCCGAAAAATCCGGCAGGCCGTCGGCCAAGATCAAGAGCATCGCGCGCTCGGGCGCCAAGAAGAAAGAGCGCAATTACGGCGAGCGCCAGGCCGGCTGATTTCTCGTATTACGAGGCCCTCACTCCGGAAATTTGCGCCGCGCCGTGGTTGTCGCCAGCACCGCGCCATTTGCCGCCAGCGCCTTGATGCTGAACTGATAGGTGTGGACCTGGCCGGGCGGCGGCGACGGGCCGGTGAAGCCGGATGAAAACGCCCCGCACGGCACCGACGTTTGTCCAGCGTAAGCAATCGAGCCGCCGCCGTGATGGAAACTCGGCAGGTTGATATCGGTCATCGCGAATTGCAGCTTCGCGGTTCCCGCCGGCACGTCCTTGAGCGCGAAGCCAGGCGAGCCCGAGCGCCAGGCAAACGACGCGGAAAACGCCAGGGCGCCGGTCGCACCAAGCCCGAGCGCCAGCGCGGCGCAACCAAGCGTAGCGGCAAGACGAAAGCTGCATCTGCAGAGCATGTTCGGCCTCCGGCGGAGCGGTAACGTCCCCGGCCTCGGCGAGGCGGCCACCTACGCCGGCCGGTTTCGGGCACCAAGGATTGCACTGTAAACGTGCAACCGGAAGACCCCGCTTTTCGGCCTCCGTTAACCGCTTGCTGCTACGCCTGAACGGCAAGAATCCGCCCGGGCGATTTCGTGGCGGGAAGGCCGCCTGCGATGCCGGACTTTGTTGCCGCCGAAATTCAGCTTCTGAGCCCGAATGCAGCCAACGCGCTGCTGATGGCCGCCGAGGCTGTGGTGTATTTCGTCGCGCTCGCGGCGCTGTTTCGCGCCCGCCACCGCATCGGCATCGGCACCTTCTTCTGCGCGCTCGGCGTGATGCACTTCCTCGAGACCTATCTCGCCAGCATTCTTTACGTGCCGTTGCCGTTCGGTATCATCGCCTCGCCCGGCTCGACCGTGCTGTTCACCGGCAAGCTGATGCTGCTGCTGATCGTTTATATCCGCGAAGACGCGGTGGTGGTGCGCCAGCCGATCTACGGCCTGCTGTTCGGCAATCTGTTGTTGTTCGCGCTTGCCGCGCTGATGCGACAACACGGCGCCGGCGCGCTCGCCGGTCACGCGGCCGATTTCGGTTTTCTCGACCAGATGGGCGCGCTGATGGTGTGGGGCACGCTGATCCTGTTCGTCGACTGCATCATGATGATCCTGCTCTACGAGCGGCTGCGCGCGTTCACCGCCGGGCATCTGCTGCTGCGAATCGCTTTGACCGGCGCCGTGGTGCTGACGTTCGACCAGGCCGCGTTCTTCTGCGGCTTGCATTACCTGACCGGCGCGCCGCTTTCGGTGCTGTTCGGCGGCTGGGCCTCGAAGATGGCGGCGGTCGCGATCTATGCGAGCCTCGCCGCGGCGTATCTGCGCCATCTCGAACTGTCGCGACGCCGCGACCGGACGGCGCCGCGTATCAGCGACGTGTTCGACCTTCTGACCTATCGCGAACGCTACGAGGACCTGATGGCGCGCTCGGGCCGCGATGGTTTGACCGGCGCGCTCGATCGCGGCCGGCTCGAACATCTGGGCCGCAAGCACATCGAGGACGCCGCGCGCGGCGGCCAGCCGGCGAGCCTTCTCATCCTCGACATCGACCACTTCAAGAGCTTCAACGACCGCTTCGGCCATGCCGCGGGCGACGTGGTACTGCTGCGCATCGCGCGCATCGTGATGGGCACTGTCGGCGCCGACGATTCCGTATTCCGTTACGGCGGCGAGGAATTCGTGGTGATCGCGCCGGGGCGCACGCGCGCCGCGGCGCTCGCGCTTGGCGAGCGCATCCGCCGCGACGTGGCGAGCCACATGGACGCCGACGCCGGCTCTCCGCTCGTCACCGTCTCGATCGGGCTTGCGACCTGCGCCGACGACGCCTCCGATTATGACGCCCTGTTCGAATGTGCCGACCGGCGGCTCTATCTCGCCAAATCGGCGGGGCGAAATTGCGTGGTCGGCGAAACCGGCGTCGATACCGGCACGCCGAAGGTCGCCTGGGCGGGATAAGCGCTTAAGCCGCCGCCCGGCGCTGATGCTTCCCTTCTTTCACTTCCTCGATGATCTTTGCCGTAAAGGCATCGAGGTCGCCCGGATTGCGCGAAGTGATGACGCCGTTGTCGGTGACGACCGCGGAGTCTTCCCATTGGCCGCCGGCGTTGATCACGTCGGTCTTGATCGACTTGTAGGACGTCATCTTGCGGCCTTTCGCGAGGCCGGTCTCGATCAGGAGCCACGGCGCGTGGCACACCGCCGCGACCGTCTTGCCGGCATCGTAGAACGCCTTGATGAGCTTGAGCGCATCCGGATTGACGCGCAGCAGATCCGGATTGATCTGACCGCCCGGCATGACGATGGCGTCGTACTCCGCAGCCGACGCGTCGGCGAGCGCCTTGTCGACCTTTACCGGCCGGCCCCAATCCTTCTTGTCCCAACCTTTGATCTCGCCCTTCTCGGGCGACACGACGTCAACCTTCGCGCCCGCGGCTTTCAGCTTGTCGCGCGGAACTTCGAGTTCCGCCTGCTCGAAGCCATTGGTGGCAAGAATGAGGATTTTTTTGCCCTCGAGTTGTCCTGGCATCGTGGTTCTCCGTTTGGGTGGATGCTCAGGACGGAAACGAGCGGCCGCGAAGGGCGTTCCGAAGGAATTTACCTTTCGTCACGGGCTCTATCTTGATCTCGCCAAATCGCCAGGAGGAATTGCGTTCAGTGAAACCGGCATCGATACTCGGCACGCCGAAGGCCGCCTGGGCGGGATAATTAAATTCGAACAAAGCCTTCGCACGTCATGGCCGGGCTTGTCCCGGCCATCCACGACTTCCTGATTTTTCACAACCAAAGACGTGGATGGCCGGCACGAGCACGGGCAAGACGATCCAAGTAACGCTCGTCATCCTGAGGTGCGAGCGTTTGCGAGCCGCGAAGGATGAGCGGCCACGGACTGGGCTATGCCCGAGGGCGCATTCGCGCGGCCGCCTCAGGGTGGCGGATTAGTTGTCGAGGAACGAGCGAAGCTTCCTTGACCGGCTCGGATGCTTCAGCTTCCGCAGCGCCTTGGCCTCGATCTGACGGATGCGCTCGCGCGTGACAGAGAACTGTTGCCCGCCTTCTTCCGGCGTGTGGTCAGGTCTGCTTGACGTAAATACATAATTTATGTATTTTAAAGCCGCGATGCAGTCCTTTCCAGCTTCGGAACTCCAACGCAATCCCGCCGAAATTCAAAAAGCGGCGCTGATGGGACCTGTCTTTCTCACGTATCACGATAAGCCTCGGTACGTAATGATGTCGCTGGACGAGTTTGTTCGGATCGGCGGGAAGGAAATCAGGAGTCATCTTGCCACTTATCCACCCGGGGTGGCCGCCCGCGTCCGCGAGCTGACAAAGGGCCCTGCGGCACCCGACCTAGAACCGGATACCTCAGCCGTGGACAAGCTTGTCTTGGCCACGGTCAACGCCCCTTACAAGAGGAGCATCAACGCGGCGACCTTGCGCAATTGCCTCGCCAAGCTCGATCTTGATCAATGGCTAGTCCACGTTGTGACGTTTTTTACCGACGTCGCGCCAGAATTGGTGTTTAAATTTGCCGACCAGCACGGTATCTCCAGATCAACGCTCGCCAAAGCTTATCTTGCAATGAAAAAAAAGACCGGTGAGCAGAACCCGGATTTGGAGACCGGCCTTGTCCCAGTGGCGTCTTCTCCTCGGTCGAACCACCGACGGCCTCGCCCATCTTCGCGAAGAAGGAAGAGCAATTCCTGACTGGACCCTGAGGTGCAAGCGTTTGCGAGCCTCGAAGGATGAGCGGGCAAAGCGCCCGGGCCGCGCCCTTCGAGGGCCGCGCTTCGCGCGGGTGGTTGAAAACAAAAAAAACCCGGCCGAAGTCGGGGTTTTGTTTTCAGAAAGACGTGGATGGCCGGGACATCGGCAAGCGAAGCGACGCCGTCCTTCGGACGGCTATGCCCGGCCATGACGCGGTGGGATTAGTTGTCGAGGAACGAGCGCAGTTTGCGCGACCGGCTCGGATGCTTGAGCTTGCGCAGCGCCTTGGCCTCGATCTGGCGGATGCGCTCGCGCGTCACCGAGAATTGCTGGCCGACTTCTTCCAGCGTGTGGTCGGTGTTCATGCCGATGCCGAAGCGCATGCGCAGCACGCGTTCTTCGCGCGGGGTGAGCGAGGCGAGCACCCGCGTCGTGGTCTCGCGCAAATTCGACTGGATTGCGGCGTCGATCGGCAGGATGGCGTTCTTGTCCTCGATGAAATCGCCGAGGTGCGAATCCTCTTCGTCGCCGATCGGGGTCTCGAGCGACAACGGCTCCTTGGCGATCTTGAGCACCTTGCGCACTTTTTCGAGCGGCATGCCGAGCTTTTCGGCGAGCTCCTCCGGCGTCGGCTCGCGGCCGATCTCGTTGAGCATCTGGCGGCTCGTGCGCACGATCTTGTTGATGGTCTCGATCATGTGCACGGGGATGCGGATGGTGCGCGCCTGATCGGCGATCGAGCGCGTGATCGCCTGGCGGATCCACCACGTCGCATAGGTCGAGAATTTGTAGCCGCGGCGATATTCGAACTTATCGACCGCCTTCATCAGGCCGATATTGCCTTCCTGGATCAGATCGAGGAATTGCAGGCCGCGGTTGGTGTATTTCTTGGCGATGGAGATGACGAGACGCAAATTCGCCTCCACCATCTCCTTCTTGGCCTGGCGCGCTTCGCGCTCGCCCTTCTGCACCATCTGCACGATCTTGCGGAACTCGGCCATTTCCAGGCCGGTCTCGGTGGCAAGCGTGTGGATTTGCGTGCGCAGTTCCTTGATGCGCTCCTTGTCGCGGGCGACGAAATTCTTCCAGCCCTTTTCCGACAGCTTGGAGACGCGGTTGAGCCAGCGCGGATCGAGCTCGGAGCCCTGATACTGGCGCAGGAAACCCTCGCGCGGCACGCCGTGGCTTTCGGCAAGCCGCATCAGGCGGCCTTCGTGGCCGACCAGCCTTTTATTGATGTCGTAGAGATGCTCGACCAGCGTATCGATGCGCGCCTGATTGAGCCGCAGCGACTTTACCTCCTGGATGATCTCTTCCTTGAGCTTTTTGTATTTGCGCTCCTGGTTGGGAGACAGCTTGTCGTTGGCGGTGAGCTTGCTCTGGATGTCGATGTCCTGGAGCCGGCGCAGCCGCTTGAAGGTGTCGGCGATGTTGTCGAAGGTCTCGAGCACTTTCGGCTTGAGCTCGGCTTCGATCGCCGCAAGCGACATCGAATTTTCGAGATCGTCTTCGTCGAGGTCGGGCTCGCCCATTTGGGCTTCGAGATTTTCCTCGCCGTGGCCCGCGCCGTTCGTGCCGGCCGGCTTGAACGGCGTTGCCGCCGGCGGCGCCGAAGGCGGCGCTACGGCTTGCGGCGGCTGCTGTGTCGGCGGGCCGAAACCCGGTATGCCGGCGGCGTGCGCGGCTGCGCCGCCATCGCCGGGCGGTGCGCCCTGCGGCACCACGTTCTTGGCGTCGGGGCCGGCATAGGTCGCTTCCAGATCGATGATGTCGCGCAGGAAAACCTTGCCCTCGTTGAGCTCGTCGCGCCAGATGATGACGGCCTGGAAGGTGAGCGGGCTTTCGCACAAGCCGGCGATCATGGCCTCGCGGCCGGCTTCGATGCGCTTGGCGATAGCGATCTCGCCCTCGCGCGATAGAAGTTCAACGGAGCCCATTTCGCGCAGGTACATCCGTACCGGATCGTCGGTGCGCTCGGCCGGCTCTTTCGCTTCGGATTTGGCCGGCGTTTTCGGCGTGACCTCGACCAATTCGCCGGACTCGCTCTCCTCTTCCTCCGGCTCCTCGCGGGCGCCCTCTTCTTCGTCGGCCTCGGCTTCCTCGGTCTCGACGACGTTGATGCCCATTTCGCTCATCATCGCGAGCACGTCCTCGATCTGCTCGGAGGTGACTTCCTCCGACGGCATCACCGAGTTGAGCTGCTCATAGGTGACGTAGCCGCGCTTCTTGGCCTGCTTGATCATCTTCTTGACGGCGGCGTCGGAAAGATCGAGCAGCGGCAGCGGTGCGTCGGGGGTATCGGCGGCCTCTTTTTCCGGGGCCTCGCCGTCTTTTTGCGGGGCGGATTTTTGCGTCGCCACCTTGATCTTGGTTGCGACCGTCTTCAGCCCCACGCTCTTGCTCGCCATTTTCGCCTTCTCCAACGCCTGTCCCACCGCCGCGCGGCCAGAAAAACACGCCCCTACCCTATGGCGACTGTCCACGCCGGGCAGACGGACCGCACTCCAGGCCGGGTTTGGGCCTTAAAAGCCTGATCCCACGGCCAAAAAGGGGCAGCGCCGGCGCGCCGCCCGAATCGAGCCCTTACTTGTCTCGGAACTCCGTTAAGCTCCGACTAACCCTCTCGACCCGCGAGCGCCCTCTTATTCCCTCGCCCGCAACGCGTCCAGCACCGTCCAGCGCCTATACCGAGCGCGTGGGACGGCCTGACCGATCGCCAAAGCCCTCGACGAGGGCCTCCGTTCCGTCAATCGTGGACAGCCGGGACTTTACGTCGCGCAACCGCGCGTAGTTCGCCTCGCTGTTGTCGGCTCCGAGCGCGAGCTCCGCGTCCTTCAGTTCCCTAGTTAGGGAATGCCACTGCCTATGCAAGGCAAGAAGTTGCCTCCAGGTCAGCAAAACATCGTTCACTGCCGCTTCCGGCCGCGCGCCCCAGACCGACGGCGTCGTGATGGTCCGCTCGATCCGGGCGAGGACGTCGGCAAAGCCAAGCCGCCCGAGTTCGGCGGCAAATTCCGCCGGATCGACCTCCGCCGGATCGCCGTGGTTCGGCGTGGCTCGTCTCTTGGTCCGCGTCATGACTCGTCTCATGGCCGAAACGATGGGCCAGCACGTCGATCAAGGCGGCTTTGAGCTTTTTGGTGTCGGCATGGCGGAAATCGATTTCGGCCAGTTCCTCCAGCCGATCATGCAGCAGCCAGGGATGATTGAGCGCGGCTTGCAGGATCAGCGCTTCGCGCAACGGGATCGCCGTGCGATGCCCGCGATGCAGCGCACTGGCAAGAAGCGCCGCGCTTGGCCCGGCATAACCCTCGTCGCGCTTGAAGGGGCGGCCCACGCGACCGCCGCCGCGCCCTCGCTCGGCCCAGTCGCGGCGGCTCGCCGCGACTTCGATCGGCGCGAACAACTGGCGAAGCCGAGCGGCAAAATCCGCCCGGTAGTAGCGGCGCACCGTTTCGTCGGCGATGGTGCCCATCACTTCGCCGAGCCGCGCCTCCAATGCGGCGCGCCGTTCCGGCGTCGCGAACGGACCAGCCTCGGTCTCGCGTGCCCACAGCATGTCGGCGAGCGGCCGTGACGCCTTGAGCACATCTTCGACCGCCTCGCGGCCGCCGGAGCGCACGAGATCGTCCGGATCCTGGCCGTCCGGCAGCGCGGCAAGCTTCAGGCTCTTGCCCGGCTTGACCAGCGGCAGCGCGATGTCGATGGCGCGGTAAGCAGCGCGGCGGCCGGCATCGTCGCCGTCGAAACACAGAATCGGCTCGTCGGCCATCCGCCACGCCAAAGCCAGCTGCTCGGCGCTGAGCGCGGTGCCGAGCGGCGCCACCGTCGCCTCGTAGCCGGCCGTCACCATCGCGATCACGTCGATATAGCCCTCGACGGCAATCACGCGGGCGGAAAAATTCTCCGGCGCAGACGGCGTGGACTTGCCCGCGTTGTGGACCGCCTGGCGCGCGGTGGCGATGTTGTAGAGCGTGGCGCCTTTGTGGAAGAGCGGCGTCTCCGGCGAATTGAGGTACTTCGCCGCTACGTCTTTTTCCAGCGCGCGGCCGCCGAAGGCGATGACGCGGCCGCGCCAATCGCTGATCGGAAACATCACGCGGTCGCGAAACCGGTCGTAGGGCACGGCGATACCCTCGCCGGCGACCAGAAGCCCGGCCTCGACCATGTCCTCGACCGAAACCTTCGCCGCGCCGAGATGCTCCTTGAGCGCGTATTGCTCGTTCGAGGCGTAGCCGAGCCGGAATTTCAATTGCGTCGCCGACGCGATGCCGCGGTCAGCGAGATAGCCGCGGCCGCGGGCGCCGGCACGTGACGCCAAATTCGCTTCGAAGAATTTTGCCGCCAGTTCGACGATGTCGTGCAGCGTCTTTCTTCGTTCCTCCTGCGCCGCGGCTTCGCGCGTCATCACCGGCATCGGAACGCCGGCTTGGCCGGCGAGACGCTCGACCGCCTCCGGAAAGCTCACGCCCTCCGTCTGCATGACAAAATCGAAAATGTTGCCGTTCTTGCCCGACGAAAAATCAAACCACATCGCCTTCTGGTCATTGACGAAGAAGGACGGCGTCTTTTCCTTGTTGAACGGCGACAGGCCTCTCCACTCGCGGCCGGCCTTGCGCAATTTCACGCGCCGGCCGACGACTTCCGAAACCGGCAGCCGCGCCCGCAGTTCGTCAAGGAATTGCGGCGAGAATCGCATGGTGATTCGGGAAGTTTAGCGCGGAACATGGCGCGCAAGTGGGCTTAATAGCGTGTTACGGGCTTCCGGGTCAGGCCCAACGGGCCTTGTCCCGGCTATCCACAGCTAACCGTGCAATACCGGCATGACCACAGCCGCGGATTTGGCGGTTACGCGCCTTGCTCGGCCCCAGAATGACGACGTGCTACCCCGCGAGCAGCTTTTTCACCATCGCGCTCGCCTTGCCAAAGTCCATGCGCCCGGCAAAGCGCTCTTTCAGCGCCGTCATAGTGCGGCCCATGTCCTTGAGGGTGGCGGCTTCGAGTTCCTTGATCAGCGCGGAAATGGCTTCGCCGGCCTCGATGTCGGAGAGATGCTTCGGCATATAGGCCGAGATGATCTCGATCTCCTCGCGCTCCTGCGCGGCGAGGTCGGCGCGGCCGGCCTTCTCGTAGATGGCGAGCAATTCCTGGCGCTGCTTGATCATCTTGCCCATGACGTCGAGGATCTCGGCGTCGCCGAGCTTGAGGCGTTCGGCGCCGCTGGTCTCGCGCTTTAAGATATCGGCGTTGATGAGCCGCAAGGTCGAAACACGGCGCGCCTGGCCGGCCTTCATCGCCTCTTTGAGCGCATTGTTGATCTCGTCGCGCAACACGGCTATGGCCTCTCGCAAATTCGCCCGCTTGCGATCGGCGGGCGGGATGATGATTTAAGCGTTTGGCGATGCTGACACAACCGCAGACCGAAACCGGCGGCTGGGACGAGCCCAGACCGACGGCGCTGTTGGTGCTCGCCGACGGCACCGTGCTTGAAGGTTTTGGCTTCGGCGCCACCGGCCATGCGGTGGGCGAAGTCTGCTTCAACACCGCCATGACCGGCTACGAGGAAATTCTCACCGATCCGTCTTATGCCGGGCAGATCATTACCTTCACCTTTCCCCACATCGGCAATGTCGGCGCCAACGAGGAAGACATCGAGACCGTCAATCTCGCGGCTACCCCCGGGGCGCGCGGCGTCATTTTGCACTCCGCCATCACCGCGCCGTCGAATTACCGCGCCACGCGCAATCTCGACGCCTGGCTCAAGAGCCGCGGCGTCATCGGACTTGGCGGGATCGATACCCGCGCTTTGACCGCCTTCATCCGTGAGCGCGGCATGCCCAACGCAGTGATCGCGCACGAGCCGTCCGGCCGTTTCGATCTCGCCGCGCTCAAAAACGAGGCCAAGGCGTGGCCCGGCCTCGTCGGCATGGACCTCGTGCCGACGGTGACGACCGGTCAGCGTTTCACCTGGCGCGAGACGCCGTGGCGATGGGGGCAAGGCTACGGCGAGTCGGGCGAACCCGCCGAATTCCACGTCGTCGCCATCGATTACGGCATCAAGCGCAATATTCTGCGTCAGCTCGCCGGCAACAGTTGCAACGTCACCGTCGTGCCGGCGCAAACCTCGGCCGACGATATTTTGGCGTTAAAGCCCGACGGCATCTTCCTGTCGAACGGCCCGGGCGATCCGGCCGCCACCGGCGCCTATGCCGTCCCGGTGATCCGCGCACTGATCGAGAAAAAGCCGGTGTTCGGTATCTGCCTCGGCCACCAGATGCTCGGCATCGCGATCGGCGGTCGGACGATGAAGATGCACCAGGGTCATCACGGCGCCAATCATCCGGTCAAGGAACTGGCCACCAGCAAGGTCGAGATCACCTCGATGAACCACGGTTTTGCGCTCGATCGCGCGAGCCTGCCGAAGAATGCCGTCGAGACCCACGTGTCGCTGTTCGACGGCTCCAATTGCGGGCTCGCGCTCAAGGATCGGCCGGTGTTCTCGGTGCAGTATCATCCCGAGGCCTCACCCGGTCCGCGCGACAGCCACGGATTGTTTAAACGCTTTGTCGACCACATGCGCGATTTCAGGCCGACGTAAGCTGGCGTGCAATATTCTCGGTGTTAGACAATATCAGCCCGGTATTGACTAAAAACGAGCCGCCATCCGGCGATACGAAACCGCCATGCCCCCTGCGATGTCCACTGCAATGCCGACTGCGATGCTGACTGGAATGCCGACCGCCGCGAAACGCGCTACTCTGCCGCCGATCACCCACGTCTTCGCCGACGACGGCCGGATCCCGAATAATCCGCTGCCGTTTATTCTCTACCGCAGCGCCGTCGATCTCACAGGCTCGCCCGATCCCGAGAAGCTGATCGAAAAAGCTTTTGCCGCCAACGGCTGGGGCGGCCTGTGGCGCAACGGCGTTTACCCTTACGTCCACTATCATTCGATGATCCACGAAGCGATGGGCATTGCGCGCGGGCGAGCCAAAGTGCGCTTTGGCGGCGATCAGGGCGACGAGATCGACCTCGCCGCCGGCGACGTCGTCATCTTGCCGGCCGGCACCGGCCATCAGCGGCTGTCGCAAAGCGAAAATCTGGTGGTGATCGGGGCTTACCCGTCGAGCGGCAAATACAATCTCTGCCGCGGCAGCAAGGCCGAGCACGCCAAGGCGATCATCACCATCCCGAAAGTGCCGTTACCGGCCACCGATCCGGTGTTCGGCCCGGCCGGACCGCTGATCGCCCTGTGGCGCATATGATCAGCGACTGGATCGCGTTCTGGGACGCACCACACTCCATTTATGTCAACGCTCGTCACAAGGACGTGCATTACCGCCTGATCGCCAAGCAAATCGCGGCGCTGGTGCCGAGCAACGATGCGCGCGTGCTCGATTACGGCTCCGGCGAGGCGCTGCACGCCGATCCGATCGCCGCGGCCGCCGGCGAAGTCCTGCTCTGCGAAGCAGCTCCCAATGTCCGCGCCGCGCTGCAAGCCCGGTTCGCCGACAACGGCAAAATTCGCATCGTTGCGCCCCACGAGGTGGCGCGGCTGCCGGACCGCTCGCTCGATCTCATCGTCGTGCACTCGGTGGTGCAATATCTGACCCCGAGCGGGACCGGCGCGCTGTTTGCGCTGTTTCACCGCTTGCTGAAGGCCGACGGGCGTCTCGTGGTCAGCGATGTGATCCAACCGAAAGTCGCGGCCGCGGCCGACGCACTCGCGCTGCTGCGGTTCGGCGGCGCCAACGGTTTCTTTCTGGCCGGCGTGTGGGGTCTCGTCCGCACTTTGTTGTCGGACTATTGGCGGCTGCGCGCAAAGCTTGGTCTGACGCGCTACCCTGAACGGGTCATGATCGAAAAGCTCGAAACCGCCGGCTTTGCGGCCGAGCGCGCACCGGCGAACATCGGTCACAACCAGGCGCGCATGGCGTTTTACGCAAAGCCGCGGTGACGCATCCGGCCGACAAGCTCGAACTTCAATCGCTGACCAAACCGGCCGCGAAATAGCGATCCGCGGTTCAATCTTGCTTGGCGCCGACCGTGTCGGCCATCACGGCGCCACGCGTGCCGAGCGGCTTTTCTCCGCCGACGGTCGAGTCTCGCGCCGTCTGGTGCTCGATCTCTGCGTTGAGTTCGGCGCCGAGCAGCACCACGATCGTGGAAAGCCAAAGCCACATCATCAATCCGATCACGGCGCCCAACGAGCCGTAGGTGGCGTTGTAATTAGCGAAGCGGGCGAGATACCAAGAGAATAGGTACGATACGCCGAGCCAGGTCGCGGCGGCAAAAACCGAACCGACGCTGACCCATTGCCAGCGCGCCGCGCGGCGGTCGGGGCCGTAGCGGTAGAGCAGCGAAAGCCCGATGAGCAAAAGCGCGAACAGCGCTGGCCACCGCACGATCCGCGTCAGAGTTTCGGTGGCGCCGCCGAGCCCGAGCCGCGTCAGGATCAGCGGCATGACGACGACGGCGGCGATCGACAGCAGAAACGTGGCAAAGCCGGCGAGCGTGAAAGCCAGCGCCACCAGATTGAGTTTGATGAAGCTCCGTCCCTCTTTTTGCTCGTAGATGACGTTGAGCGCATCGATCATGGCTTTGACGCCGCTCATCGCGCTCCACATCGACACCAGGATGCCGACCACGATGCCGACCGAGAGCGCGCGTCCGCTGTTGGCGGCAATGCGATTGGCCTGCTCGGTCACGATGCTGAGCACATTCGGCGGCACCACGTCGTTGAGCATCGAAATATTGTGCGTGATGGTCGCGGCGTTGAACAACAGCCCATAGGCGGAGACCAGCGCAGTGATGGCGGGAAAGATCGCGAGCAGCACGAAGAAAGCGACGCCTCCGGCGATCGACAACAGGCGGTCGGATTGCATTTCCGTGTAGGTGCGCCAGAGAATATCCTTCCAGCCGGCCCAAGGAATTTGCAGGGGATGGGTGGCGTGACGGCCGCGGCCCTTTTCCTGTGCGCGGCGCAACTCGATCTCGTGCGGCTGTTCGGAGCTGCGCGGCTCGCCGAACGGCCGTCTATCGTTGTCCACAGGCCGCGGCCACCAGCGCCGGCGCTTGCCGCTGCGGTGGAGCGGGCTTGCAACCATCAGCAGTGCGGTGGCGCCAAGACTGACCCAAAAGGACAAACCCGGACGTTTCTGCGGCATTTGCCTTAAAATCGCTGGCGCGGCCCTTGAGATAACGAACAGCGGGGCCAAATGTTGCGACAGCCCGGCGCTCGGTTAGCGAAAGCTAAATCCGCGCACCCCTTCCCTGCCCGCCGTTTCTCGTCTAAAGAGCGCGCGCGCAAGGGCTGACAGCCCAGCGCCGGCGCGCCTAAACGGCGCTCTTTTTTTGTGTGCGCGGCCAGATGCGGAAGCGATGCCCAGACGGACCGACATCTCCTCGATCCTGATCATCGGTGCGGGGCCGATCGTCATCGGCCAGGCCTGTGAATTCGACTATTCCGGCACACAGGCCTGCAAGGCGCTCAAGGCCGAGGGCTACCGGATCGTCCTGGTCAATTCCAATCCGGCCACCATTATGACCGATCCGGATCTGGCCGATGCGACTTACATCGAGCCGATCACTCCTGAGATCGTCGCCAAGATCATCGAGAAGGAACGCTACGTTGTTCCCGGCGGCTTCGCGCTGCTTCCCACCATGGGCGGGCAGACCGCGCTCAACACCGCGTTGTCGCTGCGCCGCATGGGCATCCTGGAGAAGCTCGACGTCACGATGATCGGCGCCACCGCCGACGCCATCGACAAGGCCGAAGACCGCAAGCTGTTTCGCGAGGCGATGCACAAGATCGGACTTTCGACGCCGCGCTCGCATCAGGTCAAGACGCTGATCCAGGCGCTCGAGGCGCTCGAAGACATCGGGCTGCCCGCCATCATCCGGCCGTCGTTCACGCTTGGCGGCACCGGCGGCGGCATCGCCTACAACAAGGCGGAGTTCATCGAGATCGTCGAGGGCGGCATCGACGCCTCACCGACCGACGAGGTGCTGATCGAGGAATCGGTGCTGGGCTGGAAAGAATACGAGATGGAGGTGGTGCGCGACAAAAGCGACAACTGCATCATCATCTGCTCCATCGAAAACATCGATCCGATGGGCGTGCATACTGGCGACTCGATCACGGTGGCGCCGGCCCTGACGCTGACCGACAAGGAATATCAGATCATGCGCGACGCCTCGATCGCGGTGTTGCGCGAGATCGGCGTCGAGACCGGCGGTTCGAACGTGCAGTTTGCTGTCAACCCGGACGACGGCCGACTCGTCGTCATCGAAATGAATCCGCGGGTGTCTCGTTCGTCCGCGCTTGCTTCGAAGGCGACCGGCTTTCCCATCGCCAAGGTCGCGGCCAAGCTTGCCGTCGGCTACACCCTCGACGAAATCCAAAATGACATCACCGGCGGCGCGACGCCGGCGTCGTTCGAGCCGACCATCGACTACGTCGTCACCAAAATCCCGCGCTTCGCCTTCGAGAAATTCCCCGGCGCCGAACCGGTGCTCACCACGTCGATGAAATCGGTCGGCGAAGCGATGGCGATCGGGCGCACCTTTGCCGAAAGTCTGCAAAAGGCGCTGCGTTCGCTGGAGACCGGCTTAAACGGTCTCGACGAAGTGGTCATTCCCGGGCTCGGCGAAGGCGACGACAAGAATGCGATCCGCGCCGCGCTCGGCATGCCGTCGCCGGACGGCATCCTCAAAGTGGCGCAGGCGATGCGGCTCGGCATGAGCGACGCCGACATTCATCTTTCCTGCCGGATCGATCCGTGGTTTTTGGCGCAAATCCGCGCCATCATCGACACCGAAGCCGAGATCCGCGCCAAGGGGATGCCTGCGACGGCGACGGCGTTGCGCCGGCTCAAGGCGATGGGCTTTTCCGATGTGCGGCTCGGGCGGCTGACCGGGCTTGCCCCCGAGGCCGTCGCCGCGCACCGCCGCGCGCTCGGCGTGCGCCCGGTGTTCAAACGCATCGACACCTGCGCCGCCGAATTCGCCTCGCCGACCGCCTACATGTATTCGACCTACGAAGCGCCGTTCGCCGGCCGTGCCGCCGACGAGGCCGCGCCGTCCGATCGAAACAAGGTCGTCATCCTCGGCGGCGGCCCGAACCGCATCGGTCAGGGCATCGAGTTCGATTATTGCTGCTGCCATGCCGCCTTCGCGCTCAAGGAGGTCGGCTATGAAACCATCATGGTCAACTGCAACCCGGAGACGGTGTCGACCGACTACGATACGTCCGACCGGCTTTATTTCGAGCCGCTGACCGCCGAGGACGTGATCGAGATCATCGATACCGAGCGAAGCCACGGCACGCTGCACGGCGTCATCGTGCAGTTCGGCGGCCAGACCCCGCTCAAGCTCGCCGAGCCGCTGGCCAAAGCGAAGGTGCCGATCCTCGGCACGTCGCCGGACGCGATCGATCTGGCGGAAGACCGCGATCGCTTCCGCGAACTGCTCGACCGGCTCAAGCTGCGCCAGCCGAAGAGCGGCATCGCCACCTCGCCGCAAAAGGCGCACGCCATCGCCGATACGATCGGCTATCCGATCGTGATCCGCCCATCCTACGTGCTCGGCGGCCGCGCCATGGAGATCGTGCACGAAACCCACCAGCTCGACCGCTACGTCGCCCGGCTTGCCGCCGATCTCGACCGGCCGTCGGAATTCGTGGTGTCGGAAAAGCGGCCGCTTCTGATCGACCGCTACCTCACCGACGCCGTCGAAGTCGACGTCGACTGCCTCGCCGACGGGCGCGACAGCTATATCGCCGGCATCATGGAGCACATCGAGGAAGCCGGCATCCATTCCGGCGATTCCGCCTGCTCGTTGCCGCCGCACAATCTCACGGCCAAACAGATCGAAGAGCTCGGGAGGCAGACCAAGGCGCTCGCTTTGGCGCTCAAGGTCGGCGGCCTGATGAACGTGCAATACGCCATCAAGGACGGCGAGATCTATGTGCTCGAGGTCAATCCGCGCGCGTCGCGCACGGTGCCGTTCGTCGCCAAGGTGACGGGCATTCCGGCCGCCAAGATCGCGGCGCGCATCATGGCCGGCGAGACGCTCAAGAGCTTTAACCTGCCGCCGCAAAGCTTCGAATTCGCCACCGCGCGCCATGTCGGCGTCAAGGAGGCGGTGTTTCCGTTCGCCAGGTTTGGACCTGCGGTCGATACCGTGCTCGGGCCGGAGATGAAATCGACCGGCGAGGTCATGGGCATCGACCGCGACTACAATGTCGCGTTCGTCAAAAGCCAGCTCGGCGGCGGTACCCGGCTGCCGAAGCGCGGAACTGTATTCGTCTCGGTCAAGGACGCGGACAAGCCGCGCATCCTCGACGCCGTGCGCCTGCTCGGAGACTTGGGATTTGCCGTGCTAGCGACATCGGGAACCCAGCGCTATCTCGCCGGCGAAGGCGTCGCCGCGGTCCGGGTCAACAAGGTGGCCGAAGGCCGCCCGCACATCGTCGACGCCATCAAAAACGGCGGCGTCCAGCTGGTTTTCAACACCACCGAAGGCGCTACCGCACTCGCCGACAGCCGCTCGCTCCGGCGCGCAGCCCTCTTGCATAAAGTGCCGTACTACACCACTCTCTCGGGGGCCGTCGCCGCAGCGCAGGGTATCAAGGCCTACCTCGGGGGCGACCTTGAGGTGTGTGCGCTGCAAGATTATTTTGCGGCCGCCTCTGATCCAGAACCGGACCAGCCAGCGCGACGGCACGTGTAGAGACAGGGTTTTAGCCGCAGGTCCGAACAATGCTTCGGCCCGCGACTTGAATTTTGTCTCTACGAGTATGGAGATCGAGACAGATGGACAAAATTCCGATGACCGCGGACGGCTATGCCGCGCTCGGAGCCGAGCTAAAGCACTGCCAGCAGGTGGAACGGCCCCGCATCATCCAGCAGATCACCGACGCCCGCACCCACGGCGATCTCTCGGAGAACGCCGAATACCATGCGGCGAAGGAATCGCAGTCGCTCAACGAGGGCCGCATCGCCGAGCTTGAGGATAAGCTGGCGCGCGCCGAGATTATCGACGTTTCGAAGCTTTCCGGCGACACCATCACGTTCGGCGCCACCGTGACCTTGATCGACGAAGACACCGAGAAGAAAGCGGTATGGCAGCTTGTCGGCGAGCCCGAGGCGGATGCCAAGAAGGGCAAAATTTCCATCACCTCGCCGCTCGCCCGGGCTCTGGTCGGCAAGAAGAAGGGCGCTCAGGTCGAGGTGGTCACGCCCGGCGGCGCCAAGGCCTACGAAGTGATGAAGGTCGAGTGGAAGTAGGGCATCCGGCCTGCTTCCCGGTTCACGCGGCGGTCCTAGAAGCCGGTGGGGCCGACCGCACCGACCCAGCGAATGACTTTCGTTGGATCGGTTTCGTCCATGTAGAAGAAATGGCTCATCGTCGGCTTCACCGGCTTGATGCCGGGATCGTTGAATTTCATTCCGACGGTGCCGTGAAAGATCTTGAGCGACGGGCTGTCCCAGTATTCGACGACCTCGTGATGCGCGGTAAAGCCTGTGTCGATGAACGCGCGCAGATTGTTACGGATCGCCTCGCGACCATGCCAATCGGCGACACCGAGATTACACACCGCGTCCTCGGCGAAACAATCGAGGCCCTTACCGAAGGTCTTGTCGTCGATTTCTTTCCACATGGCGAGCAGCCATTGGGGCGGCGACATTTTCGTGAAAGCCTGCGTGATCATGACATTCTCCTGGGGTTTGCACCGGATTGGTGCGACGCGCTGATTGAGCCGGCCGCCGCTGCGACGCCGCCGAGACTGGCGGCCACACGGCGAGCGGTCGCCTCTCGCCGAGCCGTAATGTCGCGCATGGACTGTCGCGCTTCGTTCAATATTGCAGCGGGAGCGGTTTCGGGCGTGCCACTGTCGAACGGCGGCTCCGGCGCGTACGCCATGTAAAGCTGGATGGCGCGCGCAACGTCGTCGCCGCGCAGCTCTGCCGCGAGACGCAAGGCACCGTCGATTCCGGCTGTAACGCCGGCGGCAAAGATCCAGTTTCCATCCACCACGACCCGTTCATTCACCGGGATCGCACCGAAGAGCGGCAGCAGGTGAAACGACGCCCAATGCGTCGTCGCCCGGCGTCCCTTGAGGAGACCGGCCGCGCCGCATAGGAGTGCGCCGGTGCAAACGGAAAAAATGTTGCGCGCGTCCGCCGCTCGCTGCCGGATCCAGGCGAGAACGTCGGCATCTTCCATCAAGGCTTCCTGGCCGAAGCCGCCCGGCACATGAAGCACATCGAGCCGGGGCGCATCGGCCAGCGTCGCATCCGGCGCCAGCCGTAACCCTTTCACATCGCGAATGGGTTCAGCGGTTTTGCCGTAGATGCGATAGGTCGAGTTTGGTATCCGCGACAGGACTTCAAATGGTCCGGTCAGATCGATCTGATCGATGCCCTCGAACAGCAGCGAACCGATTTGCAGGTGAGTGTCTGGCGAGATCATATGCACCTTCGGGTCTAGGTTGCGGATGGACGACCCTGATGTAACCCGGCATGATCTGGCGTAAATGCCAAAGTCCCCTCGTTCTTCGCCAATCACGGTCCGCACCATAGAGGTGCTTGCGTTCCCCTCGGTGCAGTTGCTCGACGTCACCGGGCCGCTGCAGGTGTTCGCATCAGCCAACGATCTGGTCGCCGGTGCGGGAGGGACGCCGCCTTATTCGCTTCGGGTCGTGGCAAAAGACCGTCTGCTCATCACAGCCTCAGCCGGGCTTCCGATTGGAGCGGAGCCACTCCCGCCGATCGGCGCAGCATTGGATACGCTAATGATCCCCGGCGGTCAGGGCGTCGATGCCGCGGCCGCGGACCCGGCATTGGTCGATTGGGTGCGAGAACGAGCCAAGCATGCACGTCGCACCGCTTCCGTCTGCACGAGCGCATTCTTGCTCGCTGCCTCGGGCGTGCTCGACGGCCGGCGAGCGGCAACGCATTGGTCATTCTGCGCCGAACTTGCCCGGCGCTTCCCCGCCGTGCGCGTCGAGGCTGATCCGATCTTCCTGCGCGACGGTTCGGTCTGGACCTCAGCGGGAGTAACGGCCGGCATCGATCTCGCGCTGGCGCTGGTGGAAGAAGACCTAGGCCGCACGGCGGCATTGTCCGTGGCGCGTTACCTCGTTGTGTTCCTCAAGCGCCCTGGCGGGCAGGCACAGTTCAGCGCCGCGCTATCGCTGCAGACGGCAGAGGAAAAATTCGGGGCATTACATGACTGGATCAACGGGCACTTGGCCGATGATATTTCGCTTCCGATCTTGGCCGGTCAGGCGGGCATGAGTGAGCGCAGTTTCAGCCGGCATTATGCCGAGGAGACCGGTCTCACTCCAGCCCGCGCCGTGGAACGGCTAAGGGTAGAAGCGGCGCGGCGACTGCTGTCGGATTCACGCCTTCCGGTTAAGCGCATTTCGCAACGTTGCGGCTTCGGTTCGGAGGAGACGATGCGGCGCAGCTTCCTCCGCCTGCTGGCAGTTTCCCCGCATGACTATCGCAGCCAATTCAGCTCTTGAACGCCCTGAATGCAGGATTTGGCCGGTTTTGCCGGCGGGGATTTGCGCTGTGGGCATCCTGGGTTGCGTATCTTGCATAGCTCGGGAGAATCCCTACATAGGGAACGCTCTGGAGCCATCCGGGGAACGGGAAAATCCCCGCAAAAATCCGTAGCAGCGATTGAGATCAAGCCAGTGCCGAACACGACCCACGCCAAGCTCGTCATCATCGGTTCGGGTCCGGCCGGCTATACGGCCGCGATCTACGCCTCCCGCGCCATGCTCGATCCGATCCTGATCCAGGGCGTCGAGCCGGGCGGCCAGCTCACCGTGACCACCGATGTCGAGAATTACCCGGGATTTGCCGACGTGATCCAGGGTCCATGGCTCATGGAGCAAATGCAAAAGCAGGCCGCCCATGTCGGCACGAGGATGGTGGCCGATCACGTCAACCGGCTCGAACTGCGTCAACGGCCGTTCCGCATCGAATGCGATTCCGGCGATGTCTATATGGCCGACACGGTGATCCTCGCGACCGGAGCGCAAGCGCGCTGGCTCGATCTGCCGTCGGAGCAGAAATTCCGCGGCTATGGCGTCTCAGCCTGCGCCACCTGCGACGGCTTCTTCTATCGCAACAAGGAAGTGCTGGTCATCGGCGGCGGCAACTCCGCGGTCGAGGAAGCTCTGTTTCTCACCAATTTCGCCAGCAAGGTCACACTGGTCCACCGGCGCGACCATTTGCGCGCCGAGCGCATCCTGCAAGAGCGGCTGTACCGCAATCCGAAGATCTCGGTGCTGTGGAATACCGCTCTCGCCGACGTAGTCGGCGAGGAGACTCCGCTCAAGGTCAGGGCCGCGATATTGCGCGACGTCAAAACCAACGAGCTGGCCAAGCATCCGACCGACGGCATTTTCATCGCCATCGGTCATTCGCCGGCGACCGCGCTGGTCGCGGGTCAGGTGGAGATGAAGCCGTCCGGCTACGTCAAGACCGCCGCGCATTCGACCGCGACGTCGGTGCCGGGCTTGTTTGCGGCCGGCGACGTCGCCGACGACGTCTACCGCCAAGCCGTGACCGCCGCGGGGCTCGGCTGCATGGCGGCGCTGGAAGCCGAAAAATTCCTGGCGGCGCACGGCGAAGCCGAGCCGCGCATCGCCGCCGAATAAGTTTGCAACTCCCCCCTGTGCGGGATGGGAGAAGAGACCGACCTCATGGATTGGGATAAACTAAAAGTCTTTCATGCCGCCGCCGAGGCTGGGAGTTTCACCCATGCCGGCGAACAGCTCGGGCTGTCGCAATCGGCGGTGTCGCGCCAGGTAAGCGCGCTGGAACAGGAACTTTCGGTCTCGCTGTTTCATCGCCACGCGCGCGGATTGATCCTCACCGAACAGGGCGACTTGTTGTTTCGCACCGCCCACGACGTGTTTATGAAACTGGAAGCGGCCCGCGCCAAGCTGACCGACAGCCGCGAACGGCCGAACGGCGATTTGCGCGTCACCACGACGCCCGGCATCGGCGTGCATTGGCTGACGCCGCGGCTTGGCGAGTTCCTCGACCTCTATCCGGAGGTGCGCGTCACTTTGCTGACCACGGAAGAAGAACTCGACCTCGCTATGCGAGAGGCCGATGTCGCCATCCGGCTGCGCCAGCCGACCCAGCCCGACTTGATCCAGCGCAAGCTTTTCTCGGTGCATTTCCACGTCTACGCTTCGCCGGAATATCTCAAGCGCTTCGGCACGCCGCGCGCCTTCGAAGATCTCGACAAGCACCGTGTTCTGGTGCTCGGCGGCAACGTGCCGCAATACTTGCAGCGCTCGCTCTACCTCACCGAGGTGGCGCGCGACGGCAAAGGGCCACGCACGCCGCATCTCGTCATCAACAATATCCTCGGCATTCTGCGTGCCTGCCAGCGCGGCATCGGCATCGCCATGCTGCCGGACTATCTGGTCGAAGGCGACGGCGGCCTGGTGCAGCTTTTCTCCGACTCCGATCCGATCGCGCTCGATGCCTACTTCGTCTATCCGGAAGAGCTCAAGACGGTAGCGCGAGTACAGGCGTTCCGCGACTTCCTTGTCGCCAACGCGCAGCGCTGGAATTTCTAAGCGCAATCTTTTCAGGACGATTCGATTCGCGGTTAGACCTTTTCGGAAGGCGGCTGCCGCAAATTTTCCGGATAAAGCTTGCGCCACATCGCCGCGCCGCCCGTGCAAAATATGGCATGGCGGTGTCGGCGCCGCATGGCTGGCATGTCCGGCGCCGCGTTGCCTGTCCGCGATGAGCCTCGCATATTTGTTGCGCTGCGTGACGAGCTGCTGCCAACGATCCTCCCAGATCGGCAATCGCGAGAAGCGCCGCATACTTCCCCTCTGGAAGAATGGCCGGTGCCCCCACGCCGGCGCACTTGAAGCCGGCCCCGCAAGGGGCCGGTTTCTTTTTTGGCGCGGCAGACGGAAGCGAGATGACCGCCGGTGCTCGTTCGCGGGCTCTGCTTTAATTCCAGCTTCCACGCCGGCATTTCAAACGGCCGCATTCAAGCGGCACCATTTACTTTCGACCGCGTCTACGCCCGCTTTCCCGGTCTGCGTTGGCGGACCCCCGAAGAGCGATCCGGCGTCCTCAAACGGCAAATCTAACGCGGACTTCACCAAATGTTGCCGCGCGCGTTACCGGCCGAAACGGTGACGGCGGCTTCGGCCTCGTCTATAGACGATCGGGACGCAAGGAGAACGCACCATGCTCACACGCCGACATGTCTTCTATGCTGGCGCCGCCGTAGCGGCACTCTCGGCCGGCCGCCTGGCGTGGCCTGGCAGCGTTCGCGCCGCGGCCAATTACGAGGTCACGCACACCGACGAAGAGTGGCGCAAGCTTTTGACCCCGGACGCCTATCAGGTGTTGCGCCACGAAGGCACGGAGCGGCCGTACACCAGCGCGCTCCTCAACGAGCATCACGCCGGTACGTTCGCCTGCGCCGGCTGCGACCTGCCGTTGTTTTCGTCGAAGACCAAATTCGACAGCGGCACCGGCTGGCCGAGCTTTTGGGCACCGCTCGATCATGCGGTCGACGAAACCTCGGACCGATCATTCGGCATGTTGCGTACGGCGGTGTCGTGTCACCGCTGCGGCGGCCATGTCGGCCACGTGTTCAACGACGGACCGCGGCCGACCGGACTGCGCTATTGCATGAACGGTGTGGCGCTCAAATTCGTGCCGGCAGCGCCGACTTCAAGCTGACGGCGGCCGGCGCTACGCGGCGACCGTACTGAGGAAGCGTTCGACTTCCGCGCGCAACTTGACGGTCGCGTTCTCGACCTCGTCGGAAGCGGCGAGCACGGTCTGCGCGGAGCTTCGCGTTTGCATCACTCCGCTGGCGACGTCGCCGAGGGCCGCCACCACGGCCTTGCTGCCGGCAGCGGCACTGGCGACATTGTGCGAAATCTCTCCGGTCGCCAATTCCTGCTGACCGATGGCGCCGACCACTTCCGACGTGTGGGCGTTGATGTCGTGCATCCGCAGCGTGATGGCGCGGATCGCGGCGACCGCCGCGCCGGTCGATCCCTGGATCGACGAAATTTCCCTGGTGATTTCTCCAGTCGCCTTGGCGGTTTGCACCGCCAGCGACTTGACCTCCGAAGCCACAACGGCAAAGCCGCGGCCGGCTTCGCCGGCTCGAGCCGCCTCGATAGTGGCGTTGAGTGCCAACAGATTGGTCTGCTCGGCGATGTCCTGGATCAGTTTGACCACGTCGCCGATTCGCTGCGCGACCCGGGCCAGCGCCGCGATGTCATCGTTGGTGGCGGTCGCGTCGGTGGCGGCGCCGCGCACGACCACGTTGGCCTGGGCAAGCTGCCGGCTGATTTCCTTGATCGAGGCTGACAGTTCCTCGGCCGCGGCGGCAGCGGTTTCCACGTTGGCCGAGGCCTCGTTCGAGCCGTGAACCGCGCCTTCGGCGCGCTGCAACGTGTGATCCGACGTCGCCAGCAGCGATTTGGCCGCCGTCTTCATCGCGCCGGCGCTTTGACCCACCGTCAGCAACACGCTCTCGACCCGGGCGCGGAACGAGGCGATCGCGGCGTCGATCGCGGCGCGGTGGTCCTCGCGTTGCCGCAGCGTATCGCGCTCTTTCTCGGCGACGCGCTGCTCGGTGACGTCTGCGTGCGTCGATACCCAGCCGCCACCGGCGATCGGCCGGAATGACAACGCAATCGTCCGGCCGTCTTCGAGGTCGATCGTTTTTGTTTCGGCGCGCCCATCGGCAGCCCTTTTCAAGTAATCGGCGACATATTGATCAGGATCGCCGGTGAATGTGCCGGCTTGTGCGCGCTGCATGAGGATATCGCGAAACGGCATGCCGAGGTAGAAGCGCTCGCGCGGCAGCCGCGACATCTCGATATAGCGGATATTGCAGAGCACCAACCGACCGGCGCCGTCGTACATGCTCAAGCCTTGATTCATGTTGTTGACTGCAAGCCGGGCCAGCCAGTTGCGATGCCGTTCCCGCGCCAGCGCGACCAGCGCGCCGATCGACAATGCGGCGAGGCCGAGAAGGACCGCGACGACGGCGCCCGCCGCGCCGGCGGGCAGGCCGGCCAGCAGCCGGAAGATGCCGTCAAGGCCGAGAACGGCGAAGCCGGCGACGCCGAGCGCAAGACCGGCGGCCCCGGTCGCAATGACCAGCCACCATTGGCGAAGCGCTTTAGCCAGGGCATGACCTCGAAGCATCGGATAGCCGTCCGTTTGACTCGCCCGCTATTATTTCCCGCAACGGTTGTTTTCGTCTTAAAGAGTTGTGCCGATTCCGGCGGCCGGCTCACTTTTTGACTAACCGCCGAGAAGGCCTAACGGCGGAGAAGGCCGCGAAGGCGCTTGGCGCCGACAATCGCCGCAGCGCGAAGCCGCTCCAGCCGCCGGGCCTGGGCAAACGGCGCCTGCGGGCGGACGGCGATCAGGCGGTCGCACAACGAAAGCCGCTCCCGCCACAGATGATCGATCATCGGGTGGTTAGCGGTAGCGCAAGAATCGGTGCGCTCGACGTCGAGGTCTTCGAGCAGATCGTCGGTCACCACCACGCTCAGCATCACGCCGGGCGAAAAGCGTGAGAAGGCTTCGTCGTAAGCGATCTTCCAGAACCAGGCGCTACGGCCGCTGCGCAGCAGGATGGTCGCGGCGATGGCGTGGCCGTCCACCAGGATGCGATCGATCACGACCTTGCCGTCGGCGGCGAGCCCGCTCACCGCGTCGCGGACGAAAGCCTGCAGGCCGCGATGCTCCGCCGCCGCGGTGCCGGCACGACCTTTCCAGCCGCCGGCTTCCAACGCGAAAAAATCCTCGAGCGCTGCTGCTACCGCCGCAGGCTCGGTCGCGGCGGTGAATAATACCGCGCCGGTCTCGCTCAACCGCCGCCAATGCCGGCGCAATTCCTTGTGCTGATGCTGGCCGATTGAGCCTTCGACATAGAGCGCGCGTTCGCCGTTTGGCTGCAGCAACGCCCGGTGATGGCGGTTGAAATCCGCCGCCGGCATCTGCGCGCGGCGGAGAATGGCAGCAAGCGTTGCGGCAAACGCGCCATCCTGGGGCAAAAACGGCAGCAGCAGCAGGCCGGGCAAGGCTTCGTCGGCGGCGAGATGCGCAAGCCACGCGGCCACGATCGGCTCGGCTGCTTCACGCTCGACCAGCGGCACGCCGAGCGGGCCGTAAGGATGCGTGAAGCCGGCAAGTATCGGTAGCTTAAGGCCGTAACGCCGGCGCTCGATCCGCGCCGGGAACAGGCCGACCAGCCGGCGCGGCTCGTCGCCGGACCATACCAACATAGCGCCGGCATCGCCGCCAAAGACCGGCGCCGCCGCAAGCGCGAACGCCGGTTCGTAGAACACGTTGGGCTCGAGCGCGCGGGTGGCGAGCGCGCGCCACTCGCCGGCAATCGGCGCCAGCTCCGCGAGGCTTCGCCATTCCACCGCCAGCGAATTCGCCGCGTAACGATCGGCAAGCGTGGCGCGCCGCGCGCTGGCGATGGCCGAAGCGGCGCCGTCAAGCGCGAGACCCGGCGGCTGATCGGCGAACGCTTTGACGCTCATCGCCGCGCCTTCAGCCGTTCTTGGGGCCGCCGAAAATGAAGCAGTGAAGGCCCAAGCGATACTTGGCCACGAAGAACAGGCCCGCCGATTCAAACACCAGCGCCATCGAACTCGCAATCGCGGCGCCGGCGAGCCCGAGCGGCGGAATGAGCACGATGCACAGCACCAGACTGAGCGCGAAGGACGCTGCATAGACCAGCGCGCAAGAGCGCCGCTCGCCCAGCATATTGAGAAGCCGCTCGGCCGGCCCGACAGAAGCGCGCGCCAACAGACCGACGGCGATTATGAACATCAAATAATAGCCGGAATCGAAGCCCTGGCCGAACAACCGCAAAAGCGGCCGGCCAAGCGCGAGCAACACGACGATCGAACCGAGCGACGGCCAGAACGTCAGCGCTACCGCCTGCTTGAGAAAAGAAGCGAGCCGTTCGCGGTTGCCGCTGACGTGATATTCTACGAATTTGTGCGCGATGGTTTGCGCCACCGAGTAATAGATGAAAGCGACGAAGGCGAGCGTCTTGGCGGCGGCGTAATAGATCGCGACTTCGTTCGGCGGCCGGAATTGATTGAGAACGATGAGGTCGGAATAGGTCAGCAGCAGATAAAACGCCTCGACCACGAAAATCGGCGCCGAAGTCGCGTACCAAAGCCGCAAGGCATAGGCTTTCGGACCCGGTTCGATCACGCCCGCGAGCTTGCGATTGAGCACCACCATCTGGCCGAGGCTGACGCTCATGAGCGCGATGACGCCGAAGATGGTCGCGGTGACAGCGTCGGTCGGCAGACCAAGCGCATACGCAATGCCCATCAGCGCCAGCAGCACCAGCTGGCGCTGAACGTAATTGGGCGTAAGGCCGAGATTGACCCACGAGTACGACCGCGCGATGCCGCTTTGCACCCCCCACAGAGCGAACATCGGCAGCGTGGCACAGGAAAAGTAGAGCGGCAGGATAGTCTTCGGGTCGATATGGGGCGACATCAGCTTGACGGCGATGGCGCCGAGCCCCGCGATCGCGGTGGCGCTAGCGAGCGCGAGCCACCGGCTGCCGGTGATGAATCCGCGCAGCAGCGCCAATTGCTTGTGCTCGTTGTATTCGGGAATGAAGCGCTGCGCAGCCGAACCGAGCCCAAGGTCGACCATGCCGCCGATCAGCAGCACCCAGGTCCAGGCGTAGATGTAAATGCCGAACTCGAAGCCGCCCATCCAGCGCGCCAGCAGGATTTGCGCGACGAAGGCGATTACCGCGCTGATGACGCGGATGAGGAAGGCGGCACCGGCAAGGCGGCGCACGATCGAGGAATCGCTGCCGTCGGTGAACAGCGCCTGGACGCGCGCGATAGCGTCGTCGACATCGCCGCGCCGCGAAGCCGGGACCAACGGGTGCCACAAGACGCGCCAAAACGGCGGCCGATACGAACGCGGCGCGTGCTCGGAACCAATCGATGCCACAAATGTCTCCGCGCCGCCGCAAGCGGAACCTCGGCGACGTCGGAATTGCTAGCAAGAAAGCGTTAACATTCGGTTCGAAGACATTAACGATTGCAGCAGGAGCGTTCACCGCAAAGACAATCACAGACAAGGCAATAGAGAAGCAAAACCAGCAATTCCAGGCCAAGCCGCCGCGCTGTTCGCCGCTCAATAATCCTTTAACAGCCGCTCGATGTAATCGAGCTCCTCCTGCGGGCGCAGCACGTCGCCGTAGCGGCGGCGCAATTCTTCGATGATGCGGCGGGCGCGCTGCACGTCGATTTCGCCCGGCACTTTCACCGTGACGTCATCGCCGTAGTCGCGGCCGCGCAGCGGCCGCCCAAGCGGATCGGTGTCGCGCTGCGCGCGCGGCAGTCCGAGCCGGCCGTTCGGGCCGGGCCCTGGACCTTGTCCCATTTGCTGCTGCATCGATTGCGCCATCCCTTGCGCCCCCTTGCGCAGCGCATCTAGCGCGCGGCCCTGGGATTCGACCGCGCCGTCGGAATTGCCGTCGCCGAGCTGGCCCTCGGCTTCGCCCATGGCGTCGCCGGCACGGCCCAGTTGATCCATGCCGTTCGGGCCTTGTTGACCCTGTTGGCCCTGCTGCCCCGGCTCGTTTTGGCCGAGGCCGTGGTTTTTCAAGTCTTGCAGCAGCTTGTTGAGCCGGTCGCGCAGCGCCTGCTGGTTTTGCTGCAGCTCATCCATCGAATCGCCGGGCTGTTCGCCCTGCTGCCCCTGCTCGCCTTGCTGGCCCTGCTGGCCGTTTTGCCGGCGCTCGTTCTGGCCCTGGCGGAAGGTGCGGTCGCGCAACTCCTGCTGGCGGTGGATCATGTCGCCGAGCTCGTCGAGCTGCGACATCATATTGTCCATCTCGTCGCCGTTTTGCTGCGGCGACGCCATCTGCAAATTTTCCATCATCTGCGCAAGCTGCTGCAACAGCGCCCGCGCTGCGTCCTTGGCGCCGTTGCGCGCCAGGTTCTCCAGCCGGTCGAGCATGCTCTTGACGTCCTGCTGGCTGAAGGTCCGCGCATTGCGGTCGAGCGGGCGGGCGAGCTGTTGGCTGTTCTTGAGTTGCTCCTGCATCGACTGCATGAAGCGGTCCATCGCCGCACGCAACTGATCCATCAGCTGCTTGATTTCCTGGTCGGTGGCGCCGCGCTCGAGCGCCTGGCGCAGCGCCTCCTCGGCGTTACGCAAGGCGGCTTGCGCGTCCGATACGTTGCCGTCCTCGATGCCGACGGCCATTTCCCAGAGCCGCGCGGTGACGTCGCGCAGGTCGTCGTCGGTCTTGGCGTGAACAAGCTCCCAGAAGATCGAACGCAGACCGAGATAAATGCCGGCGTCCGGCGTGAACTTTTCCGGCGCCAACGCCAGCGCGTCGAGCGCGGTGGTGACTTGCGGGCGCGCCGCCGCATCAAGCGCCAGGTTGCGCCGTTGCTCGATCAGGGCCCGCGCCAACGGCTTGGTGAAATTGCGCTCCGGCAGACGGAATGCGAACGGCTCGCTCTTGCCCTCGTTGCCGCCTTCGTCGCGGGCGACCAAGGTCATCACCACCTCGGCACCGGCCCAAGGATGGTCGGTCAAATCCTTGATGGTCTGGCCGACGCCGTTTTTGGTGCGCGCCTGCGGCAGCACGAGCGCAAAGTCGGGTGGCCCGAACAACGGATGGGCGCCGGTTTTGCCGTTGCCCGCGGGCTCGTCCTTGCGGGCAAAGGTCGCGTGCGCCTCGGCCACCCCGTAATCGTCCTCGAGCCGGTAGGACAGAAGGATCGAGCCGCGCGCCTGCTGCTCCGGGTCCTTGGTCAGCGAGATCGAGGGCGGCTTGTCGGGAATGGCGTTGAACGCCCAAGTCAGGTCGTCGCCAGCGCCATGCAATGTCGCGGTTCCGGTGGAGGCGATCTTGAAACGATATTCTTCCGTGCCGGCCGGAGCGCGACCTTCGTCTTTCGCCGGCGTCACTCCACCCTTGCCGGAAATCTCAAGGTTGAGTTTGCCGGTCGCACGCACCACCAAAATCGAACCTACCGGAACGGACACCGGCCCGCTTTCGTCGTCGCCCTGCCGCGCCATCTCGCCGGGATGAACGCCGGCGAGGACGATCGGCGGCTTGCCGGTGTAGGTCGGCGGCGTCACCCACGCATCGACGCGGAAATTCGCCGGCAGCACCACGCCCTGCCAATCGAACGCCGCGGCGACGCGCTTCCAGTGCTCACCTCCGGCGGCAACGAAAGTAGCGATGGCGGCGATCAGGACGAGACCGCGCAGCGCATAAGGATCGCGCAACGCCAGCCGTGGCGATGGCCAGCCGGTCTTGAACGCGCGCGCCGCTTCAAGCGTCCGCGCGACATGGGCCTTCCATAGCGCCAGTGAATAGGGGTCCTCGGTCGTGACCGCGAGCGCGTCCGTGATGGCGGTCGCCGGGCGATGGCGAACGCCGCTGCGGCGATCGAGCCGGCCCAGCGCCTCGACCGCGGACGGCACGCGCAACGACAGGAACGGAACCAAGGCGGCGAGCGCAAGTATCGCGAACGCGGCCAGCCCCATCGCGCGCGCGAGCGGCGGCAGCCACAGCCAGACGCCAAGCCACGAAACCGCCAGGAACAGCCCGACGACGGTGACGACCCGGGCCAGCGCCGGCCACAGCCGTTCCCAGAAGATCATCCAGCGGGCGCGGCTCAAGGCGCCGCGAAGCCGCGATCGCATGACCGTTTCGGCATCCCGACGGTCGGCGGCAGGATTATTTGGCGAACTATCCGTCACCAAGGTCTCCGCGCAGAGAACGTCGCACCACAACACTTTACTATGAGGGCGGGTTCAAGGCGTCCGACCGGCAGGAAGCCGTGTCATGCAAAATTAGACAAGCAAAATTAAAGCCAGGGCGGCAGGCGATCGAGCGCGATCAGCGCTTCAGCCGGGACGCGCGGCCGCACCAATGCCCATTCGTGAGCGTTGACAAGGACTTCCGGGACGAGCGCTCGGGTGTTGTAAGTGCTGGCCTCGACCGCGCCATAGGCGCCCGCGGTCATGACCGCGAGAAGGTCGCCCGGCTGCGGCGCGACGAGAGAGCGTTCAAGCGCAATGAAATCGCCTGATTCGCAGACCGGCCCGACGACGTCGGCGACGACGCGCCCGGCTCCGGCCGCGGGCTCGCGCACCGGCCGGATATCGTGATGGGCGTCGTAGAGGGTCGGCCGGACCAGATCGTTCATGCCGGCATCAACGATGACAAAAGTCTTGGCCTCGCCGTGCTTCAGATATAGCACGCGCGTGACCAGGATGCCGGCGTTGCCGACGATGAGACGCCCGGGCTCGAAGATCAGCCGGCAATCAAGCTCGCGCGTCGCGCGCTTGACCACGGCGGCGTAGGCGTTCGGATCGGGCGGCGGCTCGTCGTCCTCGCGATAGGGAATGCCCAGCCCGCCGCCGAGATCGATGTGGTGGATCTCGTGACCGTCGGCGCGCAGCACGCGTACGAAATCGGCCAGGAGCGCAAACGCGTCGCCGAACGGGCCGAGCTCGGTGATCTGGCTGCCGATATGCATGTCGACGCCGGCGACCCGCACGCCCGCGAGCTTGGCGGCGTGGGCGTAGACTTCGCGGGCGCGGCCGATCGGGATGCCGAATTTGTTCTCGGCCTTGCCGGTCGCGATCTTCTTGTGGGTTCTTGGATCGACGTCGGGGTTGACGCGCAGCGAAATCTCCGCGGTGCGGCCTTTGCCGGCAGCGATGGCGGCGAGCAAATCGAGCTCGGCTTCCAATTCGACGTTGACGCAGAGGATGCCCTGCTCGACGGCGAGCTCGAGTTCGTGCGCGGTTTTGCCGACGCCGGAGAACATGATCTTTTCCGGCGGAATGCCGGCGGCTCGCGCCCGCAGAAGCTCGCCGCCGGAGACGACGTCGGCGCCGGCGCCGAGCCGGCCGAGCGTCGCGATCACCGCCTGATTTGAGTTCGCCTTCATGGCGTAGCAGATCAGCGCGTCGACGTCGGCGAAGGCATCGGCAAAGACGCGATAGTGCCGCTCCAAGGTTGCCGTCGAATAGCAATAGAACGGCGTGCCGACGGCGTCCGCCAGCGCAATCAGATCGACAGCTTCGGCGTACAACACGCCGTCGCGATAGGCAAAGTGATGCATGGAGGGTGTGTTTAGAGCATGATCCTCGCCATTGCGAGCGAAGCGCGCGCCGTCGAGCCGGCCGGCGTCGGCGGTGTCGCTCCGTCGCTTTCGCCGCCCGCAATGACAAATGGCGGCGCCAGCGGCCCTATTGCAGCAACGGATCGAGCAGAAACGATTTTTTCTGACCGGGCGGCGCAATCGGATTGCCGAAGGCGTCGAAGCCATTTCGCTGCGAGGTTTCCTGCGGCGAGGGACCGGGCGCGACCGGCCCGCCGACCGTCGGCGTTATGGCGGGCGCCGCCGACGCGCTCGGAACAGGCTGCGCCACCGCCGGTCCCGGCGGCAATTCGAGCGGCCCCGCGCGCCCACAGGCCGCAAGCCCGAAGCCCGCGGCGCCGATCAGCAAACAGACGAGACCGAGCCGAACAAAGGCCAAACGCGTCCCCCAGAAGCTTCCCCGCGGAGTATAGCAAGCCGGCGGGCGATATTGTGTCGGCAATACCTTCCGCCCGGTTTACGGCTTCTTTGCCAGCCGTTGCAGCCAGCGTTTGGCCTGGGCGCGGACATTCTTCGGGGCGGTGCCGCCATAGACGGCGCGGCTTTGCACCGAGGCGTCGACCGAGAGCACGTCGAATACCGCTTTGGTGATACGCGGCTCGATCGCCTGAAGGGTCTCGAGCGGCAGCCGGTCGAGCGCAATGCCGGCGGCCGCCGCCTTGGCGACGATACGGCCGGTGATGTGGTGCGCTTCGCGGAACGGCAGATCGAGCGTGCGCGTCAGCCAATCGGCGAGATCGGTCGCAGTGGCATAGCCATCGCCGGCCGCGGCGCGCATGCGCGCGGCGGCGGGCTCCATGTCGCCGACCATGCCGGTCATGGCATTGATGGACAGAACGAGCGTGCCGAGCGCATCCATCGCGCCTTCTTTGTCCTCCTGCATGTCTTTCTGATAAGCGAGCGGCAATCCCTTCATCACCGTAAGGAGCGCCGTGAGCGCGCCGACGGTGCGGCCGGTCCGCGCCCGCACCAGCTCGGCCGCATCCGGATTGCGCTTTTGCGGCATGATCGACGAGCCGGTGGTGAAACGGTCTGATAGCCGCAAGAGACCGACCGGCGGCGACGACCAGATCACGATCTCCTCGGCAAAGCGCGACAGATGCACCGCCGCGATGGCAGAGGCCGCCAGCGTCTCCAGCACGAAGTCGCGATCGGCCACGGCATCGAGCGAATTCGCCATCGGGCGGTCGAAGCCGAGCGCCTTCGCCGTCATGGCGCGATCGATCGGAAAAGCGGTGCCGGCGAGCGCTGCGGCGCCAAGCGGGCTTTCGCTGAGGCGGGCGCGCGCATCGGCGAAGCGGCCGCGGTCGCGCGCCGCCATCTCGACATAGGCGAGCAGGTGATGGCCGAACGTCACCGGCTGCGCCGTTTGCAGATGCGTGAACCCCGGCATCACGGTCGCGGCGTGTTCGAGCGCTTTCGTCGCGAGCGCGCGCTGATAGCCGGCGAGCGCCAAGTCGATTTCATCGATCGCGTCGCGCACCCACAAACGAAAATCGGTCGCAACCTGATCGTTGCGCGAGCGCGCCGTGTGCAACCGGCCGGCCGGTGGCCCGATCAGCTCGCCAAGCCGGCTTTCGATATTCATGTGGATGTCTTCGAGGGCACGCTTGAACTTGAATTTGCCGGCTTCGATCTCTGACAGAATCGTGTCTAGACCGTGAGCGATGCGCTTTGCATCCTGCGCCGTAATGATGCCCGCTTTGGCGAGCATCGCGGCATGCGCCTTGCTCGCAGCAATGTCTTGCCGGTAAAGGTGTCGGTCGAAGTCGATCGAGGCGTTGATCTCCTCCATCAGGGGATCGGGTCCGGAGCCGAAGCGTCCGCCCCACATTTTGTTGCTCATGATCCAATACACATAAAGGTTGTGCCGAGCTTTCAATGATGACCGAGCAATCCGCCACGCCGCGTTACTCTGTGGGCCGTCTGCGGCTACTTTCCGTCGCAGCGGCGATCGGCATCCTGGTCGTCCTGGCCGGGGTATACGGGATTGGGCGTCTGCGAACAAATCCAGCGGCGACGGCCTGTGCGCCGACGGTTGCGGCCGCCGCCCGGATCGCGCCGCTGGCGCGGGGCGAAGTTGCGGCGCTCGCGGTTGCGCGCACGCCATTCCTCGTCCCCGACCTCGCCTTCAAGGACGCCGCGGGCCATGACCGGTCCTTGGCCGACTGGCGCGGCCGTACCGTGCTCCTCAATCTATGGGCGACCTGGTGCGTCCCTTGCCGCCGGGAAATGCCGGCGCTCGACGCGCTCGAAAGCAATCTCGGCAACTCCAATTTCGAGGTCGTTGCCGTCAATATCGATACCCGCGATCCGGCAAAGCCGCGCGCCTTTCTCAAGGACGTGGGCGTGACCCACCTCGCGTTTTATTCCGATCAAAGCGCCAAGGTCTTTCAGGACCTCAAGCTCGCCGGAAAGGCTTTCGGCATGCCGACCACGCTCATCGTCGGCCGATCCGGCTGCGAGATCGGCGAGATGGCCGGCCCTGCCGAATGGGCGAGCCCCGATGGCGTCAAGCTTGTCAGCGCCGCCATCGCCACACCCTAGGCCGCATCGAGCGCGGCGAAAAAACCAAGCAAAGTTCATTCATCCTTATGCGCTCCCGCCGCGCCAACCTCGTTATCGTTCTCATTCTCGGGGCGCTGAGCACCGTCAGCCCCTTTTCCGTCGACATGTATCTTCCCGCCTTTCCGCAGATCGCGCGGGATCTCGGCACCACGCCGGCGGAAATTTCGCTGTCGGTTTCCGGCTATTTCATCGGGCTTGCGCTCGGGCAGCTTTTCTACGGGCCGTTGCTCGATCGCTTCGGGCGCAAAAGGCCGCTTTATGCCGGGCTCAGTCTGTTCGTCGTGGGTTCGCTCGGCTGCGTGACGGCGCGTTCGCCCGGCCTGTTCATCGCTTTCCGCCTTCTTCAAGCCGTCGGCGGGTGCGCGGCGCAGGTCGGCGCCATCGCCATGGTGCGCGATTTCTTTCCGGTGCGGGAAAGCGCCAGGATCCTGTCGCTGCTGATGCTGGTGTTGAGCGTGTCGCCGCTGTTCGCGCCTTCGATCGGCGGCCTCGTCGCGACCACGGTGGGCTGGCCCTGGATATTCGTCATCCTGGCGGGATTTGCCCTGATCTTGATCGCGGTCGTCGCGGCCATCCTGCCGGAGGGGCACGAGCCGGATCGCGATATCTCGCTGCGACCGCTCGCCATCGTGCGCACCTTTCTGCAGGTCCTGAAGAATCGGCAATTTCATATCTACGCGTTAAGCGGCGCTTTTTCATTTGCCGGTTTGTTCGTTTACGTGACCGGCTCACCGATCATTTTCATCGAAACCTTTCATGTCGATCCGCGCACCTACGGCCTGATTTTCGCGACGCTGGCCTGCGGCTTTATCGGCGGCAGCCAGATCAATGTATGGCTGTCGCGCCGCCACCAGGACCAAAGCATTTTTCGTGTCGCACTGATCTGCCAGAACATCGTGTTGTTCGTCATGCTGCTGGGCGCCTGGTATGGCTGGTACGGCTTGGCGGCGAATGTCGGGCTGCTGCTGATCTACCTGCCGTTCTGCGGCATCGCCTATCCGAATGCCGCGGCGCTCGCGTTGGCGCCGTTCAGCAAGAATATCGGCAGTGCCGCGGCGGCGCTCGGCTTTCTGCAGATGGGCATCGGCGCCCTGGCCTCGACCGGCGTGGGCCTGTTGAATTCATCGAGCAGCGTGCCGATTTTTGCCGTGATGGCGGCAACCGCCGTTATCGGCTTTCTCATACTGCTCGCCATTCCAAACCCGGCTGCCGCGCCACAGCCATCTTAGGGGCGCGTATTCATAAATTCGGTTTTGTAAGCGCGCTCGCTGAATGTCCGCTTCGCCCCGAAGGAAAGCCCGGCCTGGCGGGAGAATGCACCGATGAGAGTTACTCTCCGGTATTTTCCAGGTGCTGGGCGATCTCCCAGCTCACCGGCAGTTCGACGTCGCCGTTGATGCGAACGTTGACTATCACTGGGCCGTCTTCAACCGCCAGCGCTTTGTCAATCTCGCCGAAATCGTCCGGCCGATTGACTTTAAAACCCTTGGCGCCGAAGCCGACCGCCAATTTTTCGAAGTCCGGCTGCGCGACTTCCGCATATTTAGTCGGGAAGCCCTTGTGCACCAAGTCGTGCCGCTCCTGCCCAACGGCATTGTCGTTGAACACGAAGACGGTGAGCGGCAGGTGGTGGCTGACGGCCGTATGGAAGTCGGCGACGTTCATCATAAACGCCGCATCCGCGGTGACGTGGGTGATCCGCTTGCCGGGTCGCGCAAAACACGCCCCGAGTGCGATGGCCAAGCCTTGCCCAACCGCGCCGAAATCCGCTCCGGTTGACCAATTGTCAGCGCCAGAACTCGTTAGGGTTTGAACCGCCACCATGAGCGCATGCCCGCCATCGAACACGAGAATGCGATCGCGTTTTGGCAATTTGTCTTCCAGATACCTGGCGGCGCGGCGCGGATCGACCGACTTGCCGTCATCGTAAGTGATCGCCGGCGGCTTTTGTTGCTTCTTTTTCTGTACCAGTTCCGCATCCGGCTGCCGGCCCGGCTTACCGCCTTCCTTCAACTTATCGAGCAGGGCCACGACAGCCGCCTTCGAGTTGGCTTCCAGACCAACGGTAATGCGCGCGAACCAACCAAAGGCATCCTCGCGGTCGTCGATCTGGATAATGTTCTTGCCGTTCTCCAGGATTTTGCCGAAATGCGTCGTCCATTCATTCAAGCTCGCGCCGATGACGATCATGGCGTCGCTTTCGGCGAGCGTATCGACGGCGAGGTCTGAGCCCAAGCCGCCACTGATGCCGAGATGAAGCGGATATTGAGAACAAAAACCCGCGGCGTAAAGGGTAGTGGTCACCGGCGCGCCGAGATATTCGGCCAATTTCTGGACCTCAGCCTCTGCCTTTCCCTGGGCGGCGCCGAGCCCGCAGAGAATGGTCGGCCGTTTGGCTCCCGCCAGGATCTTGGCTGCTGCGGCAAGGTCGTCCGCCCGCGGTGGCTGCAAGGTCTTCGCCTTGTACATGGGGCGATACTTCCAGTTTTTGTCTGATAGGGCAGCATGCTGGATGTCCTGCGGCATGTTGAGGACGAACGGCCCTTTCTTCGCTCTCAGTTGGCGGAAAGCTTCGCCGAGGCAGTAATCGACATTGTCGGGATGCTCGATCGTCACTGTCGCCCCGGTCGTGAGCAGCGCCATGGCGTGCTGGTCGAGCATGCCTTGCGGGTTGTAGGGATCGCGCAGCGAAGCGTGACCGCCGAGCATTAACACCGGCGATCGATGCAGCCGTGTGTGAACGAGCGAGTGGGTCGCGTTGGCGTAGCCGGGCCCCTGCGTGGTGGTGCAGAGGCCGATCTTACCGGTGAGGCGCGAATAACCGTCCGCCATGCCGACGGCGGTTCCTTCATGATGGGCATGAACGTAAGTGAGCCCATGCTTTTCGCAAAGCTCTACAATGATGTCCTGGTTGGCGTCACCCATGACCGCGAAAATGTGATCGATGCCTTCAGCCGCAATCGCGGCGGACAGCGCTTCAAGTACCTTCATCGTGACCTCCTCAATGGGCCGCGTTATCGCGTCACAAAGTCAAGTTTGACTGGCGATAAAAACGTTACGGCGGCGGCGATTGCCGCGTATATAATGTTTTTCTATTAGACGCGGCCGCTCACGCGGCCATCACGGCTTGCCGTTCGATGCGTGCAATTCGGAGCCAATGGCTGCGAGCAATTCTCGCGTATCAAACGGCTTTTCAAAAAGAAGCCGGCCCCCGCGCGCCACCTCGTGCTCCGCGGTTGCGAACTCATGACGGGCGGTGATCAGGATAACGGGCAGAGTTGGTCGGAAATTCCTAATGATCTGCTGAAGCTCGAACCCGTCAGCGCCTGGCATGCCAATGTCCGATATGACGCAGTCAACTTCGCCGATTGCCGTATCCAAGAATTGCTTTGCCGAAGCGAATAGCCGGACCCCGTAACCAGCAGACTCCAGTAAATCTTCAAGCGATTCGAGAACGCGGTAGTCATCGTCAACCACCGCCACTATAGGTCTTGTTGGCGAATTCACGGCTATTCTCTCTTCCTTTTGCCGTGGCATATATCTTTAAACGTCCAGCGACTATGATGTTTTTATGTTATGTGGATCGGGCGTGGGTATGCTCAGCCTTCCCGCCATGCGCACCAGATCCGCGACAGAACGGGCCCTCATCTTCTGCATGACTTTGCTGCGATGAATCTGGAGCGTGACTGCGCTTATGCCCAGTTCCGCGGCTGCTTGTTTGTTAAGCAATCCGCTGACCACCAATGGCAGCACCTCACGTTCACGCGGAGTTAGCGAAGCATACCGATCCTCAAGTCTGGTCAATTCGGCTCGATTATGCCGCAACTCGCGATCGCGGATCAGAGCGACATTTATCGCCTCTAAAAGGCTTTCTTCGTTGAGTGGTTTCGTCAGGAAATCGATCGCGCCGGCTTTCATCGCGCGAACCGACAATGGGATGTCTCCGTGACCGCTGATAAACACAATCGGCGGATGCGGCATTGGTGCGATGGTGTTTTGGAGTTCGAGCCCGTCAATGTCCGGCAGCGACACATCCAGAACTAGACAGCAAGGTACATTTGGATCGCCGAAACGTAAGTATTCAGCCGCAGATTTGAACGCGACGGTCTCAAGACTGCGCGAAGCGAGCAAGTCTGAAATCGCCTCCCGCACTCTGAAATCATCGTCCACAATGATAACCAACTCAGGTCTTTGCGTCATCCCCGGCTTCCGGCCGCAGCGGCAACGTGAGGGAAAATACCGTTCCCCGCGGCTGATTATCACGCACGCGAAGCACTCCGCCGTGAGCCTGAACAATGGAGCGGCTGATGGCAAGGCCGACGCCGAGGCCATTTGGCTTGGTGCTGTAAAACGGCTCAAATACTTTCTCTGGATGCGTCAAACCAATGCCAAGGTCGCAGACTTCGACGATTATGAATCCATCCGTACATTGCGACCGGACAATCAGGCGCTTGGCGTTGCTGTTCGCTTCCTCTATCGCTTCCGCGCCGTTGCGAATGAGATTCATCAGCACCTGCTGAATCTGAATCCGGTCGGCAAGCACAGGAGGCAGGGCTTGTGCCAGTCCCAGTTCCAGGGAGATACCCCTCCGATCGAGCTCGTCTTGGGCCAAACGTCTGACCTCGTCGATAACCTCGTTGATCTGCAATGAAGTCTTCGCCGGTGCCGTCTGTCTGAAGAGGGCGCGGATCCGCCGGATGATATCCGCCGCTGCGATACCGTCCCTGATGATACGTTCTATTGCCGCCCGCGCCCGTGGGAGGTTGGGGTTGTCGCCGGATAGCCACGTTCGGGAGGTCTCGGCGCTCGCAACAATGCCAGCCAGCGGTTGATTGATTTCATGAGCGATCGACGCCGAAAGTTCGGCAACGGTCGCGGCCTGTGACGCCCTCGCTAGCTGAGCTTGTGTGACTCGCAGCTCGTTCTCGGCGTTCTTGCCTCCATCGATATCAACCGCCACACCGTACCATTGGACGATGCGTTGCTGTTTATCGCGCAAAGGTTCGGCGCGCTGTTGGTACCAGCGATATTGACCGTCGGCTCGACGCAACCGATGAATCGCTTGGTACGACTCTCCAGTTTGAATCGAGTGGTAAAACGTCTTCGCGGTTTCAGGAAAGTCATCCGGATGGATGAATTGCCTCCAGCCGAGATTTAAAAGATCTTCAAAACGACATCCAGTATAGTCAACAACCCTTTGATTGACATGGGTGGGTTGGCCATCCGGCCCGGTCGACCAGATCATTGATGGCATTGTTTCGATGATTTCGCGGAGCTTTAGCTCACTCTCCCGAGATGCGTCTTCTGCTTTTTTTTGATCATCTATGTCGATTAGGACACCGTACCAATTCTGTGTGCGACCGTCGGCATCGCGTAAGGGCTCCCCACGCACGTTGAACCATCTGTAGGCACCGTCGGCACCCTGAAATCGACAGTTGGCATCGTGTGAAGTCCTGGTTTCCAGGTGGCCGAGCCAGCTTTGCACTTTAAACGCGACGTCGTGCGGATGGACTTTCTCCATCCATCCCCAACCAATGACCTCTTCAAGAGGCGATCCAAGGTATTCGAGCAAGCGTTTGTTGACGTAGTCGATAGTTCCGTCAGGCCTCGCCCTCCACACCAATGCGGGAATGGTTTCTACCATATTCTGCAGCTCGTTGAGCGCCGGCCCTTGTTGACCGTGGCCGCGTTGTTGCTGCGTCATAGGGCAACTCCCAAATCGGATCGACGCGCCAAACTCGGATTCTGCTGGCCGTTAATGGCCGGCTCCAGTGGCTCGCCGGCACCGGATAAATATCATTTTCCTTGGCGTACCAGAAACCGGTCGAGCAGCGCGAAGCCTTGCGACGAACACTTGACATCTGCAGCCGCGGCGCTACACTTAACTACATGGTTAAGTATTCGACCGCGCCGCTCGATCGCACCTTTGCCGCGCTCGCCGATCCGACGCGGCGGGCGCTGCTGGCGCGGCTTGCCGCGGAACCCAACCTTTCGGTCAGCGCGCTGGCGGAGCCGTTTGACGTGTCGCTGCCGGCGATCATGAAGCATCTCGATGTGCTCTCCGATGCCGGCCTCGTGGCGCGGACAAAATCGGGCCGCATCGTGAGCTGCCGTCTCAACGCCGAGCCGATGCGCGGCGCTCGCGAATGGCTCGAACGCTACGAACGCTTCTGGTCCGAGGCGCTGCATCGTCTCGCCGGATTTTTAGAGGAGGAAAAGTCATGTCCGTCCAAACCATCGTCAAACCAAGCCTCACCCTTAAGCGGCACCTCAAGGCGCCGCCCGCCAAAGTCTTCGCCGCGTTCACCGACCCGGAAAAGGTGAAACACTGGATGGGACCGGGCGAGGTCCGAGCGGTCAGCGCCAAAGCCGATGTCCGCGTCGGCGGCCGCTACGATTGGGTGATGCGCACGCCGACGGGCGATGAGCTTGCGGTGGGCGGCGTCTATCGCGAGATCGTCGCCAACGAAAAACTCGTCTTCACCTGGGCCTGGAAATCGACACCGGAAAATAAATCGCTGGTCACGGTGTCGCTCAAGCCCGACGGCGGCGGCACGCTGCTCACGCTGACTCACGAGCAGTTCGCCGACGACGAGACACGCGACCAGCACCAAGGCGGCTGGGGCGGCGCACTCGACAAGATGGAAAAGCTTTTCGCCTAGGCATCTTAAAACCTCTCCCGCAAGCGGAAGAGCAAGCAACGGAGCAACCACATGTCCTGGTCTCACGGCAATTTCTACTGGAACGAGCTGATGACGCGCAACGTGGCGCAAGCGAAGAAGTTCTATGCTGACACGATGGGCTGGAATTTCGAGGCGATGCCGACGCCCGGCGGGACTTATTGGGTCGCCAAACTGGGCGGCGAGTCCGTCGGCGGGGTGTTCGATATCAGCGCCCCGGAATACGAGAGCGTGCCGGAAAGCTGGATGTCCTACATCGCCGTCGACGATGTCGACGAACGGGTGAAGAAAGCGACCAAGGCCGGCGCCAAGGTGATGAAGCCCGCTTTTGATGTGCCCAATATCGGTCGCATCGCCATGCTGCTCGAGCCCGGCGGCGCCGGCATCGGCTGGATCACGCCGGCGAATTGAACGCCGTGAAACCCGGGAAATCGCGTCGGCTCAACGAGCGAACCCGGGTCTCGCCCTGCTCGATCCGGGCTGCCAACGGAGGCAAACTATGGAAGCGCACAAGATCGTCTCCCACGACGAATGGATAGCGGCATCTCGCCGACGAAAAGGCATTCACCCGCGCCCGCGACGCTTTGAGCCGCAAACGCCGGGAACTGCCCTGGGAAAAAGTCGAAAAGCGCTATGCGTTCCACGGCGCCGACGGCGAGGAAACCCTCGCCGACATGTTCGGCGGCAAAAGCCAGCTGATCGTCTATCACTTCATGCTTGGCCCGGACTGGGAAGAAGGCTGCCCGAGCTGCTCATTGCTTGCCGATCATTTCGACGCCGCCATCGTCCATCTCGCACAACGCGACGTCGGCTTCGCCGTGATCTCGCGCGCACCGCTGCCGCAGATCGAAAAATTCAAACGGCGCATGGGCTGGCAATTCAAATGGGTGTCGTCGTTCGGCAACGAGTTCAACTTCGACTATCAGGTGTCGGCAACATCGGAGGAGAAAGCCAAGGGCGTCGCACATTATAACTACGAAGACACCAAATTCCCCAGCGACGAGCGGCCCGGCGCCAGCGTGTTCTTCAAGAACGCCGCCGGTGAAATTTTTCACACCTATTCGAGCTACGGCCGCGGTCTGGATATCCTGATCGGCGCCTATAACTTCCTCGACCTCGCACCTAAAGGACGCGACGAGGCCGGGCTCGCTTACGGCATGGCCTGGGTGCGCCACCACGACCGCTACGAGGGCGCCGTCACCGATCCCAATGCGGCATACAAGGAACCGAAAAAATCGGATTCGTGCTGCGATTAGGCGGCGGCGAATAATCACAACAATCCACGGGGCGAAATCGAAATGTCGACCGAACTCGAATATCTCGCTTTCACGGCGCTGCTCACCGCATCGCTATGGATTCCGTACGTTGCCGCGCAGCTCATCCGCAATGGGCCCTTGCAGCCGGCCAATTATGTCGACCCCGCGCAGCGTATCGTGCCGCTGTGGGGTCAGCGCGCCAACCGCGCCCACATCAACGCGGTCGAGACGTTCGCGCCGTTCGCGGCGCTGGTGATTTTGATTCAACTCACCGGCAAGAACGATTCCATGACGGCGTTCTGGGCGGCGGGCTATTTCTGGGTGCGTCTCGCACACGCGGTCGTCTTCATTGCCGCCATTCCGTATGTCCGCACCATTCTGTTCGTGCTCGGCTATGTCGCGACCGTCGGCTTGTTCGTCGAGCTGGTGAGATAGCGCTCACCGCCGATCGCGCCGTCAGCCGAGCGCCGCCTGCGCAATCAACAGCGCCAGGTAGTCCGCCGGTTGAGCAAAGATCGCCACACAAACCGAAACCGCCCAACCGGCCGCGCACAATGGCGCCATCGTCCTGACCGCGGCGTCGGTAGAGACGTCATCCCGCTTTGCGGCGCCGTAGGCGAGTTCGTCGCGGTTCGGCATCGGATGCTCCTCGTTATTGACGATATGCCATTGACGATATGCAGTCAGGCAAAGCCCGGGCCACGCGCACTTTGGCCACGACCGGCAGCGCGCCGCGGCTCCAAACAAAACTTGCACGGAACTTGGGAGATTTTACGGGCGGCGCACGTGGCGTATGCACTTTGCCGGTCGTCGGAAACGCATTGATGACGCGTTCGCTAAAGTTTTACGTCTTGATTTTTCAGTCTCGGAGCGAAGCGATCAGCGCGTCGGCACCGGCTTTTCGCCGCGGTAATCGTAAAAGCCGCGGTGCGTCTTGCGGCCGAGCCAGCCGGCTTCGACGTATTTGACCAGGAGCGGGCACGGCCGATATTTGGAATCGGCCAAACCCTCGTGCAACACCTGCATCACCGACAGGCAGGTATCGAGGCCAATGAAATCGGCGAGCTCCAGCGGGCCCATCGGGTGATGCGCACCGAGCCGCATCGCGGTGTCGATCGCCTCGACATTGCCGACGCCTTCATAGAGCGTATAGATCGCCTCGTTGATCATCGGCAGCAGGATGCGGTTGACGATGAAGGCGGGAAAATCCTCCGACACCGCGATCTGTTTGCCGAGCTTGGTGACGAATTGCTTGGTGGTTTCGAACGTGGCGTCATCGGTGGCAATGCCGCGGATCACCTCGACCAGTTCCATCAACGGCACCGGATTCATAAAATGAATGCCGATGAAGCGCTCCGGCCGGTCGGTGGCCGAGGCGAGCCGCGTGATCGAGATCGATGAGGTCGAGGTGCCGATGATCGCTTCCGGCTTGAGGGTGGCGCTCACCGCCGTGAAAATCTTGCGCTTGACTTCTTCCTTCTCGATCGCCGCCTCGATCACCAGATCGCACTCGGCGAGCTCGTTGAGCGTCTTCGCCGGAGAGATACGCTCGAGCGCGGCCTCGCGCTCCGCGTCGGTGATGCGCTGGCGGCTGACCTGACGCGCCAAATTGCCGCCGATGACGGCGATCCCTTCGGCAATGCGCTCGGCAACGAGGTCGTTGAGCAAAACGTTGAAGCCCGACAACGCGCAGACATGGGCGATGCCGTTGCCCATCTGGCCGGCACCGATCACGCCGACTTTGCGGATCGAATGCGCGGCGCCCGTCTGGCTATCGCGGGCCGTTGGCCGGTCTTTCACGTCGACCATCTTCGATTACCTTCCGCGACGATCCGTTCATCGCTTTAATCAACGACCCAGTTTTTCCAGCTCTCGCGCCAGCTCCGGCAAGGCTTGATAGAGGTCCGCTACCAGCCCGTAATCGGCGACTTGGAAAATCGGTGCTTCCTCGTCCTTATTGATCGCGACGATAACTTTCGAGTCCTTCATGCCGGCGAGGTGTTGAATAGCACCGGAAATGCCCACCGCGATATAGAGGTCGGGGGCTACCACCTTTCCGGTCTGGCCGACCTGCCAGTCATTGGGCGCATAGCCGGCGTCTACCGCCGCGCGCGAGGCACCCACCGCCGCGCCGAGCTTGTCGGCAACCGGTTCTATATACTTGGTGAAGTTCTCGCGGCTTTGCATCGCCCGGCCGCCGGAAATGATGATCTTGGCCGAAGTCAGTTCCGGCCGCTCCGACTTCGACAACTCCTCGCCGACGAAGCCGGAAATGCCGGGATCGGCCGCGGCGGCGACGGCTTCGATCGGGGCCGCCGTGGCGCCCTGCCCCGCCGCCTGGAACGCCGCCGTGCGCACGGTGACGACCCTCTTGGCATCGTGCGAGCGCACGGTCTGGATGGCGTTGCCGGCATAGATCGGCCGCTCGAACGTATCGGGCCCGACGATTTTGCTCACTTCGGAAATCTGCATCACGTCGAGCAGCGCGGCGACGCGCGGCATGACGTTCTTTCCGGTCGTGGTCGCGGCCGCCATGATCGTTTCATAGGGACCGGCGAGCGAGACGATCAGCGCCGCGGTCGGTTCCGCCAGCATGTGCTCATAAGCCGGCGCGTCCGCCAGCAGCACCTTCTTGACGCCGTCGAGCTTGGCCGCCGCCTCGGCGACCGCCTTGGCGTCGTGGCCCGCGACCAGGATATGCACGTCGGCGCCGAGCGCCTTGGCCGCCGTCAGCGCCTTGTTGGTGGCATCCTTGAGCGATTTGTTGTCGTGCTCGGCAAGCAGCAGAGTGGGCATGTCAAACCGTCCCACCAGTTATTCCGGCGCTCAGCTGAAAGCCAGCGCGCCGACAATCCATAGTTGCTGCAGGCGCATGTCCTGAACGGATCGCGATGATGGATCGCGAACCGCCGCGGCGCGGCTTCCGCAATGACCAAAGACGCGACTGAGCCATCAGATCGCCCCCACGTTCTTGAGCTGGTCGATCAGTTCGGCGACGCTTTTGACTTTGACGCCGGCTTTGCGCACCGGCGGCTCGACGGTCTTGACCACTTCGAGCCGTGGCTTGACGTCGACGCCGTAATCGGCGGCGGTCTTGTCCTCGATCGGCTTTTTCTTGGCTTTCATGATGTTCGGCAGCGAAGCGTAACGCGGCTCGTTCAAGCGCAGATCGGTGGTCACGATCGCCGGCATTTTGAGCTTCACCGTCTGCAAACCGCCGTCGACCTCGCGCGTCACCATCAGCGCGTCGCCTTCGATCGTGAGCTTCGATGCGAACGTGCCTTGCGGCCAGCCGAGCAGCGCCGCCAGCATCTGGCCGGTCTGGTTCGAGTCGTCGTCGATCGCCTGCTTGCCCAAGATGATGAGGCCGGGCGCTTCCGCCGCCGCGATGGCCTTGAGGATCTTCGCCACCGCCAGCGGCTCGACGACGCCATCGGCCTTGACCAGGATGCCGCGGTCGGCGCCCATCGCCAGCGCCGTGCGGATGGTTTCCGTGGCTTGCGCCGGGCCGATCGACACCGCCACGATCTCGGTGGCCTTGCCTGCTTCCTTAAGCCGGATCGCCTCCTCGACGGCGATCTCGTCGAACGGATTCATCGACATCTTGACGTTGGCAAGCTCGACGCCGGAGCCGTCCGCCTTCACCCGGATTTTCACATCCTTGTCGACCGCCCGCTTCACGGGCACGAGAATTTTCATGGCAGAATGTTCATGGGCGGTGTCGGGTTGGCGTTATTTCCGCTGCGGGGCTTCCGGCGATGCTGCGGTGCGGGAACGTACCGGCGCTGGCGCGTCCGGTCAACGGAGCGGCCGGGCGAAGGGCAATGTCGACGACAGCCCGCCGTCCACCGGAAAGGCCTGGCCGTTGACGTAAGACGACTCGTCGCTTGCCAGAAACAGCGCCATGGCGGCGATTTCTTCCGGCGCGCCGGCGCGCTGCAAGGGATTGAGCTGACCGATCTTGGCCGCCGTGCCGCGTTGGCGCGCCGCCTCGAACAGCGAGCGAGTCATGCCGGTCTCGATCAGGCCGGGGCAGATGGCATTGACGCGCACGCCGCTGCCGAGAAGCGCATTGGCCGCCGTCTGGGTGAGGCTGACGACGCCGGCCTTGCTGGCGCTATAGGGCGCGCCGCCGGCGTTGGCTTTGAGGCCGGCGACGGAAGCGGTGAGAACGATGGAGCCGTTGCCTCTTGCCATCATGTGCGGCGCTGCGTGTTTGATCGCCAGAAACGTGCCGATCAGATTGACCTCGAGCACGCCCAACCAATAGCCGACTGTTTGCTCAAGCAAAGGCGGCGGAACGAGACCGCCGCTGATGCCGGCATTGGCATAAACGACATCAAGCCCGCCCAATCTTTCGAGAGCGCGTCCGACGAACGCTTTGACATCATCCTCGCGGCCGGTATCGGCGACCACCGCCTCGGCGCTGCCGCCGCTCTTGGCAATGATGTTTGCCGTCTCGCGCAGTCCGCCGTCGTTCTGGTCGACGATGACCAGACGCGCGCCCTCGCGCGCGAACAAAACCGCGCTGGCGCGGCCGATGCCGCTTGCCGCGCCGGTGACGATCGCAGCCTTGCCGTCGAGCCGGCCCATGATTTCCTCCCCCTGAATGAGCGAAAGCTATCAGGGCGGCGAGCCGATGGCGACGGTGGAAACGCTTTCCCGCTCAGGCAACCCTCGACGTCATGCGCACGACCAAAAACGCGCACTCAGTTGCGGAAGTAATTCAGTTACCAAAGTAATTCAGTTGCCGAAGTAATTCATGGGATAGAAGGTCAGGTCGAGCCTCTTCCACTGATTGTATTTGTCCGGCGGCAGCATGGTGTAGGGCTGACACTTCCGCAGTGCGTCGATCGAGCTTTCCATCAGCGCCCGCTGTCTTGTCGATTCGATCGGCTCCAGAGGCTGCGCCGACGCCAGCGTGCCGTCCGGGTTCAGGAAGATCCGCATCGAGACCGTCACCTTATCCGTAGAGGCGACCCCGGCCGGAAGGCTCGAGCACGAACTGACCCGCTCGCGGAACGCGGTGGTGAAATCGACCCCCGGCCGCACGGTGTCGACGGGCGGCGCCTCAAACCCGCCACCAAGCCGTCCACCGAGGAGCGCTTGTTGGGCAAATTGCTCGGCGGTCTCCGGCTGATCGGGGGTGTCCTGAGCTTGCGGCTGCGGCGGTGCGGGCGGCGCCTCCGGCATTTCAATCGGCGTCATTTCAGGCCGCGCCGTTTCACCTTGAGCCGCCTCGGGCAGCGCCATCCCGCGCTGCGCCGTCTTGGCCTCCGCCGTCTTGGTCTGCTTGGCTTGCTCGGGTTTGGTCTGCTCGGGCTTGGACTTTGCGCGCTGCGCCTTCGCGTCAGTCTGCAACTCAGAACGCTGTTGCGGTTGTTGCGGCGATGGCGCGGGCGGCTTGGGCGGCGGCTGGCCGACGGTGCTTGTCGAGCTGAACCGGCCCGGCGTGTCGGAGCCGGACGATTTCAAGTTGGAAGGAGTGCCCGAAAGCCGCGGGGCTTCGTTCGGCGGCACGATATCGACCACCATGGCATCCGGCGGCGGCACCTTGTCGAACTGACTCCCCACCGACGAATTGCAAGCCCATCGCCAGCACCCCCAGATGACCGAGGACCGAAACAACCACGCTGGGGCGGATGAACCGCTTGAATTCCGTCATGCAATGTCGTGCCAACGCCGCCGTGCGCCCCGTCGCGCATCATAACGGCGACCCCCGATGATTGTCTTTCTATATTGGCCGCTTTTTGACGGCCGCTCGCGCAGCCGCCACGCTTTAGCGCACCGTCGAGCATGCTCTTGTCGGAAAACCGGATTCCGCTTTTCCCGATTTGGGCGCTAGCGGTTCTCGCCCGGTCTCCACAGGATATCGCGCGCCCCCTTGCTGTTGGCGAAGCGGGCGGCGACGAACAGATAATCCGACAGCCGGTTGACGTATTTGAGCACCTCCGGCGTGACCGCCTCGCCGGGCTGGTCCGCCAGTTCCGCGATAAGCCGCTCGGCGCGCCGACAGATGGTGCGCGCGAGATGCAGATACGCCGCCGCCTCATAACCGCCGGGCAGGATGAACGACTTCAGGGGCTCGAGTTCGCCGTTGAGCAGATCGATCTGGCTTTCGAGCCAGGCCACCTGCGTGGCGGTGACGGTGAGCCGTGCGCCACCCGGTCCCCTGCCCTTGCCCGGCGTGGCCAAATCAGCGCCGAGGTCGAACAGATCGTTCTGGATGCGGGCAAGCGCGCTGTGGATCGAATGGTCGTCGATCGTGTAAAGCCGCGTGACGCCGAGCGCGGCATTGGTCTCGTCGATCGTGCCGTAGGCGGCAACGCGCAGATCGTACTTCTTGCGCCGCTCGCCGGTGCCGAGTCCGGTGGTGCCGTCATCGCCGGTGCGGGTGTAGATTTTGTTGAGGACGACCATCGTCAGCTCGCCATCGTCTATTTGGCCATCACCCAGATCGTGAACATGATGATCACGATGGCGATGAATTGCAGCAGTACCCGCAATCGCATCAGCTTCTGCGAGGTATTGCCGGAGCCGCCCCGCATCATATTGACGAGGCCGAGCAGCAGGACCACCGCGACCGCACCGATGGCGATCGGCACCAGACCGTGAGACAGGAACGTTGACATGGGGTGCGTTGTACCCTGGATTGAGCGGCAGCGAAATCCTGGGGCGACGTTTCCACTGGTGGCCGACCGGCCGTCTTCGCCGAGGCCGCAACCGGGTCGGCCGGTGGCCTATTTGTCCGCTCAAACCGCGGGCACGGCGCGCTAAATTGCTTTTCTTCCAGTTCCGAATCAGTCTCTAGCTGCTGCGAGCGCACTTCGCGCGCCACAAGGGCTAAAGCATCATGGCAGCTAACATGGCACCTCGTAAGATGGCGGCTAAAGCAACGAAGGTCCGCGGCCCCATCACGCGCAAGCATCTTGCGGCCGCGCTGGCCAAGGATCATCATCTGACCAAACGCGCCGGCGAAGCCTTCCTCAACGATCTGGTCGGCCTCATCACCAAACATCTCAAAAAGGGTGAACGCATCCGGATTGCAGGCTTTGGCATCCTGCAAGTGCGCAAGCGCTCTGCCCGGATGGGACGCAATCCGGCGACCGGCGAGGCCATCGCGATCAAAGCCAGCAAAAAGGTCGCGTTCCGGCCGGCCAAGCATTTGAAGCTGGCCGTCTAGCGCGGACTCAATCGTCGCGGAGTTTCGATCAATCGCGGCCACCGCGCACCGCTGCGCAAGCGTTTGATTGCTGTCAGATTGATTAGCCCAACCGTCTGCAAAACCGCTCGGTCAGGGCGCGTGCTCCTTGAGCCAGGCGGCGATGTGCGCTGCGGCGTCGCCATAAAATATCCGATAGACGTTTTCCGAAACGTAGCCGATGTGCGGCGTAGCCAGCACGTTGGCGAGAACGCGAAACGGATGGCCGGCGGGCAACGGCTCCTCGTCGAAGACATCAATGGCGGCCGCCGCTATTGCGCGCCGCTCCAACACGCCGGTCAGCGCCTTCTCGTCGACGATCGGGCCGCGCGACGTGTTGATAAGCGTGGCTGTCGGCTTCATCAGCGCAAGGTCTGCCGCGCCGACCAGTCCGCGCGAGCGCTTGCTCAAAATAAGATGAATGGTCAGGACGTCGGCTTGCCGGAATAATTCCTCCTTCGTGACCAACGCGGCGCCGACGGCGTGCGCGGTCTCCGCGGTCAGGTTCTGGCTCCAGGCGATTACCTCCATGCCGAAGGCGAGACCGACCCGCGCCACCTCGCGGCCGATATTGCCTAAGCCCAGCACGCTCAGCGTCTTTCCCTTGAGGTCCCGGCCGACGGTCGTTTGCCAGCCGCCGTTGCGCACGGACGTGCTCTCCTCGACCACATGACGCATGCTGGCGAGAATGAGCGCCCAGGTCAGTTCGATGGTCGGGGAGGACCGATAGCCGGTCGCGGTGACGGCGATGCCGCGTTCGGCTGCCGCCGCCATGTCGATCGAAGCGTTGCGCGCCCCGGTCGAGGCGATGAGCTTGAGCCGCGGCAGGCGCTCGATGATGTCGCGGGAGAGCGGCGTGCGTTCGCGCATCACACAGACGACGTCGAACGGCTCGAGCCGGCGGACCACCGCCTCGGCATCGGCGAGGTGGTCGTGGAAGACGGTGATCTCCGCCATCGCCGCGACGGCCGACCAATCCGCCGTCTTCAGCGCGACGTTCTGATAATCGTCGAGAATCGCTACTTTCACGAACCCTCCCCCCCTGCGGTTCCACGCGGCACAGCGTGACGTGGCCGTCTAAACCCGCGCGGCCGACACGGCGGGGCGCGCACCGCGAGCCCCATCGTCAACATACAAATAATCCGCCGGAAGCCCCATCCGCCGGCAAGCTTGCACGGCTGGGCTGGATTTAAGGACCAGGCGGTCGGCGAATGCCGCCGCCCGCCGCAGCATTTGGGCCTCCCAAGCGCGAAGGACCCGCCCGTGCAGCCCCAAAACCGTTCGCAACCAAGGCGGCGTCAGATCGATCGCAGCCCGCACTACCAGGTGCTGCATCGGCCGCAGCGGCAGCGGCAGAATGGGTGCCGAGCGCATGATTGCGAGAAATTCGAACACAATATCCGACCGCTCCAGCCGGCCGGCCTTGGCCTGAAACAGCGCTTCCAATGCGGCCTCCGAGGCCGGTATGCCTGTCGCGCCGTATAGAATGGCCGCCGGGATGCCCTCCGAATAATAGCGGCCGCGCTCGGCGGCGGAGAGCGGCTGCACGTAGGCGCGATAAGCCTCGACAAAGCCGTATGCCGCCGTGCCGTGAACCCAGTTCAGAAGCTCGGGATCATTGGCGCGATACGCTTCGCCCGATGGTGTAACGCCCGCGATTGCATCGTGCCTGCGGCGAACGCCGGCGATCATGCTCTCGGCGGTGCTGCGGGCGCCATAGACCGTCACCATCGCGGCTAATCCGGTGCGACGCAGCCGCTGGACCGGATTGACGCAAAAGGTCGTGTGTTCCCACACGCCGGTTCGCACGCGCGGCTCGGCGAGTTCCATGATGACAGCGGTGACGCCGCCGATAAAAACCGAAACCGGATTTTTGAACACTCGCCATGAAACGGAGTCGGGCGATGTGAGGGCCGGCTCGCCGGCTGGCCGCGTGAAATCAACCCCGCGCCGATCGCCCGGGTCGAGAAGCGCCAACATTGCGGCTTCCAGGCTGTTCTGCAGCGGCCAAGGCAGGACGATCGGCGTTTTCATTACTGACAACCAGCGGTTTTAACCATTGATTAAACATGGGCGGCCGAGCACGGCCATTGCAAGGCGGCACGTCATCGGCGACCGCACGGCCGCGTTGCATTTATGGGCATCTTGCAATAGCCGCCGCAAGGTTTGCGCTTGGCGAAACGAGCAGCCAAAGCGGCTCTTCATCAGCCTTCGAGCTGAACCGACTTCGGCGGCTTGAAGTGCTGCTTCTCGTTCGGCCGAGGATCAAACCTCGCCAGAGTGCCGGAACCGAGACACTTTATCTTCTCGGTGTAGTGCGCACCGTAGCGAGACCCCTCGTACAATGTGCGCGAGCAGGCGCGGGCATGCGCCAGCAGATGTCGCCGGCCGGCATTGTTATAGTGCAGGTGGACCATCTGATGGCAAATCGGGCATTCCGCGTTGAGTGGGTGAAGGCGCCGCCTTCCCAAGAGCTTGAGGAACTCGATGATCCATACGGACAGGATGCGCATGGTCGCCTCGCCGTGATGTCCGGCTCTCGGCATGCCGGCCACCGCCGCAAGCTACGCGGTGACGGCAGCCAAGAGCCGATGCGGATGCAATAACAGAGGTAAGGAAATAAAAAGGCGCGGCGCCTGCGGATGATAAAAAAAGCCGGCGCGCGAGGGCCGTTGCCCGCCGGCCGGATGCTTAATTACTACCGTCCAACAGCCGCCGGGCGATGACGTGGGCCTGAATTTCGGCGGCGCCCTCGAAAATGTTGAGGATGCGGGCGTCGCACAGGATGCGCGACACCGGAAACTCGAGGGCGAAGCCGTTGCCGCCGTGGACCTGCACCGCATTGTCGGCGGCGGCCCAGGCGACGCGCGCGGCCAAAAGCTTCGCCATGCCGGCTTCGAGGTCGCAACGCCGGCCGGAGTCCTTCTGCCGCGCGGCATAATAGGTAAGCTGGCGGGCGATCAGGATCTCAGCCGCCATCATCGCGAGCTTGTCGGCGACGCGAGGGAAATCCGCGATCGGCTGGGAAAACTGCACGCGCGTCGTCGCGTAGCCGAGCGCCTGTTCGAGCGCCGATTGCGCGACGCCGACGGCGCGCGCCGCGGTCTGGATGCGCGCCGACTTAAACGTCGCCATCAATTGCTTGAAGCCCAGGCCCTCGACGCCGCCGAGCAGGTTCTCCGCCTTCACCGTGAAGCCGTCGAAGGCGATCTCGTATTCCTTCATGCCGCGATAGCCGAGCACCTCGATCTCGGTACCCGACATGCCGGCGGCGGGAAACGGCTCGGCGTCGCTGCCGCGCGGCTTTTCGGCGAGCAGCATAGAGAGGCCGCGATAGCCTTTTTCAGCCGGATTGGTGCGCACCAGCAATGTCATCAGATCGGCGCGCACCGGATGCGTGATCCAGGTCTTGTTGCCGAACACCTTGTATTTGCCGCCCTCACGCACCGCGCGGGTCTTCAGCGAAGCAAGATCGGAGCCGGTGTTCGGCTCGGTGAAAACCGCCGTCGGCAGCACCTCGCCGGAGGCGATCTGCGGCAGCCATTTGCGCTTTTGCTCCTCGGTGCCGCTGCCGAGAATGAGCTCGGCCGCGATTTCGGAGCGGGTGCCGAGCGAGCCGACGCCGATGTAGCCGCGCGAGAGCTCCTCGGAAACGACGCACATCGATTCCTTGCCGAGCCCCATGCCGCCGTAATCCTCGGGAATGGTGAGCGAGAACACGCCGAGCTCGGACATTTGAGAGATGACGTCGAGCGGGATGTATTCGTTGCGAAGGTGCCATTTCTGCGCGTGGGGCACGACCTGGCCTTCGGCGAATTTGCGCATCTCCTCGCGGATCGAGTTCGAGCGTATCCTCGAGTCCGGTGGCGCCGACCGTCGCCTCGTTCTGCTGGCGCATCAACTCGGCGAGCCGGGCGCGGCGCGGCGCGGTATTGCCGTAGACGATCAGATGCTCGACCGCCGGATTGATGCGCGCGGCGACCATCGCCGCGGTGACGCCGAGGTCGCCAAGCCGCACGATCTCGCCCTGGCTCATCGGAATGCCGCCGACGATCTGCGCCAGATATTCGCCCGCGCCGATGCGCACCAAGAGTTCTTCGATCTCGCCGAAATTTCCGCTGGCCGTCAGGCGCTGTGAGTAAGCCGACAGCTGGCGGATCGCTTCGACGTAGGTAGCGAGCCACGCCAGCCCGTGGGTGGCGCGCTGTTCGCGGTCGACAAGGCGCGGATTGGCGCGACCCTCGCGCACCACCTTGTCGGCGACGGCGCGGCGCGCGTCCTCGAACAAAGCGTCGACGGCATCGACCGCCTGACTAAGCGTCGCAAGCAACTCGTTATCGGTAGGCATGGCGGACGCGGCAAGCGACATGAAGGGGCCTCCGAAGACCTGGTTTCGACCGACCCGGACTAGTCATCAAGCTTACGCGTGCAGTGCAAAAAAGCCAATGAAACCGGTCGGCGCGAATAAAATCATTGCCTACCAATACCGCCGCCGCCGCGATTGACATGCCCGCTTCGCTGCCTTTGATTTGCGCCCGCTTGCGGCGCTTGGGCGCCGATCAAGCCAATACGGGAGGAATTCGTTGGCCAACGATGTCATCGACCACCGGGATCGGCGCTCGGCCAACCCGATCTTCAACGATCGCAAGCTCAAGCTCGGCACCTTCCAGACCAATCTCGACTATGGCTGCCTGATGTCGGACGTCGAGGGACGCCTGAAGATCACCTGGCCCAACACGCTGGCGCTCGCCAAGCTCGCCGACGAGATGGATTTCGAGGCGATCGTGCCGGTGGCGCGCTGGCGCGGCTTCGGCGGCAAGCTCAATCCGGCCGGACCCGGCTTCGAGACCTATACCTGGGCGGCGGGGATCGCCGCCTCGACCTCGCGGCCGGCGATCGTCGCCACTTCGCATTGCTCGATCAATCATCCGATCATTGCCGCCAAGCAATGCGCTGCCATCGATCACATTTCGAACGGCCGCTTCATGCTCAACATCGTCACCGGCTGGAACAAGCCGGAGATCGACATGTTCGGCGTCGAGATGCTGCCGCACGACGAGCGCTACGACATGGCGGTCGAATGGCTCGACATCATCAAGCGGCTGTGGACCGAGGACGAGGAATTCGATCACGACGGCAAATACTACAAAATCGTCAAAGGCTATTTGCAGCCGAAGCCGATCCAGCAGCCGTTTCCGGCGATCATGAACGCCGGCGGCTCCGAGCGCGGCCGCCATTTCGCCGCCAAATACTGCGACCTGGTTTTCATTCCGCTCGGCCAGCCGGACTTCGAGCGCAACAAGGCGCAGATCGAGGCGTACCGGAAGCTTGCGCGCGAAGAATACGGCCGCGAGATTTCGGTCTGGACCTCGGTCAATGTCATTCAGGCGGAGACCGAGGCCGAGGCGCGGCGCTTTTTCGATCAGATCGTCTACGATGGAGGCGACTGGGACGCGGCGGCGTTCGCGCTGACCACGATCGGGCTCAACGCCAAGACGTTCGCACCCGAGGCGCTTAAGCACCTCAAGGAGCTTTTCATCGCCGGCTGGGGCGCCTATCCGCTGATCGGCACCAAGGAACAGGTGGTGGAAGGCTTCAAGACGCTCTCGGCGATTGGGCTCAACGGCGCGCTATTGGCGTTTCCGCGCTTCGAGGCCGGCATGCGCGAGTTCAAGGACGTTACCCATCCGCTGCTCGTGCAGGCCGGGTTGCGCTGATACATTGCCCGGCGGAATTTTTTCCGATCAGGGCCGCGCGTGGACACGATCCGGTCGACTTTGCGCATTCCCGTCGAGGCGTTCTACCGCTTCAACCGCGACGACGGCTGGGCGATCGCGAGCCACATCTCGCTGTCGATCCTGATGGCGATGTTTCCGTTCCTCATCGTGGTGACGGCGCTCGCCGGCTTCATCGGCTCGGTCAATCTGGCCGACGAGGTGGCGCGGCTGATATTCGCGGCCTGGCCGCGCCAAGTGGCGATGCCGATCGCGAACGAAATCCACCGCGTGCTGACCACCGCGCGCGGCGACGTGCTGACATTCGGCGCCGTGTTTGCCGTGTATTTCGCCTCGAGCGGCGTCGAGAGCCTGCGCATCGGACTCAACCGCGCCTACGGCCTGCGCGACAAACGAAGTTGGTGGGTGCTGCGCCTGGAATCGATCGGCTACGTGCTGGTCAGCGCGATCACGCTACTGGCGCTGGCGTTTGTGGTGGTGCTCGGGCCGCTGATTTTCCATACCGCCGCGCGCTATGCGCCCTGGATCGAACCGCTCGAAGCCCATTTCGATATGGCCCGCTTCGCCATCGGCGGCGTGGTGCTGGCGACGGCGCTGTTCATTTTGCATATGTGGCTGCCGGCCGGCCGCCGCGGCTTGAGCAAAGTATGGCCGGGCATCGCGGCGACGCTGGTGCTGTGGCTCGCCTGCGGCTTCACCTTCGGCCATTACCTCGCCGATTTCGCCCAGGCCTACGTCACCTATTATGCCGGGCTCGCCTCGGCCATGATCGCGCTGGTGTTCCTCTATTACAGCGCCTGGATTTTCGTCTATGGCGGCGAACTCAACGCCGAGATCGCCCGCACGCGCGAGGGGAAGTTGTAGCGTAAGTCAGCGGCAAAGCCGCGTAACCAACCAACGCTTGCAGGGCGGGCTTCGCTTCGCTCGACCGACCCTACAAATTCAGTCACGCCCGGTTGGACTGCCGCGACAGCTCCGGCAGCGAGGCTGCTTCCAGCACGTCATCGAAATTGCGCAGGCCCGTGGTCGGCGCGTTGACCAAGACCGACATGTTGCCGGGCTTGTGCTTGTTGGTCCGCATCAATTCGTGCGCGTGGGGAATCTTGCTCCAGGCGAACACGTCGCTCATGCACGGATCGATGCGGCGGTCGATGACGAAGCGGTTGGCGGCGCTGGCTTGCTTGAGATGCGCGAAGTGCGAGCCCTGCACGCGCTTCTGCCGCATCCAGACATAGCGCGCGTCGAAGGTGATGTTGAAGCCGGAGGTGCCGGCGCAGAACACCACCATGCCGCCGCGCTTGACCACAAGGCACGACACCGGGAACGTCGCCTCGCCCGGATGTTCGAACACGATGTCGACGTCGCGCTTGCCGGTGATGTCCCATATCGCCTTGCCGAAACGGCGCGCCTCTTTCACCCAGGCGTCGTATTCCGGCGTGCCGACCTTGGGCATGGCGCCCCAGCACTTGAATTCCTTGCGGTTGATGACGCCCTTGGCGCCGAGGTTGAAGACGTATTCGGATTTGGATTCGTCGGACACGACGCCGATGGCGTTGGCGCCGGAGGCGGCGACAAGCTGCACGCCGAACACGCCAAGTCCACCGGAGGCGCCCCAGACCAGGACATTGTCGCCGGGCTTGAGGATGTGCGGCGGATGGCCGAACAGCATGCGATAGGCGGTGGCGAGCGTGAGCGTGTAGCAGGCGGCCTCTTCCCAGGTCAGGTGCGCCGGCTTCACCATCAGCTGGCGCGACTGCACGCGGCAGAATTGCGCGAACGAGCCGTCCGGCGTCTCATAACCCCAGATGCGCTGCGAAGGCGACAACAGCGGATCGCCGCCGTTGCAGTCCTCGTCGTCGCCGTCGTCCTGATTGCAGTGAACGATGACTTCGTCGCCGACTTTCCAGCGCTTGACCTTGGAGCCGACCGCCCAGACGACGCCGGAGGCATCAGAGCCGGCGATGTGAAACGGATGCTTGTGGCTGTCGAGCGGCGATACCGGAATGCCGAGACCGGCCCAAACGCCGTTGTAATTGACGCCGCCGGCCATGACGTAGACCAGCACTTCGTCCTCGGCGATCGGCCAGGTCGGCACCACTTCCAACTGCATCGACTGCGGCGGCGGGCCGTGCCGCTCCTTGCGGATCGCCCAGGCATGCATGTTGGCGGGCACGTGGCCGAGCGGCGGGACTTCGCCGATGTCGTAGAGGTCCTTCAGCGGCGCTGCTGACGGCTTCTTCTGCGCGACGGCCATAATGGACCCCGATCCGCTGAAGGCATGCGTTGGTCCATAGTGTGCCGCAGTTGATATTGCAGCGCAATAAGTTCTTCCCGGACATGCCGGTATTTGCTGGTATTTGCGGGTATTTAAGGGTTCCTCAAGGCCGCCGGGCCTAGCTTTCCCGCGTTGCAAGGAAGCTTCCCGGCGATGGCCGTCTATGAAATATCCCCGCGGCAGGGCGCCGGCACCAAGCTCGCCTGGCCTGTCGAACTCATCTGCCTTGCGCTCATTCTGGCGCACGCGGTCTATCTCGCTGCCTCCTACTTTCAGGGCATCTGGATCGTCGGTCCGCACGGCGGCGGCGTGCCATCGGACTTCGTCAATGTCTGGGCAGCGGGCCGGCTTGTGCTCAGCGGCCATCCGGCCGCCGCCTATGACTGGCCGACCCATAAGCTGATCGAGGAAGCGGCAATCGGGCACGCCTTCGACGGCTATTTCGGCTGGCATTATCCGCCGACGTTTTTGTTCGTCGCCGCCGGTCTCGCGCTCGTGTCCTACGCCGCCGCCTATGCGCTCTGGGTGTTCGGCACCTTCCCGGCGTATCTCGTGGCGATCCGCGCCGTCGTCGGCGACCGCACCGGCTATCTGCTCGCGGCGGCGTTTCCCGCGGTGCTGGCGAATTTCATTGTCGGCCAGAACGGATTCCTCACCGCAGGTCTGATCGGCGGCGCACTCGTCTTGCTGGAGCGGCGGCCGATCGCGGCCGGCGTGCTGCTGGGCCTGCTGACCTACAAGCCGCATCTCGGCCTGCTGTTTCCCATCGCGTTGATCGCGGGCGGCTATTGGCGCGCGCTCTTTAGCGCCGCAATCGTCGCTGCGGCAATGGCGGCGGCGGCGTTTGTCGCCTTCGGGGCCGACACCTGGGCAGCCTTCGTCGCCAATATCGGCCACACCTCGCATGCGTTTCTGTCCGCGGGCTGGGCGGATTTCAGCAAGCTGCAGACCGCCTTCGGACTCATCCGCGCGCTCGGCGGCAGCGAGATGCTCGCCTGGGTGGTGCAGGTCGTGGTGGCGCTGACCGCGGCCGTCGCGGTCGCCATGCTTTGGCGCAGCCGCGCCGCCTACGAGATCAAGGCCGCCGCGCTCGGCGCCGGCGCGATGCTGGCGACGCCTTATCTCTACATGTACGACCTGGTGGCGCTCGCGGTGCCGCTCGCGTTCCTGTTCCGGCTTGGCCGCGCGCGTGGATTCCTGCCGCAGGAAGCGGCGGGAATCGGGCTCGCCTGTCTCCTGATCCTGATCTTTCCGTTCGTGAAAGCGCCGGTGGGCTTTGCCGCGGTGCTTGTCGTCACGGCGCTGATTGCGCGCCGCGCGCTGACCTGGCTGCACGCACCGCAGAGCGTCCCGGCATGAGCACCATTTCTGCTCGTTCCCACGCCGGCGCGAATCCGGAAAACCCCCTGCCTCACGCTCTCCCGCTAGCGGAGACAGGGGCCACCCGCCTCGTCGCGCTGATCGGGCTTATGCTCGCGCTCGGCTATGCGGTCGTGCTTGGCGCAGCCTATCGCGACGGCCACTTTCTGACCGACGCGCAAGGCGCCCCGATCGCCAACGATTTCGTCAACGTGTTCGCCGCGGGAAGGCTCGCGCTCGACGGCGCGCCGGCCGCGGCCTATGACTGGCCGCTGCACAAAGCCGCCGAGATACGCGCCGTCGGCCACGACTTCGCGAATTACTACGGCTGGCATTATCCGCCGACATTCTTGTTTGTTGCCGCGGCACTCGCGCTGTTGCCGTATCTCGCCGCCGTAATCGTCTGGCTGATCGCGACTTTCGCCGCCTACGCGGCGACTCTGGGGGGCATTCTCGGCGGCCGCGCCGGCGTTTTGCTGGCGCTCGGATTCCCGGCCGCGCTGTGGAACGTAACCGCGGGGCAGAACGGCTTTCTCACCGCAACGCTGATCGGCGGCACACTCGGATTGCTGGAGCGGCGTCCGGCGCTGGCTGGAGTTTGTCTCGGCTTGTTGAGCTACAAGCCGCAATTCGGCTTGCTGTTTCCGCTGGTGCTGATTGCCGACCGGCTTTGGGTAACGCTCGGGGTCGCCGCCATTGTCGCCACAGCGCTTGCCGCGCTGTCGTGGCTCGCCTTCGGCGAGGCGAGCTGGCTTGCGTTCATGCATGATTTGCCGCGAACGGGCCACATCGTGCTTGGCGAGGGCGGCGCCGGCTGGGACCGGCTGCAAAGCATGTTCGGTCTGTTGCGCGCGCACGGCTGCAACGAAACTCTGGCATGGGCCGCGCAGGCTGTCGTCACGCTTGGGACCGCCGCCGGACTGGTTTGGCTGTGGCGCAGCCGCGCGCCCTACGAACTCAAGGCCGCGGCGCTTGCCGCCGGCGCGCTTGTCGCCACGCCTTACGTCTACATGTACGACCTCGCCGTCCTCGGCGTCGCGGCGGCCTATCTCATCCGCCACGCGCTCAAGCGCGGCTTTGCCGCGAGCGAAATCGCGGGCCTCGCCGTCGCCGGCCTGCTTATTCTGATGTTTCCCTATGTGAAGACCCAGACCGGTTTCGCCGCCGTCGTGATCGTTCTGGCGTTGACGGCGCAGCGCGCCGTCTCCTCCGCTGCAAAGTGAAACCGACCGGATGAGCGAAACGAAAGACATCCACCGCTCTCAGCGATCTGACGACAAAATGAAATGGCGCCGGCCGAAGCCGACGCCGTATCTCGGCGTCACTAGTTGGCGTTGATTTCCGTCTGCTCGGCCGCAGCTATGCCGGCGCTGAATGCTGCATTCGCCGCGTCGTTTTGCTCTTGAGTGGCCTGCGCCGAATTCGACGCATCGATCGCATCCTGCGCACTGTTGTCAGTCGTCGAATAGGACGGCGAATCGAAAGACGAAGAGCCGCTCGATGCGACGGAGGCTGGCTGGGTGGTGGTGGTGTAGTGCACCACCGCGCCGCCGTTGCCGCCGCCGACGCCGCCGAAGAGCGATTGCATGAATTCCCCGTAATCGTGACCGGTGTTAGCGGCGGGATAGCGGCTGCGCACTGTGACATGCACAGGCGCACGGGCGTGAGCGGCAGCCGGGTTGGCGTTATTATGCGCCTGCGTACCGGCAGCCATCGCGGCGTTTCCCAAAAGTACGAACGAAGCGGCGACAAGTGCACTACGGATTAGTGAATTCATGGCACACTCCTCATGTTGGCTTTGGGTGAAATGCAAAACTTCAAAACTCCACGAACCGAGCTTAGGCGTGCTGATATGGACGGCCGCTGTCCGCTCGATTAAGCCTTGGTCATTTTGGAGGTAACGTGATCCGGCCGTTCATCGCGATCTTGATCGGCGCAATCGCGCTCGGCGCCGCGGCAGTGCTCAGCGGCTGTGCCAACGAGGCGCCGCCGCCCGAACAGCCGACCTTCTATCAGGATCTTGCGCATGCCGACGTCGCGGTCGACGCCGCCGCCGCGCAATCCATGATCTCCGGCTATCGCCGCAACAACGGCCTGCCGGCGATCACCGTCGATCCCGAACTGATGCGCATGGCGAGCGATCAAGCGAACACCATGGCGGCGCATGACAAGATGGAGCACGACGTCGGCCGGCCGTTCCGCGACCGCATCCGCAACTCCGAGTTCAGGAATAGCGTGGCGGTTGAGAATATTTCCGCCGGTTATCACACGTTGGCCGAAGCATTTTCCGGCTGGCGTGATTCACCGCCGCATCGCGCCAACATGCTCAACGCGAGCGTGACGCGCATGGGGATCGCCGCGGCCTTCGCGCCGAAGTCGAAATACAAAGTGTTCTGGGCGCTGATCCTCGCCGGGCCGAACGAGCGGCCAAACGAGCGGCACGCGGCAGGTACCTATCGCTGGGATTGAAAAGACCGAGCCGGCGAAGCGCCCACCCAAAACGCGTGCGCAAGCTCGTCGCCTGTCCCCCGCGCGCGGGAGGGACGCCTTGTTGCGTCGCAACAAAATCCACGTCACATTAGCGGCGCCGGAACGCGGGAAGGACCATGGACGACCAGCCGCACCGCGACCAAGCATTAACGGACATGCGAGCCGGCGAAAGGCGCGCCGAGGCCGGACGCGATAAGGCCGGGCGCGCCAAGCCGTGGATGTTCCGCACTTACGCGGGCCATTCCGACGCCAAGGCGTCGAACGCGCTGTACCGCAAGAATCTCGGCAAGGGACAGACCGGCCTGTCGGTCGCCTTCGACCTGCCGACGCAAACCGGCTACGACAGCGACCATCCGCTGGCTAAGGGCGAAGTCGGCAAGGTCGGCGTGCCGATCTCTCATATCGGCGACATGCGCGTTCTGTTCGACGGCATCCCGCTTGGCGAGATGAACACGTCGATGACCATCAACGCCACCGCCGCGTGGCTGCTCGCGCTCTACATCGCGCTCGCCGACGAGCAGGGCGTGCCCCGCGAAAGCCTGCAAGGCACGACGCAGAACGACATCATCAAGGAGTACCTGTCGCGCGGCACTTATGTATTTCCGCCGGCGCCGTCGATGCGGCTGATCAAGGACACGATCCTGTTCACGACGCGCGAAATGCCGAAATGGAATCCGATGAATGTCTGCTCCTATCATCTCCAGGAAGCGGGCGCGACGCCGGAACAGGAACTTGCCTTCGCGCTCGCCACCGCGGTTGCGGTCCTCGACACCGTCAAGGCGGCCGGCGGCGTCAACGATTTCGGCGAAGTGGTCGGGCGGATTTCCTTTTTCGTCAACGCATCGACGCGGTTTGTCGCCGAGATGTGCAAGATGCGGGCATTCGGAGAGTTGTGGGACGAGATCACGCACGAGCGTTACGGCGTGACCGACGCCAAGCAACGGCGGTTCCGCTACGGCGTGCAGGTCAACTCGCTCGGACTAACCGAGCAACAGCCCGAAAATAACGTTTACCGCATCCTTCTTTCCATGCTCGCGGTGACGCTGTCGAAGAAAGCGCGGGCGCGCGCGGTGCAGCTGCCGGCGTGGAACGAAGCGCTGGGCCTGCCGCGGCCGTGGGACCAGCAATGGTCGCTGCGCATGCAGCAGATCCTCGCCTACGAGACCGACCTGCTCGATTACGGCGACATTTTCGACGGCTCGGCCGAGATCGAGAAGAAGGTCGGGGAACTCAAGCGCGCGGCGCTCGACGAACTCGACCATATCGAGCGGCTCGGCGGCGCGATCGCCGCGGTCGAGATGGGTTACATGAAGGGCCAACTCGTCGAGAGCAACACCATCCGGCTCGAGGCCATCGAACGCAACGAGCAGACCGTCGTCGGCGTCAACCGGTATATCGAAACCGAGCCGTCGCCGCTGACGACCGGCGACGACACGATCATGACCGTGCCCGAAGGAGTCGAGGCCAGACAGATCGCGCGGCTGAAAGCCTGGCGCGAGGCCCGCGATGCCGACGCGGTCGCGGCCGCGCTGCAAGACTTGAGGACCGCCGCGCGCGGCGGCGCCAACATCATGCCGCCGTCGATCGCCTGCGCCAAAGCCGGCGTCACCACCGGCGAATGGTGCTTTGCGCTGCGTTCGGCGTTTGGCGAATACCGCGCGCCGACCGGCGTCGGCCGCGCCGCCCGCAACGATACATCGGGCCTCGACGACATCCGCGCCGAAGTCGACCGGGTGTCGAAAAAGCTCGGCCGGCGGCTGAAATTCCTGGTCGGCAAGCCGGGGCTCGACGGCCATTCCAACGGCGCCGAGCAGATCGCGGTGCGCGCGCGCGATGCCGGTATGGACGTCGTCTATGAGGGCATCCGGTTGACGCCGGAAGCCATTGTCGCGGCCGCTGCCGAGGGCAGCGTGCATGTCGTCGGCCTGTCGATCCTGTCCGGATCGCATCTGCCGTTGGTGCGCGAGGTGGTGACGCGCATGAAAGAAGCCGGCCTCGAAGACGTGCCGGTCGTGGTCGGCGGCATCATCCCGCCGGAAGACGAGGACGCGCTCAGAAAAGACGGCGTCGCCGCGGTCTATACGCCGAAGGATTTCGAATTAAACCGGATCATGGCCGACTTGGTGCGCATCGTGGACGACGCAACGCCCGGCGCCGATTGACCGCCCACGCAATGCAACGCGCTTGAATCCGATGCAGCCAGCCATCGTCGTCACGGGAGCCTCGTCAGGGATCGGGCGCGAATTGGCGCGGCTTGCGGCGCGCGAAGCCGAAGCGATGCTACTCATCGGCCGCGATCGCAATGCGCTCGACGCGCTCGCGGCCGAGCTCGGCAATTCGACGCAGGCTCACGCCTTCGCCATCGATCTTGCCGACCGCGACGCCGGGGGCAGGATCGAAAACAAGCTTGCCGCGATCGGCGCCTATTGCGACGTGCTGGTGAACAGCGCCGGATTCGGCGTGTTCGGCGCCGCGGCGGAAACGAGCCGCGACGAGCATCTCAAACTCATCGATGTCAATGTCCACGCCCTGACGGACCTGACGCTGCGCTTCCTGCCGGGCATGATCGCACGACGCCGCGGCGGCGTGCTCAACGTCGCTTCGATCACGGCCTATGCGCCGGGGCCGAATATGTCGAGCTACTTCGCCTCGAAGGCCTACGTGCGATCCTTCACCGCCGCGATCGCGGGCGAAGCGGCGGGAACCGGCGTCACGGTGACGTGCTTCTCGCCCGGCGTCGTGCGCACCGCGTTCTTCGATCGCTGCGCCGCCGGACGAACCTACATGGTAAAATTCGCCCCCCGGGCCAATGCGCCGGAAACCGCGGCAGCCGGCTGGCGCGCCTTCCGCGCCGGCAAGCGGCTGGTGATTCCGCGTTTTATCAACCGCGTCATCGCCGGCAGCGCCATCGTGATGCCGCGAGCGATCGTGCTTCGCGTCGTTTCTCTGTTGCTGCAAACGCGCCGGGCGGCGCTCTAAGAATGCGCAGCGTCCTTGAGTTCGGCAACGATGTCGCGGTTCATGGTGGCTTCGATATCGCGCAGGATGCGATAGACATCGACGCCGTCCATGACGCGGTGGTCGAAGAAAATCTGCACGTCGGTGTCGCCGTTGGCGGCGACCAGGCCGAAATACAACAGGAATGCGCCGGGCACGGCGGATTGCACGACCTTGCCGCCGGTCGGGAACGGATTGAGCCCGCACAGGCCGATATATTTGGCGCGCACCGGGCCCGACCAATTGAGCACCAGGCTCCAGATCAGGCGGCGGATGAGCACCGGCGGCCGCGCGAAGCGGATGACGCGGCGAAAACTGCCGACGCTTTCGACCGGCACCTGCCGCAGTTTGCGCAGCGCCGCGTCCAGTTCGGCGAGTTGCTTTTTATCGGGCGCGGCGAACTGCTCGAAAAACAACGCCGAAGCGCCCTGCCAGGTCCGCTCGATGACGACGGTGCAGGACATTTGCGGATGGACGTAAAGCCGGGCGAACGGAAACGGCAGATAGGCGCTGCGCAACTCGGGCCGGCGCCGGCTGACCAGCGCGAGCGCTTTGAGCCAAATCGCGCTCCAGCCGACCGCCGGCTGTCCGGCGGCGCGCGCCGCGACGACGGGAGCGATATTGATGCGCCAGGCGCATCCCATCATGTGCGATTTTTTGCCGAAATGGACGAGGTCGTTCATCCATCGCCGTTGCAGCGGAACGGACCGGTAGCGGCGCTCGGATTTCATCCGATCCTCGCGCCGAAGCCCAGAGCGGCCATCAGGTGTCTTCCGTCGGTGGTTCAACCCGCGCCGGAATTGTAAGTCATTGCGAAACGAAGATCACCATGCGCTTGTTCGCGGGCTTGCCAGCGCATAAATGCGTGCCGAAACGGGGGGCGGGCCATTGAGCAGGGAAGCGGTGCTGCGGAAACTCGAGCCGATCTTTCGCGGCGTGGTCGACCCCGATCTGGTGCTGACGGAAGATCTCGATGCGTCGAAAGTGCCGCTGTGGGATTCGCTCAACCACATTATTCTGGTGGTCGAGATCGAGATGAAGCTCGGCGTCGCGCTGGCGGCCGACGAGCTGGCGAACCTGCGCAATGTCAGCGACCTGGTGACGCTGCTGCAGCAAAAGGGCGTGCAGGCATGAGGTACGGATCACGCCCATGAGCGACGGCGGCGCAGCGCTGGAGACGCTCGTTGCGCGCTACGCCGCGGCAGCCACCTTGCAGCAGCTTGCCGCTTGCGCGCGCGACTACGAAGCTGCCGGCAGCCCGCGCGCGCCGGCTTGGCCGAAACTGCGGCTCGCGATCACCGGCAATTACTCGACGCAATTCCTCGCCCGCGGATTTCCGCTCGCCTTGGCGGCGCGCAATTTCGCGGCGGAGGTTTACGAAAGCCCTTACAACCAATGGCGGCGGGAATTGCTCGAAGCTGCCTCGCCGCTCCACGCGTTTGCGCCGACGCACATTATCCTGGCGTTGAGCGCGATCGAACTTGCCTACGGCTCGCTGCGCGAGCCGCAGGCAATCGTCAAGGCAGTAGCGGCCGCAGCCGAGGCGGCGCTGAAGACGACCGACGCGCATATTCTGGTCACGCTGCCGGAACCGCTCGCCGATGAAATTTCCGACGCCGGCGCGGCTTACGCATGGCGGCGCGCCGTTAACGCCGGCTTGCGCGAAGCGCTCGCCGCGCCGCGCGTGGTGTTGGTCGATCTCGAACCGCTGGTGCGCTCGACCGGCGCGCAGGACTGGTTCGACGACCGCTTCTACGACACCGCGAAGCTGCCGTTTCATCCCGACTGCACGCCGGCCGTACTCGGCGCATTGGCCGACGCGCTCGCCGGCGCGATTGCGCCGCGCAGCAAGCTCGTCATCGTCGATCTCGACGACACGCTGTGGGGCGGCCGCGTCGGCGACGACGGCTTTGACGGCATCGATCTCGATCCGGCCGGCAAGGGCCGCCACTTTTTGCGGCTGCAGGCTTTCCTCAAAGGCTTGCGCGAGAAGGGCGTCGTGCTCGCCCTCGCCAGCAAGAACGATCGCGCCGCGGCCGACGAGGTATTCGCCAAGCGACCCGAGATGATGCTGCGCGCCGACGATTTCGCGGCGATGGAGATTCACTGGGAGCCGAAATCGTCGAGCGTCGCGCGTATTCTCGAAAGCCTCAAACTCTCGACCGCCGGCGTCGTGTTCCTCGACGACAATCCGGTCGAGCGCGCCGAAGTGCGCGGGCGTTTTCCCGACGTTGCCGTGCCGGAGCTTCCCGACGACCCGGCGCAGCGCGTTCCGATGCTGGAGCGCACCGGGCTATTCGATCACCGCGTCGCCAGCGCCGAATCGCGCGATCGCAATCAAATGTATGCAGACAATGCCGCGCGCGAAGCGGCGCAGCGCGAAACCGGCGACTACCAGGAGTTCTTGCGCGGCCTCAAGATGGTCATGGAGGGAGCGCCGCTCGAAAGCGCGCGTGAGCGCGTCGTCGAGCTGATCCACAAGACCAATCAATTCAATCTGACGACGCGCCGCTACAATTGGGGCGAGCTTACCGCGGCGACGCGCGACGGATTCGGCCGCTGCTACCGGCTCGCCGACCGGTTCGGCGACAACGGCATCATCAGCGTGGTCGCGGTGGCGCGCGATCGCGCCGATGACGCGCGGATCGATCTGTGGCTGATGTCGTGCCGCGTGCTGGGCCGCAAGGTCGAGGAAGCGATCCTTGCCGACGTCGCCGCGCGCGCACGTGCGCTCGGCGCCCGGCGGCTCCTCGGCGAATACGCACCGACGGCAAAGAACGCGCTGGTGCGCGAGCTTTATCCGCGCCTCGGCTTTACGGAAATCGGCCGCGACGGATCGACCGTGCGCTACGCCTTGCCGCTCGATGAAGCGGGCGCCGGAGCGGCCGCGGAATTCATTGCATTGGTGGATCGCGACGCGCCGGTCGCGGCGGCGTAGCGGCCGTGCTACTCGCGCACCACCACCGCAAGCGCTTGGCTGAGCCAACTCGGGCTCACCGGCTTGCGCAGGTAAAAGTTCATGCCGGCCGCGCGCGCCGCCCGCTCGTCGCCGGGAGCCGAACCGCCGGATATGCCGACAATCGGCGTCGCCGCCGCGGCGCCGGCGAGCGCCCGGATGCGGCGGGTCGCTTCGAGGCCGTCGACGCCGGGCAATGTCACGTCCATCAGTACGACGTCGTAGCCGCGTGTCATCGCCGCGACTGCCTCCTCGCCCGAGCCGACGAAATCGGCGCGGTGGCCGAGTTCGCCGAGGATGGTGTTGAGAATGACCCGGCCATAGGGGTTGTCCTCCGCGCACAGAACCGCGAGCCGGCGAAGCGGCGCCGGCGGCTGTCGCGGCGCCTGCGGCGCCGCCGGCGCGGCGGATGCGATCGGCAGCACGGCCGAGAAGCGGAACGTCGAGCCGCGGCCGAACGCGCTGGTGACGGTCAGATCGCCACCCATCAGTTTGGCGAGCGCCTTGACGACGGCGAGCCCGAGGCCGGCGCCGCCATAGCGCCGCGCGATATCGGCATTCGCCTGCACGAACGGCCGAAACAGCCGCTTGATCTCGGCGGCCTTGAGCCCGATGCCGCTGTCGGTGACGGTAAAAACGAGCCGCACGCGTCCGCGGACGACGCGGTCAGCGCGAACGTCGAGCCCTACGGCGCCGCGCTCGGTGAATTTCACCGCGTTGTCGATCAGGTTTTCTAGCGCCGCGCGCAGCCTTGTCGCGTCGCCGACCAGCATCTGCGGCAAATCCTGCGCTATCGTCACCGCGACGGACAGCCCCTTCGTCTCCGCGCGAGCCGTCAGCGATTCCGCGAGCGCCGCGATGAGCCGGCGCGGCGCGAACGCTTCCTGCTGCAGCGTAAGGGCTCCCGCGTCGGCCTTGGCGGCGTCGACCATCAAAGTCGTCAGCGCGGCAAGATGTTCGGCGCCGCTTCTGACGCCGGCGGCCCAGAACCGCTCCCGCTCGCCGAGGTTCGAGCTCGCCAGCAACTCCCCGAGCGCGAGGATGCCGGTGAGCGCGGTGCGAATATCGTGGGCGTAGGCCGCGAGCGAAGGGCCGCTTGCGTGCGCGGCGGACGCCGCGGGCGAACGCCGCCGTTGCCGCCGTCGCGTCCGCTTCGCGGCCGAGGACTTTTTCGATCTCAAGCGCGCCATGGCAGCCCCTCGCCGCCAACGTTTATTTGCAGATCACGATCGTCGCAAAAACCGGGCTCCGCTCGTCCGGATCGGCCCCACCATGCCACGGCGGACCATCAAACAAAACAAGCGCGATCGCGCTCAGCGCCCAAGCCCCACCATGCGGCGGATATCCGCGGCCGTAGCGCCCGCGGCGCGCAACTCGCGCAAGCTGGTCGCCTGGGTGGCTTTCGAGAGCTTCCGGCCGCCCGCATCGACGATCAGCTTGTGATGATGATAGGTCGGCTCCGACAGCCCGAGCAGCGCTTGCAGCAGACGGTAAATCGCCGTCGACCAGAACAGGTCGCGGCCGCGCACCACGTCGGTGACGCCTTGCAGAGCGTCATCGACGACAACCGCGAGGTGATAGCTCGTCAGCATCTCCTTGCGCCCGAGCACGACGTCGCCCCACATCTGCGGCGCCGCGGCGACAAGGCCGGATTGGTCTTGCGGCCCCGCGCCGGTCTCGGTCCATGTAAGCGCGCCAGCACGAGCAACAGCGGCATCGATCGCCAGCCGCAGTGCGAACGGCTCGCCGTCGCGGCGGCGCCGCGCGCGTTCGGCCGGCGGCAGCTTGCGCGCGCGACCGGGATAAAGCGGCACGCCGTCCGGATCGCGCGGCCAGCGCCCTTGCCGGTCGCGCTCCGCAACCAGCGCGCTGATCTCGCTGCGGCTCTCGAAGCTCGGATAGAGCAGTCCCATAGCTTCGAGCTTATCGAGCGCGGCCTGATAATCGTCGAAATGCTGACTCTGGCAGCGCACACCCGCATCCCAGGAGATGCCAAGCCAATTGAGATCGTCGTAAATCGCCGCCTCGTATTCCGGCCGGCAGCGCGTGACGTCGATGTCCTCGATGCGTAACAGAACCCGCCCGCCGACCTCGCGGGCCATGTCGTAATTCAAAAGTGCAGAGTAAGCATGGCCCAGATGCAGGTATCCGTTCGGGCTCGGCGCGAAGCGCAGGATTCGATTATGCATCGACGCTCGTGGTGGCGACCGGGTTGACGACCGAATTGATCAATCAAATAGTCGAAAATGATGCAAATAGTCGAAAATGACGGCGGATCGAAGATCGACCGCCGACAAGACCGAACGGCATGACGCAATCCCATATCCACACCGAGGCCGATCTGGACGCTGCGCTGGCCGCGCTCGGACAAGCCGATCCGCGCTTTATCACGTTGCTGGCGAAAGCGGGGCGGCCGCCGCTGCGGCGGCGGGCCGATGGCTTTGCCGCGCTGGCCGCCATCGTCGTGTCGCAGCAACTGTCGACGGCGAGCGCCAATGCGATCTGGGGGCGGCTTGCGGCAGCTTTCGATCCGCTCGTGCCTGCCGCCATCCTGCGCGCGCGTCCGGCACGGCTGGCGCGGCTCGGCTTGTCCGCGCCCAAAATACGCGCGCTCAAAGCCATCGCGCGTGCCGTCGAGCGCGGCGACCTTGCTCTCGCCGGGCTCGGCGAACTTGCCGCCGAAGAGGCCCACGCGGCGCTGACCGCCGTCCATGGCATCGGGCCGTGGACCGCCGACATTTACCTGTTGTCCTCCCTCGGCCACGCCGATGCGTGGCCGGCCGGCGACCTTGCGCTCCAAGAAGCGGCGCGGGTTGCATTTGGCTTGCCGGCGCGGCCGACCGCAAAGGAGCTGCAGGAGATGGCGGAGTCTTGGCGGCCTTGGCGCGCGGTGGCCGCGCGAATCTTGTGGTCCTATTATCGCGTGGCAGCCGATGCGGCGAAGGCATTGGCCAAAGCGGCCGTTAAGCCGTCCACCAAACGGGCGCGCTCGAAATCGCCCGCCAAGGTCGCTCGTTGACAAAGCCGCGCACGTCTCACTATCGTGGGTTGCTTGTTCGCGAAAAACGAGGAAGCCGGTGAGAATCCGGCGCGGTCGCGCCACTGTATCGGCCAGTGATTCGTCTCAAGGTCGAGAGCCAGACCCTCTTCGCGATTGGCAGAACTCTAACGGGACGCGCAATCCCAGGAGGATGAGATGACAAACACGACCTTCGCACCGGCACTGCCGGCCGGCGCCATTCCGTTGCGCGAATGGCTGCCCTGGGCGATTTTCGCCGGGCTCATTTTGCTGCTGGCGATCTATTTCGTCGGCGCCGAAGAAGGCGCTACCTCGCTGATCAGCGGCAGATACGTGCATGAATTCGTGCACGACGGACGGCATCTTCTCGGCTTTCCCTGTCACTAACCGGCAGGAGCCGCTTCCATGGTCAGGACGCTTCTCGTCCGCGGCATGCTTGTCGGCATCGTCGCCGGCCTCCTCTCTTTCGGCTTTTTGAAAGTCTATGGCGAGCCGCAAGTCGATCGCGCCATCGCCTTTGAAACGCAAATGGACGAAGCGAGAGCCGCAGCCGAAAAGGCCAAGGGTGTGGCCGTGCCCGAGGAAGAGCCGGAACTGGTCAGCCGCCCGGTCCAGGCCGGCATCGGCCTGCTCACCGCCGTGATGGTCTATAGCGCGGCGTTCGGCGGCTTGTTCGGCCTCGCTTTCGCCTTCGCGTATGGGCGCGTACCTGGCCGGCTCTCGCCGCAAAGCCTGTCGGCGCTTATGGCGGCAGCCGGCTTTGTCGCGATCTATCTGGTGCCGAACCTGAAATACCCGGCCAATCCGCCGTCGGTCGGCGACCCGCAAACCATCGGGATTCGCACGGCGCTCTATTTCGTCATGATCGCGATTTCGCTCGCCGCGATGGTGGCGGCTGCGGCGCTCAGGGGGCCGCTGGTTGCGCGATTCGGCAAGTGGAACGCCAACCTCATCATCGTCGCGTGCTACATCGTCATCGTCGTCATCGCCGGGCTTGTGCTTCCCGTCATCAACGAAGTGCCGCAGGAGTTTCCGGCCGTCGTGCTGTGGAAATTCCGCATCGCGTCGCTCGGCGCGCAAGTCATCATGTGGGCGACGCTCGGTGTATTGTTTGGCGGGCTGACCGAGCGGGCCGTGGACCGCGGACGGCGGCTCGCATAACGCCGCTGACAGGTGCGTTGAAGTCGGCAGCCGGCGTCCAACCATGACTGCGCGTCTCATTCTGATCTGTCACGCGTCAACCGACGCCGTGCGCAAGTTCGCCTTTGCGGCGGACGAGCCGATCGATGAGCACGGCCGGATCGACACCGCGGCGCTTGCGGCGCGTCTGCCGCATGCTGACCGGCATTGGACCAGCCCGGAGTTGCGGACACGGCAGACCGCCGAAGCGCTCCGCCTGAATGCAAACCCGCAACCGCTGCTGCGCGATTGCGATTACGGGTCCTGGAGCGGACGCGGCTTCAACGACGTGTATGCGCGCGAGCCGGAGGCGCTCGCCGCCTGGTTGGGCGATCTCGCGGCAACACCGCACGGCGGCGAATCAATTCTCGGCCTCATGCAGCGCGTAACAAATTGGCTTGTCGGCGAGCAGGCTCATCACCAGCAGTCGATCGTCGTCACGCACGCTACCATCATTCGCGCGGCGATCGTTTACGCCATCGAGGCCGCGCCGCAATCGTTCTGGCGCATCGACATTGCGCCATTGTCGGTCACGCGCCTGAGCGGCACCAACGGCCGCTGGAACCTCGTTTCGGCCGGTTGTTCTTTGTAAAATGGGCACGTAACTCGCAGCGAGTACCTTTGAGTCTGGCTGAAGCTACGCGATTACACGGTCGCCGAAGGTCAGCGTCGATTATCAGTTCATCGCCAATCCCGGCTGCAACACCGACCGTGGGCCGGTGAACGTTTTCGCCGGTCGCCTCCGCACCGCATTCTGACGTAGACACGCCGCAGCGCCCATGGCTAAAGCAAGACTTTAGCCACGGGCGTCTTGGGTCTGCGTCACGCTTCGCGTTGCGCCCTCTGAAAAGGAAACCGAAATGGCCGGCGAGATCGATGGGCCACGGCTCGCGCCACGCTCCGGCAGCGCCCGACAGCTTGTCGTGTTTCTCCACGGCTACGGCGCTGACGGCAACGATCTCATCGAGCTCGGCCGGGTCTGGCAGCAAGCGCTGCCGCAGACGGCGTTCGTGTCGCCGCACGCGCCCGAGCCGTGCGGCCAGGCGCCGACCGGCCGGCAATGGTTCCCGCTCACCTTCCGCGATCCCAATGAGCGCTGGGTCGGCGTCAACAAGGCCGCGCCGGTGTTGGAGCGCTTCATCGACGCCGAGTTAAAGCGCCACGGCTTGCCGCCGTCCGCGCTGGCGCTGGTTGGTTTCAGCCAAGGCACTATGATGGCGCTGCACGTCGGCTTGCGCCGGGCCGCGCCACCGGCAGCGATCGTCGGTTATGCCGGTCTGCTGGTGTTACCGCCGGACGAAAATCCCGAAGTTATCGCGGCCGAGATCAGATCGCGCCCACCGGTGCTGCTGGTGCACGGCGACCGCGACGACCTTATTCCGCCCGAGGCGCTGTTTCAGGCGACGCAGGGATTGGCGGCGCTCGGGGTGCCGGTTCAATGGCATTTGTCTGCCGGCATCGGTCACGGGATCGACCCTGAAGGGCTGCGCCACGGCGGCGAGTTCCTGGCGCGAAACTTCGCCCCTTAACGCTGATCGGTCGCGGCCGATTTCGCTTAACCCCCCGGATAGGCTTCACAATCCTGTCACGGCTGCCTATAAACTATGGTCCGACGCCGCAGTTCGGCATGTGAGTCGCGGTAGGAATGTCGTCTTGAACGCTCAGGTATCGCCATCGGGCTTTCCGGCGCTTGTACTCAACGCGGATTTTCGGCCGTTGAGCTATTACCCGCTGTCGCTGTGGTCGTGGCAGGACGCGATCAAGGCGGTGTTTCTCGATCGGGTCAATATCGTCGCCAACTACGATCGCGCCGTCCACAGCCCCAGCCTCGAGATGAAGCTGCCGAGCGTCGTGTCGCTCAAGACCTTCGTAAAACCCTCGACGCATCCGGCCTTCACGCGGTTCAATGTTTTCCTGCGCGACCGGTTTTGCTGCCAATATTGCGGCGCCCGCGAGGACCTGACGTTCGATCACTTGCTGCCGCGTTCGCGCGGCGGCCACACCACCTGGATCAACGTCGTTGCTGCATGTTCGCCATGTAACCTCAGAAAGGGCAATTTGACGCCCGAAGAATCCAGGATGTGGCCGTCGCAAAGGCCCTTCCAGCCCTCGGTGCAGCACCTGCACCGCAACGGCCGGCTGTTCCCGCCGAACTACTTGCACGATAGCTGGCTCGACTATCTCTACTGGGATACCGAACTCGATCCGTGATTTTGGATCGCGTGTTCCTTCACAGCCATCGGCCCGCAAGCGCGGTCACGTTGCCGCGCCGATGATGCTTGTGCGACGGCCGGATTCAGACCAAGCTTGCCGTGGACGCGGGCTCTTCGCAGCTGCAAAACCGCGAAGCGGCGTGTTTGGCCAAAGGGGAGTGGGGAATGGGTCATCAGCATCGGCAAACAAATTTCGGTATGCGTTATTGGATCGCGGCTGGCGCAGCGTTGGCGGCCATGTGGTCCGCCTCGGCGCTCGCCGCCGACAATCCCATCAAGATCGCGCTGATCGCGGACAAGACCGGCATCCTCGAGGCTTACGCAAAACAAACGGTGGTCGGCTTCACCCTCGGGCTCGAATATGCGACCGGCGGCACGATGACCGTTGCGGGCCGCAAGCTCGTGGTGATCGAGAAAGACAGTCAGACCAGACCTGACGTCGGGCGCAACCTTTTGAACGAGGCTTATAACGACGACCACGCCGATATCGCGGTCGGCGGGACGAGTTCGGCCGTGGCGCTGGCGATGTTGCCGGTCGCGCAGGACAACAAAAAGATCTTCATCGTCGAGCCCGCCGTGGCCGATTCCATCACGGGCGTGGCATGGAACCGCTACATTTTCCGCACCGGCCGCAACTCCACCCAGGACGCGGTGTCGAATGCACTCGCCATCGGCAAGCCGGGCACTTCGGTCGCGACGCTGGCGCAGGATTACGCCTTCGGCCGCGACTTCGTCACCGCGTTCAAAAAAGCGCTGGCCCCGACCGGCGCCAAGCTCGTATCTGAAGAATATGGGCCGGTATTTACCACCGATTTTACCGCGCCCTATCAGCGCATCTTTGACGCGCTGGCGAAGGAAAAAGGCCGCAAGGTCATCTTCCTCAATTGGGCTGGCGGCAATCCGCTCGGAGCGCTCAAGGCGCTCAATCCGGAGCGGCTGGGAATCTCGGTGGCGACTGGCGGCAACATCCTGCCGGCATTGGTCGCGTATAAAGACTTCCCCGGAATGGAAGGGGCGGCTTATTACTACTATGACATCCCGAAGAATCCTGTGAACGACTGGCTCGTGACCGAGCACAAGAAGCGCTTTAACGGCGCGCCGCCCGATTTCTTCACCTGCGGGGGCTTCATCGCGGCTCAGGCGATCGTCGAGGCTCTGAAAAAGACCGGCGGCTCGACCGACACCGAGAAACTGATCGCCACGATGGAAGGCATGGCGTTCGAAAGTCCCAAAGGAACAGTGGTGTTCCGGAAACAGGACCATCAGCTCCTGCAGCCGATGTACGCCTTTAAAATCAAGGTCGATCCCAAAGTGCCATGGGCGATCCCGGAACTGGTCCATGTCATCAGCGTGGACGAAATGAACATTCCGGTCGGCAATATCCCGCACTAGAGTGGAGCTTCGCGCCGCATAATTGCTGGCCGTGGACCAGGCCGCGGAATGACCGACGCCGTCCCCGCATTGTCGACCCGCGATCTTACCATCCACTTCGGGGGACAGGTCGCCGTCAATGCCGTGACTTGTGATTTTCATCGCGGCACCCTGACGGCGATCGTCGGGCCCAATGGCGCCGGCAAGACGACTTACTTCAATCTGATTTCCGGGCAATTGCGTCCGTCGCACGGCACCGTGAGCGTGTTCGGTCAGAACGTTACGCGGCTCGGCGCGGCTCACCGTACGCGGCTCGGCCTCGGCCGCGCCTTCCAACTGATCAACCTCTATCCGAGCCTCTCGGTGCTGGAGAATGTGCGGCTCGCCGTCCAGTCGGTCGCGCAAATCCGTTTCGACTTCTTCAGCATTGCGGCACGCAACGCCGACGTTCACGACGAAGCGCGCCATTGGCTGGACCGGGTCAAACTCGGACCGCGGGCCGCTCTTCCGGCGGCGGCGCTGTCGCACGGCGATCAGCGCAAGCTGGAAGTGGCGATCCTGCTCGCGCTCAAACCGCGGGTATTGATGTTTGACGAACCGACCGCCGGCATGAGCCTCGATGAGATCCCGACCATCCTCGATCTGATCGAAGGGATAAAGTCGGAAACGCACAAGACCGTGCTTTTGGTCGAGCACCGGATGGACGTCGTCACACGGCTCGCCGACCGCATCATCGTGCTCCAGGACGGCGCGTTGATCGCGGACGGGCTGCCGGCGGAGGTAGTGGCGCTGCCGGCCGTGCAGCACGCTTACCTCGGCGGCAAACGTTCCGCGATGCGGCTCGCGCGATGACCGACGGCGCCGACACGCTGCTGCGGCTGGACGGCGTCTACACCGACATCGGCCGCTATCGCATCCTGCACGGCGTCGATTTTGCTGTGCGGCGCGGTCGCGTCACCATGCTGCTCGGGCGTAACGGCGCGGGCAAGACGACGACTTTGCGCACCATCATGGGCCTGTGGCGCGCACGCCAGGGCCGTATTGTTTTCGACGGCCGGTCGATCGCCGCCATGGAAACGCCCCGCATCGCCGGCTTGGGCATCGCCTACGTGCCGGAAAATATGGGCATTTTCGGCAAGCTGACGGTACGCGAAAATATGCTGCTTGCCACTGCGCCGTGCGGCTTCGCGCCGGAGCGCCTCGACCGCATTCTGGAAAGCTTCCCGGCGCTGAAGCTGAAGTGGGAGACCGCCGCCGGCGCGCTGTCGGGCGGACAGAAGCAAATGCTCGCCATCGCGCGCGCCATCATCGAGCCGCGGCGGCTCCTCCTGATCGACGAACCGACCAAGGGCCTGTCGCCGGCGATGGTCGATCAGTTGGTCACGGCGCTGCTGCGGCTCAAAAGCGAGCAGACCACCATTCTGCTGGTCGAACAGAGTTTCCCCGTAGCCGAAGCCGTCGGCGACGACGTCGCGGTGATGGACGAGGGACGCATCATCCACACCGGCGACATGGCCGCGCTCGCCGCCGACGAAGCGCAGCAATATCGATTGCTCGGCTTGACCATGGCGGCCGCGTTATGAACGCGAACCGGCTCGAGCGAGTGCATGATCTGGCGCCCTACGCGCTGACGCCGCTTATTATGCTGGCGGCGTTGCCCGCGATGGGCATCGGCCCGTGGCTGACGCTCACGGTCGCCGGTCTGAGCATGGGCGTCCTGCTGTTCCTGGTAGCGTCCGGACTCACACTCATTTTTGGTCTCATGGACGTGCTCAATTTCGCCCATGCGGCTTTCGTCACCGTCGGCGCTTATGTCGCTGTTACCGTGCTGGGCCCGCTCGCCGGTTGGACCACCAATACGTCGCTGGCGCTTAACCTCGCGGCGCTGCTGGTGGCGCTGCTGGCTGCGGCAGCGGCGAGCGGCGCGCTCGGCTTTGTATTCGAGCGCATCATTATCCGTCGGGTCTATGGCGCGCCGCTTCGCCAAATTCTCATCACCATCGGCGCGCTGACCGTGATCGAGCAACTCGTGATCGTATTCTGGGGGCCGCAAGCGCTGCCGATGCCGAGGCCGGCGAGCCTGCGCGGCAGCTTATTTATCGGCTCTTCATCCATCGAGACCTACCGGCTGGTCGCGCTCGGCGTCGGCCTGTCGGTCGCGGTGGCGATGCAGATTTTTCTGACGCGCACCCGGCTCGGCCTCGTCGTCCGCGCCGGCGTAGAAAACCGCGAGATGATCCAGGCGCTCGGCTACAATATCCGCCGGGTTTTCGTCGGCGTATTCATGGCCGGCACGGCGCTCGCCGGAATGGGCGGGATGATGTGGGCGCAGTATCAGGCCGTGGTCAGCAGCCAGATCGGCGACAGCATGACCATCCTGGTCTTCATCATCCTTATTATCGGCGGACTAGGCTCGGTCAGCGGCTGCTTCATCGGCGCCATTCTGGTGGGGTTGACCACCAATTATGTCAGCTTCCTCGAGCCGAAGCTGGCGCTGGGATCGAACATTCTGCTCATGGCGCTGATCCTGCTTTGGCAGCCGCGCGGCCTGCTGCCGATTTCCGATCATTGAGCGGGCATGTGACACAACAGATTTCCGACAACACAGCGAAGCCGGCCCGATCGTGGCTGATGTGGCTCGTCTCCGACGATCCGCCCGGCCGTACGCTTTTGAACGCAATCATGGCGACGATCCTGATCGTGCTCGCGCTGGCGCCATTTTTGTTTCCCGGCGCGAAGGCCTTGGGCGTGTCTTCACGCATCTGCGTATTTATTATCCTGGCGGCGAGCTACGATCTCATGCTCGGCTACACCGGCATCGTATCTTTCGCTCACACGATGTTCTTCGGAATCGGCGCCTATGGCGTGGCGGTCGCGCTCGCCAAGGGCTGGGTCGGCTGGGGAGCGGTGATCCTCGGCACTGCCGCCGGAGCGGCGGTGTCTTTGGTGCTGGCGATCGTTATCGGGATTTTGAGCCTGCGGCTACGAACCATTTTCTTCTCGATGATCACGCTCGCACTGGCGAGCTTTGCCCAGACCGTCGCCGAGCAGTGGCGTGGGCTTACCGGCGGCGAGGACGGGCTGACCTTCCCGGTGCCGGCGCTTCTCAAGCCCGCCTTCCGGCTGTTCTCCGAACCCGTGATGGGCGTGATCGTCAACGGACCGGTGATCGCCTATTACCTGACTTTTATCGTCGCGCTGGCGCTGTTCCTGATCATGCTGCGGATCGTCAACTCGCCGCTTGGCCTGGTGCTGCGTGCTATTCGCGACAACGAATTCCGTGTCGAGGCGATGGGCTACCAAGTCGTCGCCTACCGCACCCTGGTTTGCGCCATCTCCGCCGTCATGGCTTCGCTCGCCGGCGCGCTGATGGCCCTGCTGCTGGGCTACAATGGGCCCGACGTTACGCTGTCATTCTCGCTCATGATCGACATTCTGCTGATGGTGGTGATCGGCGGCATGGGATCGCTTTACGGCGCGGTGGTCGGCGCCATCGTGGTCGTATTAGCCGAGTATTATCTGCAAAACGTGCTGAGCATGATCAGCGCCGAACTCACCGGCATGCCGATGATGTCGGGCTTGTTCCATCCGGACCGCTGGCTGCTCTGGCTTGGCATCCTGTTCGTGCTGATCGTCTCTTTTCTGCCGCAGGGCATCATTGGCCGGTTGCGGCAGCGGCGTTAATTCCTCCATTCCAAAATTCCTCCAATCCAAGGCGCGCGCCGCGAACCCTCGCGGGTCTTTTGCGTTTGTTTTCGTGCGCCGGCGGCCTTACATGCGCACGTTACACGTGCAAGCGGCGTCGGGAACGACGCCGGGCGAACCGACACCTCAAGACGAAACGCAATGGGAAGCATCGTTCTCCTCGATCTGTTCGGCGGTGTCGCGCTGCTGTTGTGGGGCCTGCACATGGTCCTCACCGGCATATTGCGCGCGTTCGGGCCGGACTTGCGCCGCTTCCTCGGCAAGGCGCTGGGCAATCGATTCTCCGCGTTCGTCGCCGGACTAGTTTTGACCGCGCTTTTGCAAAGCAGCACCGCAGCCGGCCTGATGACTACCTCACTGGTCGCCGGCGGTGCGGTCGACCTCGTGCCGGCGCTCGCCATCATGCTCGGCGCCAATGTCGGCACGACGCTCATCGTCCAGGTTCTCTCCTTTGACATCGCCGCGGTCGCGCCGGTGTTTTTTATCGTCGGCTTGGTTGCGTTCCGTCTTGGCGGCCAAAGTCTCGCCCGGGCGCTCGGCCGCGCCGCCATCGGCTTCGGCCTTACGCTGTTGGCGCTGCACATCCTGGTCGGCACGCTGGCGCCGGCCGAGCAGGCGCCGGCAGTGCAGGTGTTGCTGGCTTCCGTCACCCACGATCCGGTGCTGTGCATCCTGCTTGCGGCACTGTTGACCTGGGCGGCGCATTCGAGCGTCGCCGTCGTGTTGCTGATCATGTCGCTTGCCTATTCGCACTTCGTCAGCGCCGAGGCGGCATTCGCCTTGGTGCTGGGCGCCAACCTCGGCAGCGCCATCAATCCGCTCGTCGAAGGCGGCACGAGCGGCGATGCGACGAGCCGACGTCTGCCGCTCGGCAATTTGCTCAACCGCCTCGTCGGAATCCTGATCGCGCTGCCGTTCTTACCTTGGATGGCGCGTGAATTTTCCGCGTTGCAACCGGACGCGGCCAAGATGACGGCCGAATTTCACATGGCGTTCAACGTCGCTCTGGCGGCGATTTTTATCGGCCCGCTCGATGCCATGGCCTGGCTGCTGACGCGGCTGTTGCCCGAGCGCCCGCGTTCCGTGGACCCGTCGGCGCCACGTTACCTCGACGAGGCGGCCCTCGAAACGCCGCCGATCGCGCTCGCCAACGCCGCACGCGAGACGCTGCGCATGGGCGACATGGTCGAGACCATGCTGCGCGACGTCATGACCGCGCTGATGAACAACGACCGCAAGCTCGTCAGCAATGTATCGCGGACGGATAACGTCGTCGACCGGCTGACCGAGTCGATCAAGCTCTACATCATCAAACTGACCCGCGGCAGTCTCGAGGACGGCGAGGGCCGCCGCGCCATGGAAATCGTGTCGTTCACCATCAATCTCGAGCTGATCGGCGACATAATCGACAAAAATCTGTGCGAACTTGCGAACAAGAAAATCAAACGGCGTTACCAGTTCTCCACTGAAGGAGCCGCCGAACTCTCCGGATTCCACAAGCGGGTCTGCGAAAGCCTAAAGCTTGCCTTCGGCGTGTTCATGAACGGCGACGTCGATGGCGCCCGGCGGCTTCTGCGCGAGAAGGCCGAACTACGCAACGCCGAGTTAGAAGCCGCAGACAGGCATTTCGAACGGCTGCGAGAAGGCCGGCCGGAAACTCTCGAGACGACGTCGCTGCATCTCGACATCCTTGCCGATCTAAAGCGCATCCATTCGCATATTTGCTCGGTCGCCTATTCGGTACTGCAAGCCGCCGGCGAATTGCCGGCGCGCGACAGTATCGCAAGCGACGCGCTCGCCTATCAGCCGAAATTGCCGTAGAGCGGACGCGCCTGAGTTCGGACCGGGTCGGCGTTAAGCGGCGTGCTCCTTGCGAGCGTGGGAAAAGGCGGGCGCCACCTCGGCCATGAAACGCTGCATCTCGTCTTTGACCTCGCCGTGAGGTTTCAGCCCGACGTTGAAGTAGAGAATCACTTCCTCGAAGCCCGCGGTTTCGACTTTCTTCAACGTATCGATCATGCGCGCCGGCGAGCCGATCAGCACCGAGTTTTCCGTCAAGTCTTCCGGCTTGACCTTCTGCAGGCGTTCGACCATGCCGACGAAGTAGCGATAGCTCGGCGGCGCGGTCTTCGGATCGCCGGGGAATGCCGGGATTACGCATTCTTTGTAGTAGCGAATCTGCCGGGCCCGTTGGGTGTCTTCATGCGCCTTGTCGTCGGCAAAATGGGTGAAGTAGCTGCACATCAGCCGGCCCGGCTTGGTGCCAAAGCGCGCACACAACTCGTGATAGAGATCGGCGACTTGCTTGAGGCCGCCGTAACTGATGGCCGCAGCGAACGGCGCCACGATCAATCCGCAGCCCAATCGCGCGGCAAGCTCGATCGAGGGCTTGGAAAACGATCCAACGTAGGTCGGAATCGGCTGCTGCACCGGCTTCGGCGTGATGCGCACGTCGTCGAAAGAATAGTGCTTGCCGTGATGGGAAATGCGATCTTCGGCTTGCCAGAGTTGGCGCACCAGTTCGAGGCCTTCCTCGAAAATTTCCTGGTTGTTCTCGAACGAGACGTGGAACGGCAGATATTCACGCTGGTCGTAACCGCGCCCGCAGGCGAAGTCGACGCGTCCGTTGGACAGAAGGTCGAGCGTCGCCCACTGTTCGGCAACGCGAATGGGATGATGCAGCGGCAGCACGGTCACTGCCGGCGCAAGGCGGATGCGCGTGGTGTTGGCGGCGACATAGCTGAGCACGAGGTCGGGGCAGGACAACACCCCGAGCGAATTGAAGTGATGCTCGCCGATCCAAGCCGAATGCATACCGAGCTTGTCGGCAAGCAGCGCCTCGGCGGTGATGTCGGCGACGAACTGGTTCGACGAGCGCGCGTTGTTTTCGTAGTGATTGTCGCTCAGCGTGAAATAGCCGAATTCCATTGCACCCTCCCATCGCATGCCCAGCCATTGCGGCTGTGACGTAAGCAGAATAGATGAAAATGCATCTGTTGTAAATGCAATGATTTGACTATGACAGGATGTTCCCGGCAAGCCAGATTGGCCTGGCCGCCGCCGCAAAACGACTTTAGGACCGTTGGCCCGTGAGTGACCCCGCCAAGCTCGATCTCAACGATTATCTGCCTTACCTCGTCAACCGGGTCGGCAATATCATTGCCGAGCAATACGGCGCCGAGGCGCTTGCGCCCTACCGTCTCAGTATCGCGATGTGGCGGGTGATGGCGGCGCTGGCCAGCAATGGCGGCCAACGGCAGATCGACCTTGCCGATTTGACCAGCATCGACGCCTCGACATTGTCGCGGCTGGTGACACGGCTGGTGCGGATGGGCGTTGTCTCCCGCACCCGGTCGGCGAGCAGCACCCGCGAAGTCGTCGTCAGACTTACCGCGAAGGGCAAGAGCCAGGTCGCACGCCTTGTCCCGATCGCGATTGAGTATGAGGCAACTGCAAGCACCGGTCTAACACCGGTGGAACTCGCCGCACTCAAGAGCGCTTTGCGGCGCGTCTATGCGAATATGAAAAACCGGCCGCTCTTGGCGAGCGCCAGCGGCCAACTGCGCCGGCGTAACCGGAAACGCCCGGCGACAGCAGCGGCAGAATAATCGGAACCGCGGTTGCCGCCATCTGTTGACCTCTTGAACCAGGCAACGCAACGGCGCTGACAGATGGCCGCAACATTACAAAGTTTGCATCGGCGCACGGTGGTGGTCACCGGCGCATCGGCCGGGGTCGGTCGCGCCACGGCCCTTCGCTTCGCTCGGGCCGGCGCTCGCGTCGCCTTGATTGCGCGCGACGCCAAAGCGCTAGGCGAGGTCAAAGCGGAGGTCGAGCGGCTTGGCGGCAGCGCCCTCGTCGCACCCGCCGACGTCGCCGACGCCGACGCCGTCCTCGAAGCGGCCGATACGATTGCCCGGACCGCGGGAGCGATCGACGTTTGGATCAACGACGCGATGGTCACGGTGTTCTCTCCGGTGTGGAAGATCACCCCGCAAGAATTCCGCCGTGTTACCGAGGTCACTTATCTGGGTGTCGTGCACGGAACCATGGCGGCGCTGCGCCACATGCGACCCCGCAACCGGGGCACCATCATCAATGTCGGCTCCGCGCTTGCGTATCGCGGCATCCCGCTGCAATCCGCCTATTGCGGAGCCAAGCACGCGATCCGCGGCTTCACCAATTCACTGCGCGGCGAATTGATCCACGAGAAAAGCGACATTGCGCTTAGCGTCGTTGAATTGCCGGCGGTCAATACGCCGCAATTCGACTGGGCGCGCACGCATATGCCGAACCGGCCGCGGCCCGTTCCGCCAGTCGTGCAGCCCGAGGTCGTCGCCGACGTGATCTTGCGCGCCGCGCTGCGTCCGAGGCGGGAATTTTGGATCGGCACGACCACGCTCAAAGCCATCTTGGCCAATATGATCGTGCCGGAATACCTCGACCGCTACCTCGCCAGAAATGCATTCAAGCAGCAGGAAACCAACGTAGCGGTCTCGGCCTCGCGCCAAGACAATCTGATGCAGCCGGTGGATGGCCTGCATCGCACGCGCGGCAGCTTTGGCAACGAAGCGGCAAACAGCGCTGTTACGCTCGCCGGGCCGACCGCACGCCTGATCCCGCTGCTGGTCGCCGGCTTGAGCGGCTTGTCGCTCGGCCTCCTGGCGGCGCGCTTTGGCGATCGCCGAGCCGGACTTTTCGTCGCACGCGCATTGTCCGGCCTGGTGCGCTGATTACACCGCATCCGCTCGCGAAGGCGTCTCGGTATCGGCTGACGACGACGCGGACTTGTGCCGCTGATGTTCGCTTTGTCCGAGCAGCTGATAGGCGGTATTGACGAGCGCAATGTGCGACAGCGCTTGGGGGAAGTTGCCGAGAAGCCGCTTGCCGCGCACATCATACTCCTCGGTCAGCAAGCCGACGTCATTGCGCAGCGACAGCAGTCGCTCGAACAAAGCGCGCGCTTCCTTGCGCCGGCCAAGCAACAATAGATTGTCCGCGAGCCAGAAGCTGCAGGCGAGAAATACCCCCTCCCCTGGCGGCAGGCCGTCGATTCCCGCCTCAGTGTCATAGCGGATCACCAACCCGTCGAACAACAGATGCCGCTCGATTGCATTGACGGTCGATCGCACGCGCGGATCATGCGCCGGCAGAAAGCCGACCAGCGGGATCAACAACGCGCTGGCGTCGAGATGCTTCGATCCGTAAGCCTGCACGAATGAACCGATGTTTGGATCAAAGCCGTATCTGCACACATCGTCGTGAATCTTGTCCCGTATCTTCCGCCATCGCTCGACCGGCCCGTCCATCTGAAACTGCTCGACCGTCTTCACCGCGCGATCGAAGGCGACCCACGCCATGACCTTGGAATTCGTGAACCGCTGGCGATCGCCGCGCACCTCCCAGATTCCGTGGTCCGGCTCGCGCCAGATATTCTCCAGATGCTGCAATAAGCCCTGCTGCAGCGCCCAGCCTTGCTCGTTTTTACCGAGCTTGCCTTGGCGGCCGTAATAGAGCGCATCCATGATCTCGCCGTAGACGTCGATCTGAGTCTGCTTGGCCGCGGCATTGCCGACCCGAACCGGCTTGGCGCCTTCGAACCCATCGAGCCAAGGCACCTCCCATTCGGCCAGCCGATGCTCCCCGGTTACGCCGTACATGATTTGCACGCGGTGCGGTTCGCCGGCGACCGCGCGCAACAGCCATTGCCGCCAAGCGTCCGCGTCTTCGTAATATCCGGCGTTCATCAGCGCGATCAGCGTGAAAGTCGCGTCGCGCAGCCAACAGAAACGATAGTCCCAATTTCGCTTTCCGCCGAGGCGCTCGGGCAGCGACGTGGTCGGCGCCGCGACAATCGCTCCGGTCGGCCGATACGACAGCGCTTTCAATGTAACGAGCGATCGAACGATCGGATCATGCCACTGACCGGTCGGCCGCGCGCGGCCCGCCCAGCCGCGCCAGTAGGATTCGGTCTCGGCCAACGCCCGGACCGGATCGATCGTTGGCGGCGGCGGAAGATGCGAAGCGCCATAGCTCAAAACGAAGGGAATCGTCTGACCGGCCGCGACGGTGAACTCGCCCGCCGTTTTCATCTGTTCGCCGTGCAGGGAAACGGGCGTGCGCAGCACGACCATGTGCGGCCCTTCGATCGCGCGCAGAGCATCGTCGCCCAGACGGGTGACCCACGGCACACGCGATCCGTAGTCGAAGCGGATCACCAGGATTGTACGCATCGCGACGTTGCCGCGCTTGCCGCACACCAGGCGCACGACGTGAGAAGTCTCGCCGCGGGAGGCGTTTTCGCGATCCTCCCCACCCCGGAGCGGCATGAAATCCACAATCGTGGCGGCGCCGTCGCGGCTCTCGATTTCGGTTTCGAGAATGAGCGTGTGATCGCGATAGCGTCGCGTCAAGCGGGCCGTGCCGTCGAGCGGGCCGATCAGCCAGCGGCCGTTATCGGGGGATCCGACCACTGCCGCGAAGCAAGCCTCGCTGTCGAAGCGGGGCCAGCAAAGCCAATCAATCGATCCGTCGCGTCCGACCAGCGCAGCCGTTTCGCGGTCCCCGATCATAGCGTAATTGCTGATATCTGAAGCCATTGCACTACGTTGCTGCCCCGCAATGGAACGCGCGACGAAGGTTCGTCGTTCCGAGCCCGGCCGCGATACACACCGAGCGTCGTGCGCCCGAATGTCGCTTTCCTTCGCGAAGCGGCTCGCCTAGGTTCGGGCACGAAACGGCAACAAATCACTTATTCCGGGGGGAACGATGGCCGGCGAGGTCGTTCAGGTTTCGCGTCTGTTGGACGAGCGCGGGCTCAGCACCTTTCAAATCAGGGTGCTGATCTGGTCGGTCTTGATCGCTTTGATCGACGGCTACGACATCGGCGCCATCGCTTTTGCGGCACCCCATCTGGTCGCCGATTGGCACATCCCTCCGAGCAATCTCAAGTGGGTGCTGACGGCAAGCAATATCGGCGTTCTGTTCGGCTCGCAGATTTTCGGCTGGGTCGGCGACCGCTACGGCCGCAAGACCGCGCTGATCACTTGCAATCTGTTTTTCGGGGTTTTCACCTTCGCCGCCGCACACTCGACCAATCTCACCGAGCTGTTCTGGCTGAGAACGATTGCCGGCCTTGGCATCGGCGGCGTCATCCCCAATGTGGTCGCGATTAATGCCGAATCGGCGCCGCGAAACTTGCGCGCCACGCTGGCGATCATTGCCGCCGGCTGTGTTCCCCTGGGTGGCGCCTTCGCCGGCTTCGTCAGCGCGGGCTTGGTCGGGAAATACGGATGGCCGATCCTGTTTTACGTCGGCGGCGTCGTGCCGATCCTGCTCGGGCTCGCCGCCATTATCGGGTTGCCCGAATCGATCAAATACATGGCGTTGCACGAAAGCCAGCGACCGAGGCTGGTGAAAGTGATCGCGGCGCTGCGTCCCGACTTGAGGATTCCGGCCGACGCCCGTTTCGTCATTGAAGACGAGCAGCAGTCGCCGTCGTCCAATCCCATTTATCTCTTCCACAACGGGCTGTGGCTCATCACCCCGCTCGCCTGGCTGCTTTTTGTGCTTAACCTGATGGGATACTTCTTCCTCATCAGCTGGACGCCGACGCTGATGGCCGCGGCCAAGGTGCCGCAAACCACCGCCGCACTCGCCGGTGCGCTGCTGCAAGTCGGCGGCACGGTCGGCGCGCTGGTGCTGTGCTGGTGGCTGCAGAAGAGCCGCTTCCTTGCCATTGCGATACTGTTCGTCGTTGCGGTGCCGGTGGTCGGCTCGATCGGCTATTGGGGCACGACCTCGGCGGCCGCCTTGCTCACCTCGACCTTCTGCGCCGGATTTCTGGTGCTGGGCATCCAGACCGGCATCAACGTGGTCGGCGCCATGATCTATCCGACGTCGCTGCGCGCCAACGGCTCAGGCTGGGAACTGGGCATCGGCCGCTTCGGGTCGATCGCCGGTCCGGTCATCGGCGGGCTATTGGTCGGTCTTCCGTTGGTGACGTTGTATGCATGGTCGGCGGTGCCTTTTGCCGCCGGCGCCGTCGTCTGTTTTGCGATCTATTTTCTCAACAATGCCCGGCTTAAGGCGCGTCCCGAGTTGGCAAAGGCGCAATAAGATTTTATTTGCGCACGACCGTATCCGATAATCGGCTGCCGCTTTTCGGCATTTCGCTCTAGAACGGCTCGTATGCGCGCAGCTGCGGGATCACCTTCTCGCCGAACAGGTGGATCGAGCGCATCAGGTCGCGTTCGGGCAAGTCAGCGAAGTTGAACTCGCCCATGATGACGTTGAACAGGCCGGTCTCGGCGGCGGCGCGGATTTTCGTCGCGACCGCAGCGGGCGAACCGATGAAGACGAGATCGTGCTTGATCAGGTAGTCGGGATTGAAAACGTTCTGCATGATCTCGGAGGCACCTGGTTCGCCGCGGCCAACAAACATCTTGGCAAAGGCGGCAACACGGTCCTCGAAGCTCACGCCCGGCTGCGGCGGCGCCAAAAAACCCTCATAGGCGCGGCTGGCGCGAAATAACGCGTTCTCGATCGCCTTCTCGTCGCTCTCATCGACATAAACAACGGTGCTGTAGGCGATGTTCGGCTTGCGCGGCCAGCCCGCGGCCTGCCAATCCGCCAAAAATTTGCGGTAACGCGGCGCGGCGTCGGCTCGCGGATAAACCAGAAAGTAGCCGGGATTGATCGCATTCCTGGCGCAGAATTCCAGCGTTTGCGGGTCACGGCTCATCATCCACAAGGGCGGATGCGGCTGCTGCACCGGCTGCACCGCGAGCTGGGCGCCGTCGGTATGGAATTCCTGTCCGTGGAATGAAAATGGCTGGGTGGCGCCGTAGGCGGCGCGCAAATAATCGACGAACTCAAGCGTCGGGGATTTCCGCTGTCCGTAGTCGAGGCCGAAGGGCCGAAAATAATCGGCATTGATGCCGGGAACCAGTCCAAGCTCCATCCGGCCGCCGAGCATTTGATCGACAATAGCGATTTCCTCGGCAAGCCGCAGCGGATGATAGAGCGGCACGATATAGCCCATCGGCCCGATACGCAGGCGCCGCGTGCGCGCCCCGGCCGCCACCGCGTAGAGGCTCGGCGACGACATCCAGCTCTCATCGGGACGGAAATGATGCTCGACGCAGAAAGCGTGATCGAAGCCGACCTCGTCGCACAAGGCGAGTTCGCGCCAAAGCTGCTCGTAGCGCTCATGCGGCGTCATGCCGGGCTTGGCCCAAATGTGGGAGAAATGCGCGAATTTCATTAGGCAACAATCGGCGGCGACGGGTTTGCGGCTAAGCGCCTTCTCGCGCCTGACGAGCGAAGGCTGGTGCCCGTGGAGGGAATCGAACCCCCACTCCTTGCAGAACACGATTTTGAGTCGTGCGCGTCTACCAGTTCCGCCACACGGGCATTGCAGTGGAGCATGATGAATTCCGGAAAACCGGCTAGCACTTTTCCGGATCATGCACTAGGCGCGCCATCTATAACCGCGGCGATTGTTTCCGGCAAACCCGGCGGCGGCCTTGCTTCGGCGTGGCGGATCGGCAAATTGGCGCTGGCCAATGCCGGCGCGAGGACGCGATGCAGCAGAGTTGGATCGACCGGGTATGGCGTGAGCCGGCCGCGGCGGCAGCGCTTGCTATTTTCGTGATCAGCGCCGCGACTTTGCTCGGCGCCTGGTTTTTTGAATACGTGCTGAAATTCGCGCCCTGCCCGCTCTGCCTCGAGCAGCGGCTGCCCTATCATATCGTCATCCCGCTCTCGCTGTTGTTGGCGATCGCCGCGCTGGTCCACGCGCCGCGCGCGCTGATTACCGTCGGACTGCTTGCCGTCATGGCGGTGATGCTGTGCGGCGCGGCGCTTGCCGCCTATCACGCCGGCGTCGAATGGCGTTGGTGGCCGGGCCCGACCGATTGCTCGGGCCCGGTGACCGATTTCACCACCAAAGGCCCGCTGCTCAATCAGTTGCGGTCGATCCGGGTGGTGCGCTGTGACGAGGCGGCGTGGCGATTTCTCGGCATCTCGCTCGCCGGCTACAACGTGCTCATTTCGCTGGTGCTGGCGGCGATCGCGGGCTGGGGCTTGGTGGCGCGCAGACAATCTACCTAGCGCTTTATTTTATGATTTTCTTCCGGGTTCCTGGCGCCGCTCCACCGCCGATGCGGCTTTGCCCCCTGGTGCTGGGCGCGATGTTTGGGTACGCTCGGGGTCGTGGATTTGACATGACTTCCGCATAGCGTGACGCATCCGTGAAGCAAGGAGGACAGTCATGGGCTTGCTGGACAATCTAGGCCTCGGCAACGTGCTCAAAAGCGCACTCGGCCAGGTCGAGTCGGCCGCGCTGCCGACGCTGGTCAACACCGTGCTCGCCAAAACCCAATATCACGATCTCGACGGGCTTGTTGCCGCCTTGCAGCAAGGCGGACTTGGCACCCAGGTTCAATCGTGGCTCGGGCCCGGCGCCAATATTCCGATCACCGAAGATCAGTTGAAAGCGGTCCTCGGCAACGCCCAGGTGCAGGACTTCGCCCGCCACCTCGGATTGCCGGTCGACCAGACGCTCAAGGTGCTGGCGCAATACCTTCCCGACATCGTCGACAAGGCGTCGCCAAACGGCACCCTCAAGCCCGCGGCCTAAAAACCGCTCCGCTGGCACTGGGAGGAAACAATGAAGACGATTGTCGTAGCTCTTGTTTCATTTTGCTGCGTCGCCACCGCTGCGATGGCGGACGACAGCTGCAAGATCCAAGCGAGCGGCAAGAATTTGCATGGTGCCGCTTTGACGAGCTTTGCGAAGAAATGCTGCAACGACCAAGCCGCGGCGCAGAAACTGCACGGCGCGGCGCAGACGAGTTTTGCGAAGAAGTGCATGTCCGACGCAACGGGCAGCTGACCGCGCTTTTTGCTATTCACGCTTTCCGGCACAGGAGCATTGCCCATGAAACTCGGATTGTTGATCGTCTCGGGAGTATTCGCGCTCGCCGCCACCTCGCTGCCCGCGCAGGCTCTTACGACCAAAGAGTGCAGCGCCAAATACCAGGCGGCCAAGACCGCCGGAACTCTCAACGGCATGAAGTGGAACGACTTCCGCAAGGCGGAATGCGGTGCTGCAGCTGCGCCGGTCGCCGAGAAGCCTGCCGCACCGCCGGTCGCGGAGAAGCCAATATTGCCGCCGCCGGCCAAGACGGAGGCGAAGCCGGCGACGGGCGGGCGAGCGGCCATGATCGCGCGCGAACGCGCCTGCGGCGCCGACTGGAAAGCCGCCAAGGCGAACGGAACGCGACCCGCCGGGATGAAGTGGCCGCAATATTGGAGCGAGTGCAACAAGCGCAAGAAAGCAGAGGGCATGTGAGCGGCCACGCTCGCTCCGGCGCCGAAGGCGTCGTCGGCCCCAATGCTCGCGGTCTTAGTCCTGTCCACCTTCGCTGCGGCGCCGGCGGACAGGCTTTTCGCCGGGTTGTAAGTCCAAACGGCTGGTGGGCGGTGCAGGGATCGAACCTGCGACCCCTTCCATGTCAAGGAAGTGCTCTCCCGCTGAGCTAACCGCCCTATCAGAAGTCCCCGATGTAGCGTCGCACCGCCCGCAGGGTCAAGGCTGCGCGCCTAGAATTTGACGCGATCGGCGCCCTTGAGCCCGAGCAATGCGCGCGCCTCGGTCGGCGTCGCGATCTCGAAGCCGAGCTCCTCGACGATGCGGCGGATTTTTGCCACCTGCTCGGCGTTGCTTTTGGCGAGCTTGCCCGGCCCTATGTACAGCGAGTCTTCGAGACCGACGCGGACATTGCCGCCCATCATCGCGGCGTTGGTGCCAAAGTTCATTTGATGACGGCCACCGGCCAGCACCGACCAATAATATTGATCACCGAACAGCCGGTCGGCGGTGCGCTTCATGAAATTAAGATTGTCGAGATCGGCGCCGATGCCGCCAAGAATGCCGAAGATCAACTGCAAAAAGACCGGCGGCTTGAACCAGCCGCGATCGATGCAATGGGCGAGATTGTACAGATGTCCCGTGTCGTAGCATTCGTGCTCGAACTTGACGCCGTGGCCTTCACCCAACGCCGTGGAGATCTTTTCAATGTCGCGAAATGTGTTGGGGAATATGTAGCCGTTTGAATTGAGAAGGTAGCTCTCTTCCCAGTCGTACTTCCAGTTCTTGTAACGTTTCGCCATGGGATAAAGCGCGAAATTCATCGAGCCCATGTTCAACGAGCACATTTCCGGGGACAGCGCGAGCGCGGCGGACATGCGCTGTTCGACGGTCATCGTCACTGCGCCGCCCGTGGTGATGTTGACCACGGCGTCACACGCTTGCTTGATCCGCGGCAGGAATTGCATGAAGACATCGGGGTCGGGCGACGGCCGTCCGTCCTTCGGATCCCGAGCGTGCAAATGCAGGATCGCGGCGCCGGCCTTGGCGGCATCGACGGCTTGAGTGGCGATCTGGTCGGGCGTGATCGGCAGCGCATCCGACATGGTCGGTGTATGGATCGAGCCGGTAATCGCGCAACTGATGATGATCTTGTTCGCCATGGGCCGTTCCTCCCCTTTTTTACCGCCGGTACGCCCCCGCTTTTAGTCGATTGGCGCTTGAGCACAATGCGGCCGTTGGGCCGCGGCCGAGGCCCCCGAAGCGTTAAGCCCGAGGCGCGACCGGCGGCGCCTCTTGCATAAACCCGCCGCCTCGGTGATTGATGCGAAGCGGCGCGCGATCGAATTATGGAGAAAACAGAGTGCGGGCGGGACAGCTTACGATTGCGGCGGCACTGCTTTTTCTCTTCGGCGCCGCTCAGGCGTTTGGCGCGGAACTCACCGCGGACGGCCTTTGGCAGGCGCTCGATGACGACAGCCACCAGCCGACCGGCTGGTTTCTCATTCGCGATCACGACGGCGTCTACGAGGGCGTGATCGCGAAGATGTTTTTACTGCACGGCGAACGCCCCGACGTAGTGTGCGATCAGTGTACTGACGACCGCCGCAACCGGCCGTGGCTCGGTCTCGACATTATCCGCGGCATGAAGCGCGATGGCTTGAACTACAACGACGGCACAATTCTCGACCCGCGCTACGGCCGCATCTATAACGCCAAGATGACGCTAACGCCCGACGGCCAGACGTTGGTCGTGCGCGGCTACCTCGGCATTTCGCTGCTCGGGCAAAACCAATATTGGAAGCGTTTGCCGGACACGGCCTACAGCGAGATCGATCCGCGTTTAAACCCCAACCCGCCCGGTGCAACCGGCAAATCCAAGCCGACGAAATCCGACAATTCGGCGCACCACTAGCGCGGCAATTCAATTCGTCGCGCCGGCGTGCTGACGCCGTGGATGCCGCGCATCTTCCTGGCGCGGCTTGCCCATCAATACCGGCTGGAACAGCGCCGCCGCCGTCATCGTCGTCAACAGCGCGATTGCGAGCAGCTTGCCCATGCTCGACGTGCCCGGATCGCTGGAAAAGTACAGGCTGCCGAAAGCGGTCGCCGTGGTGCAGGCGGAAAACGATACAGCGCGCGTGAGCACCGATTGCAACAGCTTGGTCTGCCCTTCGCGCCAAGCCATGATGTAATAAATCTTGAACGCCACGCCGACGCCGAGCAACAGCGGCAGCGCGATGATGTTGGCGAAATTGAGCGGCATATCGATCGCGACGCAGATCTCCAGGGTGACGAGACCCGCGACCAGAAGCGGAATGAGCGTCAACAGCACGTCGCCGAGCCGCCGCAGCGTGATCCAGAGCAGCACCGCAATTGAAAGCAGCGCCCAGGCTCCGGCTTGCAGGAAGGCGGTAATGATGGTGCGGCGCGCCTCGAGAATCGAAATCGGGCCCTCGGTGGAATTGGGTTCGATCTGCTGGACGTCGTGCGCAAAGGTGCGCAACGTCGCATTGTCGTTGACATTGCCGCTCGGAGTGACCTGCAGGCGCGCGCGCCCGTCGGGCTTGACCCACTGATCGACGAGGCTTTGCGGAAGATTCTCGCGGGTGACGGGCTGCGCCGAGAGTAGATTGCGCAAATCATCGAGCGCGATTTTCATCGGCTGGACAAAGGCCACTTCGGCGCGTTGGCGAGCCGCCTGGTCCGACTTGGCGAGTGTCGACATGGCCGCAGCCAACCGCTTTGCGGCTTCGGAACCCGGACCGGAAACTTTGCCGGCAAACCGGTTGAGTGCGTCGACGGTGCTGTTGATCACCGCGACCGTTTCGGCGTCGGTCGGCGGCGTGCTGACGGTCGGCGGCGACAGCGCAGGACCGAGCGTCGCCGCGGCGCCATGGATCAGCGCCAGCTTTTGTTCCTGCTGGTCGGGAACAAACGTCGACAGCGTCACCACGCGCGACACCGACGACAAGCGGCGCAGCTTCGCCGCGACTTCGTCGGCGGCAGCCAGCGTCGGCTCGAGCGCCTCGATATTGTTGGAGCCGCCCACTTGATCCTTCTCGAGCTCCAGGTAGGTCGCCACCAATTCGACCCTGGGGTTGCGCAAATTCATCGGATTGAAATCAAACCGCAGCCAATAGAGCAGCGGCGACGCGCCGAGAATGACGATCGCGGTGATGACCAGAATCGGCACCCGATTGCGCTCGAGAAAATCATCGACCGGCGCCAGGAATGCGTAACCGAGCGCACGCGGCTCGCTGGGCGGTTTGAGTTTGCCCAACAGCGCCGGCAGCAAGCTTATGCTGGTGGCGAAGGCGATCAGCATGCCGACGCCGGCGATTGCGCCAAGCTCGGAGAGCCCCCTGTAAGCGGTCGGCAAAAACGACAGAAAACCAGCCGCGGTGGCGAGCGCGGCCAATGTCAGCGGCGCGCCGGCGCGGCGTCCGGCGTGCAACAGCGCCTCATAAAGACCGTCGACTTCGTGGCGCTCAGCTCGATAGCGCACGCTGTACTGGAGGCCGAAATCGACACCGAGGCCGACAAACAGCACCGCAAAATACACCGATATCAGATTGAGCGAGCCGACCATCAACAGGCCCAGCGCCGCGGTGATCGAAAGTCCGACCGCAAGACTGACGAAGACGGCGAAAATGATGCGCCACCAGCGCAGCGCCAGCCACAGAATGAAGAGCACGACGGCGATGGTGAGCGTCGCGTTCAGTCCGGCGTTTTCCTTGATCGTCGCGAATTCGTCGTCGTTCATCGGCACCGGGCCGGTCAGGCGTACGCGCGCCTGGTACGTCGAGGCCAGATCGAGGTCCTTGGCGGCCGCCCGAATGGCGTTACTCGTCTTGAGCCCGGGCTCAAGCTCCGAATAATCGAGCGCCGCCGTGATCCGCAGGAAGCGAAATACGTCGCTGGCCTTCGGCTTGCGACCCTGGTCCAGGACCAGCCAGGAAAAGCTCGCCGGCTTATCGGCATTGACCTGCTCGAGCGTGTCGGCGGCAAGCGTCAATGGCCAGACCATGTTGTCGAGCGTGAGCTTGCCGGATTGCACTCCGAGGAGGCCGAATTGCAGGGTACGGATCGCACCGCGCAGGCTCGGGTCGGCGGCCAGCACCTGCACCAGCCGCTGCGCCTGGGCCAGCATGTTCATCTGCGGCCCGAGCTGCTCGAGCGGAGCGAACAGAAGGCCGTTCTGGGCGAAGAACCGGCCGCCTTGCGGCTCGTCGATAGAGCGGACGAGATTCTTTTCCTGCGCCAGCCGTGCCGCCAAGGCGGCGGTCGCCCCTTGCGCCAGTTCCGGCGTCGGCGCGTCAATCACCGCAATGATGGTGTCGAATTGCGGGAATGCCTTTTCGAAGGCGAGTTCCCGTTGCCGGCTTGGACTGTTGCTGGATATGAGCTGGTTGATATCCGTGTTCAGCGAAAAATGGGTGACGGTGTACCAGGTCGACACGCCGGCAAGCACCACCGCCCCGAGGATGACCAGGCGGGGCGAGTGCAAGCAAAGACCGATAATGCGGACGACAAAAGCAGTGATCGTTTTCATGAGATTTGGATGTGAGAAACCGACGTTTCAGGCGTTAAGAGAACGGCGAATTGGAGGCATGCGGGCGCGGCCAAAATACCGTGCGCGCCGGTGCCGGTCGACCGGGCGCGCCCCCGAGCGGGTCTTTCATGAAATCTCCCAGCCATCGGGCTGCGGGCCCTTAGATGCCCTGAAACGCCGCAAAAGTGAAATCGTGGATATTTTCCTATTCTAGCATGGAAACTGGGCGCCGTGTCTCCTCGCCGAGCTGCCAGCCAAGCCAGGAGGGCATGGCACCCTAGACAAGCCAAGCGTTTCCCCCCAAAGGTGCCCCCAGCCGTCAAAATCGGGCGGCTGCCAGAGGGGTTATGGCGGATTTGGTGTTCACAGCGGCAATGCCGACTTGATTGCCACGGCGTTGTGGCCAAAGTATTGGAATGGAACACGGCAGGGCGGCCTGCCATTATTGCGGCGCAACGCCGCACTTGGGGCCCGGCCTGGAGGTTACGAATGAAGGTCATTCTCGCTCAACCACGCGGCTTTTGCGCGGGCGTCGTGCGCGCCATCGAGATCGTCGAGCGTGCACTGCAAAAATACGGCCCGCCGGTCTATGTGCGCCATGAGATCGTGCACAACAAGCATGTGGTCGAGAGCCTCAAAGCAAAAGGCGCCCACTTCGTCGAGGACCTCTCCGAAGTGCCACCGCACGCCGTCACCATCTTCAGCGCGCATGGCGTGGCCAAAAGCGTCGAAGAAGAAGCCGCGGCTCGCGAGCTTCCGGTCCTCAACGCGACGTGCCCCTTGGTCACCAAGGTGCATAACCAGGGCAAGCGCTATGTCGCGCAGGGCCGCCGCCTCATCCTCATCGGCCATGCCGGCCATCCGGAGGTCGAGGGCACGATGGGCCAGATCTCCGAGCCGGTGACGTTGGTGCAAACCGAGACCGACGTCGACAAGCTGGACATTCCGTCCGACACGCCGGTCGCCTACGTGACGCAAACGACGTTAAGCGTCGACGATACCCGCGGCATTATCGCCGCCTTGCATCGCAAATTCACCGACATCGTCGGCCCGGAAACGCGCGACATCTGCTACGCCACGCAAAATAGGCAGACCGCGGTGCGCGAACTCTCCAAGCTCGTGGACGTTATCCTGGTTGTTGGCGCCAAGAACAGCTCCAATTCCAACCGGCTGCGCGAGATCGGCCATGAGGTCGGCACTCCGTGCTACCTGATCGCCGACGGCAGCGAGGTGGAAGCGGAATGGTTCACGGGCGCGGACACCGTCGGTATCACCGCCGGCGCTTCGGCGCCGGAGGTCCTGGTCGAGGACGTCATCGATGCGCTGCGCCGGCTCGGCCCGGTCGAAGTTTCGGAGTTGACCGGCCGGCAGGAAACTATCGAGTTTCGTCTGCCGCCGGAATTGACGGATAATCGGGCGCGGGCGACAGCGAAAGTCTAGTTCGCGCCGGGGGCGACGCAACAGACAAGCAAAAGGGAATCGATTGTGACTGTTTCACTTCGACAGAAGGCGGCCGTCGGCGCTTATGTGGTCCGGCAAAAGCTCGCCGGACGAAAGCGCTATCCGCTGGTGCTGATGCTGGAACCGCTGTTCCGCTGCAATCTCGCCTGCTTCGGCTGCGGCAAAATCGATTATCCCGACGCGATCCTGAACAAACGGCTGTCGGTGCAGGAATGCCTCGACGCGGTCGACGAGTGCGGCGCTCCGATGGTCGCCATTCCCGGCGGCGAGCCGCTGATCCACAAGGAGATCGGCGAGATCGTCAAAGGTATCGTAGCGCGCAAGAAATTCCTGTCGCTCTGCACCAATGCGCTGCTGCTGGAGAAGAAGCTGCACCTGTTCGAGCCGTCGCCCTATCTGTTCTTCTCCGTGCATCTGGACGGCCTCAAAGAGCATCACGATAAATCGGTGTGCATGGCAGGCGGTTTTGAAAAGGCCGTCTCGGCGATCAAGGCCGCGAAGGCCAAGGGCTTTGCCGTCAACGTCAATTGCACGGTCTATGACGGTCATCCCTCCGGCGATATCGCCAAGTTCCTCGACCTCACCGCAGAGCTCGGCGTCGGCGTGTCGATTTCTCCGGGCTATGCCTATGAGCGCGCGCCCGATCAGCAGCACTTCCTGGCGCGGCGCAACACCAAGGAGCTGTTCCGGGAGGTCTTCGCGCTCGGCAAGGAAAAAAAGTGGAACATCACTCACTCCAGCATGTTCCTCGACTTCCTGGCCGGCAACCAGGAATTCCATTGCACGCCCTGGGGCATGCCGACGCGGAACATCTTCGGCTGGCAGAAGCCGTGTTATCTGCTCGGTGAAGGCTACGCCAAGACCTTCGTGGAATTGATGGAAACCACCGATTGGGACGCCTACGGCACCGGCCGCTACGAGAAGTGCGCGAATTGCATGGCGCATTGCGGCTACGAGGCGACCGCGACCGAAGCCATCATGCAGCATCCGCTGGAAGCGCTTAAGATCGCCTGGCGTGGCGTAAAGACCGAAGGGCCGATGGCGCCGGAAATTTCGCTCGAGAACCAGCGCCCGGCGCAATACGTGTTCGACAGCAACGTGCAGCTGACGCTGTCGCAAATCCGCGCCAATGAGGCGCGCGAGAAAGCGGTAAAGTCGGCGGCCAAAACGTCGGCCAGCGCGGCGTAAGGTCGACCGTCGCTCCGGTGCGCCGCGCTGCGGCGCACCCATTCACCACCGTTACCTACATCCCGTAGGCCACCGTGCGCATGTTGACGCGCCGGAGGTTGCGGTAGCGCGCCATCGCCCACAGCGGGAAGAATTTCGCGTAGCCGTGATAGCGCAAATAGAATACGCGCGGGAAACCGGTGGCGGTGTAGCGCGGCTCGTCCCAGAAACCGTCGACGCCTTGCGTTTCGGCGAGGTAGGCAATCCCACGCGCCACCGCCGAATGATCGTTCTCGCCCGCTGCCATGAGGGCAAGCAGCGCCCATGCGGTCTGTGACGCGGTCGACGGCGCCACCTCATAGCCGCGGTAATCGAGCTTGTAGCTCGTGCCATCCTCGCCCCAGCCACCGTCCTCGTTCTGGATGGCGACGAGCCAATCCACGGCCTTGCGCATTTGCGGCGCGCCGTGAGCGACGCCAACGGCGTTGAGCGCGCACAGCACCGACCAGGTACCGTAGATGTAATTCATGCCCCAGCGGCCGTACCAACTGCCCTCCGCGTGCTGCGTCCGGCGCAGATAATCGACGCCGCGCGCAACTGCCGTGCTGCCCGATATCGTTTCACCGAATTGCGCAAGCATCGACAAGCACCGCGCCGTGACGTCCTCGGTCGGCGGATCGAGCAGCGCGCCGTGATCGGCAAACGGAATATTGTTGAGATAATAATATTCGTTGTCGGCATCGAACGCGCCCCAGGCGCCGTTCGCGCTTTGCATGCCGACGATCCATTCACGCGCGCGCGACAGACTTTCGCGATAATCCTGCCGGCCCGACAGCGTCTGCACACGATCCATGGCCATAGCGACGACGGCAGTATCGTCGACATCGGGATAATGCGGGTTGGCATATTGAAAGGCCCATCCGCCGGGGCGGACATTCGGCCGCCGCGCGATCCAGTCGCCGCGCACGTCGAGGACCTGTTTCGGCACCAGCCAGTCGAGCCCGCGCCTGACCTTGTCGACCGCCTCGTCACCGCCGGCCTCTAGAAGCGCGTGGCATACCAGGCCGGTGTCCCAGATCGGCGAAACGCACGGCTGGCAATAGGCCTCGTCATCGTGGACCGCCAAGAGCTTCTCGACCGATTTGCGGGCGATGGCGCGCGCCGGATGATCTTGCGCATAGCCGAGCGCGGCGAACATCATCACCGAGTTCGCCATCGCCGGAAAAATCGCGCCAAGGCCGTCCTCGCCGTTCAAGCGCTCGCTCACCCAGGCGACGGCGGCTTCGATGGCGCGCGCCCGCGCGCGCTTCGGGAAGTGCGGCTCGGCCGCCCGCAACAGATTATCGACGCCGCGGAAAAACCAGAACCACGACGCCTTCTGCTGCGGCGCTTTTGGCGCCGGGCCGATGCTCTGCGGCGGATCGAGAAACAGCTCGTCGATGCGCACGCCCTTTGCGTTGCGCGCACGCGGCTTCTTCGCAATCAACACCAGCAGCGGAACGATGACGGTGCGGCTCCAATACGAAATTTTGTCAAGGTGAAATGGAAACCACTTCGGCAGCAGCATGATCTCGACCGGCATCACCGGCACCGCGCGCCAGGGAATGAATCCGAACAGCGCCAGCATGATGCGCGTGAACACGTTGGCGCGTTCGGCGCCGCCGCGGGCGCGCACCGCCTCGCGCGCGCGCCGCATATGATCGGCATCGACAGAATCGCCGATCATCTTGAGCGCGAAATAGGCCTTGACCGTCGCGCTGATGTCGAGGTCGGCGTCGCGAAACAGCGGCCAGCCGCCATGTTCGCCTTGAGTGCGGCGCAGATAGGCCGCGATTTTCGCCTCGAGCGCCGCATCGACCGGCTCGTCGAGGTAGTGGCGCAGCAGCACATATTCCGCCGGAATGGTGCAGTCGGCCTCAAGTTCGAATACCCAATGCCCGTCCGGGCGTTGCTGCGCGAGCAAAGCCCGGGTCGCATTTTCGATCTGCTGTTCAAGGCCGTCGTCGGATGGACGCGCCGCGGCCGCCCGCTTGAGGGACTGGGCGCGATGTTCGAGAGTATCTTCGATCATGCAAGCTTGGCGATAATTTCGGCGGCGCGGTCACCGGATCGGATCGCGCCTTCAATCGTAGCCGGCAGGCCGGTATCTGTCCAATCGCCGGCAAGAACAAGACCGCGCCATTTTGTTGTTGCGCCCGGGCGTTTGGCGTCTTGCATCGGCGTAGCGGCAAAGGTGGCGCGTCGCTCGCGCACGATCTGCCAAGGCGGAAGCGTTGCCGGCAGTCCGGCGATGCGCGCGACCTCGTTCCAGATCGTCTTGGCGAGTTCCTCGCGGGGGGCGTCGATCAGCCGGTCGCCGGCGCTGATGGTGACGGACAGCCGGCCGGGAAATGCGAACAGCCATTGCACCGTCGCGTTGAGCACGCCGAGGATCGGCGGCAGATCGGCCGGCGGCTCGATACGGAAATGCGCATTGACGATCGCGCGGAACTCGGTGGGTACTTCGAGACCCTGCACAAGCGAGCCCGCGATGTACGGCGGCACCGCCAGAATGACCGCATCGTCGGCGCCCAGGGCAACCGTCTCGCCGCCGAACTCGAGCGCCTCGACCCGATCGCCAACAAAGCGTAGCGCTCGCAGCTGATGCTCCATGCGCACGGCGGCACCGCGTCGCTGCAGCAAGGCAAGCGCCGGGGCGATCAAGGTCGTGCCCAATCCGTCGCGCGCAATCAGCGGCTGGCAGGCGCGGCCGCCCATTGCAAGCGTCTCGCGTATGACGGCGGCCGCGAGCCGCGCGGCGCCCAGCGGCGGCTCGATATTGAGCGCCGCAAGCAGAAGCGGCTCGACCAGCCGCTCGTACAGAAGCCCTTCACAGGCGATCACCTCGCCGACCGCCTTGCCGGCGGGCGGCCATAGCAGCCGCACCAACGGTGCATAATCGAGAACGCGCGTTCCCGGCACGCGCCGCGCCGGATCGAGAATCCACAGCGGCAGCCGGCCGTCGTTGAAGCGCAGCGTCCAGCGTTTCTCGGTCGCCAGATCGACAAAAGAAAATTCGGCCTTGGCGGGGCCGACCAGCAGGTCTTGCGCGCCGATGCTGCGGAGATAGCCGAGCGCCGCGCGGTTGCCGGACAACAAGAGGTGATTGCCGTTGTCGATCGTCATGCCGACCGAGGCGTCGTGATAGGAGCGGCAGCGGCCGCCGGCGAATGCGGTCGCCTCGTGCACGACGACATTCCTGCCCAGCGAAGTGAGCTTTACGGCGGCGGAAAGCCCGGCCAGGCCGGCCCCGATGATGTGAACGGTTCCGTTCATCGCATCACACGAGGTTGCGCAACACGATGAGCAAGAGTTTCGCCCGCGGCAGCCGGACCCGTTCACGCGGCGGCGCGAAACCGCGCGCGATCAGCATCTCCAGAATGACATGGTATGCTTCGCCCATGATCCGCGGCGCGCGCACCAGGCGGCGCGGATGTCGCCTCATGATCGCCCGCGCCTCGCCGAACTCCGCTCTCGCCACAGCGACGATCGCAAGGCAGGCTTGGCCGACCGCCGGGTGCGCGATCACCGTGGCAGGATCGGTTGCATCGATGCCGGCGCCGCGCAGTGCTTCCTGGGGCAGGTAAAGGCGGCCGAGCGACGCGTCCTCGTCGAGATCGCGCAGGATATTGGTAAGCTGCAGCGCCCGACCCAGATGATGTGCAAGCGCGAGGCCGGCGTGATGCTCCATGCCGAATACGCGCACCGAGAGCCGGCCGACCGCACACGCAACGCGGTCACAGTAGAGGTCGAGCGTCGCACGGTCGGGGGCGCGGATATCGGCGACGACGTCCATCTCCATGCCGTCGATGATGGCAATGAGGTCTTCGCGCTGCAGATCGAAGTTGCGGACCGCCGCCGCCAATCCGCCGAGAGTCTCCGGCGGCGCGCCGCGATAGACGGCATCGATATCGCTCCGCCAGCGTGCCAATTGCTCGCGGCGCGGGCCGCGCGGCCCAAGATCGTCGGCAATGTCGTCCACGGCACGACAGAACGAATAGATTTCGAACATCGCTTCGCGCTGCGCGCGCGGCAGAATGCGCATGCCGTTGTAGAACGAGCTGCCGGAGGCGCGCTTGGCTGCCGGACTGGGTTTATTCACTCAAGCACCCCGCGGCTTTTGCGTCGTCGCCGAGGGGCGCCGCCCGAAGCGTCGCGACGCGCCGCGCAACATGCCGGCGACGGTCAGGCCGAGGACGGCGGGCACCGACAGATGCACGCGGTCACAGAGCGGATCGCGGATCGTGAGCAGCCCGGTCAGCCGATGCGCCAGCGTGTTGATGACCGAGACTTCGAGCGCCAATCGGCGGTCGTCGATCAGTGGCGAAAAGACGTCGCTCTCGCTCAGCAGCTTGTCCGTGCGTTCGGCGAGGCCGTGCAGCGCCGCGAGCAACGCGGGCGTGGCGCGCGGCGCGGCGAGCGCCTCGACGCCGACGCCTGCGGCATTCAGCGCGTCGAGCGGAATGTAGACCCGGCCGAGACTTTGGTAATCCGCCTTGCAATCTTGCAGATGATTGATGATCTGCAGCGCTGCGCACAATGCATCATTGGCCGGCCAGATGCTGCGGCTCTCGCCATGCACGTCAAGCACGAAGCGGCCGACCGGCATCGCCGAATAGGCGCAGTAGTCGAGGAGATCCTCCCAGTCGCGATAGCGCAGCTTGGTCACATCGAGCCGAAACGCGGCAAGCAGATCCTGCGCGTGCTTCGGCGACAGCCCCCGCTCCGCCAAGGCGTCGCGCAGGCGCACGGCAACCGCATCATCGCCGTTGTCGCCCTTAAGCCCCGCGTCGAGGCGATCGAGCAACGGTAATTTCTGTTCCGGCGCCAGCGTAGCGTGATCGGCGATATCGTCGGCAGTGCGCACGAAATTATAAAACGCCAAAATCGCCGGACGATGGCGCGGATGGATCAGCCAGGAGGCGACGGGGAAGTTTTCGTCCCGGTGACCTTTACCCGACCGCATGACGCTGGCATCGTTCATAGCAATTCCGAAATGTTGTCTCGAACGTCGGCTTGAGCGACATCGGCTTGGGCGCGGCCTTTCCACATGCCGCCCCGCCCGCGCGCATGCTGATAGGCGGAATCAATCGTGAACGCCATATAGGTCGCGGCGATCGCCGGCAACGCCAAGCCCCACAGCGGCGACACCCGGTAAAAGCGCAGTGTCGGCTGTAAGGCGCAGGCCATCAGCAACCAGGCGACGATGCCCGCGAGCCGTGCCACGCCGCCAGCGAACGCGGTCAACAACACCGGCGCAAGATAGGTTGCGCCCAGACCCAAGATCGTTTCCCCGAGCAGCAGCGGCGAATAGCGAAGCTGCGCGTAAGCTGTGCGCGAAACCATGCGGCGGATGTCGGCCACGGCCGGATAGGCGCGGATGCTGACCACGCGTTCGGTCAATCCGAGCCAGATCGGGCCGTGCGCTTTGAGCTGCTTCGCCAGTGCGCAGTCGTCGATGAGAGCGCCGCGGATGGCCGCGATACCGCCGGCCCGGCGCAACACCTCACGGCGCACCAGCATGCAGCCCCCCGCCGCCGCAGCCGTCGCGCGGCGCGGATCGTTGGCCCAGCCGAAAGGGTAGAGCATCTGGAAAAAGAAGATAAAGGCCGGAACGAATGCGCGCTCGGCAAGGCTTTCGCAGCGGAGCTTTGCCATCAGCGACGTCAGCACGAAGCCACCCGACCGCGCGCGATCGACGAGGCTCGTAAGCGCATCAGGCGCGTAGACGATGTCGGCATCGGTGAACAACAGGTAGTCCGGCGCGGGCGACGAGGCCTCGGCGGCCGCGACGCCTTGGTGCTGCGCCCAGAGTTTACCGGTCCAGCCTGCCGGCAGCGGCCGGCCGGGCAACACGGCCAAGCGGTCGCCGGCGTCGAGCCCCGCCGCAGCATCGCGCGCAGCTCCTGCAGTGTTATCAGCACTCTGGTCATCCACCACAATGACGTTAAACGCGCCGGCGTATTCCTGGCGCAGCAGCGATGCGACGGTCTTTCCGATGCTTTCGGCTTCGTCGCGCGCCGGGATGATGGCGACGACCGCCGGCCACGCCCCTTCCCCTGTCGCGACCGCTTCATCGCGTTCCCGCCCGAGCCAGAATCGGCCTCGCCCAGCCAGCAGATAGAGCCAGATCGCCAGCACCATTGACGCTATGAGGTCGTTAGTCACAGATAGTCCTTTGGCGGCTGAGTGGGGCTTGCCATGTCATTGCTGCCGAAGCGGAAATGCCCAAGCGGGCGGTTCCATCGGCGATTATAGGACCAGATCGGGCCCGTTGGGCACGGAGGGCCGGGCAATAGTCTGATGAACGAAAAAAACAACCTCTTTCTCGCGCGTCTCGATGCGACCGCCAAGGATATCGAAAATCTGCTCGACCGGCTTTTATCGGCAACGCCCGCGCATGGCGAATTGAGCCGGCCGCCGCGCCTGATCGACGCCATCCGCTATTCGAGCCTGGGCGGCGGCAAACGCTTCCGGCCATTTTTGGTCGCCGAGTCCGCGGCGCTGTTCGACGTGGCCCGGAAGCGGGCATTGATGGCCGGCGCGGCGCTCGAATGCGTACATTGCTATTCGCTGGTGCATGACGACCTGCCCGCCATGGACAACGACGATCTGCGGCGTGGCCAACCGACGGCCCACAAGGCGTTCGACGAGGCAACGGCAATCCTCGCCGGTGACGGTCTTCTCACCTTCGCCTTCGATATTCTGTCCCGCGAAGAGACGCATCCCGACGCCGGGGTGCGCGTGGAACTTGTCGGGGCGCTCGCCCGCGCATCCGGCCTCGGCGGCATGGTGGGTGGGCAAATGCTCGACCTCGCTGCCGAAGGCCGCTTCACCGGGAATGGACCGCAGCGTCTGGGCGAGCAAGAGATACTTATGTTGCAGGCGATGAAGACCGGGGCGTTATTGCGCTTCGCCTGCGAAGCCGGCGGCATACTCGGATCGGCGACGCCGGCGCAGCGCAAAGCCCTCGAACGCTACGGCTCGGCGGTCGGCCAGGCGTTCCAAATCGCCGATGATCTGCTCGATCTCGAAGGCGATCCGGCGCTGGTTGGCAAATCGATCGGAAAGGATGCGGTGGCAGGCAAAGCGACGATCGTCGGCATTCTTGGCGGTGCCGGAGCCAAGGAGCGCTTGCGGCAGCTGGTGACGGAAGCTGAGCAGGCGCTGGCGCCGTTCGGGGCAAGCGCCGCGCTCCTTGTCGAAGGGGCGCGTTTCGTCGCTGACCGGCACGCTTGAGGACGCGTCGATAATGGTAACGATCAACCAGAGATTGCATAAATTCGGCCTATGTATTGGCTAGGTTGAGGGCATTACCCCGTTTGAGCTTGATTGAACTTCCACGGTTCGGAACTTATGTCCGGCTGTGTCGACTAGTCTGGCGTGAGGAAATGCGGCGCGGACCCTCCTGGATTCCTGGACCCCACCTGCCATGACGACAAGGATGCGATGGACACTCGGCGCGGCAGCCGTAATCCTGTCGACGCCTCTCGTTCTGGCTTGCGGTGCGCGGGCGCAGGCGCAGGGCCTTAGCCCGGTACAGTCTGCGTCGGCTGCTCAAACGCTGCTGAAAGTGCGCGACGCGGCCCGCGGCGCCAAGAGAGCCGCTCCCCCGGAAGCCGCGACGACGTCGAGCCAAACACAGTTGCCGCCACGCATACCGTTCACCGCGGCTGAAGATGCGATCTCGATCGTCCCTGGCATTCCGGAAGCGCGCTTCTGGGGAGATTCCGAAACTGACTTCAAGGAGGCATTGCCGCCGAAGCCGGGCCCCTGGCTCATTCTCTCCAGCGGCGGCGAGGATGGCGCATTCGGCGCCGGGCTCTTGAATGGATTGACGGCAGCCGGCAAGCGGCCGGATTACGCCATGGTCACAGGCGTGAGCACCGGCGCTTTGATGGCGCCCTTTGCCTTCGCCGGCCCCCGCTATGACGACGCGTTGCGCAAGGCCTTCGCCGAAGTCACCGCCGCGGACATTTTCGAGGCCGGCAGTTCGACCAGCGAAAGCTTCGTCAATTCGTGGCCGCTCAAGGATCTGATCGCCAAATGGATCACGCCGGCGCTCATTGACGACATCGCCGCCGCCTACAAAAACGGCCGGCGCTTATTTGTGGTTTCGTTCGATCTCGACGCCGAGCGGGCCTCGGTTTGGAACATGGGCGCGATCGCTGCGCATGGCGGCGACAATGCCATCAATCTGTTCCGCACCGTACTGCTGGCGTCGACGGCAATTCCCGGCGCGTTTCCGCCGGTGCTGATCAATGTCGAGGCGAACGGCAAGCGCTTTGCCGAGATGCACGCCGACGGCGGCATTGGCGGACAGTTCTTCGTCGCGCCGCCGGCCTTGATCACCACGACCAGCGACTACCGGCTGCCGGCGACGCGGCTCGATATCGTGGTGAACACCGGCCTTCAGCCCGACTTCCAGGTGGTCGAGCGCTTTGCGCCCTCGATCCTCAGCCAGTCGGTCAGCGCCGCAGTGAAGGTCGATACCCGCTTGCTGCTGGCGCTAACCTACGCCGCGGCCAAACGCAGCGGTGTCCCGTTCAACGTCGCAACCATTCCGCCGAGCTTCAACGCCCCGAGCAAGGGCCCGTTCGATCCGAAATACATGGGAGCGCTGTTTAAGACGGGCTACGACCAAGGCAACAGCGCAGCCGCTTTTTCACCCGAGCCGCCGCCGTATCCGAGCGGACCTTCGCCGCAATAAAGGCAAGCCGATAAAACTGGAGCAAACTAATGAGAAATTTTTTGCGCTCGATTGTTGCTATCACTATTGCAACCTTGCTGCTGGCGACTGCCAGCTTCCCGGTCGATGCGCTTGCCGGCCGGGCCGTTCGCCCGGGCACTTACGATGGCGAGTGGAGCGTGGTGATTTACACCCAGCGCGGTGATTGCGACAACGCACTGCGGTATTCCTTGCGCATCGTCGGCGGCCGGATAGTGGGGGATCAGGCATCCTATCAGCTTGCGGGCAGAGTGGCGCCGAACGGAGCGATCAACGTCGTGGTAGCCCAGGGCGGTCGTACGGCACGCGGCTACGGCCGGCTCTTCGGTAACAACGGGCGCGGCCTGTGGCACACTTCGACCAACACGTGCGCCGGAAAGTGGATTGCCGAGCGACGCGGTTGAGTTAGGCCGGCGCGGCCTGACGACTACCCGGTCTTGCGCGTGCCGAGTTGGGCGTTCCACCACGGACAGACGTCGCGTGCCCGCAAATAATTGCCGTCCATCACGTTGAGCGGCACGCGGCCTCCCGAACTCGGCGACGCTGATACGCAAATCGCGCGCCTCCTGGCGCTTCTCCGGCGGAAGCCACATGCGGTCATGGCCCCAGAGGCTCGGACCGTCGGTACGCTCCTGCGGCGTCCAGTTCGCCGGATCAATGCTGCGTCCGCCCCAACCGTATTCGACCAGAAATTTCGACGGCGACCACGAATAGAACGACGTGACCTGATCGTTGGTGTGGCGCCCGAACGTAGTGCCGATCATCTCCGGCTTGCGCAACGCCAGATCGTAGCCTTGTCCGACGTCGTCGAGAAAACACAACTCGACCATCAGATGATGGATGCCGTTTACGCCGCTCTCGATGAAAGCGAGACTGTGATGACGCGCGTTGAGATGAAAGAAATAAGCCGGGAACGGCCGCAGGAAATAATCGCTGAGGCGGAAGCCGAGAATCTCGGTGTAGAATGGCACGACTTGATCGAGTCGCTCGGCCGTCAGCACCGCATGGCCCATACCGAGCGGGCCGGTACGGAACCCGGATATGAAGCGCCCGGGCTTGAACGGTTCGGCCGCGATCTCGGCGCCGAAAAACGCTTCGAGGCGGTTCCCGATCGGATCGGCAAAGACGATCAAGTCCTTGACGCGGCGTTCGTCGGCCAACGCATGCGAGCCGCGCGCGACCTTGATTCCCGATCCTTCCAAATGAGCCGCCAGGACGTCGAGCGCGACTGCATCCGCGACTTCCCAGCCGTAGAATGAAGGCCCTTCGCTGTCGTCTGCCTGGACGATGACGCGCTGTTTGCGATCGTCCATACGCAAGGCGAGTGAACCGCGGCTCTTGTCGACCAGTTGCATGCCGAGGAAACGCGTGCCGTAGGTCGCCCATTCGTCAAGATCTTTGCCGCGGACGCCCACATAGCCCAGCGCTTGAAGTTGCATCGGAGCCTTCTCCTGGCGGGAAGGCAGTTCTATCATATTGAGGCTAATGCGTAAATTCATCACGGGAAGGTTAGCGAACATCAGCGCAGAATGTGTGCTGCGCGATCCGGCCTCGTTTCCTCGCCGCCGGCGAAACGAAGCGAAGAAGGACCGCCTTTTGCCGGGCTCGCGGCAGGCGTCCCCTGCGCTCGGCCGACAATCAGCATCTGCTGGCTCGATACCGGATCGCTCGCCGGAAAAGTGTCCTCAAGCAACTCGTCAAGCGAACGTTCTTGTTCGGATATTACCTTCTTTGTGCGCTTGTTGCTCATGTGTCACACACCAACGTCCCTTGGCCTAGGGTGCCAAATTCTGCTGTTGTCGTGAGGGCCGATGGATACATAGGTGTGGGCGCCGGTCGCGCCAAGCGAGCCTGCGACCAAGGGCGTCGATCAAATGTTTCTGTGCGATCGTCGAAACACACCGCGAATAGAACCTCAGGACGCATCAGGCGTTGACCGGCAGTTCCACAGAACAGACATCTGTCGCGTTCGCGAGACAAAACGTATATAATTTCACGGAATAAAACGACATATCGAGGCATCAGATTACCGGACCACAACGGTTGGCATTTTCGGTGCCGGCCTCGAACCGGAGTGACACCGTCAATTATCACTAGGAAGGATGTAAGCCGATGAAAACTGCTGATGTAAAAGCGCGGCGATTGGCGCCGCTCGAGACCCCGACGGACCTCAAGCACAATGCGATAACCGACATTTCGGGCGCGCTGAACACACTGCTCGCCGATGTGTTCGCGCTATACCTCAAGACCAAGAATTTCCACTGGCATATGTCGGGACCGCATTTCCGCGACTATCACCTTCTCTTGGACGAGCACGGCGATCAAATTTTTGCCATGACCGATGACATCGCCGAGCGCGTTCGCAAGATCGGCGGCACGACGTTGCGGTCCATCGGACAGATCGGCCGATTGCAGCGCCTGCTCGATAACGACGCCGACTTCGTCACACCGCTGGACATGCTTGCCGAGCTGCGCGACGACAACAAGCAACTGACATCGAGCATGCGCGAGGCGCACGATCTGTGCGACGAGCACGGCGACGTGGCCACGACCAGTCTGCTGGAAAATTGGATCGACGAGGCGGAACGGCGAACCTGGTTCCTGTTCGAGGCCACGCGGACGGCCCAGGAATAGCTGAGGGCATCAATCCGGCGTTAGACGGCAGCGACGCGGAACGCGAGGCTTCTTCACGCCTGCAGCGTCCGCGTGGTGTCGTCGAACAATTCCTCGACCGAGTAACGGCGCGGGACGATCTTCATCTCCAGGGCATAGCTGCTCATGAGATCGAGCGCCGGCTTGACGGCGTCAAAGCCGAACGGAATGAGGTCGATAGCGCCGGCTTTCGGCAATCCGGCTGCTATTTTGCTGTCGAGCAGCATGCGGAAGATCTCGCGCACCGCGCCGGGATTCGATTTTGCGAGACTGTTTTTGACCACGACCATGTGGTTGACCGGGACGGCGCCGTGTTTTTTGTACCATTCCCGGCCGGCCGCTTCCGGCTCGGGGATGACGCTTTTAAGCCTTGGATCGGTCGGCATGGCGCCACCGAAAATCGCGGCATCGAGCTCGCCGCCGATAAGCATCTCGGTAATGTCCTTGCCGGCGGCAGCCCGCTCGACGCCAGGCGGATCGCGATACTCGGCGACGTGGGCGTCTTCGAACGTAACCCAATTCACCTTGCCGAGGTCGAGGCCGTAATCCTTCCAGAGGATGCCGCGGATCCACACGCCCGTGGTCTGGGAAAAAGCCCGCACGCCGACCCTACGGCCCGGCAAATCTTCCGGGCGCAACAATCCGCGCTCCGAATTATACAGGAGCGCGCCGTGTTGGAAGCGCCCCAGCATGGTCGCCGGCAGCAACATGAGCGGCTTGCCGTAGGCTTTCGCCTGCAAGTATGTGACGATCGCCATCTCGCAGACGTCGAATTTCTGCTCGCGCGCCATCAACTGGAAAGCGCGGTTCACCGGATTGATCTCGGTGAAGTTGAGCGTCACTCGATCGGATTTGACGCTACCGTCCTTCAAAGCCTTGGTGTGCGGGTAAGTCCCCAGGCAGGCGCTTAGGATATCGACTTTTTCCGTGGCGAGGGCGTTCATGCAGTTTCACTTTGCGGTTTATGTTCGTCCCATATCGGACACAGCTCAAGCGGATGGACGCCGCGCGAGCACTAGACGAGTATTCGGCTCGACAAATTCGACGTCGACGCAGCCGCACGTGCGGAAGCGCTGCACGATCTCATCGGGCTGCCATGGATAGCCGCCGCCGCGGATCGTCTGCAAGTCCGTCACGGCTTTGCCGTGGGGTCCCGGGCGCGGAGCGAACAAGCCGAACACGACGGCACCTCCCGGTTTCAAAGCGCGAACCACGCGCGGCAGCGAAACTTCGACCGTTTCGCGCGGCAAAAACATGCTCGGCAGCCAGATCAGATCGAAAGCCCTGTCGTCGTCAAGATCGCTGATGCTTTGACGACGCAACGCGACGCGGCCGTCAAGCTTCTCGGCCGCGATATTGGCTTCGGCAAGCTTCAGCGAGGGCTCCCAGATGTCCAAGCCTACAACCCGCATTCCCGGCCATCTTTTGGCGGCCTCGATGGCGATCCAGGCGACGCCCGTACCGACGTCAAGGAAAGCGCGATCGCCGTGCAGAACATTCGCCAACGCCGGACGTTGCAGCGCCAGATCGGTGATGGTGTGAATGAGTAATCGGGACGAGTGGCCGATGTTCTGCAAGACCGCGGCATCTTTGTACCCCCAGCCTGGGGAACGCCCCGGTTCGCGGATAAGGTCCAGCGCTTCCTGCAAAGCGTAGCTCAACTGGCTCACGACGACGGCGGCTTGGCTGGGCTCGATCCCATCCAGCAGAGCTGGATCGAAGGAGTTCACAACGCCTTGCAACGCGGCGCGGATGCGCGGATCGCCGTCGACTCCGGATTGCCGCAACCGCAACTCGCCGCCAAGCGCTCCCATAGCCAGTGCCGCCGTGCTTAGTTCACGCACTTTGGCTATCAGTGTCGGATAGCTCATGGCGCCCCTTTCAGCCGCAAGATCATGTAATACGAGTTAGCCTCGGAAGTGAAAGCAATGGCAAGCATCATCGATGTCAATGAAACTATCGACCGGCATCCCGTCACCGCCTACCAAATCGGGGTTGTGGTGTTGTGCATGCTGGTCGCGCTGCTTGACGGATATGACACCCAGGCGATCGGCTACACCGCGCCGGCCATAGCGCAGGCGCTCGATCTGCCACGGCAGGCCTTCGGCCCGATATTCTCGGCGGCACTCGTCGGCGCGGCACTCGGCGCGCTCAGCTTCGGGCCGCTGGCCGATCAACTCGGCCGAAAGCGCTTCATGGTCGCCGCAGTCATCGTGTTCGGCATATTCAGTTTCCTGACCGCAGAAGTAAGGACATTGCCGGAATTGCTGATCTGCCGCTTTTGCACCGGGCTGGGGCTCGGCGGCGCGGTGCCCAGCTTTCTGGCGCTAGGCGGCGAATTTGCACCGGTAAGTAAGCGCGGCATATTCGTTGCCGTCGCGTTTGCCGCCTTTCCATTCGGCGGCTTGATTGGCGCACTGACCTCTTCCTTCGTCATCCCGCATTTCGGCTGGCAGTACGTTTTCTATATCGGCGCCGTCGTGCCGATAGTGTTCGCGATTGTCCTTGTCGTCTGGCTGCCGGAATCACTGCGGTTTCTCATGGCGCGCGGCATTCGGCTCGACGAAGTGCGCGCGACGCTCTCACGTATCGCGCCGGGCAAAATCCCGCCTGATGCCGAGCTCGTCGCCGCGCCTGAGCCCGAGCGCGAAGGTGTCCCTGTCAAGCACCTGTTCACCGAACAGCGGGCGGCGAAGACCATCATGCTTTGGGTGGCATTTTTCATGGCCTTCATGGTGCTGGTAACGGTGACGGCGTGGACGCCGACCGTGCTGCGCTCCGTCGGATTTTCGATTTCCGCGGGCGCGCTCATCATCGGGCTCAACAATGCCGGCAGCGTTTGCGCGAGCGCGATATCGGGCTTTCTGGTCGATCAATTCGGGCCGTACAAGACCCTGGTTCCGGGATTCATCTTGGGCGGAATATGCCTCGCGGCGTTTGGGCAGGCGACGTCGTCGATCGTAACGCTGGCGGCGGCTTCAACGCTGGCCGGCTTCTTCGTCGGCGGCACCGGCACCGGCCTCATCGCATTTGCCGCCGGCATCTATCCGACGACCGTGCGTTCGACGGGGATCGGCTGGGCGATGGGCATGGGCCGCTTCGGTCAGATTTTCGGGCCGCTCGGCACCGGCGTTCTGGTCGGCTGGGGCGTCGGCGCCGGCGGCGTCTTCTATGCCGCCGCAGTTCCTTGCTTCATCGGCGCCATCTTCATAGCGCTGTTGAAATTGGCGCCCGTGACGGCCGAAACGGCTTAGCTGCGAGCTTGCGCCTTGGCGCCGCCGGCGTTTTTGCCGTGGGCGACGGCGGCAATGCCGGGGTTCGGCAGAAAGATGCGCTGAAGCATCTGGCGCTCGATCGGCTTTTGCAAGACGGGCGCGGCGCTGAATCGATCGTCCACCGTGTCGGCCTCATAGCCGGTAACAAACACAAATGGAATGCCGCGCGCCGACAAGATGTCGGCGACCGGATAGGTCATGCCGTCGCCGAGATTGATATCGAGGATTGCGGTGTCGAAGTCGCCTTCCCTGGCGGCAAGGAGCGCCTCGGACGCTCGCGAAATCGGCCCGATCACCGAATGTCCGCACTCGTTCAGAAATTCCTGGATCATCATGGCAACGAGCGCCTCGTCCTCGACCAGCAACACTTTCCAGCCGGTGCCCGCGTTGAGCGGCTTTGCCTGCCTGTCGGTTCCATTCGCCGTCGTCTTGCCCTCGCGAACGGTCGCGGTTTCGCTGCGCGGGATCGAGATCGTGCATCGCATGCCTTCGCGCTCCCAATCGAACCTCGCCTCGCCTCTGAGCTGGTCTTCGATGCTGGCGCGGATCACCTTGAGCCCGAAGCTACGTGACGACGGCGCCCCGATGGGCGGGCCGCCGCTTTCGATCCATTGCAGGAGGAGAAAGTCGGGCCGTAATTGCCAGGTCAGACTTACTTTCCCGGTTATCGACGACAGCGAGCCATGCTTTGCAGCATTGGTGGCGAGCTCGTGCAGCGCCAGCGCTAGACCCTGCGCCATATGTGGTTGCAGCGAGACGTTCGGACCGCCGATCTGAACCTTGTCACTGGAGGCGCGGTATGGCGCCAATTCCTCTCCCACGAGCGCGCCAAGATCGGCGCCATGCCAGCGGGCGTCGGACAAAAGCGCATGCGCCCGCGCCAGCGCTTTGATACGGCCATCGACCGCCGTCACGTAATCTTCGATACTCAGCGCGCGGGTGAGCCGTATGATCGATTGCACGACGGCAAGCGCGTTGCGGGCGCGGTGGTCGACCTCACGCGCCAGAAGATCTTGCCGGCCTTCTGCCTCTTTGCGCTTGGTGATGTCGATCGCGGTACCGACCACACGCACGCATTTGCCGTCGGCATCGAAAATACCGCGGCCCTTGGCCTCGATCCAGCGGACAATGCCGTCTTCCTTCCCGACCGTGCGGTACTCGGCATCGTATAGCGCCCGTTTTTCGGGGTCGCAGGCCGCGGCCAGCGCCGCGGTCGTCGCTTGCTTGTCGTCGGGATGAAGACCCTCATAGAAGTCCGCCATGCTGACCGGCACGTCGGGAGATATGCCGAACATGGCTTTGACGCGCGCCGGCCAATAGAGCGTGTCGGAGACGATGTTCACGTCCCAAAGCCCGATTTCCGCGGCTTCGGTCGCCAGCCGCAATTGCTGCTCGCTCTCCTGAAGGCGAACGTTCGAGGCCTCCAGCTCGGCGGTGCGTTCTGCAACGCGCCGCTCCAGTTCCGCGTTGAGCCGCTCAAGCTGACGCGTCTTGCGATAAAGCTCGGCAAACACCTTGACCTTGGCACGCAGCACCGCGGGCACGACCGGCACCGGTACGTAATCGACCGCACCCATCTCGTAACCGCGCAGCCGGTCGACGTCGTCGACCTGAATAGCCGAGATGAAAATGATCGCGGTTCGCTGGAACCGGGGATGCTCGCGGATCATCGCCGCCAGTTGGAAGCCGTCGAGTTCGGGCATGCAAACGTCGATCAGAACGACGGCCGCCTCGTTCTTGAGCAGAAACTCCAGAGCCTCGCGCGCGGACGACGCTTTGATGAGATTCTCGCCGAGATCGCGTAGAATCTCCTCGCTGGCGAGCAGCTTCGCCGGTTGGTCATCGACCAGCAGCACATTGACTTTGTCGTTCATCGACTTTCGCCTAGCGATGCAGCCACATCCGCAACGCGGAGAGGAGCTGTTCAGTGTTGACCGGCTTGGCGAGATAGTCGGAGGCGCCCGCCTCCAGGCATTTTTCACGATCGCCCTTCATCGCCTTGGCGGTGAGCGCAATGATCGGGAGACGGCGGTAAGCCGGGTTGCCCCTGATGCTTTCAATCGTCTGATAGCCGTCCATTTCCGGCATCATGATGTCCATGAGCACAATGGCGAGTTCCGGCGTCTGCTCGATAAGCCCGATCGCCTCGCCGCCGGTGGTGGCGGTCAGAACGTGCATGCCACGCCGCTCCAACACGCTCGATAGCGCGAAGATATTGCGCAAGTCGTCGTCCACCAAGAGCACGGTGCGGCCGACCAAGTCCTCGTCCGAGCTGTTGAGGCGTTCGAGCATGCGCTGCTTCTCGGCCGGCAAGTCGCTGATCACGCGATGCAGGAAAAGAGCCGTCTCGTCGAGCAGCCGTTCCGGCAATTCGACGCCCTTGACCACGATGCTGCGCGCCATGGTGTGCAGCAGCGCGTCCTCGTTCGCCGACAATTCGCGCCCGGTGAATACCACCACCGGCACGTCGGCCAATGCAGCTTCGGCGCGCATGCATTCCAAGACTTCGAAGCCCGACATATCAGGCAGGCGTAGATCGAGCACGACGCAATCGCACGCGCCCTGGCGCATGACGTCGAGCGCTTCCCGGCCGGTGCCGACATTGACGATCTCGATATCGTCGTGGCCGAGCAACTCGCGGATGCTCATTTGCTCCGCTTTGTTGTCTTCCACGACCAAAAGCTTGCGGCGGCGCGGCTGTGAAAAGTCCTTGATCCTGGCCAACGCCTCGGAAATGCCTTCGCGCGTCGTAGGCTTGGTGACGAACGAAAATGCTCCGCGCGCAAGCCCGTGCTGACGGTCCTCGTCGAGCGTGACGATCTGCACCGGAATATGACGGGTGAGCGGGCTTTGCTTGAGCTGACTGAGGACGTTCCAGCCCAGCATGTCGGGCAGGAAGACGTCGAGCGACACCGCCGTCGGCTGGTACTGCTTGGCGAGATCGAGCGCGTCGTCGCCGCGCATGGCGAGCAGCACCTTGAAGCCCTTGTCGCGAGCCAGATCGAGCAGTATCCGCGCATAATGCGGATCATCCTCCACGATCAGGAGAATGGCCTCGCCCGGGTTAATATCCAGCCGGTCGTCCGGAATCTGCTCGACCGTGTGCTCCGCCGCCACCGTCGGCATCGGCACGACACTCGGCGCCACCGGGCGGGGCATCGTGGTCGAGCCGACATATTTGATCGGCAAATAAAGCGTGAAGGTCGATCCGGAATCGGGCGTGCTGCGCAAATGGATTTCGCCGCCAAGCAGGCTCGCGAGTTCGCGGCTGATGGCGAGACCGAGGCCGGTGCCGCCATATTTGCGGCTGGTTGAGGCGTCGGCCTGCTGGAAAGCCTCGAAGATGATCTTCTGTTTCTCCAGCGGAATGCCGATGCCGGTGTCGGAAACTTGGAAGGCCACCACCGCCGATGCCTGGTTGAGCACGGGATGGCCGGCGCTCCAGCCGCCCAGGGCGGCGGACACGTCGAGCCGCACCCCGCCCTGGCCGGTGAACTTGAACGCGTTGGAAAGCAGGTTCTTGAGCACCTGCTGCAGCCGCTTGGAATCGGTCGTGAGCGCGCGTCCGAGATTGGGGTCGACGTGAACGTCGAACGAGAGCTGGCGGGTGTCCGCTTCATGGCGGAACGGACGCGCCACCGTGTCGACCAGGTTAGAGAAAAAGATCTCCTGCGCATCGACGGTGACGGTGCCCGATTCGATCTTTGACAGATCGAGAATGTCGCTGATGAGGTTGAGCAGGTCGGTGCCCGCACCGTGGATGGTTCTGGCGAATTCGACCTGCTTCGGCGATAGGTTGCCCTCGGGGTTGTCGGTGAGCTGCTGGCCGAGGATCAGGATCGAGTTCAGCGGCGTGCGCAACTCGTGCGACATGTTGGCCAGGAACTCGGATTTGTATTTCGAGGTCAGGGCCAGCTCGGTCGCCTTCTCTTCCACCGCGCGCCGGGCTTGCTCGATTTCCTGATTCTTGCGTTCGACTTCGACGTTGCGTTCGGCGAGCTGCTGCGCTTTCTGCTCGAGCTGCTCGTTGGTCTGTTGCAATTCCCTCTGCTGCGCCTGCAATTCGCCGGCAAGCTGCTGCGACTGCTTGAGCAGGCCCTCGGTCTGCATCGTCGCCTCGATCGAATTGAGAACGATGCCGATCGACGTCGTGAGCTGTTCGAGGAACATGGTCTGCAACGCCGTGAATTCATGGATCGAGGCTAGCTCGATCACGGCTTTGACCTGATTCTCGAACAGCACCGGCAGCACGATGTTATTTCGCGGCGCCACCTTAAACAGCGCCGAGCTGATGGCGACGGCATTGTCCGGCATTTCGGTAATCAGCATGCGGCGCTTGTCGACGGCGCATTGACCGATAAGTCCCTCACCCAACCGCAGCGCCGGCGTGTGGCCGTTGGCGCCGTCGTCGGCGTACGCGGAAAGCAGCTTCAGCCCGGGCGTCTCCTCGTTTTCCACCTGATAGATGACGCCCTGGTGGGCGCTGACCAGCGGTGTCAATTCCGACAGCAGGAGGCGGCCGACCGTCGTCAAGTCGCGCTGGCCTTGCAGCATGTTGGTGAACTTGGCGAGGTTGGTCTTGAGCCAATCCTGTTCGGTGTTGCGGTCGGTTGTGAGCCGCAAATTGTCGATCATCGTGTTGATGTTGTCTTTGAGCTCGGCCACTTCGCCGCGCGCATCGACCTGAATCGAGCGCGTCAGGTCGCCTTTGGTGACCGCAGTCGCCACTTCGGCAATGGCGCGCACCTGCGTGGTCAGATTGGCCGCCAACAGATTGACGTTGCCCGTCAAGTCCTTCCAGGTTCCCGCCGCGCCGGGGACGTTGGCCTGGCCGCCGAGGCGGCCCTCGACGCCGACCTCGCGCGCCACGGTCGTGACCTGGTCGGCAAAGGTCGCGAGCGTGTCGGTCATGTTGTTGATGGTTTCGGCCAGCGCCGCCACCTCTCCCTTCGATTTCACCGCGAGGTTTTGCTTGAGGTCGCCGTTGGCGACCGCGGTCACCACTTTCACGATGCCTCGCACCTGCTCGGTCAAGTTGGCGGCCATGACGTTGACGGTATCGGTCAGGTCCTTCCAGGTGCCGGCGACGCCGGGCACTTGAGCCTGACCGCCGAGCAAGCCCTCGGTGCCGACTTCGCGGGCGACGCGCGTGACTTCGGAGGCGAAGCCGTTGAGCTGATCGACCATCGTGTTGATGGTGTTTTTCAACTCGAGAATTTCGCCCTTCACGTCGACCGTAATCTTGCGCGAAAGATCGCCGCGAGCCACCGCGGTCGTCACCTCGGCTATGTTGCGAACCTGCGTGGTGAGGTTCGCCGCCAACAGATTGACGTTGTCGGTCAAGTCCTTCCAGGTGCCGGCGACGCCCGGCACCACCGCTTGGCCGCCGAGCCGGCCTTCGGTGCCGACCTCGCGCGCCACGCGCGTGACTTCGGCCGCGAACGAGCGCAGCTGCTCGACCATGGTGTTGAGCGTTTCCTTGAGCAGCAGGATTTCACCGCGCACGTCGACGGTAATCTTCTTGGACAAGTCGCCGCCGGCGATGGCGGTCGCCACGTCGGCGATATTGCGGACCTGCGCGGTCAGGTTCGACGCCATGAAGTTGACGTTGTCGGTCAAATCCTTCCAGGTGCCGGCGACGCCGGGGACCTGCGCCTGGCCGCCGAGCTTGCCTTCGGTGCCGACCTCGCGGGCGACGCGCGTGACCTCCGAGGCAAACGCGTTGAGCTGATCGACCATGGTGTTGATGGTGTTTTTCAGCTCGAGAATTTCACCCTTCACGTCGACGGTGATCTTGCGCGACAAGTCGCCCCGGGCGACCGCGGTGGTGACCTCGGCGATGTTGCGCACTTGTGCGGTCAGATTGCCGGCCATGGAGTTGACCGAGTCGGTCAAGTCCTTCCAGGTGCCGGCGACGCCGGGCACGTTGGCCTGGCCGCCGAGGCGGCCTTCGGTGCCGACCTCGCGCGCAACACGCGTCACCTCGCCGGCGAAGCGGTTGAGCTGATCGACCATCGTGTTGAGCGTTTCCTTAAGCTGCAGGATTTCGCCGCGCACGTCGACCGTGATCTTCTTCGACAAGTCGCCGTTGGCGACCGCGATCGTCACTTCCACGATGTTGCGGACCTGGGCGGTAAGGTTGCCGGCCATCGAGTTGACCGAGTCGGTCAAGTCTTTCCAGGTGCCGGCAACGCCAGGCACTTGCGCCTGGCCGCCGAGCTTGCCTTCGGTGCCGACTTCGCGCGCGACGCGCGTCACCTCGGCGGCAAAGGCGTTGAGCTGGTCGACCATCGTATTGAGCGTGTCTTTCAGCTCCAGGATTTCGCCGCGCACATCGACCGTGATCTTGCGCGAAAGGTCGCCGCGGGCGACGGCGGTCGCCACCTCGGCGATGTTGCGGACCTGGCCGGTGAGATTCGACGCCATGGAATTGACGCTGTCGGTCAAGTCCTTCCAGGTGCCGGCGACGCCGCGCACCAGCGCCTGGCCGCCAAGCTTGCCTTCGGTGCCGACCTCGCGCGCGACGCGCGTCACTTCGCCCGCGAACGCGTTGAGCTGGTCCACCATCGTGTTGATGGTGTCCTTGAGTTCGAGAATTTCGCCGCGCACATCGACCGTGATCTTCTTCGACAAGTCGCCGGAGGCGATCGCGGTCGACACTTCGGCGATGTTGCGGACCTGCGCGGTCAGGTTGGAAGCCATGGAATTGACGGAGTCGGTCAAGTCCTTCCAGGTGCCGGCGACGCCGAGCACGTTAGCTTGGCCGCCGAGCCGGCCTTCGGTGCCGACCTCGCGCGCCACGCGCGTCACCTCGCCGGCGAAAGCGTTGAGCTGGTCCACCATGGTGTTGATGGTTTCCTTCAGCTGCAAGATTTCGCCGGATACATTGACCGTGATCTTCTTCGAAAGGTCCCCGCCGGCGATCGCCGTTGCGACGTCGGCAATGTTGCGCACCTGAGCGGTCAAGTTCAAAGCCATGAAGTTGACGCTGTCGGTCAAATCCTTCCAGGTGCCGGCGACGCCGGGCACCTGGGCCTGGCCGCCGAGCTTGCCTTCGGTGCCGACTTCGCGGGCGACGCGGGTCACTTCGGAAGCGAACGAGTTGAGCTGATCGACCATGGTGTTGATCGTGTCTTTGAGCTCCAGAATTTCGCCGCGGACGTCGACCGTGATCTTGCGCGACAGGTCGCCGCGCGCCACCGCGGTGGTGACGTGGGCGATGTTGCGCACCTGGTCGGTGAGGTTGCCGCACATGGCGTTGACCGAGTCGGTCAAATCCTTCCAGGTGCCGGCGACGCCCGGCACGATCGCCTGGCCGCCGAGCTTGCCGTCGGTGCCGACTTCGCGGGCGACGCGGGTGACTTCGGAGGCGAACGACCGGAGCTGATCGACCATCGTGTTGATGGCTTCTTTCAGTTGCAGAATTTCGCCGCGCACGTCGACCGTGATTTTTTTCGATAGGTCGCCGTTGGCGACGGCGATCGTCACTTCGGCGATATTGCGGACCTGGGCGGTGAGGTTGGACGCCATCGAGTTCACGCTCTCGGTGAGGTCTTTCCAGACGCCGGTCACTTCGCGCACCTGGGCCTGGCCGCCGAGCTTGCCCTCGGTGCCGACCTCGCGGGCGACGCGCGTCACTTCCGAGGTGAACACGTTGAGCTGCTTGATCATTGTGTTGACGATTTCGGCCGACCGCAGGAACTCGCCCTTCAGCGGCCTGCCGTCGACGTCGAGGGCGACGGTACGCAACAAATCGCCCTGCGCCACGGCGGCAATGGCGCGGGTCACTTCGGTGGTCGGCCAGAGCAGATCGTCGATCAACTGGTTAACGGACGATTCCATCTCGCCCCAAGCGCCATCGGCGAGGCCGAAGCGTACCCGTTGGCGGGTTTTGCCATCGCGCCCGACCACTTGTCCGACACGTTCCAGTTGGCGCGCCATGCGCTGGTTGGCGGCGACGATCTCGTTGAAGGTATCCGCTACTTTGCCCATGAGGCCGACCTGGTGGCCCGGCATGCGCACGGAAAAGTCGCCGACCCGCATGGCCTGCAACGCGTGGAGCAGTTCGCGCAGCTCTAAAGAATCGCCATTGAGGTCCGCCGGGGTCGGCTGATTCAGCGAGGCGGCGGTGGCGGCGGCGGCAGCCCCGTTGGCATTGGTGGCGGCGCTTACGTCGGGGGTGCTACGGGGCATAAAAATCTCCAGATACGCTTGTCCAACACCTCCCCGAATGCGGGCGGCGCGGTGCAGAGCAATGGCGTGGGCAGGAAATCAGGCAAGCCAAGCAGCGCGGGCAGAATCGGCGCGCATCGGCATGAGTATCCCCCTCACGTGACTCCTCCTGAGCCGTGACGCGAACGCGTCCGGGTCAAGAAAAGTTCCGGCGGCTTTCTTCTCAATATGGAATTTTTTCGACCGTTTGGTTACGGCCATCACACCGGCGCTCAAGGCGCCGCGACTGAGACCAAAGCGGCCGGCCGCTTCGGGCCCTTAGCGCGCTCCTATCATATTGAAATAACTTGATAATTCCATGCAAGCCGCGAAGAAACCTGAAATAAATTCAAATTTCCGGTTCCGCACGGCCGCGGCGGCGGCAAGCGGCGATCAAAGTGTTGCGCAAGAGGCAAGCGATGGTCATCGGACCAACACCCCCCGGTACCGGCGTGATCGCGCCGGCAACGCCCTGCGCCTCGGCGAAGGCCACGTCGCCGACCAGCTTCGACTTGCCGTCGGGCATCGCGAGCCGGTTGATACCGACGTCGATCACGACGGCGCCGGGCTTGATCCAATCGCCGCGGACGAATTCCGCTCGACCCACCGCCGCCACCAAAATATCGGCGCGGCGCAGAATCGACGGAATATCGCGGCTCCTCGAATGCACCAGCGTGACCGTGCAATTCTCCGCCAGGAGCAGAGCCGCCATCGGTTTTCCGACAATGTTGGACCGCCCGAGCACGACCGCCTCCGCGCCGCTTAGTACCGGCATGACATCGCGCAACAGCATCAGCGAGCCATAAGGCGTACACGGCACAAGTGCCTGACCGCCGCTCCACAGATGTCCGACATTGACCGCGTGGAAACCGTCAACGTCCTTGCCCGGATCTATCGCGTCGATGACACGCTGAGGATCGATATGCTTCGGCAGCGGTAGCTGCACCAGGATGCCGTCGACCTTCTCGTCGGCATTGAGCGTGGCGATCAGTGCCAAAAGCTCGGCCTCGGTGGTCGTCGCCGGCAGTGTTTCCTGAAAACTCGCAATACCGGCGGCGGTCGCGGTCCTGCCCTTGTTGCGGACATAGACTTGGCTTGCCGGATCGTCGCCGACCAGCACAGCGCAAAGCCCCGGCGCCAGGCCCGACTCGGACTTAAGCTTCGCCGTGGCGGCGGCGACATCCGCGACCAGGCGCTCGGCGCGCGCTTTTCCGTCAATCCGCGTCGTGACCACCATTGCCGTAGTCCCCTATTGCGCAAAACTTCGCCGTGCGTCACACCGACGCGGCTTTCGTCTTGCCCGATGTCGATTTTGCCATCGCCGAATTGACGTGCGAAAATGAGTAAAATCAAGAGCGACCGTCGGCCCCGGCGAAGTGCATGGGAGAGATCAAGGAGAAACGTCATGAAAATAGTCGGCGCACTCGCAGCTTCACTGTTGGGATTTTGTTGGGCAGGAGCATCCCACGCCGAAACGATCAAGGTCGGGGTCGTTCTGCCGTATTCGGGCCCCAACGCCGACCTCGGCAACCAGATCAACAAGGCGTTCGACCTTTACGTCAAGCTGCATGCCAAGGACCTCGGCAACAACAAGATAGAACTGGTCAAACGCGATGAAGGACCGCCGTCGGGGGCCAACGCCCGGACCGTAGTCACCGAGCTCATCACCAATGACAAAGTGAAGCTGCTGGCAGGCTTTGTATTCTCACCGGGCGCGATCGCCGCCGCCCCGCTCGCGACGCAAGCAAAAATACCGATGTTGATCGCCAACGCCGGTACTGCGTGGATCACCACTTTGTCGCCCTACATCGTGCGGTTTTCGTTCAGCATGTGGGATCCTGCTTATCCGATGGGGACCTACGCGGCGACCAAGCTCAACTGCAAGACCGCCGCAGCCGGATATACCGACTTTCCGCCCGGGCAGGATTCCGTGCTCGCCTTCAAGACCGCCTTCGAAAAAGCCGGCGGCAAAGTGATCGACCAGGTCCGTTTCGGGCCTCCCGGACCGGTACCCGATTTCACCCCCTTCTTTCAGCGCGTGAAGGACGAGCATCCCGACTGTTTCTACGTCTTCGTCCCCTCCGGCTCGCACGCCGGTGGCGTGATGAAGACCTACGGTGATCTCAACATGCGCCAAGCCGGCATCAGGCTCATCGGTCCGATGGACCTCATTCCCGACTACGAGCTTGCGCACATGAGCGACGCGGCCGTCGGCCTGATCGTGATGTCGAGCTATTCCGATGAGTTGGATACGCCCGGCAACAAGGAATTTGTCAAAGCTTGGCATGAGGCTTACGGCCCCAACTCGTATCCCGATTTCATGTCGGCTGCGGGAATGGATACGATGGCGGGGATTTTTCACGTCATCAATACGCTGCACGGCAATCTCGATGATGGCGCCAAGGTGATCGATACGCTCAAGGGCTGGAAGCATGACGGCTTGCGCGGTCCGATCGAAATCGATCCGCAAACCCGCGACGTCATTCAGCCCGAGCGCGCCGAGGAGGTCGTCAAGAAACCTGATGGCAAGCTGGGCATCAAAGTGCTGGAAACGTTCCCGCAGGTGAAGGACGAGTGCAAAGTCCTAAAAATCGGCCGCTGCGGATCGGGCGCGTAACCGAGAAAGAAGGTATTCGGCATTTGCGCTGACAGCCGCGGCGGGTATCCTCCACCGCGGCTGCAGTTGCTAACGCCGGAGTCGGACCTTGTTGCCCCTGGTCAATACCATCGTAAGCATCCTGTTCGATGGCTTGGCCTGGTCTATGTTCCTGTTCATCATATCGGTCGGGCTGTCGGTGACGATGGGCCTGATGGGCTTCGTCAATCTGGCGCATGGCGCATTCGCGATGGCCGGCGGTTATCTCGTATTGACCGTCATGACCGGCTGGGGCGTGCCGTTCTTCGGCGCCTTGCTGATCACATTCGTCGTCGTCGGCTGCGCCAGCGTATTGTTCGAGCGAGCGCTCTACGCTCGGCTCTATGGCGCGGGCGAGCTTGATCAGGTGCTGATGACGATCGGGCTGACTTTCATGGCGATCGCCACTTACACGTATTTCTACGGGCCGCTGCCGCACAGCATCCGCATTCCGGATTATCTCGCCGGCGAAATTCATCTTGGCGACCGCAGCTTTCCGGCCTACCGCGTGTTCCTCATCGCCGTCGGCTTCGTTCTGATCGCCGCGCTCTGGTACGGCTTCGAACGGACCAATTTCGGCGCCAAAATCCGCGCCTCGGTCGACAACCGGCGCATGGCGCAGTCGGTCGGCATCGATGTCGATCTTCTGTTCACGATTACCTTTGCTGTCGGCAGTGGTCTCGCTGCCCTCGGCGGCGGCCTTGCCATCCAGCTTCTCGGCCTGACGCCGAGCTTTGCCATCATTTATCTGGTCTTTTTTCTTCTTGTGGTTGCGGTCGGCGGCGCCGGCAGCATGTGGGGTACGCTGGCTGGAGCGCTGGTGCTTGGCATGGCGGACACCGCCGGCAAATATCTGTTCGCCGACGCCGGCACTTTCGCAATTTACGCAGTCGCGGTTCTGATCCTGCTGATCAAGCCGGCAGGCTTTTATGGACGCGAATAAAGCCTCGTCTTTTCCCGCCGACGCGATCGCGGCCGAGCGCGCGCGCGCCGCCGACTTTCTGGTCCGCCGCGATCGCTTTCGCATCGCCGAAGTGCTGCCGTGGATACTCGCGGTCGCCGCCTATTTTATTTTCCCCAACCAGATGGTCTTGGGCAGCCAGACGCTGATCATGATCTTGTTTGCGCTGTCGCTCGATCTCATTCTCGGTTTTGCCGGAATTGTCACGCTCGGCCACGCCGCTTTCTTCGGGCTGGGCGCTTACGGCGCTTCGCTGTTGATTACCGATCTCGGCTGGAGCGAGCCGATTTCCGGGCTCGTCTGCGGCGCGATCGTCGCCGCCGTGGCGGGCTTTCTCTCCGGCTGGCTGCTGCTGCGCTACCGCGGTCTCGCCTTCCTGGTGCTGACGCTCTCGGTCACCATCATGCTTCAGCAGATGGGCAATCTGTTTCGCGATTTCACCGGCGGCTACGACGGCATTCCCGGGGTCAATATCGCGCCGCTTTTCGGGCGCTTCGGCTACGACCTCTATGGCCACACCTATTATCTCTATTGCCTCGGCGTGTTGCTCGTCGCCTTCTATGTGTCGCGCCGGATCGTTTATTCGCCGTTCGGGCAGGCGCTCGTCGGCATCCGCGAGAACTCCGCCCGCATGCACGCGCTCGGATCGGCGGTGCATTGGCGCCTTGTGGTTGCCTACACGATTTCCGCCGGCCTTGCCGGCGTCGCCGGCGCGCTGTTTGCGCAGACCAACACCTTCGTCACTCTCGGCGTGTTCGATTTCGACCAGTCCGCGGCAGTCCTGATGATGCTCATCCTCGGCGGCGCCGGTTGGCTGTACGGCGCCTTCATCGGCGCCGTCGTCTACATGGTGCTGCAAAACGAATTGGCCAAAGCGAGCCCGGAATTCTGGCAATTCGGCATCGGCCTTCTGTTGATAGTGGTCGTACTCGTGGTGCGGCGCGGCCGCCTGTTCGACAAGCTGGTCGATCTGGGCCGATCGCTGCCGTGGGGTGCGCGCGCATGACCGCGGCGCTCGAAATCCGCAACTTGCGAAAGAGCTTCGGAGCGATCGAAGTCTCCAACGGCATCAATCTCGCACTGCCGCAAGGAGCCCGGCACGCACTGATCGGGCCGAACGGCGCCGGCAAGACTACTCTGGTCAATCTGATCACCGGCCGCCTGCGCGCCTCGGCGGGCAAGGTGCTGCTCGGCGGCGAAGAGATCACGGCGTTGTCGCAGGCGGCCCGCACCCGCCGCGGCATCGCGCGCACTTTCCAGGTCAACCAGCTTTTCCGCAACCTGACGGTCCTCGAAAACGTCTATCTCGCCATCGGCGAGCGAACGCGCGCTTGCAACCGGCTGTGGCGCTCGGCAGGGAGCGAGACTGCGGTGATCGAGGAAGCGCTCGATCACCTGCAGTCGCTTGCGCTCGTCGCGGACGCGCGCCGGCTGGTGCGGGAATTACCTTACGGCCGGCAGCGGCTGGTCGAGATTGCGATTGCGCTCGCGCAACGGCCCAAACTCTTGCTCCTCGATGAGCCGGCCGCCGGCATTCCGTCTTCGGAAACCCATCTCATCCTCGATGTGATTTCCCGGCTCGACCCCAACATCACCGTCCTAATCATCGAGCACGATATGGATGTCGTGTTCCGCTTTGCCAGCCGGATCACGGTACTGGTCGCCGGCGCGGTGCTGACCGAGGGCACGCCCGACGAGATCGCGGCCGACGAGCGCGTGCGCTCGGTCTATCTCGGCGAACGCCGCGAGGGCCACCATGGCTGAGCGAGGACCAGCGTTGGAGCTTGAGGGCGTATCGAGCGGCTACGGCGAGACTGTGATCATCGAGAACGCGCGCCTCTCGGTGAAAGTCGGCGAGACGCTGTCGATCATCGGCCGCAACGGCGTGGGCAAGACCACGCTCCTTTCCACCGTGATGGGGCACAATGCCCTGCACAGCGGCGGCATCCGCGTGCTCGGGCGCGAAATCTCGCAATTACCGCCACATCGGCGCGTGTCTGCCGGATTGGGCTATGTACCGCAAGAACGAGAGATATTTCCCTCGCTGACGCTACGCGAAAACCTCGAGGTCGCGGTGCGCCCCGGACCGTGGACCGTCGCGGCGGTGTTCGAGCTTTTCCCCAAGCTCAAGGAACGACAGTCGAACCGGGGCAATCATCTGTCGGGCGGCGAGCAGCAAATGCTGGCGATCGGCCGGGCGCTCGTCGGCAATCCGGCGGTCATCCTCATGGACGAGCCGTCCGAGGGATTGGCGCCGGTGATCGTCGAGGAACTGAGCCGGGCGGTTCGGCGGCTGGTGGACGCGGAGGGTCTTACTCTGGTGCTGGTCGAGCAGAACACGCGGCTCGCGCTCGACATCTCGCCACGGGTGGTGGTGATGGATCGCGGCAGGATCATCTACGACGGCCCGAGCGAACCTCTTAAGCAAGACCGCGAGGAACTCGATCGCCTGATCGGCGTCGGCAGCCACGCGCTTGTTTGATCGGAACCGGCGCGTCATCAAGCAGCGTGAGCTTCGAAAACGAACTACTTGGCCCGCTTCACGTCGCCCTTCTTCACACCGGCTTCGGGAAAAACCCACATCGCCGCGACCATCAGCACCGCGACGATCATGATGAACGTCGAAAAATCATGACGGATTGGCGAGCGGCTCCAATACGCAAGAACCACGGCCACGACCAGCACGATCACCGAAAGGATGGCTTTAACGTCGCTCGGCATCGCAGTGCCTGAACAAACTAGTTTGCGCCGACCGGCAACTCGGCCGCTTGGTCGGGCAAACGAGGCCGGCTGCGCAAGTTCCTTTTCAGGAACCGCGTGTCGTAACCGTTGAACAACGTTCCGATCAGCCCGCGGTCGAGGTCCGAGGTGCCGAACAACCAATCGGCGACCGGAAAAGTCAGGTTCATGTTGACCTCCATCATCAGCCGCGCGTTGTGGTGCGCCGTATGATGCCGGCGCAGCGTGTTGACAAACGGGCAATGGCGCACGAACCAATTCTCGTCGACGTGGCAGCAGAAATGCATGAACTCGTAGATCAGGTACATCCCGGTCGTCGTGCACATGAACAGCCAGCCGACATTTGCCGCGAACAGCGTACCAAGAACGGCGGCAGCCGGTATCGACATCAGGATGAACACGACCAGCGCATAGGGCGGAAACAGCGTCACGCGCCAATCCTTGTTGTCGCGGAACCGCATCTCATCGTCGCTGAAGAATTGATGATGGTTGAGCGTGTGACGCTCGTAAATGGCGCGGAGGCCTTTGATGTTCACCGGGCGATGCATGACGAATTTATGTACCGCCCATTCGAACAGATTGGTGAACAGGAAAGTGAGCGGGACCGTGAGCCATTCGAGCGCGGTGACGTCGTGAATGTGCGCGACGTAGACGTAGAACGCCGCCGCACCCATCGCGTAGATGATGACGACGTGGACATAGCCATCGTACCAGCCGAGAATGCGGGAACGGTATTCGCGGCGAAATTCGATTTGGCGCTCGCTGATCATGTTCGCTGTCCCTAGCAAGCGGCCGCTTGTTATGACGCCGTGCGGTCTATCTGAACTCTATCACACTTCGTCGCCGGCGGCACCGCCGTGCGCATAAGCCACTGTCAGCGGCCGCCATGTTGGCGCAGATAGGTTTCGACCTCCTCACCGGTCAGTCGCCAATCGTTGTCGAGATTGGCGATCACGTCTTTCATGTAGGGTTCCGACAATGCGATGGCGCGCTCCTTGTCGCCGAGATGGTCGAACAGGATCGCCAGCGCCAATTGCTGCGGGCTGGTACCCTCGTAGGTCCATTCGAAGCCGCGCCTGGTGAACTGCTTGATTTCATAATGTTCCGGCAGCGGCTCTCCGCTGACCGTGACTACCAAGCCGTCCATGGTGCGCCTGCCTTCGTAGATTTTCATCTCCCGCCTCTGGCTTAGCCCACGCTCGCCGCCACGGCGCGCCCGGCGGCGCGGCCCGAAAAGATGCAGCCGCCCAAAAAGGTCCCTTCGAGCGCGGCGTAGCCGTGCATACCACCGCCGCCGAAGCCCGCGACCTCGCCGGCGGCATAAAGCCCCGGGACCGGCGCGCCGTCGGCGCCGATAACACGGCTCGCAAGATCGGTCTGCAGACCACCCAACGTCTTGCGCGTCAGAATGTGCAGGCGGACCGCGATCAGCGGGCCAGCGGCCGGATCGAGCAGCCGATGCGGGCGCGCAATGCGAACGAGCCTATCGCCGAGATAGCGCCGCGCCGCGTGAATCGCCGCGATCTGCATGTCCTTGCCGAACGCGTTATCGAGTTGGCGGTCGCGAGCGGCGATTTCGCCGGCGACCGTCGCAAGATCGAGCAAAGGTCCGTCGCCGACGAGCGCGTTCATGCGCGCGACGAGCGCACCCAGATCGCGCTCGACAATGAAATCCTCGCCTTTATCCATGAAGGCCTTGACCGGGCCGGGAATCCCCTGGGCGGCGCGGCGCAAAACTTGCCACCAGCCGCCGCTGGTGAAATCGGGATTTTGTTCCGAGCCCGACAGTCCGAATTCCTTTGTTATGATTTTGTGGGTGGTGATGAACCAAGAATAATCGTAACCGGTCGCTCTGATGTATTTCAGCGTGCCGAGCGTATCGAAGCCCGGATAAAGCGGCGAAGGCAATCTTCCGCCGCGAGCGTCGAGCCAGAGCGAGGACGGCCCGGGCAGGATGCGAATGGCATGGTCGGTCCAGATCGGATTCCGGTTCTTGACGCCCTCCACATAGTGCCACATGCGATCGCGATTGATGACGGTGCCCGCGGCTGCTTCCGTGATCGCCAGCATGCGGCCGTCGACGTGATCGGGTACGCCGGTGAGCATGCGTTGGGGCGGCGTGCCAAGGTGCGCGGGCCAGTTTTTGCGAATGAGGTCGTGATTGGCGCCGATGCCGCCGGAAGTAACAATGATCGCCTGAGCCTTTAGGGCGAAGCCGCCAACAACGTCACGGGAGCTTTTGCGGCCGCGCTCAACGTTGCTCGCCGCCAGCACGTCGCCACGCACGCCGTCGACGGTGCCGCCCGACTTCGTCAACTGGTTGACGCGATGGCGGAATTTGAAAGTGACCAAGCCCTGCTTTTCGGCCTCGCGCACCCGTCCGACGAAGGGCGCGAGGACGCCGGGCCCGGTGCCCCAGGTCAGATGAAAGCGCGGCACGGAATTGCCGCGGCCGCCTGCATTGCCGTCGCCGCGCTCGGCCCATCCCACGACCGGAAAAAAGCGCAAACCCCGTTCGCGCAGCCACGAGCGTTTCTCGCCGGCGGCGAAGCCGACGTAAGCCTCGGCCCATCGGCGCGGCCAAAAATCTTCGTCGCGATCAAACGCCGCCGTTCCCAGCCAATCCTCCAGGGCGAGCGCATGCGAATCGTGGATGCCCATGCGCCGCTGCTCGGGCGAATCGACCAAGAAAATGCCGCCCAACGACCAGAATGCTTGGCCGCCAAGCGATTGTTCCGGCTCCTGATCGAGCACGATAATCGTCTTGCCGGCATCGGCGAGTTCCGCCGCGGCGACCAGACCGGCAAGTCCGGCGCCGACGACGATTACGTCCGCGTCATGAGCCATCGTGTTACGCGGCGCGCTCGGCCGCGCTAGCGCAATCCGGTCTGCTTAAGGAGCGGCAAGGTCTCGCGCTGAAACTGCAGCATGCCTTCCTCGTAAAGCGGCCAGTTGAGCAGCGCACCATCGATTCCGGTCGAGGCCAATTCGGCAAGCCCGTCGACGATCTGCTCCTTGGTGCCGACCAGCGGAAACGCACCCCAACCCGCCATGAAGTGCGCCTTGAGCTGCTGAACCGCCGCCGGCTCGACCGCGAGCGAGTTCAGTCCAAGCATCTCAAGCAAGTTTCCCGCGGCGACCCAATCGCCCTTTTCGTGGACGTAATAGTGCAAGAAATCCTTGGCCTCCTTCTCGGTCTCGCGCTGCACGATGTAACCGAAGCTCCAGACTTTCAGATCGCGGCCATATTCCTCGCGGGCAAGACGTTTGTAAGCCTCGACCTTCTTCTTGGCGAACTCAATGTCGTGATAATCGAACTGGATGAACGCGATGTCTGAGTATTTGGCGGAAAAATGCTGGCCTTTGCCCGATCCGCCGGCATTCATGATCGCCGGATAGGGCCGTTGCAACGGCTTCGGCGCGAGGCATCCTTTCTTCACCTGGTAATATTTTCCGTCGTAATCGAAATCATCCTCGAGCGTCCAGAGCTTCATCATGATCTCGATCCACTCGCCCGCCATGTCGTAGCGCGCGTCGTGCTCGATCATCGGCAGGCCGAACATTTCAAGCTCGGTGCGGTACCAGCCGGCGACGATATTGATGGCATGCCGTCCGCCGCTGATGTGATCGATCACGGTCGCCTGCTTGGCCGCCATGATCGGATGGATGGTCGGAATGTGCGAGGTGGCGAACACCGCCGGATATTTGGTCGAAGCGGCCATTCCCGCCGCCCAGGAAAAGCACTCGAAGCCCGCGCCATTGAAGTTGGTCTCGCCGCCGAAGCCCTTCCAGCGACCGACCGGCACCAGCGCTTCGAATTCCATTTCGTCCGCGATTTGCCCGAGGCGCAGCGTATTGGGCCAGCTGACTTCCAGCGTTCCCGGCATCGTGGTGATGGCGCAACCGCCGGATAGATTGGTACAGAAGGTGCCGAGCTTGAGCTTGCGGTCGCTGAACAATGGATTGGTGGCGCGCCGTAACTCGGCGAATTTCTCGTCGCCCGCCATGTGTATCTCTCCCTTTTTTAAGTTTGTGACGCTCGTTTATTGCTTCGAGCTTAGCATAGCTTTTGTCTGGCGGGAGACGCGATATCGAGCCCGTCGCGGCTCCGGTGGGCTTGCTGCTTTACGGCTTGGGTAACTGTGGGTTCCGCGACGTGCGGCGGGCGACCCCAGCCACAACCGCCGTCTGACGTCAGATCGTTACGATCTACGCGGGCGCTGCACGACGTTGGTCCAGAGCTGACGAAGACTTTCGACGCCGCCCGCAGTCGAGCTCCAAAGCGTCGCATCGCTGACGAAGAGACTGCCAGCGAATGTGTCGGGCCGGGACTGAAGCAGGGCGTCGAACGTTCCATGGTCGCGAGCGAAGGGATGCGGCGGCGCCGCCAGGTCTATCTTCTGGCGGGCCAGAACATCGAGCTTCGTGGCGGCGTCTCCGATGCGTTCGAGTTGCGGCAGATGCGGGTGCAGATTGAATGTGCGTACGCCCTGTAGGAGGCGCAACCGGTCGAGCGCCGTTTCGACTTCGATCGGCGACGGGGACCCGTCCGCTTCGGCGGCTGGATGGAGTCCGTAACGGTTCTCGACCGGCACGCCGAGGTCCGCAAGGAGAGAGCGCGCGAATCTGCCGAACTGTTGCTGTGGCGGGATTGTCTTGTCACCGTGGTGGAGAAAATCCGCGATCTGACGCTGCAGGCGCTCGTCATGGGAAAGATTCGGCACATCGCCGATGTCGTGGTGGGGGCACACGAAGACGAGATGGTCGGGCTGCGCGAGAAACGTCCGGACCGCTTCAACCTCGGCTCTTCCTGCTTCCTGGCCGGTACGGAAAGAGTCGAAGCTGATGATGATGAGCGTGTCGACTCCGTCGAGAACGCGTGCATCAAGCGCAGTGAGAGCGCCATCGTCCGCCGCACGCTCGATTTCCGCCACCGGCAGGCCGGCCAGCGCCTCGGCTAGTTCGACGAAGGCGGCAAAATTCTGCTTCATGATGTGGTCGAGAAATCCTCCGATGCTCTGGTCAAATCGCACCGGATCGGCCAGTTCTTCATATCTCGGGTAGGCCATCCGGCGACTTTCAAAGAGCGTCGGAAAGCGATTCTCGATCACCTCGAGCGGCGCCTCGATTTCGCCCGGCCGGCTCCACGCGTAGTAGACGACGACCTTGCGCCCCGCCATCCCATCCGTCCTTCCGTCAATGATAACGCGCTGCAGCGGCCACTATGGATACTTGATCGCGAATTGACACTCGAACTAATCGGCGAGGAGAAACGCAAGACTGCGCTTGTTGAACGTGTCCGGATCTTCCATCTGCGGCCAATGACTGCACTGCTTCATCTCGAAGGTCGTTACATCTGGAATAAGCTTGGCGATCGCCCTTGCGGTATCGAGGAACACGTCACCGTGATCGACGGCCGCCACCACAAGCGTTGGCGCGCGCAACGTTCTCCAGTCGCTATCAGGAATTCGATTGCGATCGTAAACTTCGGGATCGAGAAGCGCCAAGATGTGCGGCATCGCGTGTTTCATGTCGGGCCGGCCGTACAGTGAAAGCCGCGTCGCAATGAGATCGTCCCAAACCTTCGTTTCGTCGTGAAAAAGACCTTTGAAAATCTCTCGGATATTTTCCCATGTTGGATTCGCCGCCGCTACGGACCTCGTTTTCTTGATGTCCTTCTGCACGGGCCGTGCCGGAAAGTAAGCTGTGGCGGAAAGCAGAATAAGCCTGTCCACTTGGTCCGGATGATCGATAGCGAAACGGCTGGCGACGCGGGCGCCAAGCGAGAGGCCGATGATCGAAGCCTTGTCGATCCCCATGGCTTTGAAGAAATCCGCGACATGCTTCACGTAGTGTTCCGTCTCATAGTCGTAGTCCGGCTTTCCGGTCATCCCTGAGCCGATCATATCGAACGCTACGCAATTGAAGTGTTCCGCATGCGGCGCGATGTTGGCGGCGAAGTTTTCCAGACTGCCGGCGGTGCCGTGGAGCATTACCAGCGGCGGGTTTGATTCACTGCCGGCCTGAACAAAGCGCGTCTTGATTCCGCCGGCGTCCACCCACCCTTGGCGAAAAGGTGTCGCGAGCAACTCGGTCCAAATGCTGCGATAAGGTCCCTGCATCGATTAATTTCTCCCTCGGAGCTATCCACTCGTTGATGTGTTGCCGCTTCAGCGCGCAAATACCGGCACGCTGGTCGGGCGTCTGCTTGCGGTGCGATCCATGAATACGATTTTGTCGCTCGCCGGCCGATAGTCCGGGAAGCGCGTGAGAAAACTGCCGATTGCGACACGTGCTTCGAGCCTCGCCAGCGCCGCCCCAAGGCAGTAGTGCACGCCATGGCCGAGCGTTACGTGCCGGTTGGGATCGCGCGTAATGTCGATCCGGTCGGGGTCGGGGAACTGATCGGGGTCGCGATTGGCGGCGCCGATCATGATGTGGAGAATCTGGCCTTTACGAACATATACGCCGCCGATTTCAAAATCCTCGCGCGCGGTACGGATGCCGCGCTGGGTTGGCGCGTCGTAACGCAGAAATTCCTCAACCGCGAGATTGATGAGCTTGGGATCGGCTTTAAGCTTTGCAAGCTCGGCAGGGAATTGGTGCAGCCACCACAGCGACATGGCGATCGCGCTGCGCGACGTACCGCCGCCGGCCGTCGCCATCATGTTGCAGGTCGCGAGAATTTCGAAATCGGTCAGCCGCTCGCCGCCAGCTTCGGCTTGCGCCATGGCCGAGATCATGTCCTCGCCCGGACTGCGGCGTCGCTCCTCGATCAGCGGCATGAAGTAAGCCTGCTGGGCATCGAGTATGTCGCGTTGCTCCTGCGCCATCGCCTCCTTGTCGGGCGAAACGGGCTGAAACAGAAAATTGGAACAGCGATCGCTCCAATGTCGCATGGTCAGTTCATCGGAATCCGGCAAGCCAAGAAGATCGAGCATCACCTGGGTGGGCAGCCGGGCGGCGAAGTCGAGATAAGCGTCGAATGCATCCCGTTCTTCCAGTGCGTCGAGGATGATGTCGACACGGCGTTGCATCATCGGCCGCAGTCGTTCGACCGCCCGTGGTGTCATCGCCTTGAGGAACAGCGCCTTCAGCCGGTCGTGATAGGCGTCATCGCGATACAGCAACCAGCGATGATAATGTTCGACAACATCGCTAAATCGCCGCGGATTGGTGCGCGGCAGATACGAATAGAGGGTCTCTATCCGATCGACGCTGAGGTCCGGCCGGTCCTGGAGCTCGAAGACATCGCGATATCGCGTAAAGTACCAGGCTTTCGCATTTTCCGACCAGTGTATCGGCTCGCGCTCGCGCATCATCCGGTAATGCGGATAGGGATTCTGCACCGCGTCGGCGGTGAATATTCCGTAGCTATCATGATCGGCGCGGGCCGGTTTCATGCGCCAGCCCAGGCACGACGGCCGATATCGACCAAGAGCTTGATCTTGAGCGTCTGGATATCGGTCGTCACCTTGCCAGGCAGAACCGCGAACTTCGACATCGCCGCGCTCGAGAAGCCGCATTGGGGGCAAATGCCGAGGCGCTCCATCGGCGCATAACGGGCAGCCTCATCGAGCCGATGCATCAGGTCGTCGGGTAATTCGAGCGCCGGATCTTTGGTGCTGATGATACCGAGATAGGCGCGCTTCCCCGCCGGCAGATGCCGCAACGGCGCGAAATCTCCGGCGCGTCGTGAGTCGTATTCGAGCAGATACGCATCCACGTCGGCGCGGTTGAACAAAGCCTCGGCAATCGGCGCGTAGCCGCCGTCGCCCATCCACAGGCCTTCCATGTTGCCCCGGCAAATGTGCATGCCGATGGTCAAATCCTCCGGCCGCCCGGCAACCGCACGATTGAGCACGTCGATATAAAGGTCGACCAGCTTGTCGGGATCGTCGCCTTCGCTCTCGGCCAGGGCGCGGATGTTGTTGTCGCACAAGAGCGCCAGCGGCACTTCATCAAGCTGCAGATAGCGGCAGCCGGCAGCGTAGAGCTCCTTGATCTCCTGCTGGAAGACCGCGACCATGTCGTCCCAATAGGCTTCGACATGCGGATAGACGTCGGGGTCGACGGCATCCTTGAAATGGCCGAAATGCATATGCGACGGCGTCGGCATCGTCACCTTGACCGGCGCTCTCGCGATCGATTTGATAAACTTGAAATCCTCGGTGACGATCGGCTTGGCGCGCCGCACCTTCTTGGTTGCGACCGGAGCCGGCGATGCGGTCGAGAATCCATCGTCACTGCGGAATACAAGTTTCGAGGCACGAAACTCGAAGCCTTCGACCGCATTGAGAAAGCCCCGCGACCAGCCGCCACGACGAAACTCGCCGTCAGTGGCGATGGGCAGGCCCAAATCTTCCTGCATCTTGATCGCATCGCGGATGGCGCGGTCTTGCACTTCGCGCAGTCCTTCATAAGAAAGCTTAACGGCCTCCCACTCGCGCCACGCCGCAATGAGTTCCGGCGGCCTCTTCAAGCTGCCGACATGATCGACAGCGTTCGATGGAACACGTGATGACGTCACGACAATACTCCCGGCCTCAGTGTGCGACGGCGGTTTTCGGCATACGCCTGCCGACGGTTTCCGGCTGCGTGCGCCACCGCCGCGACGCCAACAGCGTATCGAGTTCAGCCGGCGTCGACGCGAGACCTAGAATGTAACGGTCCGGGCGGATAACGACGGCATCTGTGCGCAACTCGGCGAGGTAGGCCGCCCCTTCGCCTGCCGCTTCGATCAGAACGACATCGTTCTCAAGCTCGGCCCGCGCCGCGGCCGGCAGCGCATCCAGCAGACAGCGATCCGCGAGCACTGCAAAGCGATAACCGACATGATCGTCCAGCAACCTTCCGTCCGGTAGTCGCGGCTGCGCCGCGCGCGTTGCGGCCGGCGGCGGCGCGCTGCCGTGCAGCCCGGGGCCGAGCCGCGGCGTGAGCGGCCGCAGCATCGTGGGATTGGCGATGAGGTCACGATCGCGGTGGCGGGCTTTCTCGGGATTGGTGGTCTGGATGACGCTGCCAAGCTCGACGGCGAGCTCGATGAAAGCGCGCACGTGCGCCATGCGCTCGGTTTCGTAAGTGTCGAGCAAGCCGTCTGGGGCTGCTCCGTCGATCACATCACGCAGCTTCCACGCCAGATTGGCGGCATCGCGCAAGCCGGAGCACATGCCCTGCCCAAGGAATGGCGGCATCTGATGCGCGGAATCGCCCGCCAGCAACAACCGGCCGAGCCGCCATTGGCTCGAAAGCGCCGAATGGAATGTGTAAACGACGGCGCGCTCGATCGTGGATTTCGCGGGATCGATATGCCAAGGCTTCAGCAGCTCGTAGATGCGCTCCGGCTGCGTAATCGCGGCCGGATCGTCCTGCGGCATCAACATAAATTCCCAGCGATGACGTTTGCCGGGCATCGGAATGAATGTCGTCGGCCGCGCCGGGTCGCAATACTGAATGGCGTCGATAACGCGGCCGGTTTCGTCGGCGGCTTCCGGTACGCCGGCAGGTGGCTGCTCCAGGATCATATCGAGTACGATCCAGCGCTCGTGCGACCGCAGATCCTGCAGCGCCGCGCCGATAAAGCGCCTGACCACCGAGCGCGCACCGTCGCAGCCAACGACATAGCGGGCTGTCAGCTCGCCAAGCGCCCCCGCGGCAAGATTTTCGTAGCGGACACGAACATGATCGCCGATTTCGTCAATGGCGAATGCCTCATGGCGCAGCCGCACATCGACCGATGGATGGCGCGACACGCCGCGCCGCAGGACGGTCTCGAATTCCGGCTGATAGAAGCGATAGGCATTGTTCCAGCCTTCGGGTCCGACGCCGCCACGCGTGAGCAGCAGCAAAAGTTTGCCGTCGGCACTGACATGGCGGATGTTGCGGCTGACGTTAAGCCGCGGCAGCATTTCCTCGGCGAGACCCATGGTCTGAATGAGCCGCATGCCCTCGCCGTCGAGCGCTACCGCGCGCGGCAGGTGATAAATCGACGGCTCACGCTCAAGCACGACGGTGGTGAGGCCGCTCAGCCCAAGCAGATTTGCCAAGCTCGCGCCGACCGGTCCGTAGCCGATGATGCAGACGTCAAATTCCGGCGATGCCATGACCGGCCCACCTCACCGTCAGGGTCTGCTCAAACCCATCTTTTCAGCGATCTGCGCCTGATATTCTTCGATCGGCTTGAAGCCGGGCGCGCTGCGGCAAAAGGCGTCCGACTTGGCGCGAATCTCATCGGCCGGCAGGGAAAGATCGAGGTCCTCTATGCACGGTTGATCGATATACCATTGGGTGTCGCAAAACACTTCAAGGCGATTACCTTCGGGATCGCGAAAGTACAGCGACCAGGCATTGCCGTGGTCCATCGGCCGCAAGTCGGTCACGTCGGCCTCGCTCTTGACGCGCTTCCAGATCGCTTGCAGGTCCTCAACAGCCGCCACGCGGAACGAAATTTGATTGACGTGATTGAACGCCAGATCTTTCGGCCGCCCGGTCACCAAGGCGACCTGATGATGATCCTTCGGATCCCAGCTCGTGAACACGATGTCGGCGCCCCGCACTTTGCCCCGATCGGTGACCGTGAAGCCGAGCACGCGGGTATAGAAATCTTCCATCTTCGGCAGGTCATAAACATAAAGCCCGATGTGGCTCATGCTCAGCGGCACCCGCCGGACTGCGCCGCTATGAGATACTGCCGCGGACATATCGCTTCCTCCCTGTAATTTTGTCGCAAAATAGAGCCTGCCGACGGAATGCGGCCAGCAGTCTTGACTCGATGTCCGCAGGGTGGACAATCGCGCCGACCGGGGATGCTCGACAATGGCGCAACGCAACGGCAAGGCGCGGGACGGCGGCGTGCGCTCGCTCGAGCGCGGCTTGGCGTTGCTACTTGCCATGAACCGCCGCAGGCTTCCGTCCGTCGTCGAGCTTGCTCACGACACCCAATTGCCGCGGCCGACCGTGTACCGCCTTTTGGAAACATTAAGCCGCACGGGGTTCGTGACGCGCAGCAGCCCCCACGACCGCTATTGTCTGACGAGCCAGGTGCGCGCCCTAAGCGACGGCTTCGCCGAGGACGACTGGATTAGCGAAATCGCGGCACCGGTGATGTCTGAGCTGACACACCAGTTGGTGTGGCCGGTGGCGCTGATGACGTTCGAAGCGGGCCGCATGCTGGTTCGCGAGACCACTCACGAGGCGAGTACGCTCTCTATCGATCACGGCATGGTGGGACGATCGCTGCCGCTGTTGCGCACCGCCTCCGGCCGCTGCTATCTCGCGCTTTGCCGGCCGAGGGAGCGCCGCGCCATCCTCGACATGCTGTCGCGTTCGCGGGCTGCGGAGGACCGCGGCGCAGGCGAGACGCAGCGCTTGACGAAGTTGCTGGATGCGATCCGCGCCAAGGGCTACGCAATCCAGGATCGCGAGATCAATCCGAAGACGACAGGTATCGCAGTGCCCATTCGGCTGGGACCGCGCGTGCTCGGAAGCTTGTCGTTGATCTGGATTTCATCCGCACTGACTATCGGGCATGCGGAAACCAATTTCCTGCCCATGCTGACGACGGCGGCGAGCCGCATCGCCGATGCGGTGCGCGATCGCGCACCGATCCATGCCGAAGCATGAATGCTCAATGCGCGAAAGCATGCGGCAACCAGAGCACGATGCCCGGAAATAGAATGAGAATTATCAGCACGGCGAAGTCCGCGACGAGGAACGGCACCACGCCGCGATAGATGGTGCCCATCGGGATCTTCGGCGCCATAGCGTGCAGCAGGAACACGATGATCCCCAAAGGCGGGTGGATCAGGGCCATCTCGACCTGGATCAGGCAAATCACGCCCCACCACAGCGGATCGTAGCCGAGATTGACGACGATCGGCAGAATTAGCGGCAAGGTGATGAGGATCGACGACATTTCCTCGAAGAAGGTGCCGAGCAGAATATAAACGACCGTCAGGGTGAAGATCACGCCCAGCGGCGGGAAACGGTGGCCCTCGATCCAATGCACCAACGTGTCGGGCACATGCGCGAGATTGATGAAATAAGTGAAGATCGGAGCGGCCATCAGGATCAAATACAACATGGCGGTGACCGAGGCCGCCTCGTACATGCCGCGAACCAAGCCCTTCCATGTAAGTCGGCGCCGGACCAAAGCGAACAACAGCGCCAGGATGGCCGCGGCCGAAGCCGCCTCGCTGACGGTAAAAACTCCGCTGTAAATGCCGACGAAGACGCCGAGGAGCAGCGCCAGAGAGGGCGTGGCCCGCCGGGCCGCGTTAAGGCGCTCGTTCCATGGCAACCGCGCGCTGACCGGCGCGATCTGCGGTCGCCGCCGCACGGCGACGGCGATTGCAACGAGGTTGAATGATATGGTCATCAATGCCGGCACGATGGCGGCCACGAACATGTCGAGAATGAAGGTTTTCGCAACCACGCAGTAAATGATCATGACCAGCGAGGGCGGTATCAGCGATTTCAGCGTGCCGCCCGCCGCGATCACCCCTGTCGAGAATCCCGGCGAATAACCGCGGTCGAGCATCTGGGGCAACGCGACCTTGCCGAACGTTGCCGCGGTCGCGGTACTCGATCCGCAGATTGCGCCGAAGGCGGCCGAGCCGGTGATTGTGGCGTAGGCGAGCCCGCCGCGACGATGTCCAAGGAACGCCGCGGCGGCGCGGTAAACGTCCTCCGAAAAGCCGGCCATGCTGGCGAAAACGCCCATGAGCAGAAACAGCGGCACGGCAGCGAGATCCGTCGAAGACAGTACGTAAGACGGCTCCTGGGCGAGAAAGGAAAAGGCCGGCATCCAGCCGCCGCCCTGCAACGCGAAACCGACGACGCCAACCGTCATCATCGCAAAGCCGATGGGCACCTGCAGGAGGATCAGAGCAAACAGAGCTGCGATCCCCAACGCGCCAGTCGCCGCCGATTGCAAATTGACCCCTCGCCGCTCTAGTCCGCGCTCGCCGGATGTTCATCCGGATAATCGCCGCGCAGCGTCTTGACGCCGACAACGATTTGCAGAATCGCGCTGATGCCGAGGATCAGCGCTACGGCCGCCCAGACCGGAGCCGTCGGAATGCGCAGCATCCACGTCGCCGAGCCGCTCGCGCGCGCCTCATTGGCGAACACGACGAATTGCCACGTCATCAGGACGAGAACGACCTCGATCAGGACGGCAGCGGCGACGTCGGCGATCTGTCCAGCTCGCGGGCCGGCGACGCTGGAAAGGAAGCGAATAGTGATGTTGCTGCGTTCGACGATCGCCACTGGAAGGCAACAGGCGACAGCGAAGGCCGCAACGAGGCCGCCGGCATCGCGGACCACGTCGATCGGGTGGGCGAAGAAAAACCGCAGCAACCCGTCCAGGATCGTCATCGCGGCAAAGCACAGCAGCGCGCCGAGGCCAATGACGGCAAGCGCTCGCGCCAGCGCCTTGGCTGCCCAATCGATTTGCGTCATCGCTGTTTTCGTTCAGCCACGGTCTTCGCCGGGTTCATGTGATCATGCACCAAAGATGCCGGCATGCCGTAAGAAGGCGCCGTAGCCCTCGACAAGCATGCCAGCGCTGTGGAATGTGTGCACGGTGATGCGAGGGAAGCTCGCACGCCGTTATCAGCCCTTACTTTCTCCCCGAACCGCGGCGAGCTCCTTATCGAGCGCGAGCTTCAGCTCCTTATGGTGCTCACTCGCCGCCACCCATTCGTCGCGTACCGGCGCCAACAGCCTCTGGGCTTCGTCGAGCTGGGCTTGCGAGGGGAAAACAACCTTGTTCTTTGGATTACTCTTGAGCTTATTGAGATTGGCTTGGTTGTAGCTGGTGACGGATTCGATCCACCTTTCGGTAAGCGCGTCACCGGCATTCCGCGCTATGACGTCGCGCGCCGATTGCGGCAGTGCGTCAAACTTCTTTTTGTTCATAAGAACCGCGAGCGGAACCACACCGAGACCGATGAAGAAGTGATTATTGGTGACGCGATCCAGACCGAAATCGAAGAACGGCGACATATGCGAGGTCGTGCCGCTGATCGTGCCCCGGCTGATCGCCTCGGGAATTTCGGTGACCGGCATGCCAATGGGCACGGCGCCGAAGGCGCGAAGCGCCGCGCTCTCGGTTTTGCTCGACGCACGAATCGTCTTGCCCTTTAAATCGGCGATCGAATTGACCGGAAAATTGGTGTGGATCGAATAGGGCGCGGTTCCCCACAATCCGATCACGTAGTAATCGCCGTAATCGTTGAGCGCCTTGTGTTGATTGAGCCGCGTTGCCACCAGAGAAGACTCGCGCAAGTCCTTGAACAATCCGGGGAGCTCGAGGACTTCAGTGTCGGGAAACCGGCCCGGTGAATAGGACGGAACGACCCACGCCACGTCGGCGACGCCGTCGATCACCATTTGCGGCTGTTGCCCGGGATTACGCCCAAGGGCGCCGTTCGGGAATAGATCGAAAACCACGGCGTTGTTGGTTTCGCGTTGAACCGTTTCGGCGAACGGTTTCATCACGGTGCGGAACGTCACCTCGCTATCCGGAGTGAACACCGCCCATTTCAGGTGATCCTGCGCCCAGGAAAGTTTATTACCGAGCATCGTGGCCGCGGGCACGACAGCGGCGGTCGCCAGAAACCTGCGCCGGTCCATTTGATCCTCCCTTTTTGATCGCCCTACTTACGAGGCTTATTACTGTTCTATACTTGCGCGCTTTCGCGTTCCCACGCTATCGGAAACACACCGTCGAAAACGAGCGGGTCGCCTGGGCGCAACTTGTCTTCGGGCTCGCCTTCGATCTTCATGACATTGGAGCGGGGATCCCAGTGCGCGTCCTTTCCCGCATAACGTACCGAAATCGCCGCGCGGCGGTTGGACGACGCATTGCCGCCGGCGCCATGGACGGCTAGCGGGTGGTGGCAGATAACGTCGCCGGCGTCGCACTGCCACGACAAAAACCGATACTGCGGATCGCTTTTGAGCTGCGCGAAATCTGGACATTCCTCAAGCCGGGCATCGCTGAACTTCGCGTCCTTGTCGGGGGTGACGGCGCGGTAGAACTTACCCCATTTGTGCGAGCCGGCGACATATTCGACGCCGCTGCCTTCGACGGTCACCGGCGTCAGCGCGACCCAGAGCGAGATGATGTCGTTGCCCGCCGCGGGCCAGAACGGAAGATCCTGGTGCCAATCGGTCGGCGAGCGTGTGCCGGCCTCCTTGATAAAAGCCTGATCGTAGAAAAGCGAGACGCGGTCGGCGCCCAGAAGACTGGCGCCAAGCTCCGGCAACGGCGAGTGCAGCGCGAATTCGCGAAAATCCTGATCCCACCGCCACATAAATGCGTTCATGTGGAAGCGGCCCGGGTCCCCCGCCTTGGTCGCTTCGCGCGCGCGCTTTCCGGGACTGAGCAGCAGACGTTCGACGGCCGCGTTCATTCGCGCACACCATTCGCTGTCGAGCACCTTGCGCACGCAAATCGCGCCGTCATCGCGGAAACTAGCGATGTCTTCCTTGGTGATTGGACGCAATGGACGCTTGTTCATGGCGTCTCCTCCGCTACGAGCATTTCTTGAGGTGCTCTGTGACGGCGAGATTGCAGCGACAACGTCCACGGGCACAATATCGGCAACCGCCGAGTCCGAGGGGCGGACAAGCTGCGCCACCGCCGACCGGACCCCTTTGACGGAGGGGAGATCAGAGCGCTTTAGCCGGCGATGCCGACGGAATATCGCCCTGCGTCTTTTCCCACGCTTTCACGTAATCGACACTCAGGATGAAGTCCGGATTTGCCGCGGTCTCGCGTGAGAATCGATCACGCGGGCGGGGGCGACAAAATTCTTCGCCGATATGCGATCGGTTGTTCCGTCCTTATAGTGTCGGCCGGTTGTCCGTCTTTCTACCGCGCCGATATTATCCACAACCCCACCTGGTTCGACCGCTTCGCCTCCGCGCTGCGCCGATCGGTGATCGGCCTTCTGCAACGACGCCGCGAAGCACAGCGCATCGTCTTCGCGGACTGACGCGCAAGTTTCGGCATCTTGAGCAGCCTATCGGGAACGCCGCCGCGCGGCCAAGGCGCGCCCCACCAATTTGACGGCCACGCTCCGTTCAACGCTAAGTATTTGATTTGTATGGTGGGCGCACAAGGACTCGAACCTTGGACCCGCTGATTAAGAGTCAGCTGCTCTACCAACTGAGCTATGCGCCCTAACCCAAGACCGGAAGGTCAGGCACTTCCACCATTGCACGGCCGGGAATTGCGAGCCGCCCAGCCTTAGCGCGAGCCACCTTTAGGGCATTGCTTCCGGAATTCCAAGCGGAGAGAATCGTCGCCGAACACGTCAATGTCTTGAACGGAAATAAGCCCATGCGGATGCTGTTCCTCGAAATCTGGCTGCTTGCGGCCGTCGTTGGCGGCGCGGCCGCCCAGACGCCCACGGTCGTGGAGCCCCCCGCGGTCGTCAGCGGCATCACGGTGACCAACGTCGGCACTTATCGCGGCCAATCGGCCAGCGCGCCCGCCGAAGCCGGCCAGCAATCGCCGACCCGCACCATAGGCTCCATAACCGACTGGCACTTCATTTCGGATTCGACGGCTGTCGACGGCAAGGCCGGCACGCAATTCGGCATCGAATTCCGCATCGACGGCGCGCCCGCCGGCAACGGCGTGACGCTCTATCTTACGCTCGCATTCCCGCCGCAGGGGTTACGCAATCCGAATACCGGAGAGACGTTGCACAAAGCGACAATCGCCTTTCCCAATATGAAGATCGGGGCGCTTTGTCTCATCGGCTACGGCTTCGACAACGCCTGGGAGGTCGTGCCCGGCGTGTGGACCGAGCAGATTTGGTATCAGAACCGGATGCTTGCCGAGCGGAGCTTTTCGGTGAGCAAGGCGGAGCCGGAGTGATTTCCGGCTGGCCCAGAATCTCGAGTACCTTAAGAAAATTAAGAATTCTTCCGGCCGACGAACTCCACGTCGGCCGCCGATGCAGCGGGCATCGATGCACAGCGATCAATCAAATCGGAACGACATTCTCGTATCTGTTTCGCCGCTAGACTAAAACAGCTCGTTGCCGCTTCAAAAAAAACTCTAAATCTATTGAATGCGCGGACCACATCAACAATTCTGAGATCCTTGCAATCGAGGATCAACAATGCCCCTGAAGAAAATCGTCAATGAGGTCAGCTCCGCAATTTACAGCCTGCCGTGGTACGTCGCTCGCGACGAAGGTTTCTTCAGAGACCAAGGTCTCGACCTTGAATTTGTTCCAACCAACCAGGACGGCACGCCTAAGAACGGCAGCGACGACACGCGGTTGGTCAATCCGATCGTCTGTCACACCCCGTTCGAGGACGGCCAGGTCAAGCTGTTCCGCGCTTGCGAAGAAGGCAACGTGCGCCGCGCCTACGATCTAAGCAAAAAGACCGTTCAGGGCCGCGACGTGCGCATCACCAGCTTGCAGCCGAGCCGGCCGCTGCACGCGATTGTCGTGGCGCCGAATTCACCGATCGACCGGCCCGCGCAATTGGCCGGCGTGCCGGTCGGCGTGAATTTTTTTGCCGGCTCGCACTTTGCCGCTATTCGTCTGCTCGAAGGCTTCATCGGCCGCGACCGTTTGAAGCTGCAACATTTCGGCGGTCCGGCATCGCGGTTCGACGCGGTACTGGCCGGTGAGGTGCCGGCCGCGGTGATCATGGAGCCTTATGTCGCGCTCGCCGAGAAGCTGGGCGCCAGCATCCTGGCGCAGGGTCACTTCGTCGCGACCGACATCGCGCGCGACGATCTCCCGCAGGAAGACCTTGAAGCACTGTATCGCGCGCTCGATCGGGCGTCCGACTTCCTTAATGCGTCGCCGGCCAACAAACGGAAATATATCACCTATCTCATCGACGATATTCCCCAGGGCTTCCGCTGGGGCCGACCGGATGTCGCCGATTTCCACTTGCCGCGGCTGCGCTTCGGCCACACCTCGTCCTATCCGAAGAACGAGTTCGACCGCAGCCTGGAGATCCTGGAGCAGTACGACTTGCTGTCGCCGGGCGTTTCCTCCTTCGGCAACCTGGTCGACAACTCGGCGGTTTCGGCGGCGGCCCATTAAGCCAACGCATCGGGCGGCCCGGAGCAAACAATCGGGCGCTCCGGCCGCCCAACATTCGGGCCAGCGAATGTCGGTAAAGCGTGTCTTGAGAATCGCGTTCGTTCGAATCGCGTTCGCTGCGGCTATCGCCGGCGTCGCGCCAGCCTTCCTGGATTTTCCGAACCTTGCTTCTTCCGCGAGTGCGTCCCCGCAACAGCAGAACCTTCCTGTTCTCAGCGTGACTGTGTTCGCCGCGCCCTCGCAGGTGGTTTGGTTCCCGGTCTTGATCCAGAAGACCGGACTGGACGTCAAGCATGGGTTTAAGCTTAAGGTGACCCAGAAACCGTCGCAGATGGCGTATGCCGATTTTGCGTCGGGCGCCGATCCCATGTGCTACTGCATTTCTACCGCGGCAGGCGGCCGGTTCGTGGAACAAGGCGCCAATGTCACGCTGCTCTGGACCATCTTCAATTACGACTACTTCATCGTCAGCGCCAATCCGGCCGTTCAGACCCTGAAGGACTTGGAAGGCAGAACGCTCGTCGCCGATACCGTCACCGGCTCGTGGGCGCTCGCCGATTGGTTTCTGCAACAGCGCGGCGTCGATCTTTCCAAGGTCCACCTGCAGTCCTCGAATGTCCGTGGTGCCGGCGCGTTCGCCGAGTTGCTGACCGGGCGCGCCGACGGCGTTGCGGTCACGCCGATCGACGCCGCGGCCGCTCTCACCGACGCGGAAGGATCGCTGCATGTCCTTGCCGTCTACGATCCGGCAATCTGGCAGCGGTATGCAAAAAGCCCGACGCTGCCGAGCATCGCGGCGGGCGCGTCGCGGGACTGGCTAGCGAAGCCGGGGAACCTCGATCTTCTGCACCGCTTCTACGCGGCAAATCTCGACGCCGCCGAACTGGTCAAGCGCGATCCGGAAAAGTCCGCCGAACTGATCGAGCAAGGCACCGGCATCCCCAAAAAGACCTTGTTGCGCTACTTCCAGCGCTTCGGCGGGCTGATCAACATTCGCCCGATTGCCGATGATCGCGCATCCATCGCCGTATTGACGCAGAAAATCCTGCCGGAAGCGAAGCAGCTGGACCGGCCGCTCACGGCAAGCGAACTCGACAGCTACGTCTCGAATTTCCGGCCACAATAGCTGCGCGATTTGCGGCCGCAGCGAAAGGAGCCTCGGCCTCATGGCCAGCATCGACATTCGGTCGGACCCCGTCGAGTTCAAGCCGGCGCCGCGGCTCGGCAGCACCGCCTGGGCGGCGCGCGCGGCAACGTGGGCTGGCCGAATCAACATCGAAGGCACGGTCGCTCTGCTTCTTCTCGTCATCGGTTGGCAGCTTGCGTCGCTCTATTGGCCGCCGATCCTGTTTCCGTCGTTAAGCAGGATCGGGGCCGCGCTACGCGATATCGTGACAAATCCGGCGGCAATCTCTGCGATCGGCCTCACCTACCTGCGAATCATAGTTGCCCTGTCGATTGGCTTTGCGGCGGCAACGACCGTCGGCATCGTGGCTGGCCTAGTAAGACCAATCGAGCGGGCGGTACTGCCGCCCTTCGAGGTCATGCAGGGCGTACCCGCGGTCTGCTGGATCATTTTCGCGGTGCTGTGGTTTCGCGATATGGAAACGCGCATCGCCTTCGTCGTCATCGTGACCACGATGCCGAGTTTCTTCTATCTGGCGCGTGACAGCGTACGCTCCATTTCCGTGGAATTGTGGGACATGGTCCGGTCGTGGCGGCCGTCGGCTCGGCAGCTACTGCGCATATTAATTTTGCCGGCGCTGCTACCGGCATTGTTGACCGGTTGGCGAGTCAATCTCGGCAGCGGCACACGCGTGACCATAATGGCCGAACTCCTGGGCGGCGTCAGCGGCATCGGTTATCAGCTGCGGCTGTCGGAGGAGTTCTTCCGAATGGATCGCGCCATCGCCTGGACTGTCGTTCTGGTCGCCTTTGTTGTCGCGACCAACGCCGCGCTCTCGCTGTTCGAACGCAAAATGCTGCGATGGCGGCATGATCGGCGGGCGCATGACTGAGACGGCAAAAACTGAAACAGCCAAGACCGAAAAGACCAGGACCGAGTCGGCGCCTGTCGCCGTTTCATTTCGGCACGTTGCCAAGCGGTTTTCCGGCCACGGCGGGGCCACGGCAATCGCCGACCTCTCCTTTGACGTCGCGCGCGGCGATTATGTTTGCATTGTCGGCAGAACCGGCTGCGGCAAGTCGACCACGATCAACCTCACGCTCGGGGTCGACAAGCCGAGCAGCGGCAGCATTGCCGTCCTCGGCTTCGATCCGTTTCACCAGTTCAACGCGCTGCGCGGGCAGATCGGCTGCGTTTTCCAGGGCGATCGTCTGCTGCCCTGGCGCACCGCCATCGACAACGTTCGCATTCCCATCGAAATCATCGGGCGGCCGAAGCGCGAGCTGAAGGAGACGCCGCGGCAGCTCCTCCAACGCCTCGGGCTCGGTGGATTCGAGAACGCTTATCCGCACGAACTCTCCGGCGGCATGCGCCAGCGCGTCGGCCTCGCCCGCGCTCTCGCCAGCGATCCGGCCGTCCTGCTGGCTGACGAGGCGTTCGGTCATCTCGACGAGGTCACCGGCGCGCAATTGCGCAACGACTTCCGGCGCATCGCAAAGGAAGGCGGCAAAACCGTCCTCCACGTCACTCATTCGATCGACGAGGCGATTGCGCTGAGCGACCGAATCCTCGTCCTCGGGCGCCCCAGCCGCGTCATCGCCGATGTGCGGACAGACGGCCACGCGCACGGCCTGCAGCGCGAGGTGCTACGCAATATGATCTTTGCGGCGATCAAGTCTTCCGACGAACGGAACACGACCGACGTGACGGCAAACGCCGCCGCGTAGAGCGGCCACCTTCAATCGCCCAGCCTGTGCGGCTGAGCGAAATCCCGGATCGAAGTTGGCCTCTCCCGCGAGCGAGACGAGTGACCGCAACTCACCCCACATCGGTCGAATGGATGCGGCGCTCGCCGATGGCGATCGGCTCAAGCTTGCCCCGCGCCCGCCGGGCAAGGAGCTTGTTGAGCGCGGCGAGATAAGCCTTCGCCGAGGCGACCAGCGTGTCGGGATCGGCGCCCTTCGCTGTTACGGAGCGGCCGTTTTCCGACAACCGCACCGAGACTTCCGCCTGGGCATCGGTGCCTTCGGTCACCGCGTGCACCTGATAGAGCTCCAGCACCGCCTCGTGCGGCACCATCGCCTTGATGCAATTGAAGGTTGCGTCCACCGGACCGTTGCCGTCGCATTCCTCGATCATCGACTTGCCGTCGACGTCGAGCTTCATGGTGGCGCGCTGCGGCCCGTGCGTGCCCGCGATCACCGACAGCGACACCAGCTTGATATGATCTTGGAAGGTGGCGATCTCCTCGTCGACCAGCGCCTCGATATCCTCGTCGTAAACGTGCTTCTTGCGGTCGGCCAGCGCCTTGAAGCGCACGAACGCGTCTTCGAGCTGATTGCCGGCCAGGCAATAACCCAATTCCTCGAGCTTGTGCGCGAACGCATGGCGCCCGGAATGCTTGCCCATGACGAGCGAGGTCTGCTTCACGCCGACATCCTCGGGCCGCATGATCTCGTAGGTCTGCGTGTGCTTGAGCATGCCGTCCTGGTGAATGCCGCTCTCATGGGCGAAGGCGTTACGACCGACGATTGCCTTGTTGTACTGCACCGGAAACGAGGTGACCGCGGAAACGAGCTTCGAGGCCCGGGTCAGCATCGTGGCGTCGAGGCCGGTCCAGTACGGCATCGCGTCGGCCCGCACCCGCATCGCCATCACCACCTCTTCGAGCGAAGCGTTGCCGGCGCGCTCGCCGATGCCGTTGATGGTGCACTCGATCTGCCGCGCGCCGGCGCGCACGCCGGCGAGCGAGTTCGCCACCGCCATGCCAAGGTCGTCGTGGCAATGCACGGAGAAACGCGCCTGGTCGGAGTTAGGCACGCGCTCGCGCACCATCTTGATGAGCGCGAAATATTCCTCCGGCACCGAGTAGCCCACGGTGTCGGGAATATTGATAGTGGTGGCGCCGGCCTTGATCGCGCCCTCGACGCAGCGGCAGAGGAAATCGTGCTCGGTGCGGGTGCCGTCTTCGCTCGACCACTCGACGTCGTCGGTAAAGCCGCGCGCGCGTGTCACCGAAGCGATCACCATCTCATAGACCTGCTGCGGCTCCGTCTGCAGTTTCCACTTCATGTGCACCGGCGAAGTGGAAAGGAAAGTGTGGATGCGGGAACGCTTGGCCGGCCTGACGGCTTCGCCGGCGCGGTCGATGTCCTTGAAGCTGGCGCGGGCAAGGCCGCAGACAACGGCATTCTTGGTGCGCTTGGCGATCTCGTTGACGGCGGCGAAATCGCCATCGGAGGCAATCGGGAAGCCGGCCTCGATGATATCGACGCCCATCTCATCGAGCAGCTCGGCGACTTGGAGCTTTTCTTCGTGGGTCATGGTGGCGCCGGGGCATTGCTCGCCGTCGCGCAAGGTGGTGTCGAAAATAACGACGCGATCCTTCTCGGATTGGGCTGGAGCGGTCATGATCTGTGGTCCTTCTCGTCTGCGCCCATTTGTACGGGGCGCCCGTGGGTTCCGAAGCTTCACGCTGACCCCTGAGTGCCCAGGCGCAAACGCCCAGACGGCCCTCAGGGGGCGATAAGAAGCAGGAGCCCGCCGAGAGTAAGGGCAGCGCAGCGGCCGGCCGCTTCGGCCGTCCGGTTGATCGCGCGAATATGGTGGCGGATCGCCATCATCTACCCTCGAGTCCGACAGTCCTAGAGCGCGGTAAACGCCGCGTTAACCTCATATGGGACCGCGGTCCTTTTAGCGGAAGATCGCGCGTCGATGCAAGCGATCAGCCGTGTTTTTCGGCCTTGAGCGCGCGCTCCGCGCGCTTTAGCTCCTTGAGTGCCGCGCCTTCGATCTTCGGAAAATCGAGCTTTAAACCTTCCAACGCGTCGATGATCGCCCCGGCGACCGCAAGCCAGGTTACCTCCTTGTGGTCGGAGGGAACGACGTACCAGGGTGCGTGGTCGGTCGAGGTGGCGCGGATCATGTCCTCGTAGGCGGCCATGTATCTGTCCCACTGCTTTCGTTCGGTCACGTCGCTCATAGAGAACTTCCAGCGCTTGGCTGGCTCTTCGAGACGCGCGAGGAACCGCTTGCGCTGCTCTTCTTTGGAAAGGCGCAGATGGAATTTCAGCACCAACGTGCCGTTGCGCGCGAGGTGATGCTCGAACGCGCAAATCTCCTTGAAGCGGTGCTTCCAAAGCGATTTACCCGTTAGCGCCGGCGGCAGCTTTTCGCGGGCGAGCATATCCGGGTGCACGCGCACGACGAGCACTTCTTCATAGTAAGAGCGATTAAAGATCCCGATCCGGCCGCGCCCCGGCAACCGCACGGCCGCGCGCCAGAGGAAGTCATGCTGCAATTCCTCGTCGCTAGGCGCCTTGAATGCGTGGACCTCGCAGCCGAGCGGATTGACGCCGGACATGACGTGCTTGACGACGCTATCTTTGCCGGCGGCGTCCATGCCTTGCAGCACGACGAGCAACGCCCAGCGGTCTTGCGCATAAAGCCGCTGCTGCAGGTCCGCGAGCCGGGCGACGCCGTCGGCGAGCATGCTCTTGACGTCGGTTTTTTCGATATCGAGGCCGAAAGTCTCCGCGGGATTGCAGTCGGCAAGGCGGAAGCGACCGGGCCGATCGACCCGGCAATGCTCGAGAATTTTGGGGAGTTTCATCGGCGCCTCGCTAGGCCCACAACTCTTATCGCAACTCTTATCGCAACTCTTGCCGCCAGACATTTTCCAGATACGCGACGACAAAATGAGGCATCCGCGGGTCGAGGTCGGCCGGTCCGCGCAGAATGCGGATGTCGATGAGTTCGGGCTCCGCCTCGGCAGCGAGATGCCGCATGATGCGGCCGCGCAGCGCTTCGGCGTTTTCGCTTGCCGCAACGCGCTTCAACAGCCCCATATAGCCACGGTCGCGGATCACGCTCCAGCCCGGCTCGGCGTCGAGTTTGGCGATATCGAGACCGGTCTCTTCCTTGAGTTCGCGGCCAAGATTGCCGCCAAGGTCGAGCATACCGTGAGAGTCGAGATCGGCCGGCTCCGGGGTGCCGCACGGAAAATAGATCGACCCTGCCACGGCCGTGTTCGGCGCCATCTCGCCGACCAGATAAGCGCCGTCGGCGGACTGTAATGCCGCCGCGGCGAAGATGTTGTAGACGGGCGGATCGGGAAGCCCCCAGTCGCGCCAGGCACACAGGCTCGCGTAATCGGTTTCGAAACACGCGCCGCGCAAAGTGCCGTCGCGTATGCCGTAGCGGTTGAGGAGCAACACGCGGCCGTTCCACACCGCCGGGCGACGGCGCTGCAAATCGGCGAAGTGGCGGTCGATGTCCGCCCGCCGCGCGACGGCAAAATCCCAACGCCACGGCTCGACCACGATCTCCGCGCGATCGATCGCCGCCGTCTCCGTATCCGCCGCACTCAATGGGGCCGCCGCAGCATGGGCGCTCAATTATGCCGGGCTTACTCGTGCCAGGGGTTGACGAACAAGCCCACGAGGCCTGCCGTACCTTTGGTATGCCGTGGCATCCCGCCGTCCGGCGCGATCTTTTGCGCAACTTCGTCGTGAGTGAGGCCGGGTGGCAAATCCTTCGGATCGAAATCCGTCGCGATAAGAACGAACGTGTAATGATGCGGCATCGACCCGGACGGCGTGCAGGGACCGGAATAGAAGCCGACGCCTTGGGTGCTTTTGCCGCCGACATACTTATCCGACGGCTTGCTCACCTCGCCTTCGGCGAAGCCGGTGACGGACGCCGGAATACCGTAAGCGACCCAATGGAAGGTCACGGCGCCGCCGCGGCCTTCCGGATCGGTCATCAGAAAGATGAAGCTCTTGGTGCCGGCCGGCACGTTGGTCCAGGAGAATTGCGGCGACACGTTATCGCCGACGCAGTTCGGATTATTCGGCGCGTTGGCTTTGCTGTTGGCGACCTCCTTCGGCATTATCTTGCCGTCCCGGAAAGTCGTCGAACTCAGCGTGAAAATATCCGCCGCTTTGGCTGCGGCGCCGGCAAAGCCGAGGCCAAGACTCAAAGCGACCGCGATAGGCAGGCATCGCTGGGCAAGCATGAATCCCTCCTCCGCCGCCGATCGCCAACAAGTCCTACGGTCGTCGCTGGAACCGAAATCACAAACATCGACGGCGCATTTTAGTTCCGGCTGCGATCGACCAGCGCGCGTTCCTTGATCCAGGGCATCATTGCGCGAAGCTTGGCGCCGATCTGCTCGATCGGATGGTCCGCGGACTTGGCCCGCATCGCCTTGAACGAGGTCTGATTGACCTTGTTCTCCAACATCCAATCCTTGACGAATTTGCCCGACTGGATGTCGCCGAGGATGCTTTTCATTTCCGCGCGCGTGCGCTCGTCGACAACGCGCGGGCCGGAAACGTACTCGCCATACTCGGCGGTATTGGAGACCGAATAGTTCATCGTGGCGATGCCGCCCTCGTAGATGAGGTCGACGATCAGCTTTACCTCGTGCACGCACTCGAAATATGCCATCTCTGGCGCGTAGCCGGCCTCGACGAGGGTTTCATAGCCGGCCTTCATCAACTCGACCAGCCCGCCGCACAGCACCGATTGCTCGCCAAACAGATCGGTTTCGCACTCCTCGCGGAACGTGGTCTCGATGATGCCGGCGCGACCGCCGCCGATTGCCGCGCCGTAGGATAGGCACAGATCGTGCGCGTTGCCCGAGGCATCCTTGTGGATGGCGAGCAGACACGGCACGCCGGCGCCGCGCTGGTATTCCGACCGTACGGTGTGGCCCGGCCCCTTCGGCGCGATCATCATCACATCAAGATCGGAGCGCGGCTCGATCAGGTTGAAATGGATATTGAGGCCGTGGGCGAACATCAGCGCCGCGCCGTCCTTCATGTTGGCGTGCAGATGATGATTGTAGACGTCGGCCTGCAGTTCATCGGGCGTGAGCATCATCATGACGTCGGCCCATTTGGCGGCCTCGGTAACCTCAAGCACCTTGAGCTGCTCGCCTTGCGCTTTCTTGACGCCTTGGGAGCCCTTGCGCAGCGCCACGGCAACGTCCTTGACGCCGGAATCGCGCAGATTGAGCGCGTGCGCATGGCCCTGGCTGCCATAGCCGATGACGGCGACCTTTTTGCCCTTGATCAAGTTCAGGTCGGCGTCGCGATCGTAGTAAACGCGCATGATATTCACCCCTACTCAGGCCAATCCCGGCCGTTTGTCTTTCGCTGCTGCTTCTAGTTTCCGCGGGCGGCTTGGACAAGCCCGGGCCGCGGGATATCGCGGCGCGGCGGCGACTTCCCCTTCGCCTCGCAAATCCCGTCGAATTGTTCGCGCGCCCGCGCGATCTTCGGCTGGTTGCGGATCGCCCAGGCGCCGAGCGCGGATACCGGATCGAGCAGATCGCGGCCGAGCCCGGTCAACGCATAATCGACCCGCGGCGGAATAGTCGGGAATACCGTGCGCGTCACCAGGCCGTCGCGCTCGAGCCCGCGTAACGTAAGGGTCAACATGCGCTGCGAAATGCCGCCGATCGAGCGGCGCAGCTCATTGAAACGCAAGGGTCCGTCGCCGAGCCGGCTGACGACAAGCACCGACCATTTGTCGCCGATCCTGGCGAGCACATCGCTGATCGCGCGGCAGTCCGGGGGCAAATGCGTGTGACGTGGTTTCATGGCAGTGCCTTCCTGAGCAGGCTTCATAGGCACTTCTTTAGCGTCAGTTATCGAATTTAACCAGAGGGTGGGCACTGCGGCGCGATCCGCCCGCTACATCCCCTCCGGCCCGCGGCCGATGGCGACCACGCCGGTGCGCGAGACTTCGACCAGGCCGAGCGGCAGCATCAAATTGACGAAGCTCTCTATCTTATCCGACGCGCCGGTAATCTCGAAGACGAAGCTCTCGTTGGTGGCGTCGATGACGCGGGCGCGGAAGGCGTCCGCCAGCCGCAACGCCTCCATGCGCTGCTCGCCCTTGCCGCGCACCTTGACCATGGCGAGTTCGCGTTGCAGTGCCGGGCCGCTGCTGGTCAGATCGACGACGCGGTGCACCGGCACCAGTCGATCGAGCTGATTCTTGATTTGCTCGATCACCATCGGCGTGCCGCGGGTGACGACGGTGATGCGCGAAAGATGCTTTTCATGCTCGGTTTCCGACACCGTGAGCGAATCGATGTTGTAACCGCGGCCCGAGAACAGCCCGATGACGCGCGCGAGCACGCCGGGCTCGTTGTCGACCAGCACGCACAGCGTACGGACCTCGACCTGCTGCGCCGTCGTCATCGCCGGATAGTGCGTGGTGGCTGCGGTGCTCATGGCTAGACCATCACCCTGCCTTCTTCGGTAATCGCGTCTTCGATGCGGGTGGCGGCATCGCCGAGCAGCATCTCGTTGTGGGCGCGGCCGGAGGGAATCATCGGGAAGCAATTTTCCGCCGGATCGACCACGCAGTCGAACAGCACCGGCTTCTTCACCTCGATCATTTCCCGGATTTTTTCATCGAGCTCACCCGGATGCTCACAGCGGATGCCGTGCGCATGATAGGCCTCGGCGAGCTTGACGAAGTCCGGCAGCGCCTCGGAGTAGGAATGGGAATAGCGTCCGCCGTGCAGCAATTCCTGCCACTGCCGGACCATCCCCATATAGCGGTTGTTGAGAATGAAGATCTTGATCGGCAGGTCGTATTGCACCGCTGTCGACATTTCCTGCATGGTCATCAGCACCGAAGCTTCTCCGGCGATATCGACGACCAGCAAATCCGGGTGTGCGAGCTGGACGCCGACGGCGGCCGGCAAGCCGTAGCCCATGGTGCCGAGCCCGCCCGAAGTCATCCAGCGGTTCGGTTCCTGGAACGGATAAAACTGCGCCGCCCACATCTGGTGCTGGCCGACTTCGGTCGTGATGTAGGTGTCGCGGTTTTTGGTCTGCTCGTAGAGGCGTTGGATCGCGTATTGCGGCTTGATGATTTCGTTGGAGTTGCGGAACGCCAGCGAATTCTTAGCCCGCCATTTGCCGATCTGCTCCCACCAGGCTTGCAGCGCCTTCTTCTCGGGCACGATCGCGCCGGAGCGCCACAACCGGACCATGTCCTCAAGCACGTGAGCGCAATCGCCGACGATAGCGAGATCGGCCTTGACGTTCTTGTTGATCGAGGACGGATCGATGTCGATATGAATCTTCTTCGAATCCGGCGAGAAAGCATCCAGCCGTCCGGTGATGCGGTCGTCGAACCGCGAGCCGACCGCGATCATCAGATCGCAATCGTGCATCGCCCAGTTGGCTTCCCAGGTGCCGTGCATGCCGAGCATGCCGAGCCACTGCTTGTCGGCGGCGGGGAATGCGCCGAGCCCCATCAGCGTCGAGGTGATCGGAAAACCGGAGAGCTTGACCAATTCGCGCAACAGATCGGACGCGGCCCGGCCGGAGTTCACCACGCCGCCTCCGGTATAGAAGAGCGGCCGCTTGGCCTTTGCCATCATATCGATGGCTTCTTTGATCTTGTCGAGATCGCCCTTCACCTTCGGCCGGTAGCCGCGATGTTGAAATTCCTTCGGCTTGAAGTATTCGCCCTTGGCGAATTGGATATCTTTCGGGATGTCGACCACGACCGGACCCGGACGGCCGCTCGCGGCGATATGGAAAGCTTCATGCAGCGCCCGCGGCAGGTCGGCGATGTTTTTGACGAGGTAATTGTATTTGGTGCACGGCCGCGTGATGCCGACAGTGTCGCATTCCTGGAACGCGTCGTTGCCGATCAAATGCGTCGGCACCTGTCCGGTGATGACGACGATCGGAATGGAATCGCACAACGCGTCGGTCAGGCCGGTGACCGCGTTGGTAGCGCCCGGCCCGGAGGTGACCACCACGGCGCCGACCTTGCCGGTCGAGCGCGCATAGCCTTCGGCGGCATGCACGGCACCTTGCTCGTGCCGCACCAAGACGTGATTCACTTTGTCCTGCTGGAACAACGCGTCGTATATCGGCAGCACCGCGCCGCCTGGATAGCCAAAAATATGCTCGACGCCCTGATCGGCGAGCGCCGCGATCACCATCTCCGCGCCGGTCATTTCCGTCATGGCTTGCTCCACTTTCGAACTGTCTTCGTATCTTTGAGGGGTTAGGAAATAAAAAAGGGGCCTCGAAGAGCCCCTGTGTCGCGCACCGCCGCATCTCGTGGGTGGTCATCCACCCCCGGCGGTGCGCCTCAATACGAGTACCAGCAAAGTCAAAATATGCACGGAAGTGTCCTCACGCTCAGAAGATCATTTATAAGCATTAGGGCAGCGGGGGTCAAGCCGAATGCGGCCGGAATGGGGCTTCTGAGCCCACGGTCGACTTCAAACCATCGTTTGAAATCGAAATGGCGCGGCAAACCGCAATCGTTAACCATCGTTAAGCGTCACACCGTGGCCGCGATTTCGCGCCCCGCGCGCCTTCAAATTTCCCGGCGGTGTTGCTGAACTGACGCAGTGGGAGCGTGCGCGTTGCTAAATTTCCGACCGCACGCGCGGCCGGTTTTCTCCGCTGGAGGGGACATGGTTGCACGACATTCGCCTAGCCTGAGCTGGCGCCGCATCGCCGTCGGTCTGGCCGCAGCATTTGTTGTTTTTGTCGCGGTCGCCACACCCGCGGCCGCGACGCCGCCGCCACCCAACGTTCCGCTGAATTCCACCAACTCGATGCTCAAATGGATCAACGCCTATCGCGGCAAGCCCGAGCCGGAGGGTCTGCCCGTGCTGGTGCGCGCACTCAGCGAGATGCAGGCATTCAAGGACGCTGAGACTTGCGGCGCCTATATCGGCTTCATCGCCGGCGTGCTCGGCGCCAATCCGGAGCGCGCCGAGGCGCTGATCGTGCGGATGCTGTCGATCGCGCCGGCGGATCAGTGGGTGCTTATCCGCGCCATTGCCTATTCCGGCTTGCCGAACTGGAAGGTGCTGCTGCTCAAATTCGCCGATCGCATGGCGATGCGCGACGGCATGATCGACAAATATGTCGACGGCAAATTGCCGACGCTCGATCAGATTGCCTATCAGGTCGCGAAACCGGGCATGTTCGACAAGATCAAACAGGTGCTCAAGATCGGCCAGGATCGCAAGAAGGCGGTGGTCATCGAGCCGAGCCCCGAACTGATCGACGTGCTTTGGGGCATGTATCTCGCGACCGGGTCCTATCAACCGATCGGGTGCATCATAAAGCTTCTGCCGCTCGCCAACGACCACGACAATGTCGACAATCTCACGACCGGTAGCGCGGCCAAGTTCACGCTCGCCAGCAACGCGGTCCGAGATTTACACCTGCTCGCCACGCTTAAGCGCGCGGTGAAGGGGCAGCCCGAGGACACCGCCAAGGTTCTCAACGACGTGATCGAGACCGCGGAGAACGTCGACACGGTGCGCATGCGCAAGGAATCGCTCGCGGCCATCGAGGAGCTCAAGCAGAAGGGCTCGAATTCGAAACGGGAGCTGACGGGGCTAGGGCAGGTCGGTCAGGGCGCGCTATCCATGGGCTGCGTCGTTGCGGCTGCGACCGGCCAGATCGAACTCGGCATCCCCTGCGTGATCGGCGGCGCCGCCTATTCGGCCGGACTACAATATATTTCGAAGTGAGATCGGCGCTTCGTCCCCCCTTTGCCGCCAATCGCCTTCGCGCCGCAAGCAAAGCGCGAAGGCGAGGGTTGCAAAGCGCGAAGGCGGAGATTGCAAAGCGCGAAGACCGGATTGCGCTTCAATAAAACGAAACTTTGTCAGTCGCGTCAGTTGCGGCGGCAGCCGCCATGCGGGCCGCGATGAAAACCACGTCCGCAACCGCCGGCCACGTCGGTGATCGGGCTGGTATGATCGGCCTGTTGGGAAATCGCCTGCCCATTCGCCGGAGCGGCCGAAACAGCCGCTGCGCCCAACAAGCTCATTCCCAATGCCGCGGTTACCGCGAACAGAATATGACGCATGTCGTTACCTCCATGTTGGATGACGCCGGCAATGTGCCATCGAAATTTTTTGCCGTAAAGGCGAGCCGCATTTGCCGATCGTCTCGTGTCATACTCGTGACAACTCAACGCGGCGAGCGTCGGCGCATCACCTCTCCAACGCTTCCAATTGCGCTTCGACGGCGCCGAGCGCCTTGTGCGGCGGGACCCAGGCGAAATCGGGAAGCCGATTACGAAACCAGGTCGCTTGGCGCTTGGTGTATTGGCGGGTGTCGCGTTTGGCCCCCTCGATCGCTTCCTCAAGGGTGATGTCGCCGTTGAGATGGCGAATGAGCCACGGCACGCCGTGCGCCTTCATCGCCGGCAACGCGGGGTCGAGCCGGCGCGCGGCGAGCGCGCGGACTTCTTCGAGCGCGCCGGCCGTCATCATGGCGTCGAAGCGGGCGTCGACACGGCGCAACAACTCGTCGCGCTCGGGCATCAGAAAGACTTTGGCCGCGCGTGCCGCATCGAGGCGCGACGGCGTGTCATCCCGGTGCCAGTCGAGCAGCGAGCGGCCGGTCGCCAGCACCACTTCGAGCGCGCGCGGAATTCGCGCCCGGTCGCCCGGCATCAACCGCGCGGCCGCCGCTGGATCGTGGTGTTTGAGCTCGGCGTGCAACGCACCGATGCCTTCGCTCGCCAGCCGCGCGCGCACCGTCTCGCGGATCTCGGGCGGGATCGGGGGTACGGCGGCAAGCCCCCGCGTCAGCGCGTTGAAATAGAGTCCGGTGCCGCCGACGATAACGGCGGCGCGCCCAAAGCGCTCCGCCGAATCAAGAATGGCGGCAGCCTCCGTACACCAGCGGCCGACCGAGAAGTTCTCGGCCGCATCGACATGGCCGTAAAGCCGGTGTGGGGCGCGCTGCTCGTCTTCAGCCGAAGGTCGCGCGGTGATGACGCGAAGATCGCGATAAACCTGCATGGAATCGGCATTGATGATCGCACCGCCGTACTTTTCCGCCAGCGCCAGGGCCAAGGCGGACTTGCCGCTCGCAGTCGGCCCGGCGATCAAGATGATTGCGGATGCGTCCACGGGGTTGACGTAATGCGTATTTCCGCGAATTAAAATCCCATAACAGCGAGACCCCTCTTGACCCTGATCAAGCCCTTTCGCGCGTTGCGGCCGGCGCCGGAACGCGCAGCCGAAGTTATCGCCCCGCCCTACGACGTGCTGTCGAGCGCCGAGGCGCGCGAGCGCGCCAAAGGCAAGCCATGGAGCTTCCTGCATGTCTCCAAGGCGGAGATCGACCTCGATCCGTCGATCAATGCTTACGATGGTGCCGTGTATGCCAAGGCCGCCGAGAACTTGCGGCGCATGATCGCCGCCGGCGTTCTCAAGCGTGACGACATGCCCAGCTACTACGTTTACCGCCTCACCCGGAACGGCAGAGCCCAGACCGGGCTTGCCGCCATCGCTTCGCTCGAGGCTTATGCCGGCAATCGCATCCGCAAACACGAATACACGACCCCGGCCAAGGAAGACGACCGCGTACGCCAAATCGAGGCGGTGAACGCGCAAACCGGCCCGGTCATGCTCGCTTATCCGGCGGCGCCCGATCTCGACGCGCTGCTGGCGCGGACCGCCGCGGGCACGCCTGCCGTCGATGTCACCGCCGACGACGACATTCGCCACGAGCTTTGGGTGGTGAACGATGCAGCAACCATCGAAGCGCTGACAGCAGCCGTCGATGCTTTGCCCGCGCTTTACATCGCCGACGGCCACCATCGCTCGGCTGCGGCGCTACGCGAGTCACAGGCCCGCGGCCGCGGCTCGCATGGTTATTTCCTCGCCGTGTTGTTTGCACCGGCCGAGATGACCATCCTCGACTATAACCGTGTGCTGCGCGACCTGAACGGGCGAAGCCCGGCCGAGCTTCTGGCGCAAATCCGCGTCCGCTATTCGGTCGAGACGAGCGACCAGCCGGTCCGCCCAGCGAGCGCGGACGAAGTCGGCATGTTCCTTGGCGGGCACTGGTATCGCCTGCGGCTTAGTACGGAGGCGATGGCTGCGCAGCCCACGGACGCCGTTGCCCGGCTTCCGGTTACGCTCCTTCATCGCAATATCATCGAGCCTATTTTCGGCGTCACCGATCCGCGCACCGACCCGCGCATCGACTTTGTCGGCGGCGGCCGCGGCTTAGGCGAACTCGAACGTCTGGTCTCATCCGGCAAGATGGCGGTGGCGTTCGCGCTCTATCCGACGCAGATGCGTGACCTTATGGCGGTCGCCGACGCCGCCGAAATCATGCCGCCGAAGTCGACCTGGTTCGAACCGAAGCTCGCCGATGGCATGGTCAGTCACGTTCTGGAGTGAGAGCACACCGCGCGCGGTATCGATATGGAGCGCGGCGCGGGACCGAAACTGGAATAATTAAATTTCAGTCCGTATCGACCGACGTCGCGAGGACGCTGTCCGCATCCGCTGGTCGCCGCTGCCCGAGCTCCTTCTGCAGGCCGGCAGCTTCTTCTTCCATTCCCATCCAGCGCAATTTCCGGATGAGTTTGATCAGCTCATTGGACGCCCGGTGCACGCTTGAAATTTCGTGAGGTTGTTTTTGTTCAACCTGCGTTTCCATCAGAAGTCTCCTACCTGTTTTTTCTCATTGCGCCCTGGGCCTCGCCAAAGCGACAACTTGTTGGCGCCGATTCATCGACGCGCGTGGGTGATTTTAACCCCCTGACATTCGTTGGCAATCCATTGGCAGTGCACCGCAACATTGCCTGCGATGAGACCAAACAAAACGGCGCGAAGCTCAATGGGTAAAGTGCGTTGCAGCAATAGTCACCGCTGCAACGCGAATTTGTCCGGGCACTATCGGATCGTTGCTGGCGTCAGCGTGCGGCGTGCAGGCGCAATTTGGAAACGCCTCCCGCCAGATTGAGCCCGACATTTCCCTCGACCGACAGAGGTTGCAGCGCGAACGAACGATGCGAACCGCCCACCAGGGCGTTGGCGCCAAGGCCCACCCCAACAGTTACGTCGGCGCTGGCACCGACATAAGTGCCGGCGAGCGCGCCGTGGTGATATCCGTTCACTGGCGCAAGCACCGCCCACACCAAACGCCCGCCGCTTGTGAAGCCGATATCCAAACCGATCGTCGTGAAACTGCCGAAATAACGCTCTGGCGGCCACGGCCCGTCCGGAGTGTATGTACAGGACAGCCGCTGCTCCGATCCGACAATGAAGCCGATTGTGGGCGCGAGGTTGCAGGTCAGCGTGCCGACTTTGGCGCGGCCTTGTGCCGACGCCCCGGTCGCAACAGCGAGCGTGCCGAGGGCAATCACTGCCGCCAGTATTCGCGTGAGTTTATAATTCATGACTTTGTCTCTCCGGGCGCAAAAACGGTGATGTGCCAGAACGCGGGGTGAAACGTCTATGCGCTGTCGAAAGAATGAGCAAGCCTGTGGGGTCTGTCGTCACGCCAATATCGAACCGGGTCTGGCAAAATGATCCTCCTGTCCGGCGGACAAAGCGGCGTCGACCGCGCGGTGCTCGATTTCGCCGTCGCTCACGGCATCGACTATGGCGGCTGGTGCCCCAAGGACGGCTGGGCGGAGGATTTTTCCATGCCGCCCGGGCTATTGGTCAAATATCCGAACCTGAAAGAGACTTCACTCGCCGACCCCGCGCAACGCACGGAATGGAACGTGCGCGATGCCGACGCCTGCCTGATCATTATCGATGCCGGCGGGTTGGAGGCGTCGCACGGCACTTCGCTCGCGCAGCAACTCGCGCACCGCTATCGCAAGCCGCTTTTTGTCGCCGATCTTACAAGAGCCGACATCCTCCGGCACGCATCGCTGTGGCTGCGCGTGCAGCAGGCAAGAGCCGGCAGCGGCCTGAAGCTTGCCGTCGGAGGTCCCCGCGAAAGCGAGGCGCCGGGCATCTATTCCATGGCGAAGGATTTTATCGAAGCTCTCCTCGACTGAAATCAGGGACGATAGATGACGCCGCCGAAGCCGACCTTGTCGGAGTTGTTCTTCGCTTTCGCCACCATCTCGCTATCCGGATTCGGCGGCGTTCTGGCGTGGGCCCGGCGCATGATGGTCGAACAGCGCGGCTGGATGACGGCGGAGGAATTCAACGAGACCTATTCGCTGTGCACGTTCCTTCCCGGCGCCAACATCCTCAACCTGTCGGTTGTGTTCGGGGCGCGCGTGCACGGAGCGCTCGGCAGCGCGGCCGCGGCGGCGGGCCTGCTCAGCCCGGCAACGGCGCTCATCATCGTCGTCAGCGCACTTTACACCCGTTTCGGCGGTTTGCCCGCCGTGCAGCACGCTCTCACCGCAATGGCGGCGGCCGCCGCGGGACTCATCATCGCGACGGTCGTGAAAATGGCGGCGCCATTGTTCAGTCGAGGCGACGTATTCGGGCCGCTGATCGCGTTCGCAGCCTGCGGCGGGGTCGGCATCATGCAATGGCCGCTGCCGGCGGTTGTTGGGGTCATCGTGCCGATCAGCGTTGCGATCGCCTGGCTGCGGCGGTCTTACACGCTTCCGCCGACGGTGCAGCGATGAAAGCCGACGGCAACGCACTCGCGGTTCTTGCCGGCTCATTCGCCGTCATCTCGCTGTTCGCGATTGGGGGCGCCAATACCACGACGCCGGAAATCCACCGCCTGGTTGTCGAGGGACGGCATTGGATGAGCGGGCGGCAATTCACCGAATTGTTCGCGCTGGCGCAGGCAGCGCCTGGGCCGAACGTCATCTTCGTGACCCTGATCGGTTACCACGTCGCGGGAATTCTGGGCGCTCTGGCAGCCACACTGGGCATGTGCGCGCCGGCCTGCCTGTTGGCGTACACCGTCGGCCGCATCTTCGATCGGACGAGCGGTGCATCCTGGCAGACCACATTGCGGCAAGGCCTCTTGCCGGTCACGCTGGGCCTTACGGCGGCGACCGCCGTCGTGGTCGCGCGCGCCGCCGATACGACCTGGCTCACCGTCGCAATTTCGCTCGGCAGCGCCGTGGTTTTCTATTGGATGCGCTTGCACCCGCTCTGGGTCTTCGGCGCCGCGGCCTTGCTTGGACTGGTGGGTCTCGCGTGAGCGGGTCCGGCGCTTACGCCGCGCGAACCCGACTCACGAAATTGCCGGCATCAAGGCTTAGCGCGGCGGCCTGACGGCTCAACTCGGCCGCGGCCGCCAAGACCTGGTCGGCCCCGCGACCGGAGCGATGCACCAATGCGCTTACCCCGGCGATGCTTTCCGAAACTTCGCTGGTGCGCGCGGCGGCACCATTGACGATTTCGGCGATCCTGCCGGCCGCCGTATTTTGCTGCTGAACCGAAACGGAGATGGCGCCGGAAATCATGCTCACCTCCCGCATCGACTTCTCCATCGCCGTGTTCGCTTGCCGCACGATTTCGATCACTTCGCCGACCGACATCGTCTTGTCTTTGATTTCGGCCAGCGCCTTGGTGGTCTGCCCCGCCAGCGCCTTGACCTCCTGGGCGACCACGGCAAAACCGCGGCCGGCCTCGCCGGCGCGCGCCGCTTCGATTGCGGCGTTGAGCGCAAGCAGATTGGTTTGGCTGGCGATCGCGGTGATCAGGGATGCGACTTGATCGATGTCCTTGACCGTAGTCACCAGTGCCGCCGTGTTGGTCACCGCGCTGTTAGTGCAACGCGTTGCCTCCTCGACGATCATCGCCGCGTTATTCACCTGCGCGCTGATCTCGCCGATCGAGGCGGAAAGCTCTTCGATCGCCGCCGCCACGCTTGTCGCGGTGCCTGTGGTGTTCTCGGCGACGGAGGCGGCCTTATCGGCGTGACGGTGCAACTCGTCCAGAACGCCGGTCATTTCGCGGGCAAAAGTTTCAAGCTCGGTCGCCGAATGGCCGACCGAGCCGGCGATGGCAAGAATATCCCGCTCGAACGCCACGGCGACGGCTTCCAGCGCCGCGGACTTCTCCGCCTCCGCCCGTTCGCGCTCGACGGCGCGCGCCGCGTCGGCGTCGCGCAAGGCCAGCGCATTATTGCGGAATACCGCCACCGCGCTTGCCATCGCGCCGATCTCATCGCCGCGATGGCCGCCGCGGATGGGAACGTGAAGATCGCCGCCGGCCATTTGCGTCATCGTCCGCGCCATGAGCCGCAACGGCCGGGCAATAAAGATCTCCGCGAGCAGAAATGCGCCGACCAGCGCGGCGATCGTGCCGCCGATCAGGAGGCCGAGAGTGGTCCGATACATCCAGGCGCTGCGCGCGGTAACCTCCGCTTCGGTGGTGCGCGCCCGGGCCCCGAGAATATTGATGAGGCGGTCCATCTGGAACGTGACGTCGTCGCGCGCCGGATCGAATTTAAGATCGACGATGCGCTTGGCCTGGTACCATTCGCCGGCCTTCACCGCGCTTTTGAGGTCGCTGGCGATGTGGTGGGCGAGCTCCAACTTGCCGAAAATGCGCCGGACGTCGTCGCCTGACGCGGGGTAATAGCTGAGCACGTTGTTCAACGCGTTCCTGGCTGAGGCGTATTCGCCGTCGATCGCCTCGGCGTATTCCTTGGCTTGATCCGCATCGGTGGCCGAATAGGTTTTGTAAGTGGCGACGCCGAACGATTCGATGGCCGCCTTCGCTTCGGAAAGCGCAAGCCGGGCCGGCGACAAATGCCGCATGACGACGCCGTTGAGGCGGTCGAGCTCGTCGAGCCGCTGCAGGCAAAACCAATTGGCGCCGATCGACAAAATACCCAGAGCCGCGATCAACAACACGGCCTTCATCGCGATCGTCAAATGCAGGGATTTGCGCTTGAGCATGGTGGGGATGGCGGCGGGGGCAGTTCGCATGCAACTTTCTACGGAACAATTGTTCCCATCCGCTTAACGAGAGGGTAACGCTGCTGTAAACTGACCGTCACAAACTCATCGCGCACTGAGTTGGCCGGGAAGCAAATAAACCGATGCGCCAATACCTGGACTTGATCGACCGTGTTCTCACCGAGGGCACAGAGAAGCGCGACCGCACTGGTGTCGGCACCCGCTCAATTTTTGGGCACCAGATGCGCTTCGAGCTCGCCGACGGCTTTCCGCTTCTCACCACCAAGAAGCTGCATCTCAAATCGATCGTATATGAACTGCTTTGGTTCTTACGCGGCGATACCAACGTCAAATATCTCGACGACCACGGCGTCACCATTTGGAACGAGTGGGCGGATGAAAATGGCGATCTTGGCCCGGTCTACGGCCGGCAATGGCGCTCCTGGCCGACGCCGGATGGCGGCTCGATCGATCAGATGGCAAACGTCCTGGCCGAAATTCGCCGCAACCCGAACTCACGGCGTTTGATCGTTACCGCGTGGAATCCGGCGGAGAACGATCGAATGGCGCTGTCGCCTTGCCATTGCCTGTTCCAGTTCTATGTCGCCGACGGCGCTTTATCGTGCCAGCTCTACCAGCGTTCCGCCGACGTCTTTCTTGGCGTGCCATTTAACATCGCCTCTTATGCGCTGCTGACGATGATGGTGGCGCAGGTCGCCGGCCTCAAGCCGGGCGCCTTCATCCACAGCTTCGGCGACACGCACCTCTATCTCAATCATCTCGAGCAGGCGCGACTGCAACTCACCCGAAGCCCGCGCCCGTTGCCGACGTTGCGGCTCAACCCCGCGGTGCAGGATCTGTTTGCATTCCGCTATGAGGATTTTTTGCTGGAAGGCTACGAGCCGCACCCGCATATCAAGGCTGCCGTGGCGGTGTGACGATGAACATCGTCGTGGTCGCCGCCGTATCCGAGAACGGCGTCATCGGACGCGGCAACAAGCTGCCGTGGCGCCTCAAGTCGGACATGCGCCATTTCCGCGCGCTGACCATGGACAAGCCGGTGATCATGGGACGCAAGACTTATCTTTCGATCGGCAAACCGCTCGCCGGCCGGACCACGATCGTGGTGAGCCGCAACCCGAACTTCGCCGCGCCCGGCATTCTGCTTGCCCCGAGCCTCGACGCCGCGATCGCTGCCGCCCGCGGCGACGCATTGCGGCGCGGCGCGGACGCGATCATCGTCGCAGGCGGCGCCGAGATTTATGCCCAGGCGTTGCCTTTGGCATCGCGCCTTGTCATCACCTTCGTCCATAAGCGGGTCGAAGGCGACGCTTGTTTCCCGGCAATCGATCCGACCATCTGGCGCGAAACCGGCCGTGACGCCCACTCTGCAGCCGTTGAAGACGATGCGTCGTTCGTTTTCGTCACCTACGAACGTGCACAACCGCTCGCACCGGGCGCCGAAGCTCATTAGATAGGACCGGGATTGCCGAATTGGCGCCAGCTAAACGCGGCATTACTGCGCGTTGTAAGGGGCGGAACGCTCCCCTATAACCCCCCAAACCCAGCCGGCGGCAGCGGACCGGCGCCAGGAGAAATCGATGCCGTGGAGCAACCAATCGAGCGGCGGCCCTTGGGGCTCGGGGGGGCCGCGGGGCCCTTGGGGCTCGGGACCGCAGCCACCGGGCGGCCCGCGTCCGCCCGACCTCGAAGAATTCCTGCGCCGCAGTCAGGATAGATTGCGCTCCATGCTGCCGGGCAATCTCGGCGGCCGCGGCATCGCACTGATCGCGCTCGCCGCCGTCGTGTTATGGGGTTTTTCCGGCTTCTTCCGCGTCGAGCCCGATGAACTTGGCGTGGTGCTGCGCTTCGGCAAGTTCGTACGCGAGGTGCAGCCGGGATTGAACTATCACCTGCCCTATCCGATCGAGACCGCGATTACGCCGCCGGCGCTGCGCGTCAACAAAACCGATGTCGGCATCCGGGCCGTCGAAGACCTGCGCCGCGGCACATCGGTGCGCGAATTGCCCGAGGAAAGCTTGATGCTGACCGGCGACGAGAACATCGTCGATGTGGATTTTTCGGTGCTGTGGCGCGTCAAGCCGGCCGAAGTCGGCAACTACCTGTTCAACGTGCAAAATCCTGAAGGCACTGTGAAGGCGGTCGCGGAAAGCGCGATGCGCGAGATCATCGGCCGCTCGAACATCCAGCCGATTCTCAGCGGCGCCCGACAAACCGTCGAGACCGCGGTGCAGAATCTGATGCAGAAGACACTCGACGAATACGGCGCCGGCATCCTGGTGCAGCAAGTCCAGTTGCAGAAGGTCGATCCGCCTACCCAGGTTATCGACGCTTTCCGCGACGTGCAGGCGGCCCGCTCCGACCTCGAACGTGCGCAGAACGAGGCGCAGACCTACGCCAATCGCGTCGTGCCGGAAGCGCGCGGCCGCGCCGCCAAGGTCACCCAGGACGCCGAAGCCTATCGCGAGCAGACCGTCGCCGAGGCCACGGGCGAAACCTCGCGGTTCCTGCAAATCTACGAGCAATACAAAAAGGCACCGGCCGTCACCCGCGAGCGCATGTATCTCGAAACAATGGAGCGCGTTCTCGGCGCAACTAATAAGACGATCATCGACACCGGACCGCAGAGTCCCGGAGTCGTGCCGTACCTGCCGCTCAACGAACTCGGGACGCGGCAGCCGCACGCCGCAGCCACGCCGTCGGCGGGAGGCAACCCATGAGAATGAGCCTGACCGGCGGCGTTATCGCCGTGGTGCTGTTGGTTGCCGCCATCGTCAGCTACAGCACCTTTTTCACCGTGAGCCAGACCCAGCAGGCCCTGGTGGTGCGCCTCGGCAAGCCGGTGCGTGTCATCACCGATCCGGGCCTCAACCTCAAAGTGCCGTTCATCGACAGCGTGATTTATATCGACAAGCGAATTCTCAACATCGAATCGCCGGCCCAGGAGGTGATCGCCTCAAGCCAGGACAACAACAAGACCGGCAACGACCAGGCCGGTGAGCGCCTGGTCGTCGACGCCTTCGCGCGCTACCGCATCACCGATCCGCTCAAATTTTATCAGACCGTCGGTCCGGCCGGCGCCGATTCGCAGCTTGCGATCCTGCTCAACTCGGCGCTGCGCCGCGTTCTTGGCGCCGCCACCCTTACCGACGTCGTCCGCGACAAGCGCGACGAGCTGATGGCAAAGATGCGTGACCAGATCGATCACGACGCCAAGCCGTTCGGCATCCACGTAATCGACGTGCGCATTCGCCGCGCCGACCTGCCGGAGCAGAACAGCCAGGCGGTTTATCAGCGCATGCAGACCGAGCGACAGCGCGAGGCGGCGGAGTTCCGCGCCCAAGGCAGTCAAAAGAGTCAGGAGATCCGCGCCAGGGCCGACCGCGACGTGACCGTACTGCTGGCCGAGGCCAAATCCCATGCCGAGCAGATCCGCGGCCAGGGCGACAGCGAACGAAACCGAATCTTCGCCGACGCCTATACCCGCGACCCGGACTTCTTCGCTTTTTATCGATCGATGCAGGCCTATGATCGAAGCTTGCAGCATGGCGATACGCGTATGGTGCTCAAGCCCGACTCCGATTTCTTCCGCTATTTCTCCGATCCGTCGGGGCGACGCGCGCCGGAGGCCGAGGCCGTGCCCAATGCGCAAGCTTCCACGGTGGACAAGCCTGCGGCGAAATAGGTCTCCCGCGCTGTCACTGCCTGCGGTGGCTTTGAAGTACGTGCAAATCAACCGGCAAGCGCGCGGAGGAACTTCAAGTCCGAAACCCGAGCTAAAAGTATAAGTTTGCTGGTTTCCCTTTGATTTTGAAGTTCGCATGAGAGGGTGCCACTGCCGCTTGCGAACTTTGAAACAGGGACACCGGAGCGGGCTCATGTCGGATTTCCTCGCCGCAATCGGCCTGTTTTTTGCGATCGAGGGCATCCTGTTTGCCGCTTTCCCGGTCGGCACCAAGCGGGCCATGGCCTTAGCGCTTGAAATGCCGGACGGGCCGCTGCGTGTCGCCGGCATCGTTTCGGCATTGGTCGGCGTTGCCATCGTGTGGTTGGTGCGGCGCTGAACCGGCGCAGCAGGCGCGGAGTTGCTTTTCCGCCCCAATCCGGTCCCTAATTGCGCGAGAGTGCCCTGTTACAGCCTTGCGTCGGGACCGAGACGAGGTCACCTTCCGGGCACTTCATCCTCCAGGAGCACGGACTTCCATGTCTTGCCTGTCTCGAGCCCGCCATCTTCCCCGCTTGGTTCGGCGCGGCGCCGCCATGGCCGCGCTGGCGACCGCGATCATCGTCCTGCCGGCATGGACCGCCGCGGCGCGAGGACCCGAGAACATCGCCGATGTCGCCGAGCAGGTGATCGACGCCGTGGTCAACATCTCGACGTCGCAGAAGGTGGACGCGCGCCTCGGCAACATGCCCGATTTGCCGCCCGGCTCGCCGATGGAGGAGTTCTTCGATGAGTTCTTCAAGAACCGTCGGAACCACGGCGACCAGGATCAGACGCCGCGGCGGATTAATTCGCTCGGCTCCGGCTTCATCATCGATCCGTCCGGCTTGGTCGTCACCAACAACCACGTCATCGCCGACGCCGACGAGATCAACGTGATCCTCAACGACGGCACCAAACTGCCGGCCGAACTTGTCGGCAAGGACAGCAAGAGCGATCTCGCGCTGCTGCGGGTGCATTACGACAAGCCGCTCAAAGCGGTGAAGTTCGGCGATTCGGATAAGCTGCGGCTGGGCGAATGGGTGATCGCCATCGGCAATCCGTTCAGCCTCGGCGGCACGGTGACCGCGGGCATCGTTTCCGCGCGCAACCGCGATATCAATTCCGGACCCTACGACAATTACATCCAAACCGACGCCGCGATTAATCGCGGCAACTCGGGCGGCCCGCTATTCAACCTCAATGGCGACGTCATCGGCGTCAATACGGCGATCATCTCGCCTTCGGGCGGCTCGATCGGCATCGGGTTCGCGGTACCGTCGGACACCGTAGTCGCCGTCATCGACCAGCTTCGCCAGTACGGCGAGACGCGTAGGGGCTGGCTTGGCGTGCGCATCCAGCAGGTTTCGGATGACATCGCCGAGAGCCTGAGTATTAAGCCCGCGCGCGGCGCGCTGATCGCCGGCGTTGACGATCGCGGCCCGGCCAAGCCGGCCGGGATCGAGCCCGGTGACGTCGTCGTCAAATTCGACGGCCACGACATCAAGGAAATGCACGACCTGCCGCGCATCGTCGCCGACACCCCGATCGGCAAGGAGGTCGAGGTCGTCGTCATCCGCAAGGGCAAAGAGGAGACTCACACCGTCAAGATCGGCCGGCTCGAGGACGGCGAAAAAGTCGCCGCGGCGGACGCCGGCAAGGACAGCGCGCCGGCCCAGAAATCGGTCGTGCAAAAGACGCTGGGGCTGGAACTCTCCAGCCTTACCGACGATTTGCGCAAAAAATTCAAGGTTCGCGACAACGTCAAGGGCGTGCTCGTCACTGCCGTCGATCCGAACGTAGCGTCGGCTGCGCCCGACAAACGGCTGTCCGCAGGAGACGTCATCGTCGAAGTGCAATATCAGGGCGTCGGTAATCCGGCGGATTTGCAGACCCGAATCGACCAGCTCAAGGCGCAAGGCAAGAAAGTCGCCGTTCTGCTGGTAGCCAACGCCGACGGCGAAACGCGGTTCGTGGCCCTGAGTTTGCAGTAAATTCACCGCCACAACGGGCGACGCCGCGAATAGCTCCGATGCGCGAATGCGTGTGGTAGATATCCGCGTGCGTCGGCATAGTGCGGCGCGTCGAAAACCTATCTAAAGGCTTTTCTTGTGAGCGACGCAGTCGTCGGCCGGCAAAAGGCCGCAACTACTTTTTTCATCGTTCTTTGCGCCATCAGCTTCTGCCATTTCGTCAACGATTTGGCGCAGTCGCTGCTGCCTGCGATCTATCCGATCGTCAAAAGCAAATTCAGCCTCGACTTCGGACAAATCGGCCTGTTGACGCTGGTCTCCCAAGGCGTCGCATCGCTGCTGCAACCGGTTGTCGGTTTCTATACCGATCGCAAGCAGCAACCGTATTCGCTGGCGTTCGGCATGGGCTGCACGCTTTTGGGTCTGCTGGCTTTTGCCTTCGCGCCGAATTTCGGCGTGTTGTTGTTCGGCGCCGCGATCCTCGGGCTGGGCTCCGCGATCTTTCATCCTGAATCGTCGCGACTGGCCCGCTTTGTCTCGGGCGGCGCCCACGGCTTCGCGCAGTCGCTCTTTCAGGTCGGCGGCAATTTCGGCGGCTCCTTCGGTCCGCTTATCGCCGCCTTTTTCATCATGCCGCGTGGACAGGAAAGCCTGGCCTGGTTTGCCCTGATCGCGCTTTGCGGAATGAGCGTCCTCACATTCGTGGGGCGCTGGTACAAGAACAACTATCATGCCCATCGGGCGGCGCATCGCTCATCCGCCGTGGCAAACGGCTTAACGACGTCGCAAATACGACGCGCCGTCGCCGTGCTGGTCGCGCTGATGTTCTCGAAGTTTTTCTACTTGGCGAGCATTACCAGCTATTACATCTTCTATCTGATGCACCGCTTCCATCTGCCGACCGAAACGGCGCAGATCTATCTGTTTGTTTTTCTCGCGTCGGCCGCCGCCGGTACGTTCATCGGCGGCCCGATCGGCGACAGAATCGGCCGCAAGACGGTCATCTGGTTTTCAATTCTCGGCGTTCTGCCGTTCACGCTCGTGCTGCCGTATGTGGGACTGACGGCAACGGTCGCGCTCACCGTCGTGATCGGGCTTGTGCTGTCGTCGGCCTTTGCAGCCATGGTCGTTTATGGCCAGGAGCTGATGCCCGGCCGCGTCGGCATGATTTCGGGCATGTTCTTCGGACTTGCGTTCGGGATGGGCGCCGTCGGTGCGGCGGTCCTTGGCGAGGTGGCCGATTGGACCAGCATAGAATTTGTATACCACGTCTGCTCCTTCCTGCCGGCGATCGGCTTGCTGGCGGCATTGCTTCCGAACATCGAGGGGGAGCGATCCGCCCGGATGCCGCTTAAGCCGCCTGTCTGACGTCACGTTCCGCGACGAGCGGCCTCTTTTTTCGTCAACCTTTTGCGCCTATATTCAGTGTGCCGGCGCAAGCCGGCTATGGCGATAAACGGGCGTCGTAATAAACCTATCGGACCCGGGGGCGGTACCCGGCGACTCCACCAACGGGGTCGAAATAGGATCGACGAGGGCGTAAAGGACGTGCTTTTGCCCGGGATGGTTCCGGCGTTATCGGGCCAAACTCATAGTTGCCAATGACAACTATGCTCCGGTTGCTCTGGCTGCGTAACGCAGCCTGAAAGACCGACTTAAAGCCCTGGCGGGTTAAGCTCCGTCAGGCGGGGTTCGGAGGCACCTGGCAACAGAAGCCTCCACTTTCCTGCTATCAGTCTCCGAAATCAGTAAGCGAGACGGACGATCTGGGCCTCTATGAATTGCATCTTATTTGCTGTCTGATTACTGATCACTGGACATCTGATTCCCGAAATGGCCGTCGATCACATTCGTTACGACATTCTCGCGCAAGCGGCGCTGCGGGGCGTCGTTCGCACCGTGCTGGCTGACGCGGCGAAGAAAGGTCTTCCCGGCGAGCATCATTTCAAGATCACCTTCAACACCACGGCTCCCGGCGTGCGGCTGTCCGAGCGCATGCGCAGTCGCTATCCGCAAGAAATGACCATCATGCTGCAGCATCAGTTTTGGGATCTTGCGGTCGGCGATGAGGCGTTCGAGGTCGGCTTGTCATTTGGCGGAATTGCCGAGCGCGTCGCGGTGCCGTTCGAAGCCGTGACCGCGTTCTACGATCCGGCGGTGGAGTTCGGTTTCCAATTCGAGGTCATAGAGGGCGGCGCCGCAGCCGAGACTGGGACGACGCCCCAAACGGTGGAAAATCCGCCTGCGGCGATCGGCCGCCCAGGCGAGGAACAGGGCAAGCCGGAATCCTACCCGGCGCCTGCGGCCACTGCGGCCCAGCCACCGCCGGTTCCCGACGGCGGCGGCGGCGAGGTGGTCCGGCTCGACCGCTTCAGGAAGAAATAAGTCAAGGCACGGTCGGCTGACGAAATCGTGACCTGGTTCGACCCGCCCTCCCGGTGATCCAACCTGATCTTGCCGTCGTAATTAACCAGACTGAACAAGGCCAGGATGGCCGAGCCACGAATCCGGTCTGCACCGAACTTTGCATGGGCGATCTCGTCAACCTCCGCACCGAGCGCAAGCGGTCCAAGCGGCGTCAAGCCGAGAGGCAGGCGGCCTCAAACCGCCTTGCGCACGGACGCTCGAAGGCAGAACGCGCCATCGAGCAATCGCACAATGACAAATCCAGCAAAACTCTCGACCAGCACCGGATCGAAACCGGAGATGGGCAATGAAATCGCCAGTCCTCAAGCGCTCCATCGTGATTGCCGGCCACAAGACCAGCGTCAGTCTTGAGGAGGCGTTCTGGAGAGGATTGAAGGACATCGCCGTAAGCCGGCGAATGACCTTATCCGACCTGGTCGGCGCCATCGACGCCGACCGCCAGCACGGCAATCTCTCGTCGGCCATACGGCTGTTTGTGCTCGAGCATTATCAAACGCGCAGCCATGACGACGGCGAGACGAGCGAAGCGCGCGAGATGCTCTTGGCCCCGCCGGTGTTGTCAGTTTTGTGAGTGAAACAGCAAATCGAGCGGCGAACGCGTTGCGGGTCGCGGAGGCGCGGGAGCGGTTCCGGTTGCCGCCGTGGCTCTGTCGGGCGCGGGTCGTGCCGCAGCCGGCCTGACGGCAGCCGGCAGCGGCCCGGCGGCGCCGCTTCGTCCGTCCGCGCCGGTGGCCGAAACTTCAGGCCGCAAGCGGTCGAGCTCACGCGCATCCGATAGCGCCAGCAAGGCGCTCGACCTGTTGGTTATTTCCAATTCCGTGCCTTGCGGAATGATCCGCACCGAAGGCGGTGTCGGGCGCAGCGCAGGACTTAAGACATCTTCGCGTCGATTGGCCTCAATCGCTTCGATACGGCGCGTCTGCTGCTCGGTAGCGCGTAGCGTCAACCATCCCAGCAGTGTCGACACGTCGAGGCGCCGTTCCGGCGCAGCCAGCGGCCCTTTGAGCGTGACGGCGAGTTCGGGCCGCATGCCGATCATCGCGTTCGCGGGCGGTTGGCCTGAAAGCACCATGCGTGCATCGATCGACGTATCGTTGAGATCGAGGATGCCTTGCAGCGAAAGCACTGCGCCGCTTTGTGTTTGCAGATTTGCGTTAGCCAGCCGAATTTGACCGCCGGTCATCGTCACATCCGCTTTTCCTTCCAGGACGGCGAGCCGGCCCTTATCCATCGCCGCGCTTACCACCTGGCCGAGCTGCTTCAGACCGAGCTGCTTTGCCGTCTCGATCGGGCCGGTCTGGTCGGCGGCGCGGATAGCGGCGTCGAACGCCGCCGGGTCGAAGCCTCGGAACCGGCCGTTGGTGAGTGTGATTGTGCCGGCGCCATGGAGCCCGCCGATGACGGTGTCAGTGCTGACGCCGATCGTTTCGCCTTGCAGCTTGACGGTCACCGCCCCGTCCACCGCATTCTTGTCGGCGGCGAGCAAACTGCCGGCATTGGCGCCGACGAGATCGATGTGACCCTGGCCGGTAAATTTCTCGGCGTCGCGGCGCAAGACCAATTCACCGTCGAGACGGCCGCCGGCGAGGCTGCCGTCGATGTCGCGCAGAACAATTCCCGGCGGTTCGAAATGCACAACACCCTTGAGATCGTGCGCGACCAAAGCCGGGGTCAAAGCCGCATCATTGAGCCGGACCGCAACGTCGCCCTTGAGCGCGGCAAATACCCCGGGGCCTATTGGCGCCGACGACCAACGCCTGCCCGCGCCCGGTGTCGCGTCGGGAAGCCCGAGCAGCGTCGCCAGGGCGGCGGTGGCGTCGAAATTCGACGCGCTCAGATCGCCGGCGATGCCGAGCGGATTCGAGAGCTTGAGGTCCAGTCGCCCGCGGATCGACGACTTGGCGGCCGCGACGACAAGGTCGGTGACCGAAAGGTCCGCGCCGGCAACGCCGATAATCGCGCTCGCCGACACCAGGGTGGCTGTACCCGGCTGCCCAGTCAACGCGCGCCGCAGCGGCCGCAAATCGGCGGCTGAGGCTTTCAGTTGCAGACTGCCGCTTGGCGCCTGCTCGCCGGCGAGATGCAGCGTGCCTTGCGCCGCCGCCGAAAAGCCGCCGGCGCTCGCAAGCCCGTTGATCTGAAGATCGCCGTCGAGCGGCCCGTTGACCGAAATCGTCATCTGGCCGGGAAGCTGATCGACCGCGATGACGCGGTCGAGATCAAGAAGCCGCAGGATCGCGCCGCCATCATCTGCGTCGAACCGGCTCGTGATGCGCATCGCGGCCGCGCCGGGGTGAGCGGGCTCGCCGATTGCGGCGCCGTTGAGCGCCACGCGCAGCGCGCCCAGGTCGCCGCTAAGGTCGAGCTTGGCCCGGCTGTCGGCGGCTCCGGCGCGATCGAGCGTCAGAACGCCATGCACTTTTGCCGGCGCCAATCGGTCGACAAACGGCCGGACCGCGGCTGCGACCTGCGGCGCAAATTTGCCGACAAGCTCGGTCACGCCGGCGAGCGTCGTCGCGTCGAGGTCGAGGGTCAGTTGCCCCAGCGGCCGCGATGACAATTCATCGATGCGCCCGCTGACGTTGAGCGCTGCACCCCCCAAGTCGCCGATCGAGAGCCGGTCGATGTGAATGATTCCGGCATCGAAGTTCAGCCGGGCGTCGACCATGCGGGCGTCGATGCCGGCCAAGGTCGCGTTGCCGACATCAAGAACGAGGGCGACCTTGTGCGGTATCTCGAAAGCGTCGTCTGACGCCGCCGCCTTGGCAAATGCCAACAGAGCATCGACGTCGAGCTTGGCCGCGTGGAGTTCCCCATCCAGCGCCGCCGGACGCCCGGCCGCCCCCCAAGTGTAAGCGAGCCGGCCTTCGACATTTTCCCGATCGAGCGTCGCCGCCAAATGGTCGAACGCGAGGCGGTCGCCGGCGATCGTAATGTCGCCGTGCGCCGTCAGAGCGCGCGTCGGGCCTGGAGGCTGATCCGCACGGCCCTCGAGCCAAGCGGTCAGGGTTTTCAGGTCGGCCGATTCAATGCGTACCGGGCCGCTGAATCCAAGATGCTGCGGACTGGAATCGAGCCGCCCGCTCAGATTGATGTCGGTGAAGCCGGGTGCGTGGAATGCGAAGTTCTTAAGGCTCCATCCCGCGGCATCGAAACCGACATCGCCGTGCAGCGATTGAATTGTAGCGCCGCCGACCGTCACCGCATTGACAGTTATCCCGGCAGCCAGCGGCAACGGCGGCTTTACCGCGCCGACAAAAGCTTCGAAGAAGCTTTTGAGCAGGACGAAGGGCGGCCGGTGGGTCACGTCCGGCGCGGCCAGCATGCGGTCGATATCCACTTCCACCGCCGACACCGTGCCGTCGAGACGCGGATGGGCGCCGAACGTCAGCTTCGCTTTGCCGGCGAAATTGACTGCGCGTTCGTCGGGCCCGTACTGCAAGGCGAGGTCCTCAAGCGACGCCGACGCCGCGGTAGCGTGAACTTTGCCCGCGAGTTGCCAGGGATCGCTCATCACCCGCTCGCCATTCGGCAGCGTCACGCCGACGGGGCGCGCAGCAGAAAGCGTGCCGTCAAATTGCGGAGCGCCGGCGTCGAAGCGAAGCGTGCCGTCCAGGTCGGTCGTCAGCGGATAATTCGTCGGCTCGACGCCCAGTTTCAGCTTCAGACCGCCATCCTCGTCGACGCGGCCACCTGAAATCCGATAGGCGTAAGGTTCGCCACGGACGACGAAGGCGCCTTCGCCACGGAATGGGCCGGCGAAAGAACGCACATCGCCGCTGAAGTCGAGCTTATCCAGCACGAGGCGCGAACCGGATGCGGCATCGCTGAGCGTGACGCGGCCGTCCTCGACGGTAAAGCGCGAGATGGTGAGTGCATCGGGATGCAGCGATTGCGACTTTGCCGGCCAGTCGATCGTTCCGGAACTGGTGAGGCCGAGGCTTATTCGTGGCGCGACGAGGCGCAACTGCGTGGCCTGCAGCTCTCCTTGCAACAGCGGGCCAAGCGCCACATCGAGATCGACGAACGCGGCCTGCAGTTGCGGCGGCTGGCCCGGCTCGCCGATTGTGACATCGTGCAACTTAATGTGCGGGGTCGGCAGGATACGTGCATCTATGCCGCCGTTGACGTGAACGGCGAGCCCGGTCAGGCGGCTCGCTTCCGCCTCGAAGGCGCCGCGGTAGCGATTCCAATCGACCACAAGGGGGGCGACCAGCGCCGACACCAGCGCTACGATGAGCGCGACGGCCAACCCGAGCAGCGTGGTCTGCACGGCAAGCTTCCCTTGATCGCCTCAAGCATGATCCGGAAAAGTGCCGGTTTTCCGGCAAGATCATGCGCTCTGACACCCGGCGCACGCGATAGGCCAACCCTAAGGCATGGTCACGCGGAATGCACGCTTCCGGACGCCGTCCGGCGGCATTTGCCGCTGATTCTATGTCGATTTTTTGGGCGGCGGCGGCTAAACGCTGACGATCTTGCCCGGATTCATGATGTCGAGCGGATCGAGGGCGCGCTTGATCGCGCGCATGACCTCAAGCGCCGGATTTCCGTGCTCGCCCTCGAGGTATTTCATTTTGCCTTGGCCGACGCCGTGTTCGCCGGTGCAGGTTCCATCCATCGCCAGCGCACGCTCGACCAGGCGTTCGAGGAAGGCATGGACGCGCGCCACCTCGTCTTCGTCGTTCAAATCCACCATCAGGCCGACGTGGAAATTGCCGTCGCCGACGTGGCCGACGATCGGCGCCACCAACTTATTCTCCGCGATGTCGCGTTGCGTCGCCGTGACACACTCGGCGAGCCGCGAGATCGGCACGCAAACGTCGGTCGCCAACGCGTAGGTGCCGGGACGCAGCCCGCATTGCGCCCAATAGGCGTCGTGGCGCGCTTGCCACAGCCGCGAACGCTCTTCCGCCTGCATCGCCCGCTCGAACGGGCCGCCGCCGAATTCCTGCGCGATCGCGCCGAACTGCCGCGACTGCTCGGCGACCGATGCTTCGGTGCCGTGAAATTCCACGAACAGCATCGGCGTCTCGGGCAAAGTGAGCTTGGAGTAGGCGTTGGATGCGCGAACCTGAAGCGCGTCGAGGAGCTCGATCCGCGCCACCGCGATGCCGGACTGAATGGTCATGATCGTCGCGTTGCAGGCGGCTTCCACCGAGGGAAATGGGCAAACGCCCGAAGCGATCGCCTCCGGGATGCCGGCAAGGCGCAAGGTGAGCTCGGTGATGATGCCGAGCGTTCCTTCGGACCCGACGATCAAACGGGTGAGGTCGTAACCGGACGACGATTTTTTTGCCCGCCGCGCCGTCGACATCACCTCGCCGTTGGCAAGCACGACTTTGAGCGCCAGGACGTTGTCCTTCATCGTGCCGTAGCGCACCGCGTTGGTGCCGGAGCAGCGCGTTGCCGCCATGCCGCCGAGCGAGGCGTCGGCGCCCGGATCGATCGGAAAGAACACGCCCTGGTCGCGCAGTTGCGCGTTGAGTTGCTTGCGCGTGATGCCGGGTTCGATCACGCAGTCGAGGTCTTCGGCATGGACCGCGATGAGCCGGTTCATGCCGCGGAAATCGATGCAGACGCCGCCGCTCGGCGCATTGACCTGGCCTTCGAGCGAGGTGCCGGCGCCGAACGCGATCACCGGCACGCGCTCGGCCGCACACAAGCCGACGACGCGTTGCACGTCTTCGGTGGTCTGCGGGAACACCACCGCATCGGGCGGCTGGTTGCCGATCCAGGTCAGCGTATTGCCGTGTTGCTCGCGCACCGCCTGCGACGTCACGAGCCGGTTGCCGAAGGTGGCGGCAAGCGCGGCAACGACGGCCTCCGCCGGCTTGCGGTCGCGCTTAAGCTCCTCCCAGGCGTCGATCATCACCATTTTGGCCTGCTCTTTATTACGCAAAGTGGCCGTCACGCCGGCTCCGGTCAAGGGAGCAACGACTATGCGTCGGGCGCGCAATGCGTCAGAGTTACCGTTCGAACACGACACGGACGGCCCCCATGCTCGACCGCGAAGATACCGAGCCCGTGCCTGAGCCCGCTTTTTCCGCGCCCTTCGTTTCGTCGGCGATGCATGTCGAACCGGCTTGGATCGACTACAACGGCCATCTCAACATGGCCTATTACAACGTGCTGTTCGACCGCGCCGTCGACGAGGCGTACGAACTCATCGGTTGCGGCGCCGATTACGTCGAGCGACGCCGGCATTCCTGCTTTACCGCCGAAGCGCATGTGCGCTACCTGCGCGAGCTCCACGCCGGCGACCAAGTGCGCGTGACGTTCCAGCTGCTCGATTTCGACCTCAAGCGCATGCACTATTTCGAGCAGCTTTTTCACGCCGACGGCTGGCTCTCGGCCACCTCGGAAAACATGGCGCTGCACGTCGATATGGCGGCGCAAAAGACCACAGCCTTCCCCGAGGCCATCATCGCGCGGCTGACGCGGATGAAGGCGGCGCATGCCGATCTGCCGCCGCCGGACGGCGTCGGCCGGCGCATTGCGATGCCGGGCAGGTAACCGAGGCAAGCCTCGTAAAAGCCTCGTCCAAGTGCCATCTTCGGGCCATGAGAATCAGTGGTGCCGACCACCTTGGCTGACCCCTTAAAGCGCAGCATCGAACCGAGCGACCCGCCTTCCCCCGCGCCCGGCGGCATTGCCGCGCGCGCGCGGCCCGGCGGACCCGGCGCGCCCTATCTCGCCGGGCTTAACGCGGAGCAGCGGCTTGCGGTCGAGACGCTCGATGGTCCGGTGCTGGTGCTTGCCGGCGCCGGCACCGGCAAGACGCGGGTGCTCACAGTGCGGACCGCGCACATTCTGGCGACCGGCCGCGCCCGGCCGGGCGAAATTCTGGCCGTCACCTTCACCAACAAGGCGGCCCGCCAGATGAAAGGCCGCGTCGGCGAGATCGTCGGCCACGTGGTCGAGGGCATGCCGTGGCTCGGCACATTCCATTCGATCGGCGTCAAGATTTTGCGCCGGCACGCCGAGCTGGTGGGGCTCAAATCCGATTTCACCATCCTCGACGTCGACGACCAGATCCGGCTGATGAAGCAGCTTCTCGCAGCCGACAATATCGACGAGAAGCGCTGGCCGGGGCGCATGCTGGCGGCGTTGATCGACGGCTGGAAAAACCGCGGACTGACGCCGGAGCAAGTGCCGCCGGGCGAAGCCGGCGTATTCGCCAACGGCAGAGGATTAAAGCTCTACAAGGCCTATCAGGAGCGGCTGAAAATCCTCAACGCGGCGGATTTCGGCGATCTGCTGCTGGAGAATATCCGGCTGTTTCGCGAGCAGCCCGACGTGCTTCGCCAATACCAGGGCCGCTTCAAATTCATTCTGGTCGACGAATACCAGGACACCAACGTCGCGCAGTATCTCTGGCTGCGGCTGTTGGCGCAGCGCGCATCGCCGCGCGCACTTTCACCCTCTCTCCCGGGCGAAGAGGGCGACAACGCAAGCGCGGAGCGGGAACCTAAAAACATCTGCTGCGTCGGCGACGACGATCAGTCGATCTATGGTTGGCGCGGCGCCGAGGTCGACAACATCCTGCGCTTCGAGCACGATTTTCCCGGCGCCAAAGTGATCCGGCTGGAGCGCAATTATCGCTCTACCGGGCATATCCTCGCCGCCGCCTCGCATCTCATCGCCCACAACGAAGGCCGTTTGGGAAAGACGCTGCGCACCGACGACGTGCCGGGCGAGAAGGTCACCGTCACCGGCGCCTGGGATTCCGAGGAAGAGGCCCGCGCCATCGGCGAGGAGATCGAACAGCTCCAGCGCGGCGGGCAAAATGGCGACAAGCATGCCCTCAACGAGATCGCCATCCTGGTGCGCGCCTCGTTCCAGATGCGCGAATTCGAGGATCGCTTCGTCACGCTCGGCCTGCCCTACCGGGTGATCGGCGGGCCACGGTTTTACGAGCGCGCCGAAATCCGCGACGCCCTCGCCTATCTGCGTCTGGTCAATTCGCCGGCCGACGATCTTGCCTTCGAGCGCATCGTCAATCTGCCGAAGCGCGGGCTGGGCGACGCCACCGTGCAGCTCCTGCACGACCACGCCCGCAAGCGCCGCATCCCGCTGTTTGAAGCCGCGCGCGCCATGATCGCGACCGACGAGCTCAAACCGAAGCCGCGCGGCGCGCTGCGCGGCGTCATCGAGTCATTCGATCGCTGGCGCAAAGAGCGCGACAATATTCCCCACACCCAGCTTGCCGAGATCGTGCTCGACGAGTCCGGCTATACCGAGATGTGGCAGAAGGACCGCTCGGCCGACGCCGCCGGCCGGCTCGAAAACCTCAAGGAGCTTGTTCGCTCCATGGACGAATTCGAGAACCTGCAAGGCTTTCTCGAGCACATCTCGCTGGTCATGGACAACGAGAAGGCCGCCGAGGAAGACGCGGTCAACATCATGACGTTGCACGCGGCCAAGGGACTGGAATTCAACACCGTGTTTCTGCCCGGCTGGGAGGAAGGCGTGTTTCCCAACCAGCGCGCGCTCGACGACCAGGGCCGCGCCGGCCTCGAAGAGGAGCGCCGCCTCGGCCACGTCGGTCTCACCCGGGCGCGCAAGCGGGCGAAAATTTATTTCGCCACCAACCGGCGCATGCACGGGCTGTGGCAGACCAACATTCCCTCGCGCTTCCTCGACGAATTGCCGGAGGGCAATGTCGAAGTCACCGAATCGAAGGGCGGCTTCGGCGGGTATGGCGGCTACGGCGCCTCGCGCTTCGACGCCACGACCTCGTTCGGCTCCAGTTACAACACGCCCGGCTGGCAGCGCGCGCAGGCGAAAAAGGGCGGCGGCTTTTCGGAAGACGGCACGCCCTACGAGGCGGACGAGGATTTATCGCATCTTTCGCCTGCGGGCAGAGGCCGCTCGCGCGAAGCCCCTGGCGGCAACACCCGCCGCCTGCCGCTGACCATCGAAGGCGAACTCGTCGCCAAATCCACCGGCACCGTCTCCGCCTTCACTGCGGGCGACCGCGTGTTTCATCAGAAATTCGGCAACGGCAACGTCACGGCGATCGACGGCAACAAGCTGACGATCCAGTTCGACAAGGCCGGCGAAAAGCGCGTGGTGGATAGTTTCGTGGAGAGGGTGTGAGGCACTAATATCGGCAGCGGTGCTTCCGAAGGAAGCTAATTAGGTCCGACCGTGCTTAATCATCTGGGACCCTTTACGACTAAACCGCCAGTACAGGCCCTAATTTTACTTACTCAGAGAGTATGGGAGGAATTTCACGAGCTGGTGGGCGGCCAAACCCGCATAATCGACAACGAGCGCCATTTATTCGTAAGCCGCATGATGTTCATTTCCGAAGTCATGAGCCTCGGCGTAAGGATGAATGCGAGCTGGGGGCTCACTCATGCGGCGATGTCTCTTCTACGAGACCGATATGAACAAACGGTTCGGTTTTCATGGCTGGCACGACAGACCGACACTAAAGAACTCAAGAAGTATCTTCTCTCTTTCTACTCTAAAGCTAGACTATTGATGCAGAGTGAGAGCGCACGCAAAGATTATGTACAATCCGTCGGAAGGTCGCCGCCGGAATGGGTGACGGAAAGTCTCTCCAAAGAGCAAATTTCTGAAATTCGACAATGGGAAAGTCTTGATCTTCGCACCATGGCCGCGCGCCGTGATTCGCTGCCTTGCTTGACAGAACTCCAAGTAGGCAAAGAAAATCTTGGTCATCATTACGATACAGTTTATGCGCAGTTTAGTTCTGTTTCGCACTTTGATGCCTACAGTATCGAACTGCTTCGATTGCATAAGAAAGTAGACGGGGGACTTGAACTGGGAACAGATGACCTCTGGCCCGGAATTTAATTCTGCAGAGTTGTCAGTTCGATATTATTCAGTGCTTTGAGGCAGTGCGCGCGTACTACGAGAAAGATGCAGGGATCTTGTTCAACAGCCTCCTCCTCGAATGGTATCGTCTTGCAGATCAGATGGACTGGCCCCCTACACCATCGCAATCGACACCGACACTTGCCCGGTGAAGAATGATTTATCGCGTTGCCGAGTGCCACGCGCTCAAGGGCGTGTCACTGCAAGTTTTTTACGGTCACCAACGCGGTGGCACGTGGGTTTTTGACCAAATCGAACCGCTGGTAGAGGCATCGTCATGGCAGGACTTGTTCCGGCCATCCATGTCTGTCCTGCGGAACGAACAAACAAGACGTGGATACCCGCGACAAGCGCGGGCATGACGTGTGTTTAGATTAGCGTGTGTACCTGGTAGAGGCATCGTCATGGCCGGACTTGTTCCGGCCATCCACGTCTTTCTTGCGGAGCAAACAAACAAGGCGTGGCCACCCGCGACAAGCGCGGCATGACGCGTGTTTAGATTAGTGTGTCGTATAAATCCTTCCATTCCGATTCACGGAATGAATAAGCCGCACCTTCCAGGCGCGAGGCCAATGCTTGATGGTCTTTTCGCGTTGAATAGCATAGCGAATATCGTCAAAGCGCTCGGAATAAACCAATCGTGTGAGACCGTTGCGCTTGGTAAATCCATCAACAAGCCCCTCCCGGTGTTCGGAGGCCCGTCGATGCAAATTGTTTGTGACGCCGACATACAAGATGCCGTTACGACGATTAGCCATGAAATAAACCCACCCGCCCCTCATGGACCAATTAAAACAAGTCGTGGATGGCCGGGACAAGCCCGGCCATGACGGTTGAGGGCGATATCGCGCAACAACCAGGGCTAAATATGTTTGACCGACTAGCGCACCGATCGTGTGAGACGCTCGGCTACCTGTTTTGCGAACTGGCTTTCAGAGCCGATTGTCGCGGTCCGTTTGCTTGGTGCTATCGCGTCGGCTGTTGGTTCTACGGTAGGGCAGACAACAACGGACAATGATTTTCGCATCTCCTCATTCCACCGCGTGGGTGCGCCGTCCCTCTCCCCGCTGTCGCGGCCGGGAATGATCGCGTTGACACGACTACCCCAAAGGGGTACTGTTCGTCATGTACCGGCCGCCGGTTTTGGTGATCGAATTTGCCGCATACCGGCGGCGTGTCGATGCGCTGCTGAGCGCCGAAGAGCAGGACGCGCTCGTCGATTTGATCGCGTACGATCCGACCTGCGGCGATCTCATTCCCGGGACCGGCGGCTTGCGCAAGGTTCGCGTCGGGCGTGGCGGTAGCGGCAAGCGCGGCGGCGCACGAGTTCATCTACTATTTCTACAATGCGGACTTTCCGCTTCTGCTGCTGGGGCTCTATGCCAAGAACGAGAAGAGCGATCTGAACGCCGGCGAAAAGAGGAAGCTCGTCGACGCGGTGAAGGAGATCACGGGACCATGGCAAAGAAGATAAAGCGACGGCTTGCCGACGATATTCTTGAGAGCCTGGAAGAGGCACGTGACTATTTCGCCGGCAAAAAGACCGGAGCCGTCGTTCACCATGTCAGCCCAAGCCAGAGCGATGCGCGCGAAGCCCGCCACAAGCTCGGCCTGTCGCAGCGCGAATTCGCGTCGTTTATTGGCACCGCGGTCGGCACCGTCCGCAAATGGGAACTCGGCACGCGCAGCCCGTCCGGCGCCGCGCGCACCCTGATCGAAGTCATCAAGACCGAACCGAAAGCCGTTCGCCGCGCCATTGCGAAGAACAAGCCTGCGGCGTGAGTCCCATCACTATCTACATCGACGCCGACGCCTGTCCGGTGAAGCAGGAGATTTACCGCGTCGCCGAGCGGCACGCGCAAAAGGGCGTGGCGCTCAAAGTCCTGGTCGTCAGCAACGCGCCGATTGCCGTGCCCAGGGATGAGATGATCGAGCGCGTGGTCGTCGGCGCCGGCATGGACGAAGCCGACAACTGGATCGCGGAGCGCGCGCACGCCGGCGAAATCGTCATCACCGCCGATGTGCCGCTGGCAAGCCGCTGCGTCAAAGCGGGCGCCGACGTTATCGCGCCGAACGGCAAGCCTTTCAGCAAAGATTCGATCGGCATGACGCTGGCGACGCGCAATCTGATGGATTCGCTGCGCAGCGCCGGCGAGATCACCGCGGGCCAAAGCCGTTCGCGGCGCGCGACCGCTCAAGCTTTCTCTCGGCGCTCGATGCGGCCATCGTGCGGCTTACGCGCGCGGGATTTGGCGAGACGTCGGGTTAGTTCGTCTTCCTCTCCCCGCTCCCGGGGAGATGAGTTGCGACGCCAGTCGCTTTTTCCTTGACATACGTCCTCTGTTATGTTACTCAGCGTAATCTCGGTCGCTTAAGGGACGCCTTCGCGAGGGCACTTTCGAAAGCGGAGCGAGAGCGGTGCTTCCGCGCGGATTTGCAGTCCGCGCCGGGGCGGCGTCGGCACTACGCCCGGCCGGCATTAGGACCAGTCTGCGAGGAGCTCGCTGGACTGGGACAGGCACATGCCGCGTCCCAGGAAGCGCGTCGCCGAAGCTGAGCAGTGGCGTTGGTTCGCCTAAGCGAGAGCCGCGGTGGAACGCCGACAGGCGGCGCATCCCGCATGATGCGCGCCGCACCCGGCAGACGGTTTGCGCAGACCGCGCAAACTCGTCTGCGATGGTGCGGACGGTTGGATTACGCGCTTGTCGGCGTTTCGCCTCCCTTTTATTTGCGTAGCCGGAAAAGCGAAGCGCCATTCGGGACGGGCATTCAAGCTTCCTGGTCGTCGCCGGATTTCCGCTGCGCTCCATCCGGGCTACCGGCTTTTGATTCGTCGTCGTTGCAAAGCTCGGATGCTGCCGCATCGCGAGAACGAAATTGCTCGCGCGTGGCGGCAAGGTCGTCACTTCCCTTCTTGAGGGGACTCGGATCGCGAAGCGATCAGAGAGGGGGGCAAACCGCGGACGCGGCTCAAGCCAACGCCCCTCCCCGGAACCGTTCGTCGCCATGCCGATTGAACAAACACGCGTCGATGCCGCAGGGAGCCCGCGAGGACTTAGCCATGATCCGCAAACTTCCGTCCGGCCAATACCGGCTCTACTCGCGCAAGAAGAACCCGAAGACCGGTCGCCGCCGCAACCTCGGCACGTTCGGCAGCCGCGCGGCGGCCGAGAAGCACGAGCGCGCGGTGCAATATTTCAAACGGCATTAAGGCGCGTCGGATCGGCGCGCCCGCGCCGGCCGCGCCACCTCAACGCAATCGTGATAGCGGGCCGGCCGCGGCCATTATTGCCGTATTTGCCGTATTTGGCGCAAAATTTTGGCGGCCGCGTTCACCACGGGAGCGTTTGCAGCCTCGTGTTGCCTTGATTGAACCAATTGGACGCGGGAGACTTCTAAAGTTTGGGCGATCGTCGCGCCATCCCATCGGGTGTATCCAATGTCTTCCAGCATTCTGCGTTCCGGTATTTTGCGTTCCGGTATTTTGCTTCCCGTCTCGCTTGTGGCCGCGGCGTTGACCGCATCGTTTGCGCTGCCGGCGGAGGCCAATATCCTCATCGCCATCGACAAGAACACCCAGCAGATGACGGTTTCGGTCGACGGCCAGCAACGCTACCTTTGGCCGGTTTCGACCGGGCGGCACGGCTACGACACGCCGGACGGCACCTTCAAGGTCAACCGCATGGATGCCGACCATCTGTCCCAGGAATGGGACAATGCGCCGATGCCGCACACCATGTTCTTCGACATGCACGGCCACGCCATTCACGGCTTCTTTGACGTCAAGCATCTCGGGATGGCGGTGTCGCACGGCTGCGTGCGGCTCGCGCCGGACCATGCCGCAACCCTGTTCGGTCTGGTGAAGGCCGAAGGCATGAACCAAACCAGCGTCGTCGTCAGCGGCGAAACCCCGGCGGGCGGCACCTATGTCGCGCGGCGCGGCCCGGTCGACGGCCAGCCGCTGCAGATCGCGCCGGGCTACGGGCAGCAGCCGGGTCCCTATTACGCGCAACAGCCCGGGTATGGTCCGCCGCAGCAGTATTACCGGCAGGCCCAGCAACCCTATTACGGGCAGCGGCAGCCGTATTACGACCAGGCCCAACAACAACAGCCTTATTATGGGCAGGCTCAACCCAATTCCTGGCACGCCCAGCAGCCCTCTTACGGACAGCCGCAGCCCTATTACGGCCAGCCCGCCTACGGGCGCCCGCAATACTACGTCGTGCAGCCCTACAGCCAGCAGTAAGCGCGCGTCTGCGAGCGTTGCGGCGGCTCGTTGATCGGCTGTGGACAACCTATGGATAAGCTGTGATTTGGTAGTGCGTCACATTTCTAGGTCTCGACTAAGCCAGAGTCGACTCTCACCAGCAAGCAATTTATTGTCTTAATCGACAATAAATTGCTCATTCCGGCCCGAGTAGCGTTCAATGGCCGAGGGCTCGCGCAAGCCCCAAACGAAGCCTATTCGAATGAAGGTGTCGTCGAACCTTCACGATTACCTTGAGCTTTTGGCGCGAGAAACGGTGCTAGGCGCGTCGGTCAATGACGTTGCCAGCGTGCTGCTTTCGACACGGCTGCAGGAGTTGAAGGATGCGGGATACCCGCAAAAGGGCTCACTGAATCCACACGAACCCACAGGATAAAAATAGCCTGTGAATCTAGGTCCGAAGCCTTGCTATTTGCCCCATCTCGTCTTCGCGGCCTTCCTAGCGATGGCCGCGCGCTCATCGGAGGACAATCGATCGGCCCTTGTCCGGCCGCCGATCTTGCCGCCTTTAGCGCGGTTAGGCGTCTTGCCGCCCGTGTCCTCAAACTCGCCCGTGGCAATCCGAGCGACCATGATAGCCGCGCCGATCACGTCGGCAGGGCGCTTCTCGCCTTTGGGGCCTCTAGGCATTTCAAGCGTTCTGGTATTCTATTGCGAGCTTTGGATATTGCTTGTCGCGATATTCCCTAACCCATCTGTGCATTTCAGCAAAAGCAGCCTCATCGTGCTTTGGACTGCTTGGAAGCGGCAAATCTGTCGTAATCCATAACACAGGCTGGATTGACCCCGAGTCAAATCGCTGACCCGGGCGTACCGCCTGAACGTGCTTGTGATAATCCATGGCCCAAATATAGGAAAATTGCCACGGATTTGACACCCAGGGTCAAGGCCCCGGAAATTCGGTAGTGCGTCAGTTTGTGAATTTCAGGCAGCCTATGGCCTCAAGAATCTCCAGTAGAAAGCTCCGAACACCAGGACGATGCCGATATTCGCTGCCAGCCGTTCCCAAAACCGGTTTCTGAAGAACGCGAAATCTACGCCGACTATGACGGCCACCATCACCGCCACGTAAAGTATCACCGTTGCCTGTCTACCCATTTCAGTGCCCTTAAGCTGCGCCGCTTGTCGGCTCGTTGAACGGATCCCGCGGTCGCGGTTTTGGCAGCGCGGCGTCAATCATGTTCCACTTATCTTTCGAGCCACCGGACAGCCATGGCCGCCGACCCGCGTTTCACGACCGTTTGTACGTTCACGACAAGTGTCAAGGGTGGGCGAAATTCAAACCGACGCACCACCGTGATGGACAAGCGGCGCATGAACTGGCAGGACACGTTGCCGATTGTTTCTCCGCCGAAGACGTCGCGGTGGACCTCGCCGACGCCGGCGGCGGCCGCTGGAAGGTCGCCATCCATTTCGGCGCCACCGTCAAAAAAAGCGCGGTGCGCGCCGCGATTGCCGCCGCCGCGGGAGCAAAGTCCGCGGAGGCCTTGCGCTTCGACCGCGTGCGCGCCACCGACTGGGTGCGGCAAAGTCTGGAAGGTCTAACTCCGGTCGCCGCGGGCCGCTTCATGGTGCACGGCGCGCATGACCGCGCCGATATCCCGCTCAACCGCGTCGGCATCGAAGTCGAAGCGGCGCTCGCCTTCGGCACCGGCCATCACGGCACGACGCGCGGCTGCCTCCTCGCGCTCGACCGCATTTGCAAATCGCGCCGCCGCCGTGCGCCGCGCATTCTCGACCTCGGCACCGGCAGCGGCGTGCTTGCCATCGCGGCTGCGCTGTCGCTGCGCGGGCGCGCGCTCGGCACCGACATCGATGTCAGCGCGGTGCAAGTCGCCCGCGGCAACGCCAGGATCAATCGCGTGGGTCCTTGGATCGAGATCGTGCAAGCGGACGGCGTGAACGCGCGCAGCATCCGCCGGCGCGCACCGTTCGATCTCGCCTTCGCCAATATCTTGCTCGGGCCGCTGCAGCGCGTCGCAGCTCCGCTTCGGCGACTGATCGCCCCGGGCGGCAGGCTCGTCTTGTCCGGCCTTTTGGCCTCACAAGCGAATGCCGCGATTGCAGCTTATCGGCCGTTACGGCTCGAACGGCGCATCAATCTCGAGGGCTGGACCACGCTGGTTTTGGTACGGCCGCCGCGCCAACTCCAACTCAACGAGGTTTGCTCCTAGATTAGCGCGCATGTTCGAAGCCCATTTCCAATCGTTCGACGATCGCGCCGACCGCGGCGACAGCGCGCCGCGCATCACAGCTTTGCGCGCGGAACTCAAGCGCCGCGGGCTGGACGGCTTTATCGTGCCCCGCACCGACCGCTTTCAGAACGAATACGTGCCGCCCTGCGCCGAGCGGTTGGCCTGGCTGACGGGCTTCACCGGCTCCGCCGGCCTTGCGATCGTGCTCGCCGACCGCGCCGTGCTGTTCGTCGACGGCCGCTACCAGGTGCAGGTGCGCGAGGAGGCCGACAGCGCGATTTTCGCCGTCGAGCATCTCGTCGAAAATCCGCCGCCGGCCTGGATCGAAGCCAATCTGCCGGCCGGCACCCGGCTTGGCTATTCGCCGTGGCTGCATACGGTCGATGGCGCCGAACGGCTCGGCAAGGCCGTCGTTGCCGCGCGCGGCAGCCTCGTCGCGGTCGAAGACAATCCGATCGACGCCATCTGGACCGACCGGCCGCCGCCGCCGCTCGGCGCCGTGGTGGCGCACGATCTCCGCTTTGCGGGCGAGGATACGGCATCCAAGCTCGCGCGTGTCCGCGCCGAAATGCAAAAAGGATCAGCGGATACGCTCATGGTGTCCGATCCGCACGCGGTGTCGTGGCTGTTCAACATCCGCGGCAGCGATGTTCCGCACACCCCGGTGGTGCTCGCCTTCGCGACGGTGCCGAAAGACGGCCGGCCGGCGTTGTTCATCGATTTGCGCAAGCTCGGCGCCGACATCCGATCCCAGCTCGAAGCGATTGCCGATATACGGCCGAACGCGGCCTTCGAGCGCGATCTCGCCGCGCTCGGGCAACAGCATCGCGCCGTGCGGCTCGATCCCGCCACCTGTCCCGAGGCGATCGCGCGCATCCTCACCGAGAACGGCGGTGGAATCGTGCGCGGCTCAGATCCGATCGCGCCGATGAAGGCGGTGAAGAACGCGGCCGAAATCGCCGGCGCGCGCGCGGCACAGCTGCGCGACGGCGTGGCGGTGACGCGCTTTCTCGCCTGGTTCGACTTGCAAGCGCCGCACGGCAAATTGACCGAGATCGACGCCGTCGAAGCGATCGAAAGCTTTCGCCGCGAGACCGGCCACCTCAAGGACGTTTCGTTCCCGACCATCGCGGGCGCCGGAGCAAACGGCGCCATCGTGCACTACCGCGTGACGCGCAAGAGCAACCGCCGCATCGCGCCCAACGAACTGTTTCTGCTCGATTCCGGCGGCCAATACGAGGACGGCACCACAGACATCACCCGCACCGTCGCGGTCGGCGAGCCGGCCGGCGACATGCGCCGCAATTTCACCCTGGTGCTCAAAGGTCATATCGCGATCGCGCGGGCGGTATTTCCCGACGGCACCACCGGCGCGCAACTCAATTCGTTGGCGCGGCAATTTCTTTGGCGGGCCGGCCTCGATTTCGATCACGGCACCGGCCACGGCGTCGGCAGCTACCTGTCGGTGCACGAAGGACCGGCACGCATCTCCAAGCTCGGCGGCGCGCCACTCAAGCGCGGCATGATCTTGTCCAATGAACCGGGCTATTATCGCAGCGGCGCCTACGGCATCCGCATCGAAAATCTGATTTTGGTGACGGAAGCGGCCGCCGTAGCCGGCGAAGAAAAGCCGCTCAACGCATTCGAGACGTTGACGCTCGCGCCGATCGACAAGCGGCTCATCGAGCCTGCGATGTTGACGGATGAGGAAACCGGGTGGCTCGACGCTTATCACGCGCGCGTGCGCGAGGCGTTGGCGGCGCTGGTCGACGCACCGACACGCGCGTGGCTGATCGCGGCGACGACGCCGCTTGCGAAGCATTGAACTTGCCCGTTCCAGCGATGGAACTTTTGTCCCCGAGCCACGTTTTTCCGGCGGGTTGGCTTTTTGGTGGAGCACGATCTTTTCGGAAAAGCGGTACGTACTTTTCCGGATCGTGCTCAAAAGCGAGGAAACGTCATGCTCGGGACTATTCTGATCATTGTTCTCATTTTGCTGCTGCTCGGCGCGCTGCCGACGTGGCCGTACAGCACCGGCTGGGGTTATTACCCCGGCGGCGGACTCGGACTCATTCTGATCATCGTTATTGTACTCGTCTTGGTCGGAAGAATCTGACGGCCGTCCCGCGCGGCGGGACGTTCGACACAGCGTCATTGTGAAGAGCAAAGCGGCGAGGCAATCCGGCATCCGTAAGCCTGGATTGCTTCGCCGCACTCGTCATCGGCGCCGACCCTTTAATGGATGAGCTTGATCCAGTCGTCCTCGGTCAATACAGCAACTCCGAGTTTTTTTGCTTCCGCAAGTTTTGATCCCGCGCCGGGACCGGCGACGACATAGTCGGTCTTCTTGGAGACAGAACCCGACACCTTGGCGCCAAGCCGTTCGGCGGAGGCTTTCGCCTCGTCGCGCGTCATCTTCTCCAGCGTGCCGGTGAAGACCACGGTCTTGCCGGCGATCGCCGAATCGCCGCGCGGCTGCTCGGCAGCGCGGATTCGCACTTGCGCCACCAGCCGCTCGATGCGGCGACGGTTGTGCGCCTCGGCGAAATAATCGCGCAGGCTCTCGATAACGGTGTCGCCGATCTGATCGAGTGCGTCCATCTCCGCCTTGGTCTCTTCATCGTCCTCGGCGAGCTTGCGGCACGCGTCGTGGAAAGCGGCCCAGGAACCGTAGCCGCGCGCCAGCGCCACCGCGGTCGTCTCGCCGACGTGGCGGATACCGAGCGCGTAAATGAAGCGCTCAAGTGAGATTTCGCGCCGCGCGGTGATGGCAGCGAACAGGTTGCGCACCGAGGTTTCGCCGAAGCCCTCCACCTCTTCGAGATGAATATTCTTGTTGCGCTCTTCGAGCGTGAAAATGTCGGCGGGCTCCTTGACCCAGCCGTTTTCGTAGAACAGTTCGATCTGCTTGTCGCCGAGCCCGTCGATATCGAAGGCGCGGCGCGACACGAAATGCTTGAGATGCTCGACCGTCTGATAGGGACAGGCGAACTCGCCGGTACAGTGAAATCGCGCCCCTTCTTCGCCGCCGGCGATGATCTCGCGGACCACGTCGGTGCGCAGCGGGCACGGGCATTTCTTGGGAAACCGAAACGGCGTCGCGCCGCGCGGCCGCTTGTCCGTCAGGACGCCCAAGACCTGGGGGATCACGTCGCCGGCGCGCTGGATACGCACCGTATCGCCGATGCGCACGTCGAGCCTCTCGATCTCATCGGCGTTGTGCAGCGTCGCGTTTTGCACCACCACGCCGCCAACCGTCACCGGCTCGAGCTTGGCGACCGGCGTAAAGAAGCCGGTGCGGCCGACCTGGATTTCGATGTCTCTAACGACGGTGGTGGCTTGCTCGGCCGGAAATTTGTGCGCGATCGCCCATCGTGGACTGCGCGACACGAAGCCAAGCCGTTCCTGCCGGTCGAGCCGATCGACTTTGTAGACCACGCCGTCGATGTCGTAGTCCAATGTGGCGCGGCGGCTTTCGATGTCGCGATGAAACTGCAACAACTCCTCGACGGAGCGGCATATTTTGGTCAACGGGTTGGTCTTGAAGCCGCAAGCCTCAAGCCACTTGATCATGCCGGACTGAGTGTCGGCCGGCACCTCACTCATTTCGCCCCACGCATAGGCGAAGAAACCGAGCGGCCGCGACGCCGTGACCGAGGGATCCTTCTGCCGCAACGAGCCGGCCGCCGAATTGCGCGGATTGGCAAACACCTGCCCTCCGCTTTCGGCTTGGCGTTTGTTGAGAGCGAGGAAGGCTTGCTTGGTCATGTAGATTTCGCCGCGAACCTCGCATATCGCCGGTACCTTGCGGCCCTTGAGCCGCTTCGGAACGTCTTCTAGCGTTTTCACATTAGCGGTGACATCCTCGCCTTCGGCGCCGTCGCCGCGCGTCGCTCCGGTGACCAATGCGCCATTCTCATAGCGCAGCGACATCGACAGCCCGTCGATCTTGGGCTCGGCGGAGAACGCGATCACCTCGTCGTCGGCAAGCCGCAAAAAACGGCGGATGCGCGCGACGAAATCGACGACGTCCGTCTCCGCGAAAGCGTTATCGAGCGAAAGCATCGGCACCGCGTGCCGGACCTTGGCGAAGCGCGCCGACGGCGCGGCGCCGACGTGCTGCGACAGGCTTTCCAGTGTGCGCAATTGCGGGAAGCGCGCTTCGATCGCGGCATAGCGCCGGCGCAACCGGTCATATTCAGCGTCCGAAACTGTCGGCGCGTCGTCTTGGTAGTAGCGCCGATCGTGCGCGGCGATTTCGTCGGCTAGCCGCGCGTATTCGGTCTTCGCTTGTCTTTCCGTCAATTCATCGACGGCGGTGTCGTTTTTTTCGCGGCGTGCCATGACGATGACATCAGCTCGCCGCGCGGATCAGCCGTTCGGCGGCGGCGCGGGCTTCGGCGGTGATCTCCGCGCCCGCGAGCATGCGGGCGATCTCCTCGCGGCGGCGCTCGGCTTGCAACTCGACGACCCGGGTTGCGATCCGCTTGCCTTTGCCGAGCGCGTCCTTGGCGATGAGATAGTGGCGGTCGGCGCGCGCCGCCACTTGCGGCGCGTGGGTCACCGCAATCACCTGCACGCCGGACGCAAGGCGCGCCAGCCGCACGCCGATCGCGTCGGCGATAGCGCCGCCGACGCCGGTGTCGATTTCGTCGAAAACCAGGGTCGGCGCCGAGCCGCGGTCGGCGAGCACGACCTTAAGGGCGAGCAGGAAGCGCGCGAGCTCGCCGCCCGACGCCACCTTCATCAGCGGCCCCGGCCGCGTGCCCGGATTGGTACGCACCCAAAACTCGATGCGCTCCAGGCCGTCGGGACCTTCGCCCTCGGCGTCGATCTGCGTGGAAAATTGCGCCCGTTCGAGCCGCAGCGGCTTGAGTTCGGCGCCGACGGCCTTGTCGAGCGCCGCAGCGGTGCGCCGCCGAGCGGCCGACAGCGCTTCGGCAGTCTGCCGGTAGCGCGTCGCGGCCGCTCGCGCCGCCGCTTCCAATACCGAGAGGCGTTCGGCGCCGGCGTCGATCAGAGAAAGATCGCCTTCGTAGCGGCGCATAAGGGCCGCGAGCTCGTCAACCGGCGCATTATATTTGCGCGCGGCCGCGCGCAGCGCGAACAGGCGCTCCTCGATGCGATCAAGCTCCCGCGGATCGTACTCAGCCACGCGCAACGCGTGCTCAAGCCGCGTCCGCGCTTCGTCGAGCGCGTTGAGCGCGGTATCGATCGCGTTGACCACCGGCTCGATCAAGGCTTGGGCCTGCGTGGCCCGGCGCTCGAGCCGGCGCGCCGCGGCGGCAAGCGGCGGCACCGCTGACTGCGGGCCGGCAAGGGTTTCGTGCGTGGCGCGCAAATCCTCGGCCGCCTTTTCCGCCTGCATCATCGCGGCGCGCCGTTCGGCGAGTGAAGTCTCCTCGCCGATTACGGGCGCAAGGCGGCCGAGTTCGTCGACGGCGTGACGCAGCCAATCGGCCTCACGGGCGGCGCGCTCGACCTCGGTGCGATGCGCCGCAACCGCGGCTTCGCAGGCGCGCCGCTCGTCCCACAGATTCCGGACCGCGGCGGCGTCTGCCTCGATGCCGCCGTAGGCGTCGAGCAGCGAGCGGTGCGTAGCTGCCTCGACGAAGGCGCGCTCGTCATGCTGGCCGTGGATTTCGACCAGCGCCGCGCCGAGCGCGCGCAATACCTGGACGCTGACCGGCTGATCGTTGACGAAAGCCCGGGTACGGCCGTCGGCCATTTGGACACGACGGAGGATCAGCGCGTCATCGGCGACGAGATCGTTGTCCGCCAGCACGCGGCCGGCCGGATGGTCCTTCGCAATATCGAAGACCGCGGTGACCTGGCCTTGCTCCGCGCCTTGCCGCACCAGCGCGGCGTCACCGCGCGCGCCGAGCGCCAACGCAAACGCGTCGAGCAGGATCGATTTCCCGGCGCCGGTTTCGCCGGTCAGCGCGGCAAGACCCGACCCGAAGTCGATGTCCAGACGATCGATCAGAATGATGTCGCGAATGGAAAGCCGGGCGAGCATGGGATCCGACGACGGATGACTGAAAGAGGGATGATATGCCCGATTCTGCCGGCTGTCGTCGTCAGCCGTGTGACTAGCTCAGCCCCCTGAAGGCCCGACTCATCCAAGAGCCCTTGTTCTCATTGGGCTCGACGCCGGCGGATTTCACCAAGCGGTAGGCATCCTTGTACCACGAGCTGTCCGGGAAATTGTGACCCAGCAACGCGGCCGCGGTCTGCGCCTCATCGATGATACCGATCGACATATACGCCTCGGTGAGCCGCTCGAGCGCTTCCTCGACTTCGCGCGTGGTCTGGTATTGCGTCACCACGACCTTGAAACGGTTGATCGCGCCGGTGAAGTCGTGCCGCTTCATGTAGAAGCGGCCGATCTCCATCTCCTTGCCGGCGAGCTGGTCGCGCGCCGCGTCGATTTTTTTCTTGGCGTTTAAGGCATACTCCGTATCCGGATATTTGCGCACCACCTCTTCGAGCGCCGTGATCGCCCTGTCGGCGCGCATCTGGTCGTGATCGACGTCGAGAATCTGATCGTAATAGGAGACGCCGATCAGATATTGCGCGTAAGCCGCGTCCGGACTGCCGGGATGCAAAGTCACGTAGCGCTTGGCGGCGTTGACGCAGTCGTCGTATTTCTGCGCCTGATAGTAAGCAAACGCCGACATCAGGAGCGCTTTGCGCGCCCAGTCGGAATACGGGTTTTCCCGATCGACCTGATCGAACTTCTTCGCCGCATCCTCGTATTGCTGCTTATTGTTGAGAAGATATAGACCCTCGTTGTACAGCCTGTCGGCCGGAGCCTCGGGGACGAGCTCCTCATCCTTGTTGAAGACGCTGCAGCTCATGATAGGGGCGGCGAAGCAGGCGAGCGCAAAAGCGCTGGCCAACGCACGCACCCTAAATCCGGATCGCCACGATCCCCGTAACCGCGACATCATGACCGTGATAAAAAAGGATCCCGTCCCACCGCTTACGCCGACCCACCCGATGCTGCGTTCACTTGCGCATACGGCGAGCGGCCACGGCCCAATGTTTGATATGCCGACAATCGGCCGGGATTAAGGCGAAAAACTTAAGAAAATCAAGAGACGTCAGGACCGTAGGCCGGGCTGGCAAAGCCAACCGCCAAATCGGCATGGCCGCGCGCGCGACGCACCGGCTCCTCAAGCTCGCTGTAGGTCCAGGCGCTTTGATCGGCCATCAACGCCGTCACCAGGGCGTGATTAAGCTTATGCCCGCCGCGCACCGACCGATACGCGCCGATCAGCGGCGCGCCGGCAAGCGCCAGATCGCCGATGGCATCCACCGCTTTGTGCCGAACAAATTCGTCCGCAAAGCGCATGCCTTCGGTATTGAGGATGCGGTTCTCCGCGACGACGACGGTATTTTCGAACGAGGCGCCGAGCGCGTAGCCGGCGCTCCAAAGCTTCGCCACGTCGCGCATGAAGCCGAACGTCCGCGCCCGCGCCAATTCGCTGCGGAACGGACCGGGCTCGACATCGATTGCGAATGTCTGGCGTCCAATTAGCTGATGGTCGAATTCGATTTCGGTCTCAACGCGTAAACCACGCCCGTATGGACGTATTTCGCCATAGCAGCCGTCGGCGGTAACCCGCACCGGCTTTAGCACCCTGATGTAGCGGCGGCGTTCAGCCAGCGTGATGACGCCCACTTGGTCGATTGCTTCGACGAACGGTCCGGCGCTGCCGTCCATAATGGGCACTTCGGGACCGTCGACCTCGACAACCGCGTTGTCGACGCCAAGTGCGTACAGCGCGGCGAGCACGTGTTCGGTGGTGGAGACGGCAGGACCGCTCTGATCGCCGAGCACGGTGGCGAATTCGGTCGCCGTCACGGAGCGGAAGTTGGCGGCGATTTCGCGGTCGTTTTGACCGTCAATTCCAGGACGGCAAAAGACGATGCTGGTGTCGGCTTCCGCAGGATGAAGCGTTAGGGTGACCGGCGAGCCGGAATGAACACCGATACCGGAGATGGTGACTTGCTCGCACAGGGTTGTTTGCCGCCCGGCCTGCGTACCCCTGGTCATGCCCTACACCTCATAGGCCGGATTGCGTGGCAATCGGCCAACCCCAATCTGAGGAACGCGAAGGTTGTACGGAGGAGTCTATCCGCAGCCGCGCGACGACCCCAATCACACACCCCGACGCTAACCCCGTCCCACGTGTAAACCATACCGGCGCCAGGGTTTCCGGCCAATTCACGGTTTCTTACCGACTGTTACCTTGTTCTAGCCGCACTATTGTCCGCAAGAAGCCAAAAGCGCGCCGGCGCGCGCAGCGGTATAAGCCCGGCTGCGGCCGTGACGCGAATCGGGTCTCTCGAATGACCCGAAGATTCAATAGCTTAGCCGCGATGTCGCGGCCGTCCGCTTGCGGCGCCTTATGATTTCGCCGCCGGCGGAAATGACCTCAATTGGCCTGCCGGCGCAGAAAAGCCGGGATGTCGAGCTGATCCTCATCCGCGCGGTTATGCACAGGCGCCTGTCGACCGTGCTGGTCAAGGCCCTGCGGGGCCGGCCGTTTGGCATATTCGGACACCGGGTCCGGGCGTGATTCCGGCCGTGACGGCGGGCGTCCTGACAACCGTTCGGCCGCCGCCGGCGGCACGCTTGGTGCGCTTCGCGGGGTCGCCGGCGTTTCTTCCTCTTCGTCGCGGCGGCCGAGACCGACCGCTGCCAGCCGCTGCAGGAGTGACACGCGGCGTTTCTCCGGATGCTCTGCTGTAAGTTCGCCGCGGCGGGCGCGAATTTCGTTCTGCGCCGGGACCGGCAGTTCGTCGATGCGCGGCATCCGCATGCCGCGAGACGGCATGCGTTCCGGCTGCGGCGGAATAAACGCCTCCGGCTCGGCCGGCTCCGGCCCGCTTGGCGGCGGGTCGATGAACAGCGACGGCTTGGGGCCAAGCGGACGGATGGTCACTTCCTGACCGGCGCCCTGCGGAAGAATGGCCGCTGCAACCGCCGCTTTGGCCAATTCGATGGAATCATTGACGGATGCCGGCGACACGGGCGGCGGCGCGGCGGCAACAGGCCGAGCCGGTTCGATGCGCTCGCCGCGTTCCGCGGGCCGCTCATTCTCGGCTCGCAGCCGCTGCGCGACTTCAGCGATACGCGCCTCGGCGGCCGCGGCGGACGGCCGATGCGCCAAGGCATGATCGATGCCGGTCGCGACCACCGAAACCCGAATGATGCCGTCGAGGCCCTCGTCGAAAGTCGCGCCGACGATAATATTCGCGTCCTGATCGACTTCTTCGCGAATGCGGGTTGCGGCTTCGTCGACCTCATAGAGCGTGAGATCGCGCCCGCCGGTAATGGAGATAAGGAGCCCTTTCGCTCCCTTCATCGAAGCATCGTCGATCAGTGGATTGGAGATCGCCGCCTCCGCGGCGGTGAGCGCGCGCTTGTCGCCTTCGGCCTCGCCCGTGCCCATCATCGCCTTGCCCATTTCGCGCATGACGGCGCGGACGTCGGCAAAGTCGAGATTGATCAGACCTTCTTTGACCATCAAGTCGGTGATGCAGGCGACGCCCGAATACAGCACTTGATCGGCCATGGCGAAAGCGTCGGCAAAGGTCGTCTTCTCATTCGCCACCCGGAACAGATTCTGATTGGGAATGATGAGCAGCGTGTCGACGCATTTTTGCAGCTCGACGATGCCGCCCTCGGCAATGCGCATGCGGCGCTGGCCTTCGAAATGGAACGGCTTGGTAATGACGCCGACCGTGAGGATGCCCATTTCCTGCGCCGTCTTGGCGATGACGGGCGCCGAGCCGGTGCCGGTGCCGCCGCCCATGCCGGCGGTGACGAACACCATATGCGCGCCCGAGAGATGGTCGCGAATCTCGTTGATCACTTCTTCCGCCGCGGCGCGGCCGACGTCAGGCTGCGAGCCGGCGCCAAGCCCCTCGGTCACCTGCGTGCCCATTTGAATGATGCGCTCGGCTTTCGACATGGTGAGCGCCTGGGCGTCGGTATTCGCCACCACGAAATCCACACCTTGCAGGCCGGCGCTGATCATATTGTTCACGGCATTGCCGCCGGCGCCGCCGACGCCGAACACGGTGATGCGCGGCCTAAGCTCACGGATGTCGGGAATTGTCAGGTTGATTGTCATGGTTGCCTCTTCTTTCATGCGCGGACGTGATCGACGCCCGGATCCGACCAGTCCGCCACCGGCCGTTGCGATGTCTTGCCTTCCGTCTTCGCTCCGCGTCTTTGGTCCATCAGAAACTCTCGCGGAGCCACTGTCCGACGCGGGCGAAGTAGCCGCCCGCGCCGCTCGTCTGATACCGTTTACTTCGTGCTTCGAAGCACTCGAGATGCGCTGCTTGCGGGTAAACCAAAAGACCGGCGGCGGCGGCGAAAGCCGCGCCCCTGGCGGTATCGGGAAGCCCGGAGATGCCCAGCGGCCGGCCGATGCGCACCGGCCGGCCGAGAATGCGGGCCGCGAGTTCGGGCAATCCCGTCATCAGGCTCGCTCCGCCGGTGAGGATGACGCGTCCGCGCGGCTCGGCGGCAAACGAAGAGGCGGCCAGCCGGTCGCGCACCATTTCTAGAATTTCCTCGACCCGCGGTTTTATGATGTGCACTAGCGCCGAGCGCGGTACGAACTGCGCCTGATCGCGCTCGTCTTCGCCGATCGTCGGCACGGTAATCATGTCGCGCTCGTCCGATCCACCGGCCAGCACACTGCCATAGAACGTTTTGATTCGCTCAGCGTCGGCAACGCTGGCGTTGAGACCGCGCGCGATGTCGAGTGTGACGTTGAAACCGCCGAGCCCGAAACCTTCGGAGTGGACGAAGCGGCCGCCGAGAAACACCGCCATTGTCGTCGTGCCGGCGCCCATATCGACGACCGCGGCGCCAAGGTCGGCCTCGTCGTCGGCTAACACCGAGAGCGCGGCGACATAAGGGCTTGCCACCATGGCTTCGATTTCAAGGTGGCAGCGCTCGACGGCGAGCATCAGATTGCGGGCGGCCGCGATGTCGACGGTGGCGACATGCATGTCGACGCCGAAGCGCTCGCCGAGCATGCCGCGCGGGTCGCGAATGCCGTTGCCGCCGTCGATCGAATAGCCGATCGGCAGCGAATGCAGCACGGCGCGGCCTTCGCGCATCGAATGCTTGCGACCCGCGCCCAGGACGCGCGCTATATCGGCCTCCGAAACGGCGGAGCCGACCAGGCTGATCTCGGCGGCAAACTGCTCGCTGGTAAGTCTGCCGGCCGATACCGAAAGTACCACCAATTCAATTTCGACCGACGCCATCCGCTCCGCCGCGTCGACGGCCTGCCTGATGGCGTCTTCCGCCTGCGCAAGATTGACCACACCGCCCGCCTTGGTGCCGCGTGCGGCGGCGTGCCCGTAACCCAGCACTTCGACGGCGTGACTCCTGCGGGTCAGGACTTGCTGCGGCCCGTGCGGCCGCAGCCGTGCAATCAAACAGACAATCTTGCTCGAGCCGATATCGAGGGCGGCGACAAGCGCGCTCCTTCGCGGCGGGATCGGCTTCATCTTCGGGGTAACGCCGTAATGAAGGGCGCTCATGCGTCGCCCGCCTTTTTCTTCTTCTTGTCCTTGAACGCTTCGTCGCGCGCCTGGGCTGCCTCATCCGAAAGCCGCACCGTCACGCGGTCTGGCAGCCGCAGGTCGACCGCGACAATGTCGCGGGACAACAGCTTCTTGTCGTGATCGAGCGCGACCAGGCGATCGAGCGCCGCCGCCACGTTGTCTTCCGGCAACCGCACGTCGATGCCGTTGTCGAGGCGCAAATTCCAGCGCCGCTCCGCCACCAGGATCGAAGCACGCAGCACCGAGCGGATGTCCGGATAGTGCGCCAGCATGGCGAGGAATTCCTTGGCCCGGCTTTGGGCGCCGCGGCCGACCACGAGCGGCAAATCGCGATAGCGGTCTTCGACAAACAATTCGAGCACGGTGCCGTCGGCGGCTATGACGCTGACGCGGCCGTGCTCCTGCCACAGCGCGAACGCCTGCCGCTCGGTAATCGTGATCTGCAGCCGGTCAGGATAAAGCTTGAGCACCGCCGCATCGGCGATCCACGGATTCGCCATGAGCCGCGCCCGCGCCGCGTCGGCGTCGAGGAACAACAACGAGGCACGGCCGCCGACGCCCGCGGTGGCGAGAACCTCTTCGCGGCTGACTTCTTTCGGCCCGGTCAGCGAGATTTCCGCGATCCGAAAGCCAACCGTGTTGGCCGCCTCGTCGCGCGCGACTTTGAGCCAAGCGACAATGTCGGCGACATGACCGCCGGCGACGGCGCCGTAGCCGAGAGTGGCGACGAGCAAGAGGACCGACGCTGCGATGCCGACGCCGGGCGGCGGCGGCAGCTTCAGGATTGGCGTGCTCCATCTGCCCATGCGGCGGCGATGGCCGCGCCAGGATGCGAAACGAGCCAGCACATGGCGGTGCTGCAGCCCGTCAAACGATGGCGTGCCGGCTTCTTCCCCCGCCTTTGGCCCCGACCGCATCAGCGGTTGGTCGAGGCGTCCTCCACCATCCATCGTACCAGCTCGTCGAAGCTAATGCCCGCGTACGCCGCAAGCTCGGGCACGAGGGAAGTTTCCGTCATGCCCGGCTGTGTATTGATCTCAAGACAGACCAGCGTTCCCGTCCCCTGATCGTCGTAGCGAAAGTCAGCGCGGCTCACCCCGCGACAGCCAAGCGCGCCATGAGCAGCCAAGCTGAGTCTGCGGACTTCCTGGTAAACATTTGGTAAAATTTGCGCCGGTAACACGTGCCGCGACCCTCCGGCGGCGTATTTCGCCTCGTAGTCGTAGAAGGCGGTCGCCGGCACGATCTCGATGACGTCGAGCGCCCGGTCGCCGAGGACGGCACAGGTCAATTCTTTGCCTGGAATATAGCGCTCGATCAGAACCTGTTCGCCGAATGCCCAGTCGTCACGGTAAAGTTCCTGCGGCGGGTGCGGATGTTCCTCGGTGACAATAAAGACCCCGACGCTGGAGCCTTCCGCGATCGGCTTGACCACATAGGGCGGCGGCATGAGGTGGGCGCGCGCCGCTTCGAGGCGCGAGACCACGATATCCTCGGCGACCGGAATGTCGGCGGCCCGGAAGATCGCCTTGGCATAGACCTTTTGCATCGCAATCGCGGAGGCGAGAACGCCGGAGTGGCTGTAAGGAATGCCCAGAATTTCCAGCACACCCTGCAACGTGCCATCCTCGCCAGGCCGGCCATGCAGCACATTGAGCGCGACGTCAGGCTTGATTGCGGTCAGCGTCGCGGCGACGTCGCGGCCGGCGTCGATCGGCGTGACGCGATAGCCGAGACGGTTGAGAGCATCGGCGCAGGCTTTACCCGAGCGCAGCGAGACTTCACGCTCGGCCGACCAGCCACCCATGAGGACAGCGACATGCTTGGTCATATCCCAGCCATATGTTTCAGCGCTTGGCGCTGATTCGCTGGGCCATCAATAGAATCCACTATTGGCGAAAGGTCGAGAGTCTCAACGTGACGTTTCGACGGAAATTTTGAAGCCGTCATAAAGCCACGCCAGACAGTCAAACACGTGCGCTTCATCCCAGTCGGCTATGGTGGCGTTGCGTACTTCTCGTTCGATGCCCTGGTCCAGGTGGTAGAAATCCCAGAGCGACCGGGACTCCAATTGCAGCCGCGCCGTACGCATAAGCCGCGCCGCCTGGAACCGCTGAAAGGCTGTTGCAAAATCGTCGCCGGACGCCGCGATCAGCTCGCCGAGGCACAAGCCGTCCTCGATCGCCATGCCCGCGCCCTGCGCAAACGATTGCAGCGGCGCGTGCGCCGCATCGCCGAGGAGAACGACCCGGCCCTTGTGCCAATGCCGCACCGGATTGCGGTCGGCAACACCGCGCCGCCAACGCAAGTCCAACATCCCGATCAGCGCGCGCATCGTCGGATGCGTATCGCGGTAGGCATTTTCAAGCTCGGCACGGTGTGACGCGGGATCGCCTTTCTCGGCGTGGGTCGCCGTGCGGAAGACCGCAACGACGTTGAACTCGGAACTGTGGCGCAACGGATAATGCACGATATGCATGCCCGGCCCGCCCCATAACGCGACGCAATTGCAGTCGACGTCCGCTTTCAGCTTCGCCATGGGCACGATGGTGCGGAACGCCACGTAGCCGCTCGGGCGCGGCTCGCCGTCGCCGACCAACTCGGCGCGGAATTGCGACCGGAAGCCGTCCGCCGCGATGAGCGCGGGACCCGCGAAGGCGCGGCCGTCCGCGGTCGTTACCGAAACGCTGTCGCCATGATCGGCGAACCCTGTCACCATCGCGTCGGCAACGAGCTCGATCGAGGGGTTACGCCGGCAAGCGTCCAGCAAGACGTTATGAATGTCGATGCGGTGGACGACGATATACGGATACTGAAAGCGTGCCCGAAACGACGGCCCGGTCGGGACGCGCGTCAGCTCCTTGCCGTCGAGCGCATCCATGAAGCGCAGGGCGGTCGGAAAATCCGCGATGGCCTGCACCTGCTCGCTAAGGCCTAAGCGGTCAAATACGTGAAAGACGTTGGGACCAAACTGGATGCCGTAACCGATAGCGCCGAATTGCGGCGCGCCTTCGAGCACGCGCGCCGGCCGGCCGTGCCGCGCCAAGGCCAACGCCGTAGTCAGCCCGCCGAGCCCGCCGCCGACAATGAGGACCGCTTCGCTTTTTGCCATCCGGTCAGATTACCACGTCCGGCGTCTCAATTCGGTACGCCAATGCGTTTGATTTCCCATTCGAGATCGACGCCGGAGGATTCCTTGACCCGCCGCCGCACCGTCTCGCCCAACGTCTCGATCTCGGCCGCGGTCGCCTTGCCGAGGTTGATCAAAAAATTGCAGTGCATTTCCGACACCTGCGCATCGCCGACCCGCAAGCCGCGGCAACCGGCGGCGTCGATGAGCTGCCAGGCCTTTTTCGCGCCGGGCGGATTTTTAAAAGTCGAGCCGCCGGTGCGGCTCTTGACCGGCTGCGTCGCCTCGCGCGCCTCAGTGATCTTTGCCATTTCAGCGGCGATGGCGGCCGCCTCGCCAAGTTCGCCGCGAAACGTCGCTTGGGTGAAGATATAATCCGCGGGTACGCCGCAATGCCGGTAGGCAAAGTGCATTTCGTCGTTATTGAGGATATTGAGGCGGCCCGCACGGTCGACGGCGCGGGCTTCGATCAGCACGTCTTTGACCTCGCGCCCATAGGCGCCGCCATTCATGCGCAAGGCACCACCGATGGCGCCGGGAATGCCGCGCAAGAACGACAGCCCGGCAACGCCTGCCTCGTGTGCCGCGCGCGCAACTTTGACGTCGGGAATTGCGGCGCCGGCCCGCAAACACGAATCGGTAATTGAAATTTCCGCAAAACCGCGTCCGAGCCTGACCACGATGCCCGGCACGCCGCGGTCGCGGACAATGAGGTTGGATCCGAGGCCGACGACGGTGACCGGTATTTCAGGCGGCAGGTCGGCGAGGAGATTAGCGAGGTCCTCCTCGTCTTCCGGCATGAACAAAACTTGCGCCGGGCCGCCAACCCGGAACCAGGTCAACTCGGCCAGCGACTGGTTCGCCAACAGCCGGCCGCGCAGGGTCGGCATCTTCGCGCGCAGGTCTGCGGCAAGGTCGGGGAACTTCACGCCGCCGCCTCCACCGCCTGATCGAGCCACGCGGCAAGGACCTTTTGGCCGAGCACGCCGGCTGCCGCTCCGAACGCGACCGCCTGCCTGCGCAAGTCACGTGGATCGATGCCCGCTTTGGAAAGTTCGACAGTATGGCCGACGAGCCACGTTTCGAACCGCGCCGGCTCGGTTTCGAGATGAAACTGCAAGGCGAGTTGCGATGGGATGCGGGCGAACGCCTGCACCGGACAAGGCGGCGTCGAGGCCAAGAGCGTACAGCCGACCGGCATTTCGCAATTGTCGCCGTGCCAGTGCAACACCGGCGCGGCGCCAAGCGGCGCGAGCACGGATTTTTCTCCCGCAGCGCTTAGCGTCAACGGCGCCCAGCCGATCTCCTTGACCAGCCCTGGCGCGACGCGAGCGCCAAGCGCCGCAGCCATCATCTGCGCGCCAAGGCAAATGCCGAGCGTCGGTTTGTTGGCGCCAAGGCGCGCTCGAATCGCCGCGATCTCGTCGGTGATAAACGGATAAGCGTCATGCTCGTAGACGCCGATCGGACCGCCGAGGACAATCAGCAAATCGGGCGACTGCAAGCTGTCCGCGTCGAAAGTCTGCACCGCCGCATCGTGATAGCTGATGTCATAGCCGCGCGCGGCAACGAGCGGCCCAAGATATCCGAGATCTTCGAAGGCGACGTGGCGAACCGCCAAGCATGTCTTGACCATTGCGCGGCCACTTTAATGCAGCATGATCGTTCTGGAAAACCGGCTTGCGCTTTGCCGCTTCATGCTCAACCTTTGACCGTCGCAAGTTCGCCCGGCAGGGCATAAGCCCATTGCGTGATCGAACCAGCACCGAGACAGACGACATAATCGCCCGGCTGCGCCATGCCGGCGACCAGCGCGGCAAGCTGTTCCGGCGCGTTGAGCGCGACAACGCGGCGGTGGCCGTGCGTGCGCAAGCCCAGCACGAGCGCATCGCGATCGATGCCCGGAATCGGCGCTTCGCCTGCCGCGTAGACCGGCGCGACTACCACGGCGTCGGCGTCGTTGAAGCAGGTGCAGAATTGTTCGAACAAGGCCGCGAGCCGCGTGTAGCGATGCGGCTGCACGACGGCGATCACTTGTCCCTTGGTGGATTCCCGCGCCGCTCTTAGCACGGCTGCGATTTCGATCGGGTGGTGGCCGTAATCGTCGATGATGGTGACGCCGTTCCAGATGCCGGTGCGGGTGAAGCGCCGCCGCACACCGGCGAAAGCCGCCAGCGCGTCCCTGATCACGCCGTCGGCGACACCGAGCTCGTGGGCAACTGCGATCGCCGCTGTGGCATTGAGCGCGTTGTGCCGGCCGGGCATCGGCAGCGCGACGTTCTTGATCTCGCGCACGAACTTCCCCGCGCGGTTGCGCAGCGCGATGCTGAACAGCGACGTGCCGCCGGCGTGCGACAGATCGAGCAGCCGCACATCGGCCTGCGGATTCTCGCCGTAGGTGATCATGCGATGATCCTCGATGCGGCCGACAAGGCTCTGCACCACCGGGTGATCGGTGCACATGACCGAAAACCCGTAAAACGGCACGTTCTCGACGAAGGCTCGAAACGCTTCCTGTACCGCCTCGAAGTTCTTGAAGTGATCGAGATGCTCGGGATCGATATTCGTCACGATGGCGATATCGGCGGGCAGCTTGAGAAACGTGCCGTCGGATTCGTCGGCTTCGACTACCATCCAGTCGCCGGCGCCCAAGCGCGCGTTGGTGCCGTAAGCATTGATGATGCCGCCATTGATCACTGTCGGATCGAAACCGGCCGCATCGAGGAGTGCCGCCACCATCGATGTGGTCGTGGTCTTGCCGTGGGTGCCGGCGATGGCGACGCAGCTTTTCAGCCGCATCAGCTCGGCCAGCATTTCGGCGCGACGCACCACCGGCAGCCGCTGGGCGCGCGCCGCGGCAAGTTCCGGGTTGTCATGTTTGATCGCGGAGGAAATGACCACGACCCCGGCACCCGCCAGATTGGCCGCCGCGTGCCCGATGGCGATTTTCACGCCTTTCTCGCGCAGCCTTTTGACGTTGGCGCTTTCGGCCTGATCGGTGCCTTGAACGGTATAGCCGAGATTGACCAGCACTTCGGCGATGCCGCTCATGCCGATGCCGCCGATACCGATGAAATGCACCGGACCGATGTCGCGCGGCAATTTCATGGAGTCTCCCTAGTGTCCCGATTCCGAAGTTCGCAAGCGCTAGCGGCACCCTCTCATGCGAACTTCGGAATCAAACGGGATGCTGGTAAATTTATGATTCCAGTGCGGTTTTCGGATTCGAAGTTCCTATGCGAGTTTGCCGCTCAATTGTAGGAACTCCAAATCCCCCGCACTAGGCGCGAAAAACGGGCCGAACCTAGTTGTTTGCGCCCTTCGCCGCCACCTTTAGCACCAGGTCGGCGAGCCGGTCGGCCGCGTCGAGCCGGCCGGTGGATCGCGCCGCGGCGGCCATGGCGGCAAGCTTGTCGGGGGCCGCCGCCAATGCGGCGATCTCGGCCGCCAAGCGGCGCGGGGTAAATTCTTCCTGCGTCAACCGAATTGCGCCGCCCGCGGCTCCCAACACGCCGGCATTGGCGAATTGATCCTGATCAAGCGCATGCGGCAACGGCACCAGTATGGCCGGGCGGCCGATCGCGGAAAGTTCGGCCACGGTCGATGCCCCCGAACGCGCCACGATCAGGTGGCTCGCCGCCATCCGCGCTGGCAAATCGGCGAAAAAGGCACTCACCTCCGCCGCGACCGAGATGCCGCGGTACGCATTGCGGACGCGCTCCAAATCTTCGCCGCGCGCCTGCTGAACGATGGCGAGCCGAGCGCGCAGGTGGGGCTCAAGCGCTCCGATCGCGGCGGGGACCACGTCCGCCATGACACGCGCACCTTGACTGCCGCCGAAGACGAGAAGCTGCAACAGATCGCCGGGCGCCGGATAGGGCGTCGCGGCAGCGGCGATGACTGCCGGCCGCACCGGATTGCCGGTGAGCGTCGCCTTCGCCGCCAGTTGTGGCGCGGCCGGGAAGACGCCGGGAAAGGTGGTAGCGATGGCCGTGACGCGCGGCGCCAACAGCCGATTGGCGCGGCCGACGACGGCGTTGGCATCGTGAATCAAGCTTGGAACGCCGCGCCAAACCGCCGCCAACACCGGGGGAATAGTCGGATAACCGCCAAAGCCGATCACGGCCGCGGGCTTGAGCCGGCCGATCAACCCCCAGGCTTGCACGAGGCCTGCGCCGAGCATGGCGGTGGTGCGGGCCAGCATGATCGGATTGCGCCCGCGCACTGTGTCGCTCGCGATGACGTGGATCGCCTCGTCGGCAAGCGCGCCACCGTAGCGGGCCGCCCTGCGGTCGGTGGCGAGATGGACGGCCAATCCGCGTTGCACCAACGCGGCCGCCAGCGCTTCGGCCGGAAACAAATGGCCGCCCGTCCCGCCGGCCGCGACCAGGACCAGCGCCCGGTCCGCCGCGTGCATCACGCCGGACTCGCAGCGAGCCCGATCTCGCCGGCAAGCTTCGCCTGCGGCCGCTCTCGCGTGAGCGCGATCAGCATGCCCATGCCGTAAGCAAGAGAGATAAGCGAGGAGCCGCCGTAGGAAATAAACGGCAGCGTCATTCCCTTGGCCGGCATGAGATGCAGGTTGACCGCCATGTTGATCGCCGATTGCAGCCCGAACAGGATCGCGAGCCCGGCGGCGGCAAAGCGGATGAACGGGTCGTCGTTGCGCATCGCCTTGACCAGAGCCCGGATCACGATGAAGGCGAACAAAGCCACGAGAATGAGGCAGAGAACGACGCCGAATTCCTCCGCCGCCACCGCGAACACAAAATCGGTATGGCCTTCCGGCAGGATGCGCTTGATCGTGCCCTCGCCGGGGCCGCGGCCGAACCAGCCGCCGCGAACAAACAACTCCGTGGCGATATCGATATTGAACGTATCGCCTGAGGCCGGATCGAGGAAGCGGTTGATGCGCTGAGCGACGTGCGGGACGGTATAGAACGCGGTAAGGAGGCCGGCGCCCGCCGCGGCGCCGAGCCCCAGCATCCATATGAATCGCATGCCCGCCATATAAAACAGCGCGCCCCATACCAGCGTCACCAGCATGGTCTGACCGAAGTCGGGTTGCATCACCAGCAAGCTGACCACGACCAGCAGCAGCACCAGCGCGACGGTGTTCGCGGGCATGTCGGGGCGTTTACCGGACTCGCCGAAGAGCCAGGCGATGAGAACCACGAAAGCCGGCTTAAGGAACTCCGATGGCTGAATGTTGACGCCGAGGAGGAGGAGCCAGCGCCGCGCGCCCTTGATCTCAGGCCCGAAATAAGGAGTGGCGGCGACAAGAACGAGGCTGACGACGAAAACGACGAGCGCGAGCTTGCGGATGTCGTGCGGCGACAGAAATGACGTCGCGATCAAAACCCCGGTGGCGGGAATGAGAAACAGCACCTGGCGGTCGACGAAGTGAAACGGGTCAAGACCGATGCGGGCCGCGACCGGCGGGCTTGCCGCGAGGCAAAGCACGATACCGCCCAGCATCAGCGCGCCGAGCGCCGCCAGCGTCAGCCGGTCGACCGTCCGCCACCATTCGCTCAAGGGCGTCGGCTGCGCGCGCGAGGCCATCACTTCCCCAAAAATGGCGTCCCCAAAACGTCCGCGATTACTGGTGACACCAGGATGGTTTAAAGGGGATTAAGAACCGGGGAGCCGGTCAGCTTATCCCCGGCAGCGCCCGAACCAGCGCCCGGAATGCGTCGCCGCGCACTTCGAAGTTGCGAAATTGATCGAGCGAAGCGCAGGCGGGCGAAAGCAACACCACCGGCTCGGACAGCGCCGAAGTTTCAGCATCGCGCGCCGCGGCCATCACCGCCTTGTCGAGCGATCCGGTGATTTCGTGCGGGGCCGAATTGCCGAGCGTCGCGGCGAATTCTTCCGCGGCCTCGCCGATCAGATACGCCTTGCGGACGCGCGGAAAGTATTTCCGCAGCAACTCGATGCCCCCGGTCTTCGGCTTGCCGCCGGCAATCCAGAAAATATCGCCGAAGCAAGCGAGCGCCTGCGCCGCGGAGTCGGCGTTGGTCGCTTTTGAGTCGTTGACGAACAAGACCGCGCCGCGCCGGCCGACCTCTTCCATGCGGTGCGCGAGCCCGGGAAACGAACGAAGCCCGGCCTCAATCGCCGCGGGAGCAAGGCCGAGCGCCAGCGCCACCGCCACAGCGCAAGCGGCGTTCTGCGCGTTGTGCAATCCGCGCAGCGAGCCGATACCGCCGATTTCGGCGACCACGGACGGCCTTCCCCCGGCGCCACGCATGATGCGTGCGTTCTCGACGTAAATCCCGTCAGCAAGCGGGCGTCGCACCGAGATACGCACGACGTGTTTGCCGCTCTCGTCCAGGCGATCGGCGGCGGCCCGGCACCATTCGTCGTCGACGCCGACGACGGCGGTGCCGTCGTTGGGAACGCCCGCGACCAGGCGCTCCTTTACCGCCGCGTAGTGTTCCATCGTGCCGTGCCGATCGAGATGATCCTCGCTGAGATTGATCAGCACGCCGATCGAAGGATCGAGCGAAGGCGCCAGATCGATCTGATACGACGAGCATTCGACGACGTGAACGCGGACGGATTTGGCAACATTTTGCCGCGGCGGGGCAAGCGACAGGATGGCGGTGCCGATGTTGCCGCCGAGCTGCGCGTCCATGCCCGCCGAAGCGGCGAGATGCGCGACCAACGCTGTCGTGGTCGATTTGCCGTTGGTGCCGGTGATGGCGACGAACGGCGCATCGGGAGCGATGCGGCGGCGCTCGCGGCAGAACAATTCGATGTCGCCGATCACCGCGAGGCCGGCTTTTTGCGCAAGCCGGACGCTCCAATGCGGCGTCGGGTGGGTGAGCGGAACGCCGGGCGCGAGCACCAGCGCGGCGATCTTCGACCAATCGATGCCGCGCAGATCGGCTATGGCGATTCCGGCGGTCTTTGCCGCGGCCACGCTTCGCGCGTCGTCGTCAAAGGCGATGACGTCGGCGCCACCGGCCGACAGCGCGGCCGCACTTGCCAGTCCCGAGCCGCCCAGCCCAAACACGGCGACCCGCTGCCCGGCAAACACCGTAACCGGAATCACGAAAGCTACCGCAGCTTCAAGGTCGAAAGCCCCGCCAGCGCGAGTACGACCGAAACAATCCAGAATCGAATGACGATTTGCGGTTCGGTCCAGCCAAGCTGCTCGAAGTGGTGGTGTATCGGCGCCATCTTGAAAACGCGCTTGCCGGTGAGCTTGAACGAAACCACCTGGACGATGACGGAAACCGCCTCAAGCACGAACAAGCCGCCGATCACCGCCAGAACGATCTCGTGTTTGGTGGCGACAGCGATAGCGCCGATCATGCCGCCAAGCGCCAGCGAGCCGGTGTCGCCCATGAAGATCGAGGCGGGCGGCGCATTGAACCACAGAAAGCCGAGACTCGCGCCGAGGACGGCGCCGCACAGCACCGCGAGTTCGCCGGTGCCGGCCACGTAATGGATTTGCAGGTAATCGGAGAACACCAGGTTGCCGCAGAGGTACGAGATCATTCCGAAGCTCGCCGCCGCGATCATCACCGGAACGATGGCGAGGCCGTCGAGGCCGTCAGTCAAATTTACGGCGTTGCCGGCGCCGACAATGATGAAGGTGGCGAATAGAACAAAAAACCAGCCGAAATTGATCACCACTTCCTTGAAGAAGGGAAACACCAGCGAGGTGGAAAACGGCAACCGCCCGAGCTCGACCAGCGCCAGACAGGCCACGGCCGCAATCAGCGCTTCGATGAGGACCCGGGTGCGGCCGGGAAATTCGTTATGCGCCTGCTTGGTGACTTTCAGATAATCGTCGTAGAAGCCGACCATGCCGAAGCCCAGCGTCACCCACAGCACCACCCAGACATAGGGGTTGGTCGGGTTGGCCCACAGCAGCGTCGAGACCAGCATGCCGGAGAGAATCATCAACCCGCCCATCGTCGGCGTGCCCGCCTTGCTGATGATGTGCGATTTCGGGCCGTCACTACGGATCGGCTGGCCTTTTCCCTGCAGCGACCGCAGCCGGCCGATAATGGAAGGGCCGAACAGGAAGACGAAAAGCAGTGCCGTAATGACGGCGCCGCCGGTGCGGAACGTGATGTAGCGGAAAACGTTCAGGACGGTGACTTTGTCTGAAAAATCCACAAGCCAATAAAGCATCGCATCAACCTTGCGCGGACGCGGCTGCGAGGCCGTCCGTTTCCAAAGCGTGTTGTTCCAACGCGTGTTGTTCCGAGGCTTCGTGGGGCACCGACAACCGCTGCAGTGCCTTGACGATCGGCGCCATGCGCGAACCGAGTGAGCCTTTCACCATGATTGCATCGCCGGCACGGATCGCCGACAGCACCTGCGGTTCCAGCGCCGCGGAGTCCTCTGCATAGCCGCCGCGCCGGCTGGCGGGAAGAGCCTGCCACAGCGAGCGCATCAGCGGTCCGCAGCAGAATACCAGATCGACGGCGTTGGCGAGCACTGCCTCAGCCAGCCCGCGGTGCAGCGTAGGCGCTTTTGGTCCCAATTCCAGCATATCGCCAAGAACCGCGATGCGGCGGCCTTGCGCGTCGACACTGACTTGGCCGAGCAGCGCGAGCGCGGCAGCGACCGATAGCGGATTGGCGTTGTAGCTTTCGTCGATGATGCGCGCCGCCCCGCCGGGCAAATCTATCTCGATGAGGGTGCCGCGGCCGGCGACCGGCTTCAGCTCGGCAAGCGCCAGTGCCGCCAGAGCGAGGTCGGCGCCAACCAGGACCGAGGCCGCCAGCACCGCCAGCGAATTGTCGACGAGGTGGCGGCCCGGCGCGCCGATCTTATAGGTCAGCTCGGTGCCGAGGATATCGGCCTGCACGGTCGAGCAATCGGCATGCAGCGAACATTTGATAAGACGCGCATCGGCTTTGGCGTGCTCGCCGAACGAAACGACGCGCGCCACGCTTGCCTCTTTGGCGCGCCGCTTGAGGTGGGCGAATTGCGAATTGTCGCGGTTGAGCACCGCGGCGCCGTCCGGCTCAAGGCCGAGAAAAATTTCCGCCTTGGCATCGGCGATCTTGGCGAGCGTGCCAAAAAACTCCAGATGCACCGGTGCGACAGTGGTGATCACAGCCACATTCGGGCGAGCAAGCCGCGACAGCGGCTCGATTTCGCCGGGATGATTCATGCCCATTTCCAGGACCACGTAACGCGCGCTCGCCGGGCAACGCGCGAGCGAGAGCGGCACGCCCCAGTGGTTGTTGTAGGAAGCGGCCGAAGCGTGCGTTTCACCGTCCCCGGCGAGCGCAAGCCGCAACGCTTCCTTGGTTCCGGTCTTGCCGACGGAGCCGGTCACGCCAATGACCTTGGCTTTGATGCGCGTCCGCGCCGCGGCCGCAAGCGCGCGCAAAGCCGCAAGCACATCGGGTACAATCAGCAACGGCGCGTCCTTCGGCAGCTCCTCGTGGCGATCCGCTGCAACCACGGCGAGGCCGGCGCCGGCCGCAAGCGCGGCGGCGACGAACTCATGGCCGTCCCGGCGGTCGGCGATCGCGAAGAATGCTTCGCCGGGACCAATGGTGCGGCTGTCGATCGAAACGCCCGTTATCGCCTGCGGCAGCGCACCACCTCGCGCGACGCTCATTGCCGCCGTCATGTCGTCGACCGTCCATAACGGGCGCGCGGTCATGCGGCATGCTCCTTAAGCGCCGCGGCGGCGGCCTCATGATCGCTGAACGGCACCACTCGGTCGCCGATAATCTGGCCGGTTTCATGTCCCTTCCCGGCGATCAGCAGGACGTCGCCGGGGCGAAGCTCGGCAATGGCAGTGCGGATGGCCAAGCGCCGGTCGCCGATCTCGCCGGCGCCGCGGGCCGCTGCCATGATGGCGGCACGGATAGCGGCAGGGTCTTCGCTGCGCGGATTGTCGTCGGTGACGATAACGCGATCGGCCTTTTCGGCAGCGACCGCGCCCATCAACGGCCGCTTGCCACGGTCGCGGTCGCCACCGGCGCCGAATACCACCACGAGCCGTCCGGTTGCGGCGGGCCGCAGGGCCTCAAGCGCCTTGGCGAGCGCGTCGGGTTTGTGGGCATAGTCGATGAAGATCGGCGCGCCACGGCTGAAACCGACCAGCTCGAGCCGGCCTTTAGCGCCGGTGAGCCGTTCAAGCGCCGGGAACACCGCGGCCGGATCGCCGCCGGTAGCGATGGCAAGCCCTGCCGCGAGCAGTGCGTTCTCGACCTGGAATTCGCCGACCAACGGCAACCGGACGCGAAAAGTCCGCCCGGCGTGCTCGACCCGTATAATTTGCGCGAAGCCATCCACGACGGATTCGACGAGCCGAAGACCGGTGCCGGTGCGTCCGACGCTGACGATGGCAAGGCCACGTGCTTTGGCGGCAGCCGCGACTGCTTCACCATGCGCGTGATCCACATTTATAACCGCGGTGCCCCCCGGTTCGACCAGAGACTCGAACAGCCGCAGCTTGGCGGCGAAGTATGCCTCGAAGCTCGGATGATAATCGAGGTGGTCGCGCGTGATGTTGGTAAAGGCCGCGGCGGCGATGCGCAGACCGTCGAGCCGATACTGGTCGAGGCCATGCGACGACGCCTCGATCGCGAGGTGAGAGACGCCTTCGGCCGCGAGCGTGTCCAGCGAGCAGTGTAGCGCGACCGGATCCGGCGTCGTCAGCGATCCATAAGTTTCGCCGCGCGGCGAAACGATGCCGACGGTCCCGATGCTCGCGGCGCGGTATCCGAGCGCGGTCCAAATCTGCCGCGTAAAAGCGGCGACCGAAGTTTTGCCGCTGGTACCGGTGACGGCGGCGATGGTGCGCGGCTGGCGGGGAAAGAACTTGGCCGCCATGAGCGCAAGCGCGCGTCGCGCATTGCCGACCCGAACGAATGTAACGCCTGCCGGAGCCGGCCCCCGCGGCCTGCGTTCGGCGACGACGGCGATTGCGCCGGCGCCAATCGCCGCTTTGACGAAGGCGAGGCCATCGCTTCTGCCGCCGGCAATCGCCACGAAAATGTCGCCGGGTTGGACCGTCCGGCTGTCCGCCGACACGCCGTTCGCATCGATCTCGGCGGTGCCTGCCTCGACGTCAGCGTCGCTGGGTAGAATGTCGCGCAGCTTCATGGCGGTCTGTCTGAGGGCCCGATCGGATGAGCCCAACGCCGGATTTAACTCGGGCGAAAGCCGGCTTTCCGAACACATCACGCTCCACCAAAAACGACTGCTCCGCCTTACCTGCTTTCCCTCAACGAAGCCAGTATGAGGTGGTCCGCGTCCGGCAAATTCAGCCGCGGTTCGATACCCAAAAGCGGGGCGATGCGGGCGACAACGGCGCCGCCAACCGGAACCGCATTCCAGCCGGAGGTCTTAAATCCGTGCGTCTCCGGCAAGACTTTCGGATCGTCCAGCATGATCAGCAGCAGATAATGCGGCTGGTCGGCCGGTATCACCGCCATGAAATCGGTCAGCACGCTCGACTTCGAGTAGCGGCCGTTGATGACCTTGTCCGCGGTTCCGGTCTTGCCGCCGATGTAATAACCAGGCACGTCCGCCTTGCGGGCGGTGCCTTTTTCCACATTGAGCCGCATCAGATAGCGCATCATTTCGCTGGTTTCAGGCTTGACGACCTGCTTGGCGAGGGCACGGGCTTCTTCCTGAGTGCGCTTGAGAAAAGTCGGCGGAATGAGAAGGCCGCCATTCATCAATGCGCCGACGCCCATCAGCGCCTGCAGCGGCGCCACCGAAAGACCGTGGCCGAAAGCGATGGTGATGGTGTTGAGTTCGCCCCAATGCCTCGGCACGATCGGCTCGGCGCTTTCAGGCAATTCGGTGCGCAAGCGATCGAGTTGCCCCATCTTTTTCAGGAACGCCTTGTGTGCGTCGACGCCCATCGCCAAGGCTGTGCGCGCAGCCCCGATGTTCGACGAGTAGGTGAAGATTTCCGGAATGGTCAGCATCCGGTTCTCGGGCTCGAAATCGTGGATCTGAAATCGTCCGACGTGCATGGGCCCGTGCGCATCGAATGAAGACTTGAGCGTGAACCTGCCGGAATCGAGCGCCATCGCGATGGTGAACGCTTTGAAAGTCGATCCCATCTCGTAGACGCCGGTGGTGAGGCGATTGATGCGAGTCGGATCGAGCGCTTCACGGGGGTTGTTGGGATCGTAGTCCGGCTCGGAAACCATGGCGACGACTTCCCCGGTGCGCACGTTGAGCACCACACCGGCGGCGGCGAGCGCCTTGAATTTGGCGCGGGCGGCGACAAGTTCGTCGCGCAAGGCGTGCTGTACGCGCAGATCGACGGCGAGCTGCACCGGATTCTGCAATCGGTCGGTCGCTAGTCCCGCCATGTGCAGCGCCGCCAGCCCGTGGGTATCGAGCCACTTCTCCATGCCGGCAATACCCTGGTTGTCGATATTGACGTGGCCAATCAGGTGCGAAACCTCGGGTCCGTTCGGATAGTCGCGCTTGTTCTCGTTGAGAAAGCCGATGCCCGGCAGACCTTGATGGTAGATCTCGTGCTGCTGCTCCGGGGTGATGTCGCGTTTGAGCCACACGAAGCCGCGCTTGGATGAAAGCCGTTCGCGCAATTCGTTGGCGTCGAGGTCCGGCAAATCGGCGGTCAGCAGTTCGACCGCCTCGTCGACATCGATCAGCCGCCGCGGCTCGGCATACAACGACGGCACGCGCACATCGGTCGCCAGGATTTCACCGTTTCGATCGAGGATGTCGGGGCGCGCCGTGGCGATCGCATCGTCGACGACGACCCGGTGCACGGTTCGGCCGTCGGAGACCATCGCGAACATCACCAAACGGGTCGCGATGATGAGATAAACGACCGCGAAGGCGACGATGGCAAGGCCGACGCGCGCCCGCGCCTTGGCATCGCGATCGATATCGCGGCCGTAGAGCAGGCCGCGCACAAATCGCGCCCGCCAGGAGTCCGGCACCCGCAGAGCAGCGATTTGCGTGATCGCGGTCATCGGTCGAGCCGCCCGGATTTTACCGCCGGTAATTCCGCATCCGCCGTGGCGGCGCCGCCGGCCGGCGCCGGAACGATTGCCGTGACCCTCTCCGGCTCCTCCAGATTTTCGATAAAAGCGCCGATTGGATCGGCGCTGTCGGGTGGCACCAGCTGCGGCGGCCGATCGGGCAACTGATCGAGCAAATCGAATTGCGTCGGCGCGATCTGCTTGAGCGGCAGATAGCGTTTGGCGAGCGCTTCGATGCGCGCCGGATTGTCGAGTTCGCCCCACTCGGCGCGTAACGCCGCGATCGTGTCGCGCTCGCGCCGCACTTCGCTGCGGATTTTGGCGAGGCGTTCGGCCTGTACGGTCGAGTCGAATTTGATGCGATAGACGTAAGCCGCCGCAAGCACCAGCACGCCGATGACGATGAGGTTGAGAACGCGCAGGATCATGCGCGGCTCCGCAGGTCGTTCACCGAGGGCACCCGCGGCAGAAGGTCCTCCACCGTCGCAACGCGCGGCGCGGCATCGGTGCGCTCGGCGGCACGCAGCTTCGCCGAACGTGCGCGCGGATTGGCGGCAATTTCGGCGTCGTCCGGGGTTTCGGGGCGCCGCGTCAGCACACGGAATGTGGAAGGCGGCGCCGCGATTTCCGGCTGGTGCCGCGACAGCGCCGGCGCCTTGCTGCGTTCGGCGAGAAAAGTCTTGACGATGCGATCCTCGAGCGAATGAAAGGCGACAACGACGACACGGCCGCCCGGCTTGAGCACGCGCTCCGCGGCGACGAGGCCGCGGGCCAGTTCGCCAAGCTCGTCGTTGACGAAAATACGCAGCGCCTGGAAGGTCCGCGTCGCCGGATGGATCGCGCCCTCCCGCGGCCGGACAATTGTACCGACAACGTCGGCGAGCGCCTCGGTGGTTTCGATCGGCCGGACTGCACGCGCCTTGACGATTGCGCGCGCGATCGCCCGGGCGTGATGCTCTTCGCCCAGGGCGGCGATGATGGTGGCAAGCTCGCGCTCGCCCGCGTGGGCGACCAGGTCGGCTGCGCTCGGGCCGTCGCGCCCCATGCGCATATCGAGGGGCCCGGCGAGACGAAAGGAAAACCCGCGCGCGCCGTCGTCGAGTTGCATCGACGAGACACCGAGATCGAATACGACACCATCGATCGCGATGCCCCCACAGCTGGCCGCGATCTCTTCCAGATTCGAAAAGCGCCCCTTCGCGAGGAACAGGCGGCCCTGCGTCTGCTCGGCGAGGGCTGCGCCAGCCTCGATTGCGCTGTCGTCGCGATCGATGCCGATCACGCGTGCGCCGGACGTTTGCAGGATCGTGCGGGTATAGCCGCCGGCTCCGAACGTCGCGTCGAGGTAAAGTCCGCCCTCGCGCACCGAAAGCCACTCGATCGCGCGGCCGGCGAGGACGGGAACATGACGGGCCGATCGGCCGGCGACAGCATCGCTGCCGCTGCCCGTGATCATTCCCGGGCTCCCGGCGGCTTTGCCGCTACCATCCGGGTGCCCCGTTCCGCCTTGAAGGCGCGCACATTGTCGGTGGCCGCCGTCAATTCCGCGCGGAAGCGGTTGGGCTCCCAGATCTGAAACTTGTGACCGAGACCAACAAAAATCACTGCGTCCTCGATTCCCGCGTGGACTTTGTGCGCATCGGTCAGCACGACGCGGCCCTCGCCATCGACCTTCAGCGTTTCGCTCGTGCCGCAGAGCGCCAGTGAAAATTGCTCGCGCCGCTCCGAATAATGCGGAAAATCCGCGAGCAACGCCTCGATCTCCGCGAGCAGCGCGTTGCCTCCGGCGTCGAGCGCCGGCCGGTCGAGCGCTGGGCAGCAGTAGAGGCCGTCGAAGCCGTCGCGCGCGAGCACGGCGCGAAAGGAGGCCGGCACCGATACCCTCCCCTTGGCATCGAGACGGAGCAGATAATGGGATTCGAACCGGTCCATCTCGTTTCCCGTCGAGAGGTTGGCCCGACTCACGCGACTGGCACCGAACGCTGCCTGCGCAAATCGCAACGCCAGCCAAGGTCCGACCTGCCGCTAACCGGAGGATCGCAGGGCTCTTTGGGACTTCATGGGTTATCATGGGCAAATATGGGCGTCAACGCGTTGGCGCCAGCCGCCGCCCCGCTTCGCTCGATCTCGATTAACGAGGCGTAAGCTTAAGGAAAGGTTGAAGTCTTGCTGCCGGCCTCTAATACAGCGGCGGCTGAGGTCGCCCAGCATCTCGGCCCCAGATAGGCCGAAGGCATTGTTGGCAACGCCCTTTGCCCTATACTTGCGTCATGTCCCGCGTGTTTCCCGCCGAGTCTAGTGTCGTCGCCGAAGTGCGGCCTTCGCCCAATCACGGCGAGCGCAACGGCGGCCGGCGGCCGGATATGATTTTGCTCCACTACACTGGCATGGTGGACGCCGGCGAGGCGCTTGAACGCCTTTGTGCTCCGGCGAGCGAAGTGTCGGCGCATTATCTTGTGCTGGAAGACGGCCGGATCATCCAACTCGTCCAGGAGAGCCGCCGCGCTTGGCATGCCGGAGCGTCGTTCTGGGCCGGCGAAACCGATATCAATTCCTGCTCGATCGGCATCGAGATCGCCAATCCCGGCTATGACCATGGCTATCCGGATTTTCCGAAACGGCAGATTGCCGCGGTGACCGCGCTTTGCCGGGGCATTCAAACCCGCCACGTTATTCGCCCGGAACGGGTGTTGGCGCATTCGGATGTAGCGCCGGCTCGCAAGCAGGATCCGGGCGAAAAGTTCCCGTGGCGCACGCTCTACGATTCTGGCGTCGGTCAATGGGTCAAACCCGGCCGCATCACCAAGAGCGATACTGTTTTAGCGCTCGGCGATCGCGGCGAGGCCGTTTTGGCGATCCAAGATGAACTCAGCCAATATGGCTATGGATTGACCGTGAATGGTGCTTACAATTCAGCCACCTACGATGTCGTGGCGGCGTTCCAGCGCCATTTCCGGCCGGAACGGATCGACGGCATCGCCGACGAGTCGACCCGCGCCACACTGCACGAACTGATGGCGCAACGCGGCCGAGTGCGAACCATAGCGGCTCGCGCCCGGGACTTTGGGCGCCTCGCCTCTTGACGGGGCGGCTCTGCGCCGCCATCCCTCGGCTGGTCAGTTGGTCGGACGGCCGCTTCGGCGAAACCGAAAGGTTGCCGGGGAGGAAAGTCCGGGCTCCATAGACAAACGGTGCCGGATAACGTCCGGCGGGCGTGAGCCTAGGGAAAGTGCCACAGAGAACGGACCGCCGCGGCGCGTTGCGTTACAGCCGCGGCAAGGGTGAAAAGGTGCGGTAAGAGCGCACCGCGCCGGCGGCAACGCCGGCGGCACGGCAAACCCCACCGGGAGCAAGACCGAATAGGGACGGCACGAAGTCCTTAGGGACTTCAAGGTGCGTCTACACCCGCCGTCCGGGTAGGTCGCTGGAGGCGCCGGGCAACCGGCGTCCAAGAGGAATGGTCGTCACGTGTGCGAACTTTGTTCGCATGCCACCCAGAACCCGGCTTACAGACCGACTGGCTAATCTTCGGGCGTCCGGCGGCATCCCGCCGGGCGCCCACCAAGCCCCAGAGCGGGCGCTGCCCTAAGCGATTTCTTGGAATAGTAGCCCATCATTTCTTATACGACAGTATCTTTATTCCAAATTTATCTGGAGCGATTGCCGATAGAGGAACATCCTTTTATCTGGCGTTGAAAGCTTCCGGAGTCGTTCGATCTCATGGTTCGACGTTGTGGTTAGCCCTTCCGCCGCGGCTCCTGCCGGCCGCATGAACCCGCTGACGCGGCTACCGGCATTTTTCCTGCTTGAGGGTAAGCGTTGTGTGGTCGCCGGCGGCGGCGGACCTGCGGCGTGGAAGGCTGAGCTCCTTGCGGCCGCTGGTGCGCATGTCGATGTCTTTGCGCTTGGGCCGGCCGACGTGCTGCGGGCCCTCGCGCGCGATCCACCAGGCGGCGCCGTCGAATTACATGAACGCCGGTGGCAACCGGCTGACCTTTCAGGGGCCGCTATGGCCGTCGCCGAGTGCGCCGACGACGCCGAAGCTGCACAGTTTGCCGGCGCGGCACGCGCGGCCGGCGTTCCTGTCAATGTTATCGACCGGCCGGGGTATTGCGATTTCGCTTTTGGCGCGATCGTCAATCGCTCACCGCTCGTCATCGGCATCTCCACCGATGGCGCCGCACCCGTATTCGCGCAGGCGATCCGGGCGAGGATCGAGACGCTGATCCCGAAAGGCTTTGCGCGCTGGGCGGACGCGGCGCGGCAATGGCGGCCGCGTGTTCAAGCACTGGCGCTGTCGTTTCGCGGCCGCCGGAATTTCTGGGAAAAATTCACCGATCGCGCCATAGCTCGCGCCGGCACGGCACCGACCGAGAGCGATCTCGCTGCCTTGCTTAAGCCGGCCGGAACGGCGGAAACCGGTTCGATCGTCCTTGCCGGCGCCGGCCCGGGCGACCCGGAATTACTGACACTGCGGGCCGTCCGCGCGCTGCAATCGGCGGATGTAATCCTGTTCGATCAGGCCGTCTCGGCCGAAATCCTCGATTTCGCGCGACGCGAGGCCAAAAAAATGCTGATCGGCAGAGCCGATCATCCCAGATCGGACCAACAGGGCAATTTCACAGCGATGATGATGGCTCTGGCCAAAGCCGGACGCCACGTCGTACGGCTGCGGGGCGACGATACGGCAAGCGCTGGGCCGACCGATCAGGAGATCGCCGCGGTCTGCCGCACGGCGGGGGTGAGTGTCGAAATCGTGCCGGGCGTGACGCCGGCGTCGGCCGCCGTGAGGCGGTTGGACGATCCTCACGACGGCGCGCCGCAGGGTTTCCGGCGGGCCCGGGCATAGCGAAAATCTCTTGCAACCATGGGGCAAACGCCCCACCGGCCCGCAAAAACAACATATTGCGGACCCCCACCTCTGCCGCCTATTTATGGCTCCCATGAATACAATGATTGTACCGACGGAAGCTGCTGGAACCCAAGGGCCGGATTCGATCCGCGCGGCGGGCCTGATCGAGGTGCAGCTGGCCGACATAGAGACCGTCGCTCGCGACACCAACGTCTATCGCTTTGCCCGACCCGACGGTGCGCCCCTGCCGCCCTACCAACCCGGCGCGCATATCGACATTCATCTGCCGAACGGTCTGACGCGACAGTTCTCGTTGCTCAACCCCGCCGCTGATCCGGACAGTTACGCGGTCGCTATCAAGCTCGACGCGGCAAGCCGTGGCGGCTCTCGCTATATCTTCGACGAGCTCAAGGTCGGGCAGACGCTCAACATCAGCGCGCCGCGCAACAACTTCCCTCTGGTGAACGAAGCTGAGCGCGTCGTTCTCTTTGCCGGCGGCATCGGCATCACCCCGATCTGGTGCATGGCGCAGCAGCTTGCCGCGCAGAACCGCCCGTGGGAACTCTACTATTCCAGCCGCTCGCGCGCCGACATGGCCTTCCTGGCGACGCTGGAAAAATTGGATCCGGGGCAGGTTCATCTGCACTTCGACGACGAGGCCGAAGGCAAGTTTCTCGACCTTGTGGGCGCCATCGCCGCGGCACCGGCGAACGCACACTTTTACTGCTGCGGACCCAATCCGATGCTCACCGCTTTCGAGGCCGCGGCCACCTCTCGGCCGCGGCATAACGTGCATGTCGAATATTTCACCCCCAAGGCCGAGGCCGCCGCCGGTTCGCTTGGCGGATTCTGGGTTGAGCTCGCGCGCTCCGGCGAAGAGTATTTTATCCCGGAAGGGAAGAAAATCCTGGAGGTGCTGTACGAAGCCGGCGTCGATGTCGACTATTCCTGCGAGCTCGGCATCTGCGGCGAATGCCTGACGCGGGTGATCTCCGGCATTCCCGAACACCATAACTCGGTGCTCAGCGAGGAAGAACAGGCGACCAACGAGAAGGTCATGATCTGCTGCGCCGGCTGCAAGAGCGAACGTCTGGTCTTGGATATGTAGGGCGACGCGTTGCCCGGTACGCGCAATTGCGCTAAAGCCCGCCAGCGGGCGAAGTTGGAGGGATGTGATGGCCGACCATGGTGAGGTCGAATATGCAAGCGCGACCGGCAACGATTTGGCCGCGCATGAGCAGACCTATCGTAATTTCGTGACGCTGGTGAAGGGCGTCCTTGTGACCATCGTCATCATTCTGATCCTAATGGCTTACTTCATCGGCTGAACTGCGCGCTTTTCCATCTCAAACTGACTCCCCTCAGGTATCGTCGCTACCGGCCGCGCTCAGGGAGGCGGAGGAATCATGAAGATTGCGGTTGCTGCCGAAGTCGACGCCGGCGAGCCGCGGGTCGCCGCCACACCCGAGACCGTCAAGAAGATGATCGGCCTCGGCGCCGAGGTCGCGGTCGAACCCGGCGCCGGAGTGAAATCGGGTATCCTCGACGCCGACTTCGCGGCGGCCGGCGCCACGTTGTCGCGCGACCCACTCCAGGATGCCGACATCGTATTGAAAGTTCGCCGGCCGAATGCGGCCGAGCTTGCGCGCCTCAAGACCGGCGCCATGGTCATCGCCATCATGGACCCTTACGGCCATGACGACGCCTTGCGGGCGCTGGCCAATGCCGGAGTCATTGCGTTTGCGATGGAGCTTCTGCCGCGCATCACACGCGCGCAAGTGATGGATGTTCTTTCCAGCCAAGCCAATCTCGCCGGCTATCGAGCGGTGATCGACGCCGCCGCCGAATATGGCCGCGCGCTGCCGATGATGATGACGGCGGCGGGTACGGTGCCGGCAACGAAGGTCTTCATCATGGGCGCGGGTGTCGCCGGCTTGCAGGCGATCGCCACCGCCCGGCGCCTCGGCGCAGTGGTCACCGCAACCGACGTCCGGCCCGCGGCAAAGGAGCAGGTTGAAAGCCTCGGCGCAAAATTCGTCGCTGTCGAGGACGAAGAATTCAAGGCGGCGGAAACCGCCGGCGGCTACGCCAAAGAAATGTCGAAGGAATATCAGGCCAAGCAGGCGGCGCTTGTCGCCGATCACATCAAAAAACAAGACATCGTCATCACGACCGCGCTCATTCCCGGCCGGCCGGCGCCACGGCTCATCACCCGCGAGATGGTGCAGTCGATGCGGCCCGGCTCGGTAGTCGTCGATCTGGCCGTCGAGCGAGGCGGTAATGTTGAAGGCGTCAAAGCCGATGCGGTCGCTGACATCGGCGGCGTCAAGATCATCGGTTACAGCAACCTGCCCGGCCGGCTGGCAGCGACCGCGTCAAGCCTTTACGCCAAGAACCTCTATGCCTTCCTCGAAGTTCTGATCGACAAGAAGACCAAGGCGCTTGCCGTCAACTGGGACGACCCCATCGTCAAGGCAACGACGCTGACGCGCGACGGGGCAATCGTTCATCCGAATTTCATGCCCAAGACCGCTGCTTAGCGGAACGCGGCGCAGAAAAAGAGGAGATTGAAATGGTGACTCTTTCGATCCTCGCGCAGCTCGACATTCTTTCGGTCGCGCGCGACGGCGGGCACGCGGTCAGCGACGTTGTCGATCCTTTCGTGTTCCGGCTTTCGATCTTCGTGCTCGCGGTGTTCGTCGGTTATTACGTCGTCTGGTCGGTCACCCCGGCTCTGCACACGCCGTTGATGTCGGTCACCAATGCGATCTCGTCGGTGATCGTGGTCGGCGCGTTGCTCGCGGTCGGCGTCGCGCTCGTGACCGACGATACCGGGCCGGTTTGGGCGCGAGCCTTCGGCTTCGTCGCGCTGACATTTGCTTCGGTCAACATCTTCGGCGGCTTTATGGTGACCCAGCGGATGCTTGGCATGTTCCAGCGGAAGCAGAAATAACATGAGCGCCAACTTAGCCGCGCTCGCCTACCTGATCGCCGGGGTGCTGTTCATCCTGGCGCTCCGCGGATTGTCGCATCCGACCACCAGCCGGCAAGGCAATATGTTCGGCATGATCGGCATGGCGATCGCGGTCGCCACGACGCTTGCCGCCCATCCGCCGGCCGGGCTTGGCGCCTGGGGGCTGGTCGTTCTGGCGGTGGCGATTGGCGGCGGCATTGGCGCCGTGATTGCGCGTCGCGTGCCGATGACGTCGATGCCGGAATTGGTGGCGGCGTTTCACTCGCTAGTCGGCATGGCCGCGGTCCTGGTCGCCGCCGGCGCGCTCTATGCGCCTTCGGCCTTCGACATCGGCACCGAAGGGGCGATTCACGGCCAAAGCCTGATTGAAATGTCTCTCGGCGTTGCTATCGGCGCGATCACTTTCACCGGTTCGGTGATCGCGTTCCTCAAGTTGTCCGGCCGCATGAGCGGCAAGCCGATCATCCTGCCGTTGCGGCACGTCATCAATATCGCGCTCGCGCTCGGCCTGATCGCACTGATCGTGTGGTTCTTCGAGGCGCAACAGCACGTCACGTTCTGGTTGCTCGCCGCGGTTTCATTCCTGCTCGGCGTACTCATCATCGTACCGATCGGCGGCGCCGACATGCCGGTCGTGATCTCGATGCTTAATTCCTATTCCGGCTGGGCGGCGGCCGGTATCGGCTTCACGCTCGGCAATTCGGCGCTGATCATCACCGGCGCGCTGGTCGGCTCCTCGGGCGCGATCTTGTCCTACATCATGTGCAAGGGCATGAACCGGTCGTTCATCTCCGTGATCCTCGGCGGCTTCGGCGGCGAAGTCGCCGGCCCCAGCGCCGCCCATGAGCAGCGCCCAGTCAAGATCGGCTCGGCCGAAGATGCCGCCTATCTCCTCAAGAACTCCTCGAAGGTCATCATCGTGCCCGGCTATGGCATGGCGGTGGCGCAAGCGCAGCATGCGCTGCGCGAAATGGCGGACAAGCTCAAGGCAGAAGGAGTCGAGGTCAAATATGCCATTCATCCGGTCGCCGGCCGCATGCCCGGGCATATGAACGTGCTGCTTGCCGAGGCCAACGTTCCATACGACGAAGTCTTTGAGCTCGATGACATCAACTCGGAATTTGCGCAGGCCGACGTCGCCTATGTGATCGGCGCGAATGACGTTACCAATCCGGCCGCCGAAGACGATCCGAAATCGCCGATCTACGGCATGCCGGTGCTGCAGGTGTGGAAAGCGGGCACGGTGATGTTCAACAAGCGCTCGCTTGCGTCAGGCTATGCCGGCATAGACAATCCGCTGTTCTATCGCGACAACACCATGATGCTCCTGGGCGACGCAAAAAAAATGACCGAAGCGATCGTCAAGGCGGAGTAGACTAGGTTCTTGGCGTCCCGGCGGCCTCACGACGGGAAAGCGTCGACCGAAGGAAACCGGCAACCGCGGCGAAACTTGATGCGAATGCGCCGGCGAAGCCGCGCGCAGACAAGGCTGGTGCGAGCAATTCCGGGCGAAGCCGAGAATTGACCTGCCGGCGGGCAATCTGCATATACAACTATCTGAATAACGCTCAATAAGCCTGGCAACGGGCGCATGGGCCGGAAATATCGGATGGACAAGAATCTGCAGGAAGTCATGGGATGTACCTGCCTGCGCATGCGGCGCACGACGCGGCGCATGACGCAGCTCTACGACCAAGCGCTTCACGACGTCGGATTAACCATCAACCAGTTTGGGCTTTTGGCAAACCTTTACGGCGTGGATCTCATTCGATCGCAGGGACTGCCGATTGGAGCGATCGCGGAGCGGTTGGGTGCGGATCCCACGACATTGAACCGGACCCTTAAGCCCTTGAGCGCCAGAGGTCTGATAAAGGATTTTTCAGACCCCACCGACGGCCGTGTCCGCGTTATTCGGATCACCGAGAAGGGCAAGCGCAAATTGCTGAAGGCCATTCCATTGTGGCGTGCGGCCCAGGCCCGCGTCGATGGGGCACTGGGCCTGGAGCGGGTGTCCGCGTTGAATGAACTGCTTGATCTGTCCGGCACCAGGCTCGCGGAAAGTGTCTGAGGTACGGATATCGCCACTGAGGGCGGCTGCCGATGACCCCGAAAATCCCGGTACCTGGGCCCCCCGCCCCCGGCCGTTTCACACGCTGGCCGTCCGTGGGCTCGAAGACTGGCAGGCCCAATCGTCTGGCGTTCCGCCTGATCGGCATTCCGGTCCTCGCGGTTGCCGGGGTGCTGCTCTACCGCGGCTTGCACGATCACTTCGTGTTGCCGGAATGCGATTCCGCTCGCGCTCGAAAGACGCTCACCAGCGTGCTCAAGCAGTTAAAGGTCGAACCGCTGCGTTACGAGGCGCTCAAGACCGTGTCGACGAGCAAGAAAGCAGTGGTCTGCAACGCCGTGCTACCGCTGGCGGACGGCGGCAACATCAACGTTGACTATCGTTTCTTCTGGCAAGGCAGCGCCATCGAAATGCGCTACTCGGTATCGCGCAAGCCGGCGCAAGGCTCGTGATTGCGCGTTTGGACTACGCCCGCGCCGGCGCGCGGTAGGCCGCGAGAAACGTCGCAACCGCGATCCGCACCACACGCCCTATAAGCTCGGCGCCCGGGGCGGGCGCGGCGTTAAACACCATCGCTTTGAAAATCATCGCCTGGCAGGCCTCCATGAGTTGCGCTGCGGCGATCTCGGAGTTTTCGACGACGAGCACGCCGGCCTCGACTTGCGCCGCGATATAAGCGGTAAGCTGCGCGATGCCCCGTGCCGGTCCGGTTTCGTAAAATCTTCGCCCCAGCTCCGGCATACGGTGAGCGATGGCGATCACGGTGCGGATCGCCGAGGCCTTTTCCGGACGGCAGAGGAACGTGACATAGGCGTTGCCGAGCCGCGTCAGTACAGCTTCGACATCGTGATCGCTGTGATCAAGTTCAAAAATCCCTTCCGCTTGCGCCTCGCATTCCTCTTGGACGATGGCCTCGAACAATTCCTCTTTGTGCTTGAAATAGACGTAGAGGGTGCCCTTGGAGACGCCCGCGGCGCGGGCGATATCGTTCATACTGCCCGCATCGAAACCCTGATCGAGAAAGACTGCCCGCGCGCCTTCGACGATTTGCCGCCGCTTGGCGCTCTCGTCCTCGGCAGCGCCCGAATGCCCTCGTTCCAGCGTCGCTAATTCACTCATTTCCAAGACCTTTCTGTCATTGACGACGCTGTAAGGATCTAAACGGGCGCGATTCTTCGGTAGTTTCTACGCCCTATGTATATTGACCGAACGGTTCGGTCAATGTTGACTCTCGATGCGTCACAGCTTATTGGTGACCGAACGGTTCGGTCATTTGTGTGATGCATACCGGGGTCAAGAGGAGAACGGCGCATGTATCGCAACCAGGACGGGGCTCGCGCCCCTGCGCCACTGCAAGTTATATCAGCGCCAAGTGCAAAGTCCGTAGAACCAATCGCTCCCGTGGAGCAGTTCCCCTCCGGCCAGCCGGCGGCGGAGGCGTTCGCTCCGACCACGCCACAGCCGACGGAAGCGTCGCCGGCGAAATCAGCCAAGCGCCGCCGGCCACAGTTGGGCCGACGGGTGCTCCTGCTCGGCGCCGGCATCATCCTCGCGGCCGGCGGCGGCTGGTACGGCTACGACTGGCTGACCGTCGGCCGCTTCACCGTCACGACCGATGACGCGTATGTCCAGGCCTACAACACCACCCTTGCCGCCAAAGTTTCCGGCTATCTCGCCAGCGTTCCGGTCACCGACAACGCCTACGTCCACACCGGCGACGTGATCGCGACCATCGACGACGGCGACTACCGGCTCGCGGTCGATTCGGCGCGCGAGAAGGTCGCAACCCAGCAGGCGACCATTGCCCGGATGGGCCATCAGATCGCGGCGCAAGTAGCGGCCGTCGAGCAGGCAAAGATGCAGGTCGTTTCCGCTCGTGCCATGGCCACCCGTAATGAATTGGAGCTCCAGCGTCAGAACATGCTGGTTGCCCGCGAGGCCTCCAGTCATCAGCTTCAAGAGCAGGCTCAGGCGAGCCGCGACCAGGCCGTCGCCGCGGTCGATGGCGCTCAAGCCGCCGTCGAGTCCGCCGCCGCGAATGTCGACGTTCTCAAGGGCCAACAGCAAGAAGCGGTCTCGACCCTCGACGAGCTAAAGACGGCGCTGGCCAAGGCCGAACGCGACCTATCCTTCACGGTCGTCCGCGCACCAATCGACGGCGTGATCGGCAACCGCGCGATGCAGACCGGCGACTTCGTACAGACCGGCCAACGGCTTGCGAGCCTCGTTCCGCTCGACGAAGTCTATGTCAACGCCAACTTCAAGGAGACACAGCTCGCGAGCCTGCGGCCCGGCCAGCCGGCGGCGATCGCGGTTGACGCTATCCCGGAGCACACCATCCACGGCACCGTCGAAAGCTTTTCTCCGGCTTCCGGCGCGGTTTTCTCGCTGCTGCCACCAGACAACGCGACCGGCAACTTCACCAAGATCGTGCAGCGCCTGCCGGTGCGCATCCGCGTGCCCGTCGCTATTGCCAGGGAAGGACTGTTACGTCCTGGCATGTCGGTCGTGGTGAGCGTGAACACCAAAACCAACGGCTCCGCGGCCGATGTCGCGGCCGCGCAAAACGCGGCGCGCTGATTTAAGCGCCGAGGCCGGCCACAATGGCACAAGCCGCCGCAACCACCTTCCCTGCCCGGCCGGCGACCGCAGCCGCCGCACCCGATCGCATCGATCCCATGCGCATGATCGCCTTCCTGGCGATGTGTTTCGGCATGTTCATGGCGTTCCTCGACATTCAAGTCGTGTCGGCTTCGCTTACCGAAATCCAGGCCGGCCTCGCCGCCTCGGCCGACGAAATCAACTGGGTGCAGACCGCGTATCTGATGGCCGAGGTGGTCGCCATTCCGCTCTCCGGCTTTCTGTCCCGCGCTCTCGGCACCCGCATCATGTTCGCCGGCGCCGCCGCCGGCTTTACGGTCGCCAGCCTGATGTGCGGATTGTCCTCGTCGATGAACCAGATGATTTTCTGGCGCGCCGTGCAGGGCTTCATCGGTGGCGGCATGGTGCCGACCGTTTTTGCTTCCGCCTACATTATTTTTCCGCGTTCGCGCATGGCGCTGATTACGCCGATGATCGGTCTCGTGGCGACACTGGCGCCGACCATCGGCCCGACGGTCGGCGGTTTCCTCACCGACGCGCTGTCATGGCACTGGCTGTTCTTCATCAATATCGTGCCGGGCATCTTGGTGACCATCGCCGCGCTGGCTTTGATCGATTTCGACAAGCCGGATTTGACGCTGTTCGAGCGCTTCGACTGGATCGGACTGATCTCAATGGCGCTGTTCCTCGGCGCGCTCGAATACGTGCTCGAGGAAGGGCCGCGCTACGACTGGCTGGAGGATTCGACGATTGCCACCGCGGCGGCCGTTTCCGCCGCTTCGGCGGTGATCTTCTTTGCGCGGGTATTGCTCGCCGGGCAGCCGATCGTCGATCTGCGGGCGTTTAGCGACCGCAACTTTGCCCTCGGCAGCATGTTCTCGTTCGTGCTCGGCATCGGCCTCTACGGTTTGACTTATCTTTATCCGGTCTATCTCGGCGAGATCCGCGGCTACAACGCGCTGATGGTTGGTGAAACCGTGTTCGTTTCCGGTGTCACCATGTTTTTAGCCGCGCCGCTGGTCGGCCGCCTGGTGACGAAGGTGGATTCCCAACTCATGCTCAGTTTCGGCTTCGCCGTGGTCGCGATCAGCAACTGGCAGGCGAGCTATCTGACCAAGGACTGGGATTTCTGGCAGCTCTTCGTGCCGCAACTGCTGCGCGGCTTCGGCATGATGTTCGCGATCGTGCCGATCACCAACATCTCGCTCGGCACCTTGGCGCCCGATCGGTTGAAGAACGCTTCCGGGCTGTTCAACCTGACCCGCAATCTCGGCGGCGCGGTCGGGCTTGCCGGCCTCAACACGGTGCTCAACAAGCGGATCGACCTGCACTTGGCGCGGTTGCACGAGTCCATCACGTGGTCGCGTCCCCAAGTCATGGAGACGCTCAACGGGCTGGCCGCGCGCATCCCCGGTTCGGATGCGCAAAATATGGCGCTCAAGCAGATCTTTCTCTTCGTCCGTCAGCAGGGAGTCGTGATGGCTTTCGCCGACGTATTCCTGCTGCTGAGCCTGCTATTCATCGTCTTTGCCGCACTGGTGTGGTTCATGCGCCGACCGCCCGCCATGCCGATGGCCGCCGTCGCCGACGCGCACTAACAGCGTTACCGCGGATTGCGCTTAGGCGCCTTGTTCCGGCTCGCCATAGCCGCCGGCCGTCGGCGTTTGGATGATGATCGCTTCGCCGGCGTCGATGACCGTGGCGTCGCAGCCGGCAAGTTTTTCTAGCTGCCCGTCCCGGCGGCGCACATAATTCTCGCCGACTTGGCCGTCTTCGCCGCCGGCGAGCCCGAACGGCCGCACCCGGCGATGACCGGACAATATCGTGCACTCCATTTTTTCCAGGAAGCGAATGGTGCGGCGGATACCGTCGCCGGCATTCCAGCCGCCGCGGCCGCCGGAATTTTTGCGGACATGGAAATCCTCGAGCAACACCGGATAACGGAATTCCAGGACTTCCGGATCGGTGAGCCGCGTATTGGTCATGTGAGTATGTACGGCGTCGGTGCCGGGAAAACCGGGTCCGGCCGGCGAGCCCGAACAGATCGTTTCATAATACTGATAACGCGCATTGCCGAAGTTGAGATTGTTCATGGTGCCTTGCGCTGCAGCCATGGCGTCGAGCGCGCCGAACAGGCAATTGGTCACTTCCTGCGAGGTCTCGACGTTGCCGGCAACCACGGCGGCGGGAAATTCAGGCGACAGCAGCGATTTCTTCGGAATGACGATGCGGATCGGCCGCAGGCAACCAGCATTCATCGGGATATCGTCGTCGACCATGACACGGAAGACGTAGAGCACGGCGGCGCGGGTTACCGGCTCGGGCGCGTTGAAGTTGTTCGGCTGCTGCGCGCTCGTGCCGGTGAAATCGACCGTCGCTTCGCGCTTTTTCTTATCGACGCTGATGCGCACTTTGATCGTGGTGCCCTGGTCCATCTCGACGGTGAACGCGCTGTCACGCAGGCGATCGATCACCCGACGCACGCTTTCCGCGGCATTGTCCTGGACGTGCCGCATATAGGCGCGCACCACCGGCGGCGTGAAATGGCGCACCATGTTGCGCAGCTCGTGTACGCCCTTCTCGTTGGCCGCGATCTGCGCCTTTAAGTCGTTGACGTTTTGCAGCGGATTGCGCGCCGGATACTTGCCGCCGGTGAAAAACGCGTAGGTTTGCCTTTCACGGAAACGGCCGCGTTCCACGAGTTTGAAATTGTCGATGTAGACGCCCTCTTCCTCGATGGTGGTGGCGTTCGGCGACATCGAGCCGGGCGAAACGCCGCCGACATCGGCATGGTGGCCGCGCGATGCGACCCAGAACGCGATTTTGCGGCCGTCGAACACCGGCGTGCAGACGGTTATATCGGGAAGGTGCGTGCCACCGTTATACGGCGCGTTGATGGCATAGACGTCGCCGGGGCGGACTTTGCCCTTGTTCTCGCGGATCACCGTCTCGACGGCGCGGTCCATCGAGCCGAGATGCACCGGCATGTGCGGCGCGTTGGCGACCAGAGAGCCGTCGCCATCAAAGACCGCGCAGGAAAAATCAAGCCGCTCCTTGATGTTGACCGAGTAGGCGGTGTTTTGCAGGGCCACCCCCATCTGCTCGGCGATCGACATGAATAAGTTGTTGAACACCTCAAGCATCACGGGATCGGCTTTGGTGCCGACAGCGCGCGCCCGCACGAGCTTTTTGATCCGTCGCAGGACGAGGTGATTTTTCGCAGTCAACTCGGCCTGCCAGCCGTCCTCGACGACCACCGTCTGGTGCGGCTCGATGATGATTGCGGGCCCTTTCACCTTATGGCCGGGCGCGAGCGTTTCGCGGGCGTAGACGCCGGCGCGATGCCATTTGCCGCCGGAGAAAAAGCGCGCGCGGCGCGCTGGTCGGGGAAGCTCGGCACGCCGCATTTTTCGCGATTTTTCTCTGAACGTGGCGCCACCGCCGACTGCTTCCACCGAGACCGCTTCGATGACCAGGGACTTGGCCCGGTCGATGAAACCGAATTGCGCCTTATGGGCGCGCTCGAAGGCCGATTTCATTTTCGCCAGCGGCCCCGCATCGACGATGAGGGCCGTATCGGTGCCGGCGTAGCGGATGTGTGCGCGGGTATGCAGCTTGATCTTGGCGGCGGCGACGCCCTGGCCGGCGACCTCACCGACCGTTGCACGCGCGAGCCGGCGCGCCATGCTTTCAAGTTTTGCCCGCGCTTTTTCGCCGAACGGCTCTTCGATGGCCTGCTGGCGGACGCTGCGGATGTCGGCAAGCCCCATGCCATAGGCGGAAAGAAGCGACGAGAACGGATGGATCAGGACGCTTGTCATGCCGAGCGCATCGGCGACCAGGCAGGCATGCTGGCCGCCCGCGCCGCCGAAGCAGTTCAGCGCGTAACGCGTGACGTCGTAGCCGCGCTGCACCGAGATTTTCTTGATCGCGTTCGCCATGTTTTCAACCGCGATCTTGATGAAGCCGTCGGCGACTTGTTCGGGGGGACGGCCATCGCCGATTTTCCCGGCCAGCGCGGCAAAGGCTTCGCCCACCGCGGTGGCGTCGAGCGGCTCGTTTTGTTGCGGTCCGAAAATCTTGGGAAAAAAGTCGGGGATGAGCTTGCCGACCATGACATTTGCATCGGTCACGGCGAGCGGCCCGCCGCGCCGATAGCAGGTGGGGCCGGGGTTGGCGCCGGCGGAATCCGGCCCGACACGGAAACGCGCGCCGTCGAAATGCAGGATCGAACCGCCGCCGGCCGCCACCGTATGAATCCGCATCATCGGCGCGCGCATGCGCACACCGGCAACTTCGGTCTCGAACGCGCGCTCATACTCGCCGGCAAAATGCGATACGTCGGTCGACGTGCCGCCCATGTCGAAGCCGATGAGCCTGGTGAAACCGGCCTGACGGCCGGTCTCGGCCATGCCGACGACGCCGCCGGCCGGGCCGGACAAAATCGCATCCTTGCCGCGGAACAACTCAGCCGCAGTCAGCCCGCCCGAAGACATCATGAACATCAGGCGTTGGTCTTTATCGCCGCGCGGACTCAAGTCGCCCGCCACCCGCGCCACATATTGGCGCAGGATAGGCGAGAGGTAGCCGTCGACCACGGTGGTATCGCCGCGGCCGACGAGCTTGATCAGCGGCGAAACGTCGTGGCTGGCGGAGACCTGCTCAAAGCCGATGCGACGCGCCAGATCGGCGACGCGCCGCTCATGCTCGCCATAGCGGTAAGCGTGCATAAGCACGACAGCGACGGCGCGGATACCGTCCGCTTTGGCGCGCTCAAGCTCGGCTTTGGCGGCGTCGAGATCGACTTCACGCTCCACCGTGCCATCGGCGCGCACGCGCTCGTCGATCTCCACGACGCGCTCGTAGAGCATGTCCGGCTTTACGATATGCTTGGCGAAGATTTTCGGCCGCGCCTGGTAACCGATGCGCAGCGCGTCACGAAAGCCCTTGGAGATCGCCAAGAGTGTGCGCTCGCCCTTCCGCTCAAGTAGCGCATTGGTCGCGATCGTCGTCCCCATTTTGACGGCGCCGATGCGAGCCGCCGGAATGGCCTCGGCGGGCGCCAGTCCGAGCAAATGGCGGATGCCGGCGACGGCCGCGTCGGCATAGGCCTCCGGATTTTCCGACAGCAGCTTGTGGGTGACCAAGCTGCCGTCCGGCCGCCGACCGATCACGTCGGTGAATGTGCCGCCGCGGTCGATCCAGAACTCCCAGCTTGCAGGCATGGTGGTGATTATAGGCCGGGTTTCCAACGGATCACTTGTCCCGCGACAACAGGCTGGCGACGGTGCGGATCTCGTTGCGAGCGTATTTGGGCAAGCCGGCGCTGATCGAATTGCCGGAGTTGAACGACGATCCCCCCATCAGGACCTCCGCGGGCACGAGATTGCGCAGCACCGGGACCTTTTCGTAGCCACGCCGCTCGTCCAGCACGCTCGATTTGACCGCCAGCGCCATGAATGCCGTCACCACGGTTTTGTTGGTGTCGGCCGAATCGGCCTGGAACACCGCCAGGAACTTGCCGAATTTCATGATCTGATTGACGTAGAAGATGTTTTGTTCAAGCACTCCGGTAACCGGCGTATCGAGTGCAGTCAATTGCTGCAGACCGGCCTGGTCGAGATTCTCGGCCGGGACTTGCGACAGCTCGCTTTGAAAATCGATATGATCGGAGACCTTCTTGACGCTGTCGCGCAGCTTGTTCACGAGCATGATGCCGATCGGAATCTTGCCCTCAAGCCGGTAGCTCGACTGGATGCAGATCATGTCGGGGCGGCCGGTACACCATTTGCGCTGCGGGTTTTCGTTCCCGGTGCCTTGCGGATCAGTCAGCGGCGCAATCTCGGATGCGGCCATCGTCTTGTGGGTGATCGCCGGATCGATCTTTTCCAAAAATGCCAAAGTGACGTAATGTGAAAGGTCGATAGCACCGGGCGGGCGGTCGAGAACGAACCGCGCCTGCGCCACATACATGGTGAGCTTTTCGGTCGCCGTCGAAGACTTGCCGGTATTTGCCGTCTTGGTGACGGTCGGCTCGGTATAGCCTGGAAACAATGACAGAAATTTCTTCTGCGCGGGGTGAGTGCGCGCCCATTCGGCAAAGCCGGTCAGGTTGGCCGCGCCGGCGCTGCCGGGACTGCGTTGGACGTCATTGAACGCGATGACGCCGGGTTTAAGCTGCGCCACATCCGCGGTATTCGGCGAAGACGCGTCTTCGATGCGAAAATCCTCCGCATGCGCCCCGGACAACGCGCCGATGAGCCCGACAAGCGCGATTGCGTGCCGTATCGACATTGCGGTTTCTTTCGGTCGCCGGAGAATCAGTTGGCCGGCCTGTTCCAAAAATAGTCCGGATCGCGGCGAATGCCATTTTGCGGTTCGTCGGGTTCGCCGAACAGCCGCCCGAACAGGCCGCGCCCAGCCGGTTGCGGCGGCCGCTGCCAGCCCTGTGCCGGATAATAGGAACGACCAGATGTGAAACGGCCGTCGTCGCTCTGGCCGTTGCCATAGAACCCCTCGTCCTCGCCCCAGCCGTGCGAAGCGTAAGAATCGTCGCGGGACACCAGCTGAAATTGAGTCTCGTCGAAGCGGCCGTCGGCCCCGAGCCGGAAGTGCTCCATAAAGCCGCCGCCACTGGTCACGCGATTGCCGCTCATGTAGTCGATCGGCAGATCGATCAGACGCCGCTGCGCCTCGCGCGACGGCCCGGCGAGCGGCGCCTTCGGAGCGATGCCCTCGGCCCAGATGGCGTTGATGATCGGTTCGAATATCGGCAACGCGACGCGCGCGCCCGAGGCGTTGCTGCCGAGCGAGCGGCGCTTGCCATCGCCGTTGTCGTAGCCGACCCAAACCGCAATCGTCACATCGTTGGTAAAGCCGACAAACCAGCCATCGACCGCGTCTTCCGTGGTCCCGGTCTTGCCGGCGACGTAAGGCGAAAGCGAAGCGATGGCGCGCGCGGTGCCGCGGGCCACGACACCCTGCAACATGGTCTTGAGCTGATAGAAGGCGGTGCGATCGGCGGTCCCGATCCACGGCAGCGGCGCGTTCGGGTATTGATAGACGGTGTGGCCGTTCGCCTCGATCGAATCGATGGCGTGCGGATGTGGCAGCGCCCCCTCATTGGCGATAGCCGCGTAGAAGGCGGCAAGATCGATCATGCGCAGCGGCTGCGCGCCGAGCACGAACGGGTAATAACGTACGCAGTCGCTGTAGATCTTCGCTGCGACTGCCATGGCGCAGACATCGTCGAGGCTCTTCGCCGGGTCGGCGTTGATACCGCCGTCGAGCAGATGGGCGGTGACGATATTGACGGAATTTTCCAACCCGCGCCGCATCGTGAATACGCCGCCCGCAAAATTGCCGGCGTTGCGCGGCGTCCAGAAATCCTCGTCGCGGGCGGCTCCGCCGAACTCACGGGTGATGATGTCGTGGTTGTCGCCACCGCCATTGCCGATCGGCGGCAGCGTGATCGGATCGTCAGGCACCAGCGTATTCGGTTGCAAGCCCGCCTCGAGCGCCGTCAGATAAGTCAGCGGCTTGATCGCCGAGCCGGGCTGGCGCTGCGTCTGCGTAACGCGATTGAGCTGGCTGAGCGGATAAGAAAAGCTGCCGGCCATGGCGAGGATGCGGCCGGTCTTGTTCTCGAGAACGAGCGCCGCGCCCTGCACCGTCGGCCGCACCCGCAGTTGCGCTCGGGCCGGCGACGCGGCGGCAGTTCTCGCCTTGCCGGCAGCCCGTCCTTCAATGACGCTGACGTAAATCACGTCGTAAATGGAAAGGCTTTGCTTGATCTGCCACGTCCAGGCGTTGAGCGGCAGGATACGGCCGTCGGCGAGGCCGACATGAATGACCCCTTCGCCGTGCTTGCCACCCTTATCGAGCACGACGGCCGCATCCCAGTGCACGTCGTAAAGCGGCAGACGCAAGGCGGCGAGCGCCTGCTGCCAGGCAGGTGCCGCGACCGATCCGGCCGGCGCCGCGGCCGGCTTTTCGGCGCTGATTTTTTGCACCGCATCCGCGATGTTCGCTTCGGCCCCCTGGAAGTGCATACGCCCGGCCGCGATCTCGTAGTGGGCCAAGCCTTCCTGCAGCGCCGCCTCGGTGTCGCGCTGCAAGACGGCGTTGATGGTCGAACGCACCGTGTAGGACTGGGCGGTCAGGCTTTCGACCCCGTCCGACTTTGCTTCGCGGCCGAGATAATCAATGAAATTGAAACCGGAGTCGCGGTGCGGACGATCGAGGGCGATGAGCTTCGGCGGCGCGGCAAGCGCCTGCTCCTTCTGCTCGGCGCTGATCACGCCGTCCTCCTGCATACGGCCAAGCACGTAAGCAAGCCGATCCTTGGCGCGTTCGGGGTGGCGGTCGGGATTGAAAAAGCTCGGGCCTTTGAGCAGACCCGCAAGCATGGCGCCCTCGCCAAGCGTGAGGTTTTTCGCCGACTTGCCGAAATAGCTGCGGGCGGCCATCTCGACGCCCCACGAGCCGCGGCCGAGATACGCGGAGTTAAGGTAGAGTTCGAGAATGTCCGGTTTGCTCAGCGTGCTTTCGAGCCGCGAAGCGACGATCATCTCGCGAATCTTGCGTTCATAAGTCACGTCCTCGCCGACCAGCAAGTTCTTCACGACCTGCTGGGTGATGGTCGAACCGCCTTGCGGCCGGCCCGGCTCGGCGAGATTGCCGATAAACGCGCGGATGATGCCGCGCTCGTCGACGCCGTGATGCTGGAAGAAGCGGCGGTCCTCGGCGGCGACGAACGCCTTTTGCACGTAATCAGGAATGTCGGCGAGCAGCACCCAGACGCGGCGGTTGCCGGGCTCGAATATGTCGGCGAAGTTTCGGCCCTTGCCGTCGAGCACCGCGCTCATGCTCGGCAGCTTGTGACCCTTGAGACGGGTTTGGTCGGGCAGATCGGCGGCCGCATCGTTGAAGAACGTGATGACCTGGCCGAGATCGACCACCGGATTGGCGACAGGCTCGTTCTTGCAGAATTGGTGATAGGCGGTGTTCAGATCGGCGAAATTGATGCCGTGAAAGGCCTTGTCGCCGCCCACCGCCTTCGGGTCATCGAGCGCGGTCGTGATGAGGCTGTCGAGATTGATCGACTCGATGTCGAAAGCCGCCCGCATATGGGCGCAGCCATTGCGCAAAATCTGCACTACCTCGGCTTGGTCTTGGACCGGATCAAAATGAGTTTTCACGGCCTGCGGCTGCGTCAATACTTCGCTCAGTGCCAGCGCGGTGGCAAAAATCTTGACCAGGATCAGGTCCATGGACGCGAACACAACCGAGTTTGAGGGACACCACAACGAGCAACGCGAAGTATAGCTATCCGATCCTTACAAAAAGACTTTTTTGCGAATTTATCGCGTCCTAAGGCCCGGTCGGCATCGAGCCACCGGGGCGGAACATAACCGGCTCAATATCTCCTTGAGAGCACAGCGCAAAACGCGCGGCGCGGCCTGTGCGCGTGGCGACCTTATTTTTTGCCCGGCGCCAATCCGTCGAAATGACGGCGTTTTTGCAACCAAACCAGCAGAACCAGCGACGGCAGACCGGCCACCGCGCAAATGACGAAGAACCATATCCACCCGGTCGCTTGCGCGATAAAGCCTGCGCCCGACGACAGATAGGTGCGGCCAAACGCGGCAAGCGCGGTGAGCAGCGCGTATTGCGTCGCCGTGTGCAGTGGATTGCGGCAGAGTGCCGACAGATACGCCACGAAGATGACGGTGCCGATGGCGCTGGTGAAATTCTCCGCGACGATCGCGACGGTCAGCCACGCCGCGTTATGTCCGAGCACCGCCTGCCAGGAAAATCCGAGATTGGTGATCGCTTGCAGCGCGCCGCCAAGCCACAGGCAGGCCGCAAGCGGATAAGCGCGCGCCAGAAAACCGCCGGCAAAGCCGCCGACCAGCGTCGCCGCCAGGCCGACGCCTTTGATGATGGCCGCGTATTCGTTGCGCGAAAAGCCGAGATCGATGACGAACGGCGCGGTCAACCCACCAGACAGAGCATCGGTCAACTTGTAGAGGATGATGAAGGCGAGCGCGACAAATGCCATGTCGCGCGACAAAAATTCCGAAAACGCCCCCCAAGCCGCCTCGACCACGCGCTCCAGCGCATTTTCGCGCGCATGCACGGCACTCACCGCTGTCGACTTCCGTGGCTCGGTGGCCGAGAGCGTGGTTGCGACCCCGACCAACACAAGCGCCGCCATGACGGTGTAGCCTGCCGTCCAGGCGGCGTGGTGAGAAAAGCCGAGACCTTGAAAGCCGCTGACCAGAAAAAGCGCGCCCGCCGTCGAGGCCAGCATACCGATGCGGTAGGCGGCGACATAAGACGCCATGCCCGCGGCCTGCTCGCTTTCGTCCAGACTTTCCACCCGGAACGCGTCGACGACGATGTCTTGCGTTGCCGAGGCCGTTGCGACCAAAAGCGCACCGAGGGCAACGGTGATCGGCGACGCGGCCGGATCGCTTAGGCCGAGGACCACGATCGCCGCCATCAAGAGGAATTGCGACAGCAACAGCCAGCCGCGACGCCGCCCGAGCCAGCGCGACAGCAACGGCACGTCGAGCGCATCAACGAGCGGCGCCCAAAGGAATTTTATGGTGTAGGGCGTGCCGACCAGCGCGAACAGGCCGATAGTGCCGAGATTAACCCTCGCCTCCGTCATCCAGACCAACAGCGTCGCGCCTGACAGCGCCAGCGGCAGGCCCGAAGAAAAGCCGAGAAACATGATGGTCAGGACCGGCCGCCGCAGATAGACGGCGAACGTATCGGCAATGGAGGTGCGTGAAGGCGCTGAGATGCCGGTCAAAGTGAGCACGCTCGCAAACCGCCCCCGCTTCGCGGGGGCGGGGTGTGGAAGTCACTCGCCCGCTTCCAGTTTGCGCACCATCGGCGCGGAAATGATAGCGGCGCTGCTCGCGTTGTCGCTAAACTCCACATCGGTGATGCGGGCCCCGCGCTTCTCGACCTTTTCAGCCGAAATCAAGATTTGCCGCACGTCCTCGTTGGCCTGCCCGAAATGCTGCTGCAATTTTAGGACGCGCTCGTGCATGCGCGTCACGTCGTCGATCAACCGCCCGACTTCGGCCTGAATATGGCCGGCGGCCTCGCGCATGCGTTCCTCTTTCTGCATCTGCTGGATCAGGTGCACGGCGATCATCAGCAGCGAAGGCGACACGATCACCACCTTGGAGCGAAACGCCTTCTGCACGATGTCGTCGAAGCCGTCGTGCAGATCGGCATAGACCGACTCCGAAGGCACGAACATCAGCGCCAGATCCTGGGTCTCGCCCGGAATAAGGTATTTCTGCGCGATGTCGCCGACATGCTTGATGACATCCGCGCGCACTCGCGCCGCCGCCTGCCGGCGCTCGTCCTCGCCCCTGGCGTCGCGGTGGGCGGTGAGCGCCTCGAGCGGAAATTTCGAATCGATCACCAGCGGGCGCTTGTCGGGCAAAAACACCACGCAATCGGGCCGCAGCCGGTTCGAAAGCGTGTATTGGAATTCGTAGCAGCTCTTCGGCAGGCCATCACGCACGATCAGTTCCATGCGTGCCTGGCCGAAGGCGCCGCGCTCCTGCTTGTTGGCGAGCACGCCTTGCAGCGACGTCACTTGGCTCGCAAGCTGGGTGATGTTCTTCTGCGCGTTGTCGATGACCGCGAGCCGCTCGTTGAGTTTTTGCAGATTCTCGGAGGTGTTCTGCTTGGTCTTCTCAAGCGACTCGCCGAGGCGATGCGAGACCGAGTCCAGGCGTTCGTTGACGGCATGCTGAAGCTGGGTCTGGCCTTTAGCGAGCATGTGAATCATGGCTTCAAGCCGCACGGCCGCGTCGGCCTGGGCACGCGTCAGCTCCGCCATCGCGGCGTCCTGCGCAGCCGCAGGACGTCGGCCGCGCCAAAGCATTACCGCGGGAATGGCAACCGCGGCGCAGCCAATGAGGATAGCCAGAACGACGAGCATCGGCAGATTTTCGATCATGATCCGGTTCTACGCGATTCGCCCTGGCGTGGAGCGCGGTTCAGACGATAGAACAAAAAGCGAACATTTGTACCGCAATCGAGCCCATGAGCGCAATGGACGTGCCGGATTGACCGCGCTTTATGCACGACTTACATCGCGCGGAGGGTTGGTGACATGGCTTTGCGCGACATCATAAAACTTCCGGACAAGCGGCTGCGGCTCGTCTCCGAGCCGGTCAAGCGCGTCGACGCCGAGGTCCGCGCTTTGGTCGACGATATGTTCGAAACCATGTACGCCGCCCCCGGCATCGGGCTTGCCGGCATCCAGGTCGGCGTACCCAAGCGCGTCGTGGTCATGGATCTGTCGAAGAAGGACGAGGGCCACAAACCGATGGTCTTCATCAATCCGGAAATCGTCTGGGAGTCGGAAGAAAAGTCGACCCACGAGGAAGGCTGCCTGTCGATCCCGGAATATTATGAGGAGGTCGAGCGGCCGAACGCGGTCAAGGTCAAATATCTCGACCTCGACGGCAAGACGCAGGAGATCGGTGCGGACCGCCTGTTCGCGACCTGCATCCAGCACGAGATCGACCACACCAACGGCGTGCTGTTCATCGACCACATCTCCAAGCTCAAGCGCGACCGTGTGATCAAGAAATTCGCCAAGGCCTCGAAAGTGGCGAAGAAGAAGGTGGAGGCGTGATTGCTCCGCCTCGTCTTCATGGGTACGCCCGATTTCGCCGTACCCACTCTCGTTGAAATCGTCGGCGGCGGCCACGAGGTCGCCGCGGTCTATACGCGGGCGCCGCGGCCAGCCGGGCGGGGCATGGAATTGCGACCGAGCCCCGTTGCGCGCGAGGCGGAGCGGTTCGGGCTACCCATCGTCACACCAAGGACCCTGCGCGAGCGTGATGCCGCCGAGGCCGTCCGAACGCACGGCGCCGATGCCGCCGTGGTCGTCGCTTACGGCTTGATCCTGCCGAAGCCGGTCCTGGAAGCGTTTCCGCTCGGATGTTTCAACCTCCACGCCTCGCTATTGCCGCGCTGGCGCGGCGCGGCGCCGATTCAGCGCGCCGTCATGGCGGGCGACAAGGAAACCGGCATCATGGTGATGAAGATGGAGGAAGGTCTCGACACCGGGCCGATTGCCGTCGTCGATGAAGTAATGGCCGAGCGCTTGCCGATCGGCGCGGATACCACCGCCGGCGAATTGCATGACGCGCTGGCGCGACTCGGCGCCGATCTGATGCTGCGCGCGCTCGGGGCACTGGAACGAGGCTCGCTGCAACTTACGCCGCAGTCGACCGAGGGCGTGACCTACGCCAGCAAGATCGGCAAGAGCGAGACGCACATCGACTGGACCAAGCCTTGGCAAGAGGTTCACGACCATTGCCGCGGGCTGTCGCCGTTTCCCGGCGCCTGGTTCGAGCTTGCCGGGGCCGGGCGCATCAAGGTGTTGCGCACCACGAAAGGCCTCGGCCGGGGCAATCCGGGGCAGGTCCTCGACGACAAGCTGACGATCGCCTGCGGCGATGGCGCGATACGGCTCCTCGAATTGCAGCGCGAGGGCAAGAAGCCGATGTCCGCCGACGAGTTTTTGCGCGGCACACCGATCGCCCGCGAGAGCGTCGTGGCCTGAACGCAACGATGCCCCGATACAAGCTCATCATCGAATATGACGGCACGCCCTTTATCGGCTGGCAGGTGCAGGACAATGGCGCCTCGGTTCAGGGCCTGCTCGCCGACGCGGTCGCGGCATTCACCGGCGAGCGTGTCGCGGTGAATGGCGCCGGACGCACCGACGCCGGCGTGCATGCGCTCGGCCAGGTCGCGCATGTCGAACTCGCCAAAGACTGGGACGGCGACACCGTACGCGATGCGCTCAACGCGCATTTGCGTCCGCATCCGATCGCCGTGCTAATGGCGCAACGCGCGGCCGACGATTTCGACGCGCGGTTCTCGGCGACCAAACGCCATTACCTCTATCGCATCGTCAATCGCCGCGCCGATCTCACGCTCGATCAGCTCCGCGCCTGGCGTGTGCCGCGTCCGCTCGATTGGGCGCGAATGCACATGGCCGCGCAAGAACTCGTCGGCCGGCACGACTTCACGACGTTCCGCGCCGCCGAGTGCCAGGCCAAATCGCCGGTGAAAACGCTCGATCGGCTCGATGTGGCGCAGGACGGCGACGAGGTGCGCATCACGGCGGCGGCGCGCTCGTTCCTGCATAACCAGGTGCGCTCAATGGTCGGCTCGCTCGTTCACGTCGGCGATGGTAAATGGAGCGCCGGCGACCTTGGCGCGGCGCTCGCCGCGCGTGACCGCTCCGCCTGCGGCCAAGTCGCCCCGCCGCACGGCCTTTATCTGGTGCGGGTGGAGTATTAAAGCGCGCCGGCGGAGGCTAAGCGAAATACTTCTCGATCATCCGCCGATACACCGCCGTCAGCATAATAAGATCGGCGACCGGCGTGCATTCGTCCACCTGATGCATGGTCTGCCCGACCAAGCCGAACTCGAACACCGGACAATAATCCTTGATGAAGCGCGCATCCGAAGTGCCGCCGGAGGTCGAGAGCTTCGGTTTCCGGCCGGTGACGTCGGCGATCGCCGCGACGGCGAGATCGGTGAACGGGCCCTGTTTGATCATGAAGACATCGGCGTTCGACGGCAGCCACTCGAACGAAAAATGTATGCGCCCCGTCGCCGCGGTCTGCGCGCGCCGCTCGATCAGCGCTTTCAGCAAATCCTGGTTGTGACGGTCGTTGAAGCGGATGTTAAAGCGCGCGCGCGCCTCGCTGGGAACGACGTTGACGGTGGGATTGCCGACATCGACCGACGTGAATTCGAGGTTCGACGGATCGAAATCGTCGCTGCCTTCGTCGAGCGGCGCTTGCAGCGCGGCGATGAGCGTGACCAGGCCGCGGATCGGGTTGTCGAAGCGATCGAGATAGGCGACGTGGCCCTGGCGGCCGGTGACGATGAGCGTGCCGTTGAGCGAGCCGCGCCGGCCGGCCCTGATGTTGTCGCCGATCACTTGCAGATTGCTCGGCTCGCCGAGAATGCAGTGGTCGAAGGTCTCGCCCCGCTCGGCCGCCCATTGCAGGAGCTTAATGGTGCCGTTGACGGCGACGCTTTCCTCATCGCCCGTGATGAGAAACGAGATCGAACCGTTGTTCGGCGTACCGCCGCTGACGGCAATATAGTCGAGCGCGGCGGCAACGAAGCAAGCAATGCCGCCTTTCATATCGACCGCGCCGCGGCCGTAAAGCATGTCGCCTGAGACGTCGCCGGCAAACGGCGGGTGATGCCAGGCTTTCTCGTCGCCCGGCGGCACCACGTCGGTGTGGCCGGCGAAAGCAAGGTTGGGCTGGTTCTTGCCGAGGCGCGCGTAGAGGTTTTCGACCGGCGCGGTGCCGGGCGCAGCGAAGGTCATGCGCTGGACGGCGAATCCGGCGCTCGCCAGCAGCTTTTCCAAATACGCCAGCGCCCCGCCCTCTTGCGGCGTAACCGAGGGGCAGCGGACGAGTTCGCGGGCGATGGCGACGGGATCGGTGGTCACGAGCACCTCAACTTCTCGCCAGCGGGTCGGGCCCATGCTGGTTCGGGCCGACCGTGCCGCGGCGGAAACCAAGCTCGACCAGCAGAGCCAGCGCGAGCACTGTGAACGGCACCGTGATCGCCAGCGTCAACATGTCGATATTGTCCGGCGTTCCCGACCATCCCAGGACATCGAGCAGATCGAGCACGCCATTCGCGACGAAGAACGCGCCGATAAACCAGACCGGCAAATTGCGGTCGTAGCTGCGTTTGAGCGCGATGGCGAATTCGGGATAGGTGAAGGCGAGGTCGATGATGGCGCTCACGCGCTCGCCGGCGATCTGACTAGCCACGAAACAAGCCAGCACGTTGATGACAATGACCGCGGTCATCGCGATCCAGAACGATTGGCGGCCGATACGCCCATGAAATCCGTTGAGAAGATAGGCCCAGTTCATCGGCACTACGCGCTCAGTCCCGCAGCAGTTCGTTGATGCTGGTCTTGGCGCGGGTTTTTTCGTCGACGCGCTTGACGATTACGGCGCAGGAGAGGCTCGGATTTATTTCGCCGCCCTTGCCTGGCGCTGCCGGAATGCTGCCCGGTACCACCACGGCATAAGGCGGCACCTCCCCCTGGAAGACCTTGCCGCTGCCACGCTCGACGATCTTGGTCGATGCGCCGATGAATACGCCCATCGACAGCACGGCGCCTTCGCGCACGATCACGCCTTCGGCGACTTCGGAGCGCGCGCCGATGAAGCAGTTATCCTCGACGATGACCGGCGCGGCCTGTAACGGCTCGAGCACGCCGCCGATACCGGCGCCGCCGGAGATATGACAGTTCTTCCCGATTTGCGCGCACGAACCGACCGTCGCCCAGGTGTCGATCATGGTGCCGCGGTCGACATAGGCGCCGAGATTGACGAAGGACGGCATCAGCACCACGCCCGGTGCAATGTAAGCCGAGCGCCGCACCACGCATCCCGGTACGGCGCGAAAGCCGGCGGAGCGGAAATGCTTGTCATCCCATCCGGCAAACTTCGAGGGGACTTTATCCCACCAGACCGCGTCGCCCGGTCCGCCCGTGATGGTGCTCATGTCGTTGAGACGGAATGACAGCAACACCGCCTTTTTCAGCCATTGATTGACCCGCCACGAGCCGTCGGCGGCCTTCTCGGCAACGCGGGCGGCGCCGCGGTCGAGCAGGTCAAGCGCATCTTCCACGGCTTCACGCACGGCGCCTTGGGTCGCCGGAACAATCCCATCGCGTTGCTCAAACGCGGCGTCGATGGTCTCCGCGAGCGATGTGTTTCGGGTTGCGAGGTCGGCGGCCGGCATAACGAGGAATCCCCCCTGCTGGCGCGGTTTGTCGGAGCGCGCCCCGGCGATGTCAAGCGCGGTGGCAGCGCTTCATCCCGGGTGGAACCTTTCTTGCATGACACCATTGTACGCAACGCGACCTGAGGGCGTGTAATGATCACCATGGGCATAGGGTTAGGTGCCGGCGTCTTTTATTGGTTGGGCGACTACAAGCTGGCCTTCTGGATTCTGATCTACGCTATCATCTATGGCGGCTTGGGCGCCTTGCGCGGCGACAACCACGCCCAAGTGCTCTACCGCCGCGGCTCGGGGCTCACCATCGCGGTTCTCATTCCGGTGGCCTGGCATATCGGCGAGCTTGCCGGCTACCTTTAGCCCCGCCTCTCGGCGACGCCGCGCAAAAACCCGGCAAGGTCGTCTGTGACATGATCGACGTGCGGGTCGTCGCGGCCCGCAAGCTCCCATTCCTCGCGGAATACCTCGCGGGTGCCGGTGGGCACCACCAGCACCGTCGTCATGCCGCGCGCATGCGGCACTTCGAGATTACGGGAGAGATCTTCGAAGATCGCCGCTTTGCGCGGATCGACGTTATGGCGGGAGAGAAAGCGGTCGTAGACCTGCGGCCTGGGCTTCGGCTCGAGCGCGGCCGCTGCGATATCGAAGATGTCCTCGAAGCGCTCCTCGATTTCGAGCCGGCGCATCACCTTTTCGGCGTGCGCCCGGGTGCCGTTGGTCAGAATGAGCTTGCGGCCGGGCAAGCCGGCGATGGCGGCGCCAAGCGCCGGATTGGGCGTCAAAGGCGAATAATCGATCTGGTGCACGATTTCGAGAAACTCGTCCGGATCGAGGCCGTGCTCCTCCATCAATCCGCGCAAGCTCGTGCCATAGCGCCGGTAGTAATCTTTCTGCAGCCGAAACGCTTCTTCGTGCGTCACCTTGAGGAAGCCGGCGATATAGTCGCGAATCCGCGCGTCAACCTGCTCCCAAAGATTAACGTGATGGGGATAGAGCGTGTTGTCGAGGTCGAAGACCCACGTCTCCACCGCCTCGAAGCCACGGGTCGGAGCGCCGGTTTTGGCGATCGTTTTGGCGCTGATTTGAGACTCGTCCATTCCCGCGACTCGTTGTTGCCACACTTGTTGGCGAGGAGGCTTACACCTTACCGAATCAGTTTTGGCAACTACCGAGCCAGGAGCAGTCGATGCGAAGGGCGTTGCGTAAGTCGGTTCCGTTCGTGCAAGCGGCGCTCATCGGTACGTTGACCGCGGTGGCGCTCGCCGGCATCGCCATCCTGATTGCGCATTCCTGAAAAGCTAGCCGGCTTCCCGCCACGTCGCCGCCGGAACGAGTCCTTTGAGCGCGCCGTCGTGCAGGCGCACCGGGTCGCGCTCGCCTTCCATCGCCAGCCGCAGCAGCGAGCGCGCCAGTTCGTCCGGCCGAACGGTCCGGTTCCCAACTGCCTTGAGCGTCAGCCACGCCTCGTCGAACGCGGCCTCCAAGATGACGAGCGTCTGCGGATCGAACGAAGAAGTAGCATAGAACCCGCGCATGGTCGGCCCTCACCGCGGCGCTGCGAACGTGACGCTGCAATACTAAGCTGCGAACGCAGCGCCGCAAACATGATACCACGCAGCAACGAGTTAGCGGCGTCAAGTTGGCCGAGTTTGTGACAACTCTAATGAATTGCGCGTGACAACGCGTCGCCGCAGTCAGGCCGGTCACCGCCATATTTGGAACGCCACAAGCGCAGCAAGCATGATGCCGCTGCCGAGCGCTTGCAGCGGCGTGACGACTTCGGCAAGGACAGCGGCGCTGAGCACCATTGCGATCAAGGGCTCGAGGTTCATGATGAGCGCGGTGCGAAATGCACCGACGCGCATCGTCGACACGAAAATAAACAGGATGCTGACCGTCGTCGCCACGCTCATGGCGAGCAGGGCGATCCAGCCGATGCCGGTTTGCGGCGGTTGCCAGGTTTGCGTGCCAAGCGACACCGCGCCGAAGATCGCGAATTGCGCGAGCACCGAATACCAGGTTGTCAGCCGCGCGTCGGCGCCGGCGAGGAATGCGCGTGTCACGATCAGCACTCCGGTCCGGCAGCATGCCGCGGCAAGCCCATAAGCGATGCCGGTGAGATCGAGACCCGCCGGATGCGCGCCGATCATGATCGCAAGACCTGCGAATGCCGCGAGAGCGCACGCTGCGCCCTGCCAGCGCAGCCGTTCGAGACCCGTTGCCCAGGCGACGAGGCCGGTCAGCAGCGGGTAGACGAAGTAGGTAAGCACGGCGGTCGGCACATCGTTGGCCTCGATCGATTTGAACAGACAAAAGATCAGGGCGGTGAACAGCACGCCGATGCCGAGCGATATCAGCCTCACTCGCGCATCCGCGGCGGGTTTCGACCCTAGCCGCAGCCATGCGGTCATGACGACGATGCCGACCAGGCTGCGAAACGACAACATGGTGAGGACGTCGCAGCGCGCGGCGAAGATGATCTTGGCGAGCACGTCGGAAATGCTGAGCGCGACCGCCGCGGCAAGCCCGGGCGCGATGGGTGCGACGGAAGAGAAAGCAAAGCGCTGGAGTTTCTTATGGGGCATTCCGCCCCACCAATACGCAGCGGCCGCAAGCGCCGCAACGAGAAACTAGTAGGCCTGCTGCTTTCGTTGCGGGCTCGCGCGCGGAGCGCGCGGCTGCGGCGCGAAACGCTCCTTGAGCACCTGCGCCGCGCGGCCGAACGGCGCGATCAACTCGCCGCGAATTGTATGGGCGTGCGCCCGATCGGGTTCCACGCCGAAATCAAGCGGCTCGCGTTCCGCGGAAGGAATATACAAGGTGCCGAACATCCAATCCCACAGCGCCAGGCAGCTTCCCAGATTCTTGTTGAAGTGCGCGGGATCGCGCGAATGATGGATCTGATGATGCGCCGGGCTCATGAGCAGGTGGCCGAGCCACCCGGTAAAGGAGAGCCACAACTGCGAATGCTGAAGATGGACGTAGAGGTAAATGAAAAATACCAGGATGACGTTGGTTTCGGACAGGCCAAATTGCGACGCCGGCTGACCGAGCAAATAATCGCCGACGCCATTCGCAAGCCCGACCGAGACCGCCACGATATTGAGAAAGATGCACATATACACCGGATGAACGCGGAAGTTGGTCAGCGGCGTCAACACCGTTGCCGAGTGATGGACTTTATGAAACTCCCAAAGAAACGGAATGCGGTGCGACAGATAGTGATTGAACCAATAGGCGAGCTCGTAGGCCAGAAAGAGCATCACGGTGATGATTGCCCTGGAAGCGAAAGACGGCAGCGGCGCCGGCGGCAGCGGACCGAACAGCGAGGTCAGCAGGCTGCCGGTGCCGCGGCTCAGCGTTTCGTAGGAGAGCAGCGCCCAGCCAAAAACGATCCCGAACAAAAACAGATTGAAATAGAAATAGCCGAGATCCGCCAGGGTCGACCGGCTCATCACGATTCGTTTGGGAAAGAGCGCGCGCAGCAACGGCTTTAGGCGAATGCGCCGGCCCTTGCGGCGGCGCTTCACGGCGAGGACAACGAAAGCGACGAACAGCGCGCTTGCGAGCGACAGCAGCGAAAAATGCGAGCCCGGAGCCAGGAAAGCCTGGTCCAGCCGACTAAAAAAATATGAAACGCCCGGCGAGAAATCCAAGCGCGCGCCTCCAGTTGCGTCCGCAAGCGCAAACGCTACATCGCCATTGGTAAAAACCGCGTTGTGCCGCCTTCACGCACGCGGTTAATGAATGGCTATTCTCTGCGCGGGAATAGGCGGGATTCGCTCTAAGCGTGAATTAGCGTACCGGCGCCGAGCTCGGTGAACAGTTCGAGCAGGACCGCATGAGGAACCTTGCCGTCGAGAATGACGACACCCTCGACGCCGCGCTCAAGCGCGTCGATGCAGGTCTCGACTTTGGGGATCATGCCGCCCGCAATGGTGCCGTCAGCGATGAGGCGCCGCGCTTCGTCGGCGGAAAGCTGCTTGATAAGATTCTTGTCTTTGTCGAGTACGCCCGGCACGTCCGTCAGCAGCAACAGCCGCTTCGCCTTGAGCGCACCGGCAACGGCGCCGGCAAAGGTATCCGCGTTGACATTGAATGTGCCGCCGTTGTCGGCCGCGCACACCGGAGCAAGTACCGGAATGAGCTCGCGGCCGAGAATCTGATTAAGCACGGTGACGTCGACCCGGTCCGGTTCGCCGACAAATCCGAGATCGACCATTTTCTCGATATGCGAATCCGGATCGACGACGGTTCGGGTCAGCTTGCGCGCGACCACCATGTTGCCGTCCTTGCCGCACAATCCGACCGCCTTGCCGCCGGCCGCGTTGATGTAACCGACGATTTGCTTGTTGATTAAGCCGGCCAGCACCATCTCGACGATGTCCAGCGTCTCTTCGTCGGTGATGCGTAACCCGGCCGAATAGTGCGGTCGGACACCCACCTTTTTCAGCATCGCCTCGATCTGCGGCCCGCCGCCATGCACGACGATCGGGTTGATCGCGGTCTGCTCGAGCAACACGACGTCGCGCGCGAATTCGCGCGCCAGTTGCTCGTTGCCCATGGCGTGGCCGCCGTATTTGATGACGATGGTCTCCTCGTCGTAGCGCTGCATATAGGGCAGCGCCTCGGAGAGGACGCGGGCAATCTCGTGCTCGGAAACGCTCATGAAACCGTCCGGACGTCGTGGAACGCGGCAGGGCAAGCCGCTGCCTTTTAGCGGGCTCCGCACGACGGCGAAAGGACTTCGAACGAAGTCGGCACCGGCCGGGGCCGGTATTTCTTCCGGGGGAACCCGGAATGCGGGAAACCGTCCACAGCTTCAAATAGGTCGCACCGCGTGTTGCGGAACGGCGAAGCGGCCGCCGGCGTTGCTTGATCAAAGTCGCATGCGCCGACATTGAGGAAGGCGTCCGACCCAAATCGATCGAACGGACCTGGGGCAGGCTCAAAACGCGTCGCGGCGAATATATGCGGGCGACGAATAACAAAATGGAGAACCCCCATGTCCACAGCTTATTCCACTGAAACCGGTACAGCCGGCGAAACCGCGGCATATGGCGGCTTTGTCGATGCGCTGGGCGGAATTGCCACCATCGTTTTGGCGGTCGTCGCGTTGGCCGGCATTAAGGCCGATATTCTAGTGTCGATCGCAACCATCGTCTTTGGAGCCGCCTTGCTGATCCAGGGCGGCGCAATGTTGAGCGAGTTCGCTCAGATCGAAGTCACGGCCGAAACGCCAGCCGCTTCGAACGGTGCCGGTCTGTCCGGGCTGTTTCTGGTTGGCGTCGCCGGCATCGTACTGGGCGTGCTGGCATTGCTCGGCGTCCACCCGATGATCCTGACAGCGGTCGCCGTCATTGCATTTGGCGGCGCCTTGGTCGTCAGTGCCTCAGCGGTTTGGCAGCTCCTGACGTCGCGGGCGGTGGCGAGCCAGTTCCAGGGTGGCGGCTCGATGTTGAGCGCGATCGCCTCCGACGTGGCGGCCGGCTCGTCCGGCGTCCAAGGCATGGCCGGGTTGGCGGTTATCGTGCTCGGTATCCTCGCGGTTTCCGGCACTTACAGCCTGGCTCTCACGCTGGTCGCCTTGCTCGTCGCAGGTGCCGCACTGGTCATGACCGGCAGCACGCTCAGCGGAACCATGATCGGGTTCATGCGCTCCGCGCCCCGTGCACGGACGAGCATCACCCAGCGGATCGGTTAATCGCCAGGGTGGGACGCGGCTTCGGCTCGGGTCAATCCCGGGCCGAGGCCGCTTATTGATCAGCTCCGCTCCCGCAGCAGCCGCGCGATGGCGGCGCGCAGTTGCGGCACGCCGGCGCCGCTGTGCGCCGAAGTCGCAAGCAGTTCGGGAAATGCCGCGGGGCGCTTACGTATTGCATCCGCGACAGATTCTTCGCGCTCCGCCAGTTCCGCTGCGCTGACCTGGTCGCACTTGGTCAACACGATCTGATAGCTCACCGCCGCCTGGCCAAGGGTCTCGAAAATCGCTTCATCGACGGTTTTCAAGCCGTGGCGGGCGTCGACCAATAAATAAACCCGCGCCAGCGCCGCCCGACCGTGCAGGTAATCGCGAATAAGCCTGGTCCAGGCTGCAACCTTGGTCTTTGCGGCCGCGGCATAGCCGTAACCGGGCAGATCAACCAGCACCAGCCGATCCGGGCCGCCGAAGAAGATCAGCTCCTGAGTGCGGCCGGGCGTATTCGAGGTGCGCGCCAGCGCCCGGCGTCCGGTAACGGCATTGATCAGGCTCGATTTACCCACATTGGAGCGGCCGGCAAAGGCGACTTCCAAGGCGCCCTGTCGAGGAATCGATTCGGGCGACCCGGCGGCTGACATAAAGTTCCACTCGCCGGTAAACAGGCGGCGGCCGGCCTCGATTTCGGCTTTGGAGAAATCGCCGGATGCACTCATGGAACCTCGCGAACCTCCGGTGGTTTCCAAAAAGCCGGGAGGTCGGTCAACCGCGCGAAAATCTCGGCAATCGGCCCGGAGACTGTTATGGACGATTGGTCGAGCGCCAAGCTCTGCGACGTGGCCAATTTGATCCTGGGCGTGATTATATTTTTCTCGCCCTGGCTGTTCGATCTCTCCGCCGGCCCCCAATGGCAGACCGCTTCGACCATCGGAATCTTCATCGCCGTATTGTCGATAGCGGCGCTGGCGGCTTACGCGGTCTGGGAAGAATGGCTCACCCTGATTGCCGGGCTCGCGCTTATCGTATCGCCGTGGTTGCTTGATTTCCAGAACAGCCACGCCATGACCATCGATGTGATCATCGGCACCACCGTCGCCGCGTTGGCCGCCGCCGAGGTGTGGCTCGCGCTTGGCGCCAGATTACGCATTCGTATGAGCCGTTGAAGCCCGCCCGGGTGGATCGCTGTCGGTCCCGAGAAGGAGCGCCGATGGAGCTTGGCGCGGTTGCCGACTATTCCGATTTGATCGGCGCGGGGGCGTAAGCCGGATTCTTGGCGCCGCCCTGGTAGCGCACAGCCGCGGCGACTGCGGAAATTCCGATCTCGCCGTAGCAAAGGTGTAGCGCAGTGTGTCCGTCGGACTTTTGCGGCTGGGACTGATTAGCGGGCCCCTCAGCCGCGGTCGCGGCAACGTCTTTCATTGTCGACCCCATTCCTCTCGTCGCCCGGCGGTTCGCAACTGATAGATGACATGAACCCTGGTAAACCCTTGGTTAATATGGCGAACCCATACTGCCAAAAAGACAAATGCCTCGGCCGCAAACTGCGACATTACTGCAACACTTGGCGTCGAGATGAGGGTCAAGACCAGCGGAATGCTGGAATGATCAAGACGATTTCGGTAGACCATCGTTGGGCAAATTCACGGCTGGGACGGCGGAAAAGCGGGTAGCTCATGAGATTGCGTGCATTGGTGGTCCTTATCGCCGCTTTGGCGCTTTGCGGCTGCGTGGAGGACATGTCGGGTGGAACGCTCGACCCGTCGACCGAAGTCGGCTGGAAACAGCGCGACAAAGATCTGATGTCGAACCTGCCGTACACCCAAGCTTCTGTTCCGGACACTTACCGTCGGCATATTGTCGAGTACCACCGCAAGGAAGCGCCCGGCACGATCCTCATCGATAGCGACAACAAGTTCCTCTACTACGTGATGCCGGGAGGCAAAGCGATTCGGTACGGAGTAGCCGTCGGCGAAGAAGCCGAAGCCTGGAGCGGTCTCGCCAAAGTCGGCCGCATGGAAGAGTGGCCGCCCTGGATCCCGACCCCCGGCGAACAACAGCGGCTCGGGCCGCTGCCTGCCTTCGTCACCGGCGGTCCGCACAATCCGATGGGCGCCCGCGGCATGTATCTGTACGTGGGAAACAAAGACACGCTGTACCGGATCCACGGCACCAATCAGCCGGAATATATCGGCACGGCGGTTTCCTCCGGCTGTATCCGCATGACCAACGAGGACGCGATCGATCTCTATAATCACGTCAAGCTTGGCACGCCCGTTGTCGTGCTGCCGCCGCACTCGGACGGCCTCTTCAGCCAGCGCGTCGCGCTCGGTGCGGGCAACAGCAATAACTGACGCGCTTTCGCATAGGCGGTTGTGGATTTTGCTTTTTCAGGTCGCGCCGGCGGTTACGCGCCGAGCGCGACCTGAACAATTTCGGGCGGTACGCCGAACCGCACCGGAATGACGCTGGTGCCAAGACCGCCGGATACGATCAGGTGGCGGCCGTCTTCGACGATGTGCCCATAGGCGAACCGTGCACCGTATTTCGAAGGCACGAAGGCTGGCCAGATCAGCGGTAAGCGGATTTGGCCGCCATGGGTATGGCCGGAAAGCGTGAGAGCGACCCGTTCGGGCACCTGAGTAAAAATATCGGGCTCGTGCGCCAGGAGTATGACCGGATCGTCGGTCGCGACCTGCGCCAGCGTCCGCGGTAAATCGTCGACGCCGCGGAAACGGCCGTGGCCAAGCCGGTGGGCGAGCTGATCGCCGAGGCCGGCGAGCCAAAAACGCTCGGTGCCGGCGCCGATTAACACCGCGTCGTTCTCGAGCACAGGAATGCGCACATCGGCCAGCGCGTTCCGGACTTCGGCAAAGTCGTTCCACCAATCGTGATTGCCGAGGATCGCCCAACTGCCGAGCGGTGCCGTCAACCGTGCCAGCTCGGCCGCCCAAGACGCATAAGGCACGCGCTTGTTCGCTACTCGGTACGTCGCAGTGTAATCGCCAAGGAGCACAATGAGGTCGGACTGCAACTGATTGGCGGCGTCGATCACCCGGCGAATATGCGTCAGTGTCATATCCGGTCCGCCGGCATGAAGGTCGGCGATCACGGTGATGGTAAGTTTGCGGCCGACAGGCCAGCGCGGCGGATTGAGCGCGTAACGCGTCACGATCAGACTCTGCGGCTCGATGCCGCCGGCATAGAAGCCGGTGGCCAGCGCGGAGAAACTCATCAAGCCCGCGGCGCCGCCGAGCACACGGCGCCGGGTGATACTCGCCGTGGCCGTGGATATCGGGGACGGGTCGACAATTTTCGGGGTGGCTGCATCCATGCACGGCTCATAACGTCTGACTGATGAACGGGCAGTTCATTGTCGCACGACTTGCCTTAAGCTTGTACGAGACGCTCGCGCGTCACCCAATCGAGCGTCTTGTCTAGAGCCCGCGTCAGCCGATTGAACAATTCCTCGATTTCGACCGCGCTGATCACGAGCGGCGGTGAGAGCGTCAGTACGTCGCCTGCGACCACGCGCACGATCAAGCCCTCCTGTTCAGCGAAGCGAACCACTTGCGCGCCGACGCCGTGCGCCGCGGCAAACGAGCGCTTGCTTGCCTTGTCGGCGACCAGCTCCACACCTCCGATCAGGCCAAGCCCGCGCGTCTCGCCGACGAGCGGATGCTGATTAAGCTTCATCAGCCGCGCCTGGAACAGCGGCGCGCGTTTGGCAGCCTTTTCCACGATGCGCTCGCGCACGTAGATCTCGATGGTCTTGAGCGCGACCGCCGCCGAGACCGGATGACCGCCATAGGTGAAACCGTGGCCAAATGTGCCGATCTTCTTACTCTCGACTAGGAGCGCCTCGTACATCAAATCGGGAATCATGACGGCGGCGATCGGCAAGTAAGCGGATGACAGCGCCTTGGCGACCGAGATCGCCTGGGGCTTGAATCCGAGCTTCTCGCACCCGAACATCGTGCCGAGCCGGCCGAAGCCGCAGATCACCTCGTCGCTGATGACGAATATGTCGTGCTTGGCGCACACCGCCATGACCTTCTGGAAATAGGTCCTTGGCGGCACGATAACGCCACCCGCACCCATCACCGGCTCGGCGATGAACGCCGCGACCGTGTCCGGCCCCTCCCCGACGATGAGCGCATCGAGTTCATCGGCGAGCCGCGACGCGAATTCTTCCTCGCTTTCTCCGTCGCGCCCGAACCGGTAGTGATGCGGGCAGCCGGCATGCAAAAAGCCCGGCAACGGCAGGTCAAAATCGCGGTGGTTGCCGATAAGTCCGGTGAGCGAAGCGGCGGCGACGGTGACGCCGTGATAGGCCTTCAGACGGCTGATGATCTTTTTCTTCTGCGGTCGGCCGCGCGCGTTGTTGAGATACCAGACGAGCTTGACCTGAGTATCGTTTGCTTCGGATCCGGAATTGCAAAAAAACACCTTTGAGATCGGTACCGGCGCGATCTCTTTGAGCTTCTCGGCGAGTTCGATCGCAGGATCGTGGCTCCGGCCGGTGAAGAGATGCGCGAAAGAAAGCTTACGCATCTGCGTGGCGGCCGCCTCGACCAGTTCCTCGTTGCCGTAGCCGAGCGCCGTACACCAGAGCCCAGCCATACCCTCGATGTAAGGCCTGCCCTCGGTGTCGTAGACATAAATGCCTTTGCCGCGCTCGATGATGAGCGGCCCACTCTCGCGGAAGGTTGTGAGATTGACATAGGGATGCACCAAGGTTTCGACGTCGCGGACGGCGAGGTTGCTCAGAGGCATGATGTCCTTCCCGCGGCTTTTGGCAGCTTTCGCCGCCCGGGCCATTGTGAACGCGCCGCATGGCAGCCGTCAAAGCCTTGCAGCGCATCTGTTCACCGAACGAAACGGCGAATATATGGACGGGGCAACGGATTGTTTAAATGCCACATTTCAAGGAGCAAGAGATGAAGCTCAGTGCACGCAATCAACTCAAGGGGAAAATTGTCGACGTAACGAAGGGCGCCACGACTTCGCATGTGCGCATCGAGATCGGTCCCGGCGTCGTCATCACCGCCTCGATCACCAACGAAGCGGTGGACGAGTTGGCTTTACAGAAAGGCGACGCGGCGTGGGCAGTCATCAAGGCCTCCGACGTCATGGTCGGCAAATAGCACCGATAAAATCGTGATCCACAAGCGTTCATCACTCGTGGCATCCGCACCACGATAACACGTTGATCATCAAGCACTGTGATTGGTAACCACGGAAGCATTACCGACAACCGCAATCAACACGCCCCGGCGCGGGCGACACTCACCTGAGCTGCGAGTGCATCTTTTTGGACCGTGTATCGGCCGCATTCGCCATCGGCCGGGGCCGCGGCAGCGGCACGGTATCCTCGACGAGCTTGTCCGGCTGAGCAGCGTTGGCGGGAGCGGTCCGTTCCTGCTCCGCCTGCCTTGCCGGCTCGCGCACCTCCCACTCGCACATCTTGTAATCGCCCCGGCGCTCGGCGAGGTCGACGTGGATGTGCTGCTCGTGATTGCCATCCGAACCGGGGCCGAGCACCGTGGAAAAGCGCGCGCAGGCGCTGCCGCGCAAGGCTTCGCGCCAGTCCTTGGCGACATTGACATCGGTCAGCTCGATCTCCCGGCCGTCGGCGAGCCCGAAGCCACGTATGTCGAGTGCGTTGGCGCGGCCATGCTCGCTCAACGTGGCGCCGCGCACCCGATTGCGGCCGCGGCAATCATATGAATCGAAATTGTCGAGCCCGCGCAGCGGCGCGCCGAGCTTGAGAGCCGCGGGCGCGACGTCCTCGCGCACCCAGCTTGCCACTGCGTCCGCCATTGTGCAGCGCAACGTCGCGGGCGGCGTGACGACGACCCGCGCCTGATCGGGCAGGATGATGCTGTCCAACAGCACCGCATCGGCCGCGCCACATTCGCCGGGCCCGACGAGAACCGGCAGAGGTTTGAAAACCGCGATCTTTGCCAGGCGCAGATCGCAATCCGTCGGCTTTACTGCCGAAGCGGTGCCGGCACCGGCCGCTTCCGGGAACGCGGCATAGGCTTCTTGCGGGGGTGAAAATTGCTCAGGAATAGCGATCGGCCCCCGGCGCGAGGGCCGTGGCGACGGCAAATGGGCCGGCAATAACCGGAGCGGCGAATGGCGCTCGGCGCGGTCCCGTTTTGCCGGAGCGGCGTCTTGGGCCGCCGCAAGGCTCGTGACGCCCAGCATCATGGCAATAAGGACAAGACGCTTCACGCAACGGGTTCCCGGCGCAATCGCGATCCTCGGCCGCGGGAGCTGAAGCGATGCCACAAACATGGTTTAAGCGGCCAGGGCATCCGCTTTCAAGGGCGCCGCCGGCTACCGGATGCCGCTCCCTGCAACGCCGGCATTTTCATTGCCGGCGCCGCAAGCTAGATTGGGATGCTGCGCGGGCGCGAACGCCGCGGCGCGACGAACAACAACAAACGGCACGACTTTTCGGAGGAACACCATGCTCGGGCTTATGCAGGATTGGCCGCTACTGTGCCATCGCATCATCGATCATGCCGCGCTCAATCATGGCGAGCGGCCCGTGATCTCCCGCTCCATCGAAGGTCCGATCCACCGAACGAACTACGCCCAGCTCCGCGCCCGCTCCCTGCAGGTCGCGCAGCGGCTTGAGCGTGACGGCATCAAGCTCGGCGACCGGGTCGCGACTTTGGCCTGGAATACTTGGCGTCACCTCGAAGCTTGGTACGGCATTCTCGGTCTCGGCGCGATCTACCACACCATCAATCCGCGGCTGTTTCCCGAACAGATCGTCTGGATCATCAACCACGCGCAGGATCGCGTGATGATGACGGATCTTACCTTCGTGCCGCTCCTGGAAAAAATCGCTGACAAGCTGCCGAGCATCGAGCGCTACATCATATTGACCGATGCGGCGCACATGCCGGCCACCAAGCTGCGCAACGCGGTCGCGTACGAAGACTGGCTCGCCGAAGCCGACGGCGATTTCGTCTGGAAGGAATTCGACGAAAAGACGGCCGCCGGCATGTGTTACACCTCGGGAACGACCGGCGATCCCAAGGGCGTGGTGTATTCGCATCGCTCGAATGTCCTGCATACGCTGTTGTCGTTGCAGCCCGACACGTTCGGCATCTCATCGCGCGACGTCATTCTGCCCATCGTGCCGATGTTTCACGCCAACAGCTGGGGGCTCGCTTTCTCCGCGCCGATGGCCGGCGCGACAATGGTGATGCCCGGCGCCAAGCTCGACGGCGCCTCGGTTTACGAGCTGCTCAATGACTACAAGGTGACCTGCACCGGCGCGGTCCCGACGGTGTGGCTGTTGCTGGTGCAATATCTCGAAAAGACCGGGGCCAAGCTGCCTTATCTCAAACGCGTGCTCATCGGCGGTTCGGCCTGTCCGCGCGCCGTGATCAAGACGTTCGAGGAGGATTATGGGGTCCAGGTCTTTCACGCCTGGGGGATGACCGAGATGAGTCCGCTCGGCACCGTCGGAGCCATGAAGCCGGAATATGCCGACCTCAAAGGCGACGCGGCGTGGGACATCAAGCAGAAGCAGGGCTACACGCCGTTCGGCGTGGAGATGAGGATCACCGACGATGAAGGCCGTGGTCAACCGTGGGACGGCAAGACTTTCGGCCGCATCAAAGTGCGCGGCTTCGCCGTATCCAAGTCCTACTACAACAGCGACCAGCGGATTCTCGACGAGGACGGCTTCTTCGACACCGGCGACGTCGGCACCATGGATCAATACGGATACATGCAGATCACCGACCGCTCGAAAGACGTGATCAAATCAGGCGGCGAGTGGATTTCCTCGATCGATCTGGAAAACCTTGCGGTCGGACACCCCAAAGTGGCCGAGGCGGCGGTGATCGGCGTACCCCATCCCAAATGGTCCGAGCGGCCGCTGCTTATCATCGTGCTTAAGGAAGGCCAGTCGGCGACCAAGGAAGAGATACTTGGTTTCCTCGAAAACAAGATCGCCAAATGGTGGATGCCTGATGACGTGGTTTTCGTCGGCGCCATACCGCATACGGCGACTGGAAAGATCCTGAAAACCGCGCTGCGCGATCAGTTCAAAAACCACGTGCTGCCGACCGCGATCGCTGCCGAATAATCCTTCTTTGGTTCACTCGATCAAAGCGCCGCGTGCCGCCACGCAGCGCTCGCCGTTCGCGCGGCATCTAAAAAGGTGGCGTTTTTGATAACAATTTGTTACACATGGTTACTTAGCCCCTGAGCGCCGTAATGTCTCCACATTAGGCCGCGATCAAACGGCCGGCTCAATCGAGTCGCTAAACCATTCCCATCAACAACTAAAAAGGTAAATCATGGCTTCTCGCAGCCTGATGCGAAATCTTGTGTTTGTCTCGACTTTTGTTGTTTCCATTTTCGCTATTCCGATGGCCGCTTTCGCGCAAAGCGGAATTGCATCGGTCTATTCCGGCGGTCGAACCGCCAATGGCGAGCGCGCGTCATCCGCCGGCTTAACCGCGGCGCATCGCACGCTGCCATTCGGCACGCTGGTGCGGGTCACCAGCCGACGCACCGGCCGCTCGGTGGTGGTGCGCATCAACGATCGCGGCCCCTTTGTGCACGGACGCGTCATTGACGTGACGCCTGCGGCTGCCCGCGCGCTCGGATTTTCCGGGCTGACACCGGTGACATTGGACGTGGTCGGCCGTAGCTGATAGGCGACCGCACCGTTACCAACGAGCGAAAGCGGGAGGTTCACCTCCCGCTTTTTATTTTTGGCCGGCCGCGCGAGCATTGGTAACCAAATCGTTTACATTCGAGCAACCATTGTGGGTCAACATGCCCAGCTGCAGCTGGTTTTGTTGGCAGCCATGGATCCGATCGAGCCGATTCCCGTATACGAGGCGCGCTTGGCGATGCATCGGATCGACGAGCGGACCAGATCGGTCCTCGCCGAAACATGGCCGCTACTGGCGCCTCACCTCGAGCAAACGATCGACGAAGTTCTGGTTGCGATTTTGGCGCTGCCGGCCATCAGCATGGTCGTGGCGCAGAACCGCGAGACGATCAGAAAGCTCGAAGTGGCCCACTTCCAGGCCCTGCTCGGCGGCAAGCTCGATCTGAGCTACGTCAAATCCTGCCGCAACACCGTACAAAAGGAAGCCGAACTGGGGCTCGACGCCCGCATCCGCAGCACGTCAGGAAGTCTCGTTATCCAGATGGCCCTCGACGTGCTCGCCCGCAAACATCGGCTTGTCGCCGCGAAGCTGGCCGAACGCGGCAAGATGGTCGTGAAAGTCATCAGCTTCGACGTTTCCAATGCCATGACCCTGCACCGGCAGGCGGCGGAACACGCGGCTAAGGTAAGGCGCGGTGCAATCGACGCCGCCATCGCCAACTTTGACGCCGCCATTGGCGAGGTGATCGAGGCGATCAAGGAAGCATCCACTTCGCTGACCAAGACCAGTTCAACGCTGACAAAGGTCGCCGAAGAGACGCTCGGCCGCATGGCGTCGGCTTCGGCGGCGTCGGCGGAGACCACGCAGCGCATGGAAGTGACGGTGACGGCGACGGAAGAGCTGTCCGGCTCGATCCAGGAGATCGGCCAGCAGGCGACCAACGGGCTCGGCATGGCGCAATCGGCGGTGGCCGATACCGAGCGGACCCAGAGCGTCATCGGCTCGCTCAACGACGCCGCCGAGCGCATCGGCTCGGTGATCGGCACCATTTCCGCGATCGCGGCGCAAACCAACTTGCTGGCGCTGAATGCGACCATCGAGGCCGCGCGCGCCGGCGAGGCGGGAAAGGGCTTTGCCGTAGTCGCGGCGGAGGTCAAAACATTGGCCAATCAGACTTCGCGCGCCACCGGCGACATCGCGCAGCAGGTCGCGGCCATCCAGGAAGCGACCAAACGGTCGGTGGAGGAAATTTCCTCGATCGCGCGCACCATCGGCAAGCTTACCACGGTGTCGACCAGCATTGCGTCGGCGGTGCAAGAGCAAAGCATGACAACGCGCAGCATCGCAGAAAGCATCCATACCGCTGCCGGCCATACCGCGCGCGCCTCGACCGAGATCAATTCGGTCGATGAGGCGGTCACCCGCAGCGTCGCCGCGGTCGGCGACATCACCGCCTGGACCGACCGGCTGTCCGCACGCGCCGACGACCTCGAAGCCAAGGTCGCGACCTTCTTCACCCGCGTGCGCGCGGCGTAACCTTCCTCCCGTCGGCCGCCATTTCAAGGCACGCGCAGTGCGTTAAAGTGGCGCCGCACGTGACCGGGAGAGCGCCATGAATGCGTCAACGGCTAGACAGATCGTATTGGCGTCGCGGCCCAAAGGACCGCCGACAGCGGCAAACTTTCGCGTGGAAGACGTGCCGATGCCGCAACTGCCGCCCGGCGGCCTGTTGCTGCGGGTGCTTTACCTCTCGCTCGATCCCTACATGCGCAGCCGCATGGACGATGCGAAATCCTACGCCAAGTCGGTTGACGTCGGCGAGGTGATAACCGCCGAGAGCGTGTGCGAGGTGACGGCGTCAGACCGCAAGGGATTCGCGCCCGGCGACATCGTGCTGGCCCATACCGGCTGGCGCACGCACGCGGCCTGGAGCGGCCCGGCGCTGCGCAAGCTCGACCCGAAGCAGGCGCCGATCACCACCGGATTGGGTGTGCTCGGCATGCCGGGGTTCACGGCCTATGCGGGCCTTTATCTCATCGGCAAGCCGAAGGCGGGCGAAACCGTGGTGGTTGCCGCAGCCAGCGGCCCGGTCGGCTCACTCGTCGGTCAACTCGCCAAGATGGCCGGCGCGCGAGCGGTCGGCATCGCCGGCGGTGCCGAAAAATGCCGTTACGTCGCCGACGATTTGCGCTTCGACGCCGCCGTGGACCATCGGGCGCCGGATTTTGCCCAGCAACTCGCTGCGGCGTGCCCAAAGGGCGTCGACGTTTATTTCGAGAATGTCGGCGGCGCCGTATGGCAAACCGTTTTGCCGCTGCTCAACACCTTCGCGCGCGTGCCGGTGTGCGGCCTGATTGCGCAGTATAGCGCGGTGGCGCCGGCCGCCGGACCGAACCTGCTGCCCGCGACCATGCGCGCGGTGCTGACCAGAAGCCTCACGTTGCGCGGCTTCATCAATTACGAATTCGCCGCCGACCACTACTCGGCTTTCCTGCAAACGGTCTCCGCCGGAATCGCCGACGGCCGCATCCGCTATCGCGAGGACATAACCGACGGCCTGGAGAACGCTCCGGCCGCTTTCATGGGCATGCTCGAAGGCAGGAATTTCGGCAAGGCGCTGGTTCGCGTCGCGCGCTGAGCGCGACGACTACTCCGCCGGCTGTTTGGGCTTCGGCTTGAAGAAGGTGCGCTTGAGGTTGTCGAACAGTTCGACCTTGGCGCCGTGCCGGCGCATGATCGTGCTCTGCTGGAGCACCGAGAGCGAATTGTTCCAGGCCCAATAGATCACCAGCCCGGCGGGGAAATTCGCCAGCATGAAGGTGAAGATGATCGGCATGTAGTTGAAGATCATCTGCTGGGTCGGATCGGGCGGCGGCGGGTTGAGCTTCATCTGCACCCACATGGTGACGCCCATGATCAGCGGCCAAATGCCCATGTGCATGAAGCCGCCGACGAGCGGCAGCACCGTCGGATTAAACGGGATCAATCCGAATAAGGTGAAGATGTTGGTCGGGTCCGGCGACGAAAGGTCGTAAATCCAGCCGTAGAACGGCGCGTGCCGCATCTCGATAGTGATGAACAGCACCTTGTAGAGCGAGAAGAACACCGGAATCTGGATAGCGATCGGCAAACAGCCGGCGATCGGATTGATCTTCTCCTTCTTGTACAGCTCCATCATCGCCTGTTGCTGCTTCATCTTGTCGTCGCCGAAGCGCTCGCGGATCATGGTCATTTCCGGCTGCACCGCCTTCATCTTCGCCATCGAGGCATAGGATTTGTTGGCGAGCGGGAAGAACAGGAGCTTGACCAGCACCGTGACGATAAGAATGGCGACGCCGAAATTGCCGACCAGACGGAAGAAGAAATCCAGCGCCAGGAACATCGGCTTGGTGATGAAGTAGAACCAACCCCAATCGATCAGCAGGTCGAAGTGGTTGAGCTGCAGCGCTTGATTGTAGCCGCCGAAGCTGGACAGCGGGAAATTGATGCCGACCACCGATACTTCCTTGGCGCCGGCAAACAGCCTGGCGTCGGCGGAGCCGGTTGCACCCGGCGCCACCGTCATTGCGTCGAGCAGATAATCGGTCTGATAAGTCTTTTGGCCGTTGGTTTCGCCAGCCGAGAAACGCGCGTGCACCCTGGCGTCGATGTTAGGCAGCAGCGCCGCCGCCCAGTATTTGTCGGTGAAGCCGAGCCAAGCGTTGGTGACGTCCCAGGTCAGGCTCTTCTTCTCGACCATCTTTTTGTAGGTTTCGGTCTGCTCGCCCTGATCGCCCATCACGCCGATCAGGCCCTCATGCAGGATGTAATAGCCCTGCACTTTGGGCGTGCCGTGGCGCGAAATCAGGCCATAGGGGAACAACGTGACCGGCGCGCCGCTCTTGTTCTGCACCTGATCCCGGATAGTGAAGAGATAGTGGTCGTCGACGGCGATGGTGCGCTGAAACACCAAGCCCTCGCCATTGTCGTAAGTGAGCGTCACCGGATGATCGACGCCGAGCGCGCCGGAGCCTTCCCGCGTCCACGCCGTATCCGGACCGGGCAGCTTCTGTGTGGTGCCCGAGGCCGGCACCCAGCCGAATTCGGCGTAATAGGCATCATTCGATCCGGACGGCGAAAAGAGCACGATCGGCGGCGAATTGGGATCGACCGTCTCGCGGTATTGCTCGAGCGACAAATTGTCGATGCGCGCACCCTTCAAATCGATGCTGCCGCGAAGTCGGGGCGTGTCAATCGCAATATGCGGCGATGCCGCGATCGCCGCCTCGCGGGAGTGGGTCAACTCAGCCGCAGAACTCGCGGACCCGCCTGGAACCGAAGGAACGCCGGGCTGCGCGCCGGGCGTTGCCGGAGTGACCGGGTTGGCCGGGTTGGCCGGCTGGACCTGCGATTGTTCCTGGTGTTTGAGCAGCGCCTCGCGGCGCTGCTTTTCCATCTGCGGATAGCCGATGAAGTACTGCCAGCCGACCACCACGATGAGCGACAGCACGACGGCGAGAATGGTGTTCTTGTTCTCGAACATTCAACGCTCTTGCGGCGGGCTGACGGCTCGTTCCACGATTCTTCCGATGATTCCCAGCGCCGATTTCGGCGGCTTGCGGCGGCTCCGCCGCGGCTTCGCGGGCCCGGATGGCGAACCCGCCTCATGTAAGGGGCCACGGCGCGCCCCACCAGTTCCCCCGCGCTCCGGCACCTCGGCCGCGTGAATGCGGCTTAGCGCGTTGCCGAGTTCCCGGATCAGATCCGCGAACGGCACGGCAAGCGCGGCCCGGCGGCCGATCAGAACGTAGTCGTGACCCGGCCGCAATCGACCCGCGCCGGCGCTTGCCGAAACTCTTACGACTTCCCGCAATCGACGGCGCACGCGATTGCGCTCCACGGCATTACCGACCTGGCGCGAGACAGTAAAACCGACGCGGACAGCGCCTTGATCGCCGCGCGGGCGCGCCTGCAAGACGAAGCCTGTCCCGGAGGCCCGTAAAGCGCCGGCAGCGGCGCGAAAGTCACTCCGGCGTTTGAGCCGTTCGACCGCCACGGAACGAGCGCCGCGATCAGGCACTGAGTCGCTTGCGTCCATGCGAGCGCCGGGCCGCGACAACCTTGCGGCCGCCTTTGGTCGCCATGCGCGCGCGAAAACCGTGCCGGCGCTTGCGCACCAATTTGCTCGGCTGATACGTCCGTTTCACGGGAATGTCTCCGCTGCACGCCGGACCGGCGTAGCACGCAATTTTGCGCGCGACGACGCGCTTACCTCTGATTAAGCGCACCGGCGCGCGATTGGCGCGGCTTATACGAAAGCCTTCCCCGCCCGTCAATGCGACGGACCAGCCATCTGCCGGACCCGACTGGCCCGGCCGCGTGCGGCGGACGTACAGAATATGTGTGACAGGACCGAGACGCGGCGCTGCCGCAATGTGGGAAAACATGCCGCAAATACCTATTTGACATACGGTTTGACGCCACCGCGGACGCGTCGCATCATGAGGTCATTACGCCGCCTGCGTTGGAGCAGCGAGCTTTAGCTGATGAGCGAAGATCTAGCCGCGCGGCCGCAGCCGGTCCGTGCGCCGCGCTTTGGTCTTTCGGGAAAACTCCTCGTGCTCACGATCCTCTTCGTGATGCTCGGGGAGGTGTTGATCTATGTGCCTTTGGTCGCGAACTTCCGGGTGAACTGGCTCAACGATCGCCTCGCCAGCGCCTACACCGCGGCGCTGGTGCTCGATGCCGCGCCTAACGGCATGGTGTCGGACAGCCTCGCCAAGCAAATCCTCAACTCCATCGGCGCACGCGCAGTCGCCATGAAGATGGGCACGCAGCGCCGCATGCTCGCCGTCGGCGACACGCCGCCGCCGATCACCCACGACTACGACATGCGCAACGTCATGACCTTCGACTCGATCGTCGACGCCTTCGCGATGATGTTTGACACGCGCAAGGACGTGATGCGCGTCGTCGGCCCGGCGCCGATGGGCGGCGACTACATCGAAATCATCATGGATGAGCCGCCGCTGCGCAAAGCGCTGCTGCGCTACTCCGTCGACCTGCTGCTCATCTCACTGCTCATCTCCGGTATCACGGCGGCGCTGGTCTATCTGACCCTGCACTATCTTTTCGTGCGCCCGATGCGCCATGTCACCGCCAACATGATGGCGTTCCGCGCCGACCCGGAAAATCCCGATCGCATCATCGTGCCATCGGCGCGCGCCGACGAGATCGGCGTCGCCGAGCGCGAGCTCGCAACCATGCAGGCGGAACTCGCCTCCATGCTGCATCAGAAGAACCGGCTCGCCGCTCTTGGGCTCGCCGTGTCGAAGATCAACCACGATCTGCGCAACCTTCTCGGTTCGGTGCAACTCATCTCCGACCGGCTGTTGAGCCTGCCCGATCCGAATGTGCAGCGCTTTGCCCCCAAGCTCGTCCGCGCGCTTGAGCGCGCCATCGCCTTCTGCCAGTCGACCCTCTCATACGGCCGCTTGCAGGAGCCGCCGCCCGACCGCAAGCCCCTTTTGCTCGAGCCGTTGGTCGAGGAGGTGCATGAAACGCTCGGCTTGCCGCCCGACGGACCAATTCGCTGGATTGGCGCGGTCGAGCGCGGACTCGTCGTCGAGGCCGACTATGATCAGTTGTTCCGCATCCTGCTTAATCTCACGCGCAACGCTTTGCAGGCGCTCGAAAGCCGCGCCGCGCACGACCCGGGCCGCGATCAGATCCGCATCACCGGGCGGCGCGAAGGCGCGGTTGTGGTGATCGAAGTCTCGGATACCGGGCCGGGCTTCTCCGATAAGGCGCAGGCCCATTTGTTCGAAGCGTTCCAGGGCTCAACTCGCACCGGCGGCACCGGCCTTGGCCTTGCGATCGCCGCCGAACTGGTGCGCGCGCACGGCGGCGACATTCGCCTCGTCGAAGGCACGATCGGGGCGACGTTGCGGCTGACTATTCCGGACCGTGCTGTCGAATTGAGCGCCCACCGCGGCGCCCGCGCGCAAGGCTGAGCGCCACTCGCCGGGCTACGCCGTCACCGCAACCCGGCCTGCTGCACCAGCGGGAAAGTCTCGTCACGGAATTGGCGCATGCCGTCGATGTAGCGCGGCCAGGTCAGCACAATACCGTCAAAGCCTGCCCGTTGAAGCATTGCGAGGCCGTCGACCACCTGTTCCTTGGTGCCGATGAGCGGATAGCCGGCCCAACCGGCGATGAAATGCTCCTTGAGCGTCTGCAAGATCGGCGGCGGTATCGACTGCGAATTAAGGCCCATCGTGTTGACCAAGTTGTCGACACCGACCCAGTCGCCCTTCTCAAACACGCACTCCTTGTAAAAGGCCTGCGCCTCGGCCTCGGTCTCGCCCTGAAAAATATAAGCGTTGGTCCAGACCTGGATCTCGCGTTTGCATTCGTCCCACGCGGTGTCGCGTGAACCCGCGACCCGCGCACGGATGCCGTCGAAATCATGCGCGTCGAGATTGACGAAATTGACGTCGGCATGATGCGCCGCGAATTGGCGGCCTTTGGGCGAAACGCCGGCGCTCATTATCGCGGGATGCGGCTTCTGCAGCGGCCTCGGCGCCAAAAGGGCGCCTTTGACGTTGTAGAACTTGCCTTCGAAATCGAATTCCTTCTCGCTGGTCCACAGCCGCTTGATGATCTCGATCCATTCGACCGCCATGTCGTAGCGGGTGTCGTGCTCCATGAGGGGGATGCCGAACATCTCGATCTCGGGGCGGTACCATCCGGTCACGACGTTCAAAGTGAAACGGCCGCCGGAGATGTGATCGATGGTAGCGCCCTGCTTCGCCGCCATGACCGGATGCATGGTCGGCACGTGCGAGGTCGCGAACACCGCCGGATTCTTGGTCAGTGCGCCCATAGCTGCGGCCCAGGTGAAACACTCGAACCCTTCGCCGTTGAAATTGGTCGAGCCACCGAAGCCTTTCCAGCGCCCTACCGGGACGACGGCTTCAAATCCCATTTCGTCGGCCAACCGCGCCAGCGTTGCGGTGCTTTCCCACTTGGCCTGCAACATGCCGTCCATCGACGACATGGTGGCGCCGCCGGACAAGTTGCTGCAAAAGGTGCCGAGCTTGAGTTTGCGGTCGTTGAACAGCGGATTACTAGTTTCGCGCAGTTGATCCGCTCTGCTCCGCACATCCATCAAGTATCCTCCCACTGTTCCTGCTGTAAGCGTTATGCTTTGTTGTTGCGTTATTCCGGACCCTAGGATGGCGCCCGATCCACTGCAAGCCGGGCCCGCGATTGCTGTCATGCGCCCCGGTCAGATCAGGGAGAAAACTGCGATGCTCACGCTTTACGATCACGGCTCTTCGGTTTGCGCCGCCAAAGTGCGCATCGTGCTCGCGGAAAAATCCCTGCCGTGGGAGCGAATCTACATCGACATTTTGCGCGGCGATCAGTTCGACCCCGCCTATATGAAGCTCAACCCCAAGGCGGTCGTACCGACGCTCGTCCACGACGGCAAGGTCATCATCGAGTCGGCCGTCATCTGCGAATATCTCGACGAAGCGTTTCCTGACCCGCCGCTCAAGCCCGCCGACCCCGAGCATCGCGCCGCGATGCGGCTGTGGACCAAAGCGGTCGACGAGTTGCTCCATCCGGCTTGCGCCGAGCTCACTTTCGCGTCCTGCCACCGCCATATCGTCGGCCGGCTGTCGCCGGAGAAATTTGCGGAATTTCTCAACAGCACGCCGCCGGTATCGGTGACCACAGACTGGCATGCGCGCAAGAAGGAAATCGTGCGCGACGGCATGGCGGCGCCGCGGGTCGACCGCACCTTCCGTCTTTATGACAGCTATTTGCAGAAAATGGAGGACACGCTTGCGCATCAGCGCTGGCTTGCCGGCGACGCGTTCTCGCTCGCCGACATCGCCCTGGCGCCTTATGTCAACCGGTTGGACATGCTGGGAATGGCTGAGATGTGGGTCGGCAGCCGTCCGCGCCTGAGCGACTGGTTTGCGCGGCTAAAATCGCGTCCAAGCTTCAAGCCGTCGCTGCTCGATATGTGCCCGCCCGATCTCACCGACGATCTCAGGACGTTCGGCAGCCGAAGCTGGCCGGACGTGAAACGCCTGCTGGCGGCCTAGCCATGAGGACCGAAGGGACGGCGCGGACGTGAGTGAAGATTTGCCGCTCGCCGGACGGGTCGCCGTCGTAACCGGCGGCGGCCGCGGCCTTGGCCGCGCCATGGCGCTTGGGCTTGCGCAAGCCGGCGCCAACGTGGTGGCGACGGCGGCGCGCGAGCGCGATGAAGTCGAGCGCCTCGCCGGCGAAGCCGGCGGATCCGGCCACATCGTGCCCGTTGTCGCCGACGTGAGCGACGAAGATGACTGCCGTCGCGTCGTGGATGGCGCGCTCGATCGCTTCGGCCGGCTCGACATTCTGGTCAACAATGCCGGCCGCGGCATGAGGTATGTCAGCGAAGACTTCATGACCGAGCCGACACGATTCTGGGAAACGCCCGCCGATGTCTGGCGACTGGTGATCGATACCAACGTCGTCGGCCCGTTTTTGATGGCGCAGGCGGCCGTGCCACACATGCGCGCCGCCGGCTGGGGCCGCATCGTCAACATCTCGATGAATGCCGAAACCATGCGCCGCCGGGGCTTTTCACCTTACGGCCCGTCCAAAGCCGCGCTCGAATCGGCCACCGTTATTTGGGCGCAGGACCTTGCCGGTTCCGGCGTCACCGTCAACGCGCTGCTGCCGGGCGGCGCGACGCTGACCGGGATGATCCCGGCGGGTTTTCCGAACGAGCTTCGCGCCACTTTGCTCGATCCGGCGATCATGGTGCCACCGCTGCTGTGGTTGGCGAGCACCAAATCCGACGGCGTCACCGGCTGCCGCCTCATCGCCAAGGATTGGCGCGAGAACGATCCGCAAGCGGCAACGGCAGGTTGGTAGCTCTGCCCACGAACACTGCCCCACTTTTAAGATCGCGAGTGGAGAAATTTTCTTGCCCACCGAGACACCGGCACAATACGCCGTGACAGTCACGTGGTTCGGAGTCATTTTAGCTCGGTAGGCGGCCTGCGCGCGTCGCTGCGATGCGCGCATGCCGGGGTCGGATCAGGGGATAACCCCGGCCGATGGAAGTCTCAGGGAGGATCTCATGCGACGACGCGATTTGCTGAAATACGCCGGCGCGACCGCGCTGGCCGCGCCTTTCGTCCGCGCTGCAAGAGCCGATGCCAATGTCGTGAAGGTTGGCGTCGTCGGCGCTAAAACAGGTCCGCTCGCGCCCGGCGCGGCGGTGACGCACTTTCCGCCCTGGCGGCTCTGGGCACATCAGGTCAACGAGGCCGGCGGTCTGAAGCTCAAGGGCGGGCCGCGCAAGGTCCAGCTGATAGAGTACGACGATCGCACCCAGCCGCCGGAAGCGATCAAGGCAGTCGAGCGTCTCGCCGCGGTGGACAACGTCGATTGGATCGCGGGGCTGTACGGCACCGGCTTCAACGTCGCCGCGGTACCGACTTTTGCCAGGCTCCACTATCCACAAATCCCGGTGGCTTGCGTCACCGAGCTGGGGCCGCAACTGGTAAAAAAATATCCGCTGCTGTTCTTCGGCAACGGCACGCTCACCGACTACAGCACATCCACGATCGAGATCCTCAAGAAGTTTCGGACGGCCGGCCAAATCGGCAATAAGGTGGCGATGGTCAATATCGCCGACGAGTACGGCATCGAAATTTCCAACATCAGCAAGAAGCAGTTCCCGGCGGCCGGGTTCGACATCGTCTACAACAAGTCATACCCGCTGGGGACACAGGATTACGCGCCGGTCATCAAAGCCGCGAAGGCGACCGATCCGGATGCGTTCATCGCCTGGTCCTACCCGCCAGACACGTTCGGTTTGACCGAGCAGGCCAAGATCGAAGACTTCAACGTGAAGTTTTATTTCAACGGCATAGGCTGCGCTTTCCAAGGTTTCGCCGGAAAGTTCGGTCCCGCGGCGGAGAACGTCCTGGGCTGGGGCGGCGTGCCGGACACCGCGGACACCCGCGCATTCTACAAGTTGCACAAGGACGTCACCGGCGTTGATGCCGACTTCAACGGCAGCCCGCTGTACTATGCAAATAACCAGCTGCTTACGCAGGCGATCGAAGGCGTCGGCTCGATGGATCGGGAAGCAATCGCCGCGCACATCAAGAGCCACACCTATAAGACCCTGCTCGGCGAGTTCGACATGCGCAATCAACTGCTCAACCGGCTCTATACGGTAGGCCAATGGCAAGGCAATTGGTTTCACGCGGTCGGCGGCGTCGGTTATCCCGATTCCGACTATGTGACGGCCAAGCTGAAGACGAGTTGGGCGTAAGACTGTTCGTCGAAGCTTGGCGAAGACCGCAAATTTAAAGTCTCGGCAAGCTCAGCCTTCCGCAACTAGCGTCCCCGACGCCGTCTTGGCCGGGGACGAAATACCCCGCAACGACAAAATTCTTGAAAACACGTACGTACAAAGGGAGGACTTAAGATGGCCGTTCGCACGACCGTCATCGGATCCTGGTGGCTGCACCCGGAAATGGAACAAGACTTGGCCCGGCATCATGCGGGCAAGTGCTCGCCGCAGGAAAGCGAAGCGATCCTCAATCGCGCGGCCAGCAAGGCGATCCAGGAACAGCGCGACATCGGTCTCGACGAATGGACCGGCGGCGAATACCACACCGACAATTTCATCGAACACCTGCACCGCCGCGTCACCGGGCTCGCCGTCGACAAGCCGCAGGCGGCGGACCTGGTCGATTACGACGACATGACCCACGCCAAGGTTGTCGGCAAGATCACCGCGCCGAACGGTCTCGGTTATCTGGAAGCGTTCCGGCGTGAAAACAAGCTGCCGGGCGGCGTGCGCAAAGCCGCAGTCGTCGCTCCCTACGAAGTCGTCGTGTCCGGGCGCGACCAGCTCGACATGCTCCAGCCGCAGGTGCCGGAGATCACCAAAATCGTCAACGAGGAACTGCGCGCGATGGCGGACGAGGGTTGCCCGAACGTGCAGCTCGACGCCCCAATCTTCGGCGGCGAGGTCAACATGGGGATGATGACCGCGCAGGAAGCCGCCGACCTGATCGCGCCTTGCTTTGAAGGCGTCAAGGCGAAGAAGTCGCTGCATTTCTGCAACGGCAATCTGCGCGGCAAGCCGATCTCGCATTCGCTGCACGCGGCGCCGTGGGTCGACATTCTCGAGCGGCTCGACGGCGTGGTCGACGTCGCGGCCTTCGAGCTCAAATACTTCTTCCAGTGGATCGAGCGCGACGCCTTCAAGCGGATGCCGAAAAAAATGGAGCTCGCTGCCGGACTCGTCGACGAAGGCAGCTACTGGATCGAATCGGTCGACAAGATCCGAAACCGCATCGCCGACTGGGCGCGCGTGGTCGGCGAGGAACGGCTGTGGGTTTCGCCATCCTGCGGCTTCGGTCGCCATCCGACCCGCAGCATCCCAGTCCTCAAGGCCAAGGTCGAGAATATGGTCGAGGCCGCGCGCACGCTTTGACTTTTCGCGGCGCACGACCTTTTCGGGAAACCGGTTTCCGGTTTCCCGACCATGTCTAATCCGAGAGACTCCACGAGGGCGCGGTGAGACGGCGTTTGCCGTCCGCCGTGCGCCGCTCGCCCGCAACCGTCGGAAGCTTATCCCAGAGCTGGCAAGTGACGGGTTTGTGCTTCTGGTCGAGCCCCTCGCAGTAATTGGTGTACTCGCAGACGCGTACTTCGCTGCCACGGCCGAGCAGATATTTGCGGAACCAATCCGGATCAGCCAACGATTGCCGCGCCGCGCCGACGATGTCGCAGACGCCGCGCGCCAGATAATCCTCGGCCATCTCGAAGTTGTGGATGCCGCCGGTGCAAACCACCGGCACGCTGCTGCCGCTGTCGCGGATCGCGCGGCGGATCGCGGCGGTCGGCTCGGCGTTGCGGCCGAACGGCCCGTGCTCGTCGGAGATGAATTGCGGCATGCATTCGTAGCCGCTGCGACCGGTATAGGGATAAACCGCGCCACCCACGGCCGGTTGCTTGGCGTCGTCGAACTTGCCGCCGCGCGAGGTGGAAATAAAGTCGACGCCGGCCCGCGCGAAGGCGACGCCGAAATAAACCGCATCGTCGACCTCACTGCCGCCGTCGATGCATTCGTCGGCGAGGAAACGCAGGCCGACCGCGAACGTCTTGCCGACACGGCGGCGGACTTCGGCGATGACTTCCAGCGGCAGCCGGACGCGATTGTCGCGCGAGCCGCCGTAAGCGTCGGAGCGCGTATTGGTGCGGGAAAGAAACGACGCCATCGTATAAGCGTGGGCGTAGTGCAGCTCGACGCCGTCGAAGCCCGCCTGCTCAGCCCGCATCGCCGCATCGGCAAATAGTCCGGGCAGCACCTGCGGCAGATCGCGGATGTGGTCGCGGTGCATGTCGGTGACGTGTTCGCGATAGCCAAACTGCAGCGCCTCCCATTCGTCCGGCGCCAGCACGCGCGCAAGCTCGGCCTCGCCCATGGCGCCAAGGCGCGCCCGGACGTCGGCGTCGGGAAGATTTTGGTCGCCAAGCGCCGCGCGGTGCTTGTCAGTGACGGCGAGGAAGCGCTCGAAGAATTTCTTCGGCTCCGGGCGCCGGCGAACGGCAAGGAAATCGATGATCTGGATGAACAGACGGGTCCGGCCGAGGCTGGCGCGGCGCACGGTCTCGACCAGGCGCTGCAGTCCCGGCAGGAAGCGGTCGTGGCCGATACGCAATAACGGTCCGCTCGGCACGTCGCGGATGCCGGTGGCCTCGATCACGATCGCGCCGGGCATGCCGCGCGCAAAGCGCTCGTACCAGTCGATCACTTCTTCGGTAACATAGCCATCTTCGGTCGCACGCCACGGCACCATGGCCGGAATCCAAGTCCGTTGCTCGAGCGCGACCGGCCCCAGCTCGACGGCCGAGAACAGCCGCGACGCGGCGGCTTGCGCCGCCGACGGCACAAGTCCGGCCGAGGCCTCATATCGGATCCGCTGCGGGGGTCGCCACACGGTTTTGCTCCACGCTGCATATCTATTCGCAGCATACCTATCATATCAGACCGCGCGGCCGCCCGCTTGCCAATACAGGGCGAAGGCGATAGCTATGCGCCGCGCCAAAGCGGCAATTTCCCGCACGGTGCGAAAGCGCCCGTAGCTCAGCTGGATAGAGCACCAGACTACGAATCTGGGGGTCAGGAGTTCGAAATCTCTTCGGGCGCGCCAATTTTAAATACATCACAATTGCGTCGAAAAATGAGCCTGGCAGAGTAGAACGATCTGTAATGCCCTCGGCATGATAGAGGCTCACGGCAACGAAGTGAGAGAGCGATGACGGATCAAGCCAAGCAACCGACCGGCGCGGCGTCGCATCTGCCGACCGCCGATCGCCGCGCGCTCGATGCCCTTTTCCATCACCCCACTCCGCATAATCTCAGCTGGATGGATACGCTGAACCTGCTGACGCATCTGGGCTCGGCTGAGGAAAAGGCGGACGGAAAATATTCTTTGGTGGTCAACGGCAAGCATCTGATCTTCCACAAGCCGCACGGCAAACATCTGGACGCGCGGGAAGTCACGGGGCTGCGCCACTATCTCGCCTCGGCCGGAATTTCTCCCGATAACCCTCACGGCACACCGCGGCGGCCGAACCGGATTCGGTCGACGTCGTGGCGTTGATCGACCATCACGGCGCCAAGCTCTACCGCGTCCATCTCTCTTCGAAACAGCCCGGCGAAACCGTCAAGCCCTACGATCCGTATCATTTCCTGCATCACCTGCATCACGGCAACGAACTAAGCGAGCAAGGGCAGCGGCCGGCGGAAGACCTCACCTTCTACGACGGGATCGCCGAAGCTTTGCGCGACGCCGACCGTATCGTGCTGCTGTGTCACGGCACGGGCACGAGCAACGCGTCGGCGGTCCTGACCGAACGGCTCAAGAACAAGCATCCCGGCGTCTATGCGAGAATCGTCAGCCAGGCCGAGGTCAACACGTCCGCGATGACGGAGCCGGAAATCATCGCCTACGCCAGAAAGGTCCTGATAACCGAAGCACCGGAGCACCCATGACCGCCGACACCCCGCGCACCAAACCCGGCAAGCCCGCCAAACCCGACGCCGAAAAAGATACCGACAAGGAGAAGGAGGACGAAGCGGTCGACGAGGCGGAAGAAGAAAGCTTTCCGGCCAGCGATCCGCCCGCCTATCCCGACTTCAGGTAGAATGCGCACTGCGCCGCGTTACGACGGAACCGCTTGCGCCCGGCCCCGCCCGGCGGCAATAATTTTCCAACGATAATCCGAGAGGAGCGTTCCATGAAAGCGGCGGTCAAGAAAAGCCGAAAACCCGCGGCCAAGAAGGCGGCCAAAAAAGCACCCGCGAAAACCGCCAAGAAGGCTGCCAAGAAAGCTACAACCGCGAAAGCGGCGGCCAAAACCGCGAAGAGGAAGGTCAAGAATCCGACGTTCCATCACGCGCTCCTCAAGACCGCCCGGATGGACGAACTGATCGATTGGTACGGCAAGGTGGTCGGTATCGAGGCGGTGTTCCTCGCCCCCGGCATCGCCTTCTTGAGCAACGATGGCGCCAATCACCGCATTTCCATGGTCGGCAATCCGGAATTTCAGTCAAACCCCGACTTCCGCAGATCCGTCGGCATGCATCACCTCGCGTTCGAGTACGATTCGGTCGACGATCTGCTCGATACCTGGCGGCGGCTTCACGACGATCATGGCTTTGAGCCGCACGTCGCCATTCACCACGGCATGACGCTGTCGTTTTATTACGCGGACCCGGAGAACAACAGCGTCGAGCTACAGGCCGACGCTTTCGGCGACTGGAAAAAGTCGAAAGCCTGGATGCACACCTCGCCGCTCTTCAAAGCCGATCCGATCGGCAAGTTTGTCGACCCGGCCAAGATGATCGCGGCGCGAGCCGAAGGCGTAAAGACCAAGGAACTGCTGCGCCGCGCCTATGCCGGAGAATATCCGCCGGCGGCGCCGTACGATTATCTCGTCGACCTGCCCGGGCAATAAGCAATCGCCCGCGGTCGCGGCCGTCAGGCCATGGCGTCGGCCGGCAGGCCGAGGCGAAACTTGCCGTGATTTTCATAAGCCGTATCGCTCATCACCTGATGCAGCCCCGCGGTATTCACATCGCGCATCAGGCGGCCGATGACATGCGGGTGACGCAGCCCACTGTTGCCGGCGAAATGATAGACTTGGGTCACTGTATCGATCGCGAGGTCGGTCGCGTAAAGCGCGGCGGCGCGAACGTCGGCGACCGCGGCGCCATCGGGTAATTTTCCGGCGTTGATATCGTCGTACAATTCCTCATAACGCTGATGCAGCAGCGCGCGCGCCGCGCGCAGCTTCAAGTCGGCTTGGCCGATGAAGCGGTGCACCACCTGCCGTTCGTCGAGCTTCGAGGCGCGGAACGTGCCGCGTGTCGTGGTCGCGAGCTTGATCAATTCGTCGAGCGCGCGCCGCGCGGCGCCGATGACGACCGGGCCGTGTTCCTTGGCGACGTAGGCAAACGGCGGAAACAGATACGAAGCGCCGCCGCGCTGCGGCTTCGACCCCAGCAGATTCCAGACGAAGGCCAATTCCTGCGGCAAATAATAATTTTCGACCGAGAAATCGCACGAGCCGGTGCCGCGGAGCCCGACCACGTCTTTCCAATTGTCGTGCAGCGTGATGTCGGCTTTCGGGAAGACCGTAAAGATGACGTTCGGCGGGCCGCCCGGCTCACCGCCCTCGACGATGGTTCCGCCGATCGCCCATTCGGCGTGCGGAATGCCGCTGTTGAAGCGCCAGCGGCCGTTGACGCGGTAGCCGTCGCCCTCGCGCACCGCGCGGCCGCCCGGAAAGAACGAGAACGACGCCGTCGGAATGCGGCCGTCGGCGAACACCCGGTCGATGCCGGCTTGCGGCAGGAAGCCGCCGATCGAAGCAATCGACGTGGCCCCGATCATGGTGCACCAGCCGCTGGTGAGATCGTGGTAGCCGAGCCGCTCGATCACCATCATCTCGGTCACCGGATCGGCTTCGGCGCCGCCCAGTTCGGCGGCGAGCTTGAGACGGAACAGGCCGGTATCTTTGAGGGCTTGCAGCGCCTCAGGCGCCAGCGTGCCGAGCTCCTCGCTCTTGGCCCCCGAAGCGCGCAGCGTCTCGGCGATGCTCTCGACCCGCTCCAGCAGCATCTTGCGCTTCGCCATGCGGTCTTGCGGCCAGGTTTCCTTGATTGGCTGCTGCAATGGCTGGTTCAACGGCTTGTTCATGGTTCCTCCCCCTCGCCGCTTCTTAGCCGAGCGTGCGCTTCGCACCATAGCATCACCCGCCTGCCTGCGCATCAATCACGGGCGCTCGCCAAACATCGGCGTTTAGAGCACAAGCCGCACATTGCTGATCGCCGGATTCATCGCATCCATTTTGATCTCGAAACCGAGTTCCCGGCACATTTTCAACATCGCGGTATTCTCGTGCAGCACCTGGCCGTGGATCGACCGCAAGCCCTTCCGGCGCGCATAATCGACGATCAGACGCATCAGGTGCCAGCCGAGGCCGCGGCCTTTGACATCGGATCGCACAATAATGGCGTATTCGGCGGAACAGCCCTTGGTGTCGTCGTGGAGCCGCGCCACGCCGAGCATTTCGCCGGCCGTCTCGTCGAGCGCGATCAACGCCATGGCGTGGGCGTAATCGACATGCGTGAAGTAGGTCACCAAGGCGTCGCTGAATGCCTTCATCGGACCGAAAAATCGAAACCGCATGTCTTCCGTCGCCTCTGCCGCGATGAATGCAGGGTAAAGCGCCCCGTCCTCGGGCCGGATCGGGCGGATGTAGACCGCCCGGCCGTCCGTCAATGTCAGGTGGCGTTCCCAGTCCTTCGGGTCGGTCGCCATGGCGTGCCGATTTTCTAGCGCGGCTCCCCGGCCGCGCCTTGCGCGCTCGCTCGCGCTCGCGCCGCCGCGGTGCGCGTCGCCACGCGGTCGAGCACCGCGATCATATCCTCGACGTCGGCACGGTCGAAGTTTTGGGTGATGAACACAATTCTGCTGCGGCGATCGGCGTCCGGCCAGCGCTCGAGCCAGGTGAGATTGTGCAACAAATGCTGCGCGCCCTGGATCACCGCCGGACGATCGGGTTCTTCCGCGATATTCACGATGCCTTTGACCCGCAGCAGATTCGGCCCGAGATTCTGCTGCAGCGCATCCAGCAGAAGCCGCAACGCCTCGCGCGGGATCGGCGCCTCGCGCGTAAAGCAGAACGAGGCGATATCGCGATCGTGCAGATGGTGATGATCGTGATCGTCGTGGTCTTCGTGCTGATCGTGTGCGTGCGCGTCTTGTTGCTCGTAAGCCGCGGCATTAAGCCAGGCGCGCGCATCGGCTTTCGGGTCTCCCGGCTTGAACGCGTCCGCGCGCAACAAGTCAGCAATTCCCCCATTTCCCCACTCCCTTGAGGGTTGGGAGTGGGGTCCTGCGTCAGGGTTGAGGTCGATGCGCGAAATCTTTGCCGCCGGGTTGAGACGATGCAGCCGCGCGGTCAACGACGCTTCCTCGGCGTCGCGCGCTTTCTCCGGCGAGACCAGATCGAGCTTGGTGATGAGGATCTGGTCGGCGAGCGCCACCTGGCGCACGGATTCGGCATGCTCGTCGAGCGTGTTCGGGCCGTTGACCGCATCGACGGTCGCGACTACGGCGCCGATGCGGTAAAGCCCGGCGAGCGTCGGGTCGGACAGGAAAGCTTGGATCAGCGGCGTCGGATCGGCGAGCCCCGACGTCTCGATCACGACGTGGTCGAAGCGCGGAATCGCGCCGTCCTCGCGCTGGTGATAGAGATTGTTCAGCGTCGTTACCAGATCGCCGAACACGGTGCAGCACAGGCAGCCGTTCTCCAGCACCATGATGGTGTCGTCGCTTTGCGCGGCAAGCAGGTGATCGAGCCCGACTTCACCGAATTCGTTGATCACGACCGCGGTGTTGGCCATCGCCGGATCGCGCAGCGCGCGATTGAGCAGCGTCGTCTTGCCGCTGCCGAGGAAGCCGGTGAGGATGGTGACGGGCGTGTGACTCACATTGCCTCGCGCTTTCTGCGTCGTCATGCCCGCACTCGTTGCAGGCATCCACGTCTTGGTCGTTACATAAGGTAAAGTCGTGGATGGCCGGGACAAGCCCGGCCATGACGGAAATGGGGGATCGTTCTCGCGACGCGTCCGCGCCCGAGGTTTGCAAACGCCGATGGCGAATTGACCTCCGCTCGTCCCCGCGAAAGCGGGGACCCAGTCTGGCTTCCCGCTGGCGCGGGAATGAGCGGCTGATGTTTCGCTATTCACCGTCTACGACGACGAAAAGAAAGGAAAGCGGAACGCCGACAAACGTGTTTGGTAACCTCCGCATCTTGCGATGCGGCGCGCGTGCGAGCGGCACGCGCTCGCCTGTCGGCGTTCCACCACGGCTCACACCGTCGGGGCTTGCGCCCGTTCGGCGTCAGCTTCAGGCCAGGCTTCCTGGGACGCGGCAGGACGTTCGATCCGATACGGTCGCCCCAACCGGGGAGCGAAGACCTCGCGCTGTGACGCGGTCGTTAGCCGCGCCCGCCTGTCCCAGTCCAGGGAATGCACCTCCCGGACCGGTCATAGTGCCGGCCAACATGATGCCCGAAGCTGCCCGGATGCGGAGTGTATCGTTCCGCGCGCGGGCACCGCACTCGCTCCACCCTCAGGAGTACCCTCGGCCGAAGGCGTCCTTCACTGAGCGAGATTCTTTGCAACGTAGCGGAAAGAGGGACGCTTGTCAAGAAAAACAGGACGGGCATTAGCCGCGTCATTGCCGGACTTGATCCGGCAATCCATGGTGCCGCGCCGCCCTATAGACCACCGGGTCAAGCCCGGTGGTGACAGTCGAGCGAAGGCAAAAAAGTAGGGTGGGCTGAGCGAAGCCCACGCGGACCAGGTGCAGATGCCAAAGACGTGGGCTCGCCGCTCCGCGGTTTAGCCCACCCTACGCTCGCTGACTTGGACCGTAGGACCGTAGGACCGTAGGGCGGATGAGCGAAGCGCAATCCGCCAAATCCTGTGATTGCGGGCGAAGCGAAGCAATCCAGTGCAAGCGCAAAGTTTTGGATTGCTTCGTCGCTTTCGCTCCTCGCAATGACGCCCCTAAAACACCTCGCAACCCGGCAGCCCGCAGGAGATCAACCGGTCGGACGGGAAGTTGGTGATGATCTGGCAGCCGTCCTTGGTGACGACGACTTCCTCCTCGATGCGGGCGGCGCCGGAGCCGTCCTCGGCGCCTTTCCAGGTTTCGAGCGCGAACACCATGCCTTCTTTTAGCGGCGTGTTCTGGCCGGTGTAGCGCTTACTGATGATCGGCCGCTCCCACAGCGACAAGCCGACGCCGTGGCCGTATTGCAGCAGGAATGCTTCCGCCTCGTCGCGGTAGCCGAATTCCTGCGCGTCCGGCCACACCTGCGCCACCTGGTCAGGCGTGATACCGGGGCGAATGAGATCGATCGAGGCCGAAATCCACTTCGAGGCGGTCTCGTAGGCCTCGACCTGATATTTGTTCGGTATGCCGCAGACAAAGGTGCGGTAGTAGCAGGTGCGGTAGCCGTTGAACGAATGCATGATGTCGAGGAACACCATGTCCCCCGGCTGGATGATGCGGTCGGAGAAAGTGTGCGAATGCGGCCGGCCGCGCGGGCCCGACACCGAGTTGACGCACTCGACCCGCTCCGAGCCCATGCGGAACAGCCGGTCGTTGGCGATGGCGACGAGCTCGTTCTCGCGGGTGCCGGGGCGGATGGCGCGGGCGATGTCGACGTAAGTGGCGTCGACCATGGCGCAGGCCATTTTTAGAAGCTCGATCTCGTCGGCGGTCTTGACCTCGCGGGCGTCGAGCATGGCCTGCTGGCCGTCGACCACCTCGATGCCTTCTTTCTCGAGCGCGCGCAGCATCGGCAATTCCATCAGGTCGATGCCCAGCGGCTCCTTGTCGATGCCGAGCTTCATCATCGCCTTCTTGATCTGCCGCGCGAAGTCGCCTTGGACGTTGAGCTGCAGCGGTAAGCCACCCTGCATGGTCGAGATCGGCGCCGCGACATTGTCGGCGATCCACGGCGACGAGATGCGCTTCGCCGGCGGCGCCGGATCCCACAACAGCGGCGCGCCGACTACCGGGCAAAGCGCGTAGCGCATGAATTTGTCGCGGCCCCATTCGCCGAGATGGGTGCCGGTGATGTAGCGGATATTGTCGAAGTTGAACGCCAGCACTGCGCCCAGGCCCGCGTGACGGATCGCTTCCTGCGCGCGTTTGACGCGCTCCTTGTGCAGGCGATCGTAATCGATGCCCTTCTCCCAGTCCTTGGCCATGGTGCCCCAGGACGCGGTCGCTTGCGGGCGGTTATATTTCATCGGACGTTTCCTCACTTGTTCACTGCAACGCGCGCAAGGCGGCGTGCAAAGTATGACGGCGCACAAGATAATCAGCACATGGCAATCGGCGCATGGCAATTAGCAATTAGCGCATGACACTTAGCGTATGGCGCAGGCCGCGCAAACGGGATTTTCAACGCGGCGAAAAAGCTGGTAGGGCTTGCGGCGAAAGCGCCGATTTCATGCGGCGGGACACAGGGCGGAAACGAGAAACAGGGAACTGACATGAAGATCGCAGTCGTGGGTGCGACCGGCAATACCGGCCGGGCAGTGGTGAAAGAACTCGAAGCGTTGGGGCAAGACCCCATCGCGGTGGTTCGCAATCCGGACAAGGCGCGCGAAGTGTTGGGCGCCGAGGTGAAGACCGCGGTCGCCGAATTGACCGACAAGGCGGCGCTGGAAAAGGCGTTCGCCGGCGTCGATCGCGTGTTCGTCGTCACCGGGCATAATCCGGGCATGGTCGAGCAGCAAAACAACGTGCTCGACGCGGCGCTTGCCGCCGGGGTGAAGTATCTGGTGCGGGTCGGCGGCGGCCGCGCCGTCGCCAAGCACGACTCGCCGTCGGTGGTCGGCCGCGGCCATGCCGCGATCGAGGACAGATTGCGGGAGAGCGGCATCAAGTGGGTGATCCTGCGCCCAGGCCTGTTCATGCAAAACGTGCTCGGCCAGGCCGGCGCGATCAAGAACGACGGCAAATTCGTCATGCCCTACGCCAAGAACTTCAAGCTGGCGCTGATCGACGTGCGCGACACCGGCGCGGTGGGCGCCCACATCCTGATCGATCCCGAGCCGCATGTCGGCAAGGTCTACGAATTCACCGGCACGACCACGACCTTTGGCGAGTTTGCCGACACGCTGTCGCAGGTGCTGGGGCGGAAGATAAACTATGTCGGCGTCACGCCGGAGCAATCGGCCGAGGCGATGAAGACGCGCGGCATGCCCGACTGGCTGGTGACGCATGCGCTAACTATCGGCCAGGTCGGCAACGCCGGCGCTTTCTCCGGCGAGGACACCAAGCTTATCAGCGATCTGGTCAAGCGGCCGCCGATCAGCGCCAAAAAATTCGCCGAGGATTTCAAGGCCGCGTTTGCGTGAGTAACTGATGCGCAAAGGACGATAGTCCTTCCGCTCGTCCCCGCGAAAGCGGGGACCCAGGCCTATGCTCGCGATTGCATTCCCGCCTTCGCGGGAATGAGCGGAGCGGGCGTCTAAGCAAGCCCGCTGGCGCGCGCCTGATCCTTCGCCATGACCACCCAGTCGTGATCGCCTTCGCCGTGGGCGACGGCGCCGATCAGGCGGTCGCGCCAGACGTTGCCGCTGGGCAGCGGCACGCCCTTGGCCTCGCCGGCGGCGAGCGCGAGGTTGGCGTCCTTGAGCCCGGTCAGCGCGCGCTGGCCGGCCGGCAGATATTTTTCGTCGGCGATGAAGCGGCCGTAGGTCTTGTAGGCCCAGCAAGCGAACAGGCCGTCGGCCAGCACCTTGTAGAAGACATCCGGCGCAACGCCGTATTTCCGCGTCAGCGCAAAACCCTCGCCCAGCGCTTCGATGGCGCAGCCGAGCACGAAATTGTTGGCGATCTTGATCGCCGAGGCGCTGACCGGATCGCTGCCGGCCTCGATGACGCGGCCGGCGATGGCGGCGAATAACGGCCGGAAATGCTCGACCTTGTCGGGCGGGCCGCCGACCAGCAGCGTGGCGTTGCCGGCGGTGACGACGTCCGGCCGGCCGAGGATCGGCGATGCGATCAGGATTTGCCCGGCCGCGGCATGCAGTTCCTTGAGCTTCTCGATCGCGCCGACGCTGTGGGTGCCGCAGCAGATGTGAACGCCGCCCTTGGGCAGCGAGTCCTTGATGCCGCCGGGCTGGGTGACGACATCGAGCACGGCGGCGTCGTCGGTGAGCATCGTGAACACCGCCTCGCCGAAATTCGCCGCCGCCTTGATCGAGGAGGTCGGCTTGGCGCCGCGCTCGCTCAGAGGCTTCATCTTTTCCGGCGTGCGATTATAGACGCCGACTTCGTGGCCGGCGTTAAGCAGGCTCTCGCTCATGACATGGCCCATGCGGCCAAGCCCGATAAATCCGACCTTCACGTGCGCCTCCCAATGTTTCGCTGCGTTTAACCCGCCCTACCCCTAGGCCCGCTACGCAAGCTGATTGCGCACCCATTCGATCTCGCGGCTGACATAGTCGACGATGTCGCCGGTCTTCAAGCTGTCCGGCAGCATGTCCCAGGTGTAGGTCTCGATCTCGAGCTGGCGCGACAGCGGCTTCTGCTTGTGAAACTTGAGCGCGTCCTCGATGGCAAAGCGTGTGGTGCGGAATTGCCCAAGATCGTCGAGAAACACCGGGACGTGGATGTGGGTGCGCCATTCGCGCGGCCCGTTCGGATCCTTCTCGAAGGCGGCGATGGCGTCGTCGACGTTGAGGTAGCGGTTGATCGTGCCGTTGCGCTTTTCCATTGTCTGGGTGAGGTAGATGGTCTTGGCGTAGCGCTTGAGCGTGTCGACGGCGCCTTGCGTCACCTCCGGCACGTACAGCGCGGCGGCTTCCTGGAGCTTGAACACCGGGACGCCGGCATCGACCAGCTTCTGCAGCGACTCCGAGATGTTCTCGTATTCCACCGCCTGATGACAGATGTCGTAGACGATGCCGAGATGGCGGCGCAACGCTTCGTTGGCGTCGGCGATCGGGACGCGCGCGAGCTTGGCGAGCTTCTCGACCGCGGCGCCCGAATAAAGGTGATCGCGGAAGAAGGCGATGGTTTCGTCGGTGGTTTCGAGAAAGCACCACGGCTCGGGCTCGATCGCGAGCTGCACGGTCGACCCGGTCTTGTCCTCGAGTTCGATAAGGTGCGCGACGACGCGCAACACGTTGTCGGCATAGCTCGCGATCACGTCGGGGCCGCTGACCCGCGGCTTGAAGCCGAGCGGCGCGGTCTGGATCGACGGCGCGATGTGCTTGGGACAGACGTCGGCGAGAATGTCGGCGACGTTGATGGTGTATTGCCGGCGCTCATCCGAGCGCCAGTCGGGCTCGTAGACCTCCTCCTTTACCGCGGCGCCCTTGAAGTGGCCGTAGACGAAGGCGTTGGCGGTGTAGATGTACATGTCGTTGTCGTCGAGGAACTTCTTGAGCTTGCCGCGCTCGGCGGCGCTCGCCGCGAGCGTCTGCGCGGTGTTCGCGGAGAGGCGGATGCAGACGCCGAACGATTTATTGCCGGCGACGCGCGCTTTGACTTTCGGCAGGTAGGTGACGAGCGAGTGGTATAACTGCTCCCAATTGTCGGCCGGATGCACGAGCGTCGAATAGGTCAAAAGGCCGAGGCCGTTGCCGAGATCCATTTCCTATTTCCTCTTAATTTAAACCGCGATGCAATTTGCTGGTCATTGCGACAAGACGATGCGTCCGAAGGCGGTCTGCATCACTCCACCCGCTCGACTTTGCCGGACGCAGCCGATCGGATGATGGCTTCGGTGGCGGCGACGCCCTGGATCACCTGATCGAGCGGAATCGGATAGGCCGGGCCGCCGGACGCGGCCTTGGCGAAGGCTTCGAGCGCCGCGCGGGTGACATCGAGCGACGCCGCCTGCCAGACCTTGGCCTCGCCCTTGACCGGCTGGAATTTGCAGGTGCCGAACAGCCGCGTGCGCCGTTCTTCCGACGAAGCGCCGGCAACGTGAGTGAGCCCCTCCAGCCGCAGCCAGCCCTTGGAGCCGAACACCTGGAACGAGAAGCCGGGCCCGGTCGTCGTCATGGTGCCGAGATAGCCGGTCATGCCTTCCTTCATGCGCAGCAGGATCGAGGTGGTGTCGTCGGCGTCGACCGGCGCGGCGCGGTGGAAACTTTGGGCGAAGGCGTGGTCGATCGGCCCGCACAGATCGATCATGCCGTCGATGGCGTGAACGCCCATCGGCATCAGGCCGCCCAAGGGCGTCTCCGACTTGTCGGCGCGCCAATGCGCCGGATTGATGAACAGCCCGTTGGGAAACGTCATCGTCGCTTCGATGTGCAGGATGGTGCCCAGTTCGTCGCCGCGGATCATGTCGCGCAGCTTGATCATTTCCGGATGGAAGCGGCGGTTGTAGCCGACCGCGAGCGTGACGCCGGCCTTGCGCACGGCGGCGACGGAATCCTTGGCTTCCTGCTCGGTGAGCGTGAACGGCTTCTCGCAATAGACGTGCTTGCCGGCGGCGGCAGCCGCCATCACTTGCGTCGCGTGCATGGAATGCGGCGTCGCCAGCACCACCGCATCGACACCGCCGTGGTGGAGAAGGCCGTCGTAATCGGCGGTGAGGCGGAAACCTTTCGCTTCGGCGAAGGCCTCGACTTCGGGCGTCACCGTGCGAGTGGTGCCGGATACGAAGCGGATGACGTCGGAGTTTTCGGCCAACTCGACCAGCGTCTTGCCCCACCAGCCGAGACCGACAATGCCTGCTTTGATCATGCTCACAAACTCTCAAGCTACCGCGGGGCGGGTTGACCGAAGGCGTAACCCACCTGCCGGTTCCAACGGCGGATTACGCTTGCGCTCTCCGCCCTACAACTACTTCGGCCACGTCAGCAAGGCGAGCGCAACGCAGCTCAGCGCCCAGAACAGGCAATACTCGAACCCGCCGATCACCCATATCCATTTCCTGGTGACCTTGTAGGTCGCAGCGCCGGCGACCAACAGATGGAGCGCGGCGACGACGGCGACATAAGGCGTATAGATGCCGAACACTAGACCGATGGTCAGGAACACCTCGACGGTGCCGGCGACATACATCCAGGTTGCCGCCGGCTGGAATTTCGCGGCTTTGAAGAAGTTCAGCGTCGCCGGCTCGGTGAACTTGCCGACGATATGCGGGATGAAGAACAGCCCGCAAATCAGGCGCAAGATGACCACGCCGTTGCCGAGATCGAACAATTGCGCCAAGCCTGACATCGTCTCCCCCGCGTTTTTCCTGATTGTAAGGCGGGTTAGCCGAAGGCGTAACCCGCCGTCCATAACAAAATGACCGGCGGATCATGCTTTCCGCGCTCAACACGCGGGGCCCGCGCCCATAATCGGCCTAAAGGACCTCGAACATCTGATAGATCGGCCCCTCCGGCAAGCGGTGGCCGACGCCGACGGTGATGACGCTGTTGAGCCAGCCGTATTTCTCCGACGAGGTCTCGAACGAGCCCGAGATGCGCAGATAATAGTCCGTCGCTTTGACCGGTTCGCCGCGGGCGATGCGGTCCAGAACCTCTTTCGGGCCCTGGCGTATGCCGGTGTATGGCATGGCAATGATCGCATCGTCGTCGGTCTTGAGCACGACGCGCACATTGATCATCCAGGCGCCGTCGCCGGGCCGGACCGATTGCCAGTCGCTGCCGCCGCCCGGAAACAGCGTACCGCGCAGCCGCTCGCCCTCGAAGCGACCGCCGGTGATGACGCCGACGCGCCGATCGACACCGGGCGCCTTGCCGACCACGATCGGCGGCGCGACGTCGAGGAGCAGCGTGAACAACGGCCGCGCCTTGAGTTCGGTCATCTCCTTCGGCAGAATTTCGGATAGTGGACGTGCAGTGGCCACCGGCGAACCTCCCTTTATTTTTCAATGCACCCGCCAAGTCTAATAGGCTAAACGATCATAGAGTAGCGGCCATTCACCCGCAAAAGCCGCGACAGCTTGTGGATCGATATTTGGCGAGGGTCGGGACCCCGTGGCCGGCATCCGTATCATTCTGCACGGCAAGGCCGCCGGCGACGCACGGGTAAGAGCGGCTGTTCAAACGCTGCGCCACGCCGGCTACTTTGTGGAAGTCCGAGTCACCTGGGAAGCAGGGGACGCCACGCGCCTGACGGCGGAAGCAGTCGCCGACGCGGGTGCGGCAGCCAAAATCAACTCCATCGTAGCCGGCGGCGGTGACGGCACGATAAACGAGGTATTTGCGGCTGCATACGCCGCCGGCTTGCCCGCGGGCTGTTGTCTCGCCGTCCTCCCCCTGGGCACCGCCAACGATTTTGCTCACGCGGCGAACATACCGCTGCAGGATCCAACGGCTGCCTTGCAACTCGCGGCGAGCGGTCCGCAGCAATGGATCGATGTGGGACTTCTCGACGGCCGCCCTTTCATAAACCTCGTCTCGGGCGGCTTTGGCTCGCGCGTTACCGTGGAAACAGACCCGGAGCTTAAGCGGCGACTTGGGGGATTGGCCTACCTCGTCACCGGCGTCTCGCATTTCGCCGAACTCTCAGCGAACCGCGGCAGCTTTCGTGCGGAAGGCTTCTCGTGGCAAGGACGTTTCGTGGCCGTTGCGGTCGGTAACGGCCGGCAGGCCGGAGGCGGCGTGCCGCTCTGTCCGGACGCGCTGGTCGATGACGGCCTGCTCGATCTGATGATCCTGCCCGAACCGGATCACGCGGCGCGCCGGGACGCTTTCACCCATTTGCTGCGAGAAGGCGCCGCGGGAGTTCGCGCCGGGCTGGTCACGACACGAAGTTCTTGGATCGAGTACGAGTCGGAGGATGATTTAAACGTGAACCTGGATGGCGAGCCGGCGCTGTCGAAGCGATTTCGTGTCGAGTGTCGCAAGCGCGTACTGCCGGTGCGCCTCGGCGAAAGTCCTCTGCTGTCGACTTACAAGCGCGCTTGATACCAACCCGGCGGCACAAGGCGAGGACACATGAAACTTTGTCGCTTCAACGATGACCGGCTCGGCGTGGTGCTGGGCGACGACGTGGTCGACGTCAGCGCCGCGGTCGAACGTCTGCCGATCCCGCGCTGGCCGCTGCCCTTCGGCGATCCGCTGTTCGGACATCTCGACGCCTTGCGCCCGGAATTGGAACGAATGTCGCGCACCGACGCCCGCAAACCGCTGTCGCAGGTCAAGTTGAAAAGCCCGGTGGCGACGCCGAGCAAGCTGATGGCGGCGCCGGTCAATTACCGCGCCCATCAGGCCGAGGCGATCGCCGACGCGGGGATCAACTTCGGCGCCGGCGTCAAAACCATCGAGCACTACGGCATGTTTCTCAAAAATTCTTCGAGCCTGGTCGGCGCCAGCGATGGCGTCAGCTTGCCGCGAGCGGACCGCCGGATGGATCACGAGGTCGAGTTGGCCGTAGTGCTGGGTAAGTCGGGATTCCAAATCCCGCGCACGAAAGCGCGCGAACATATCGCCGGCTATACGATCGGTCTCGACATGACGATCCGCGGCGCCGAGGACCGCAGCTGGCGCAAATCCTTCGACAGCTTCGCCGTGCTCGGTCCATGGTTCGTCACCGCGGACGAAATTCCCGATCCGAACGCGCTCGATTTCTGGCTGAAGGTCAACGGCGAACTGCGCCAGTCGTCCAACACGCGCGCTCTTATCTTCGATGTCGACCGGCTGATCGAATACGCCTCCGGCGCCTACACCCTGCATCCGGGCGACGTCATCATGACCGGGACGCCGGAAGGCGTCGGCCCGGTGGTGCCGGGTGACGTGATGGATTGCTACGTCGAGGGCATCGGGCAGATGAGCGTGGCGGTCCGGCTGCGGCCGCTACATTAAGTCGCTGGCATGATCGCCGTTACTCCGGTGCAACGTGGTCACCGCCCTAGCGCCGCCGCTCCACGTATTGCTTGAGTTGCGCAAGAGTCCGCACGTTCTCGCTGCGGAAAGAACGTAGAATAAATGGCGATGCGAGCTTATGGAGACCGCGCAGGTTCATGACGAGATCGAGTTCGCGAAGGACAAATGTCCCGCCCAGGCTCGGTTCGAGCGTGCAGCGAATACGGGCATCGATATCGGTGTTGAGCAGAGGGCGCCTGACCTGAACCGTGTGATGAAAGCCGATGTGCCGCGGTGGATCGAATTCCGTCACCGAGCCGGGCTTCTCGACCGCTCCGGCGTCGAGATAGGTCGTGCCGAGGCAAACGGGATAGGGCGTGACGTTGACGGTTCCGCCGAACGCATCCGAATCCGGCAGCCAACGTCCATAATTCGGCATGTCGGCAACCAAATCGAAGACCGTCTCCGGCGGTCCCGCGATCTGCGTCGTGAACCGCATATGCGACACCGACATTTCATCCCGCCTACCCGGCGCTGCGTTGCGCCGCCAAATATTCAGCTGCCCCGATAGGTCGAATACGACCATGGCGTGACCAGAAGCGGCACGTGATATCTGCCTTCCGGCTCGGCGACCGCAAAGTGCACCGGCACAACGCCGAGAAACGGCGGATCGGACAGCGGCACGTTTTCCTTCGCGAAATAATCGCCGACGGCAAAGCGCAATTCGTAAGTCGCGATCGGAACCGGCGTGCCGGCGAACAGCGGTTGGTCGGTGCGGCCGTCGGCATTGGTGACGGCGCACTTGAGCGTGCGCGCAACACCCGTTGCGCCGATCTCGCACAATTCGATCGCGACACCTGCGGCCGGATGGCCGCCATGGGTGTCGAGCACGTGCGTCGAGAGATGGCCGTGCACTTTCAGCCGGTCCGGGCCGCTCACGCGCTGATCGAGCCGCAAGGCGGCGATGCGGAAGATTTCGCCGAGCGTGGCGGCGCGCTCGCTCGCCGCGTCGTTTTGCAGCCGCTGCTCGAACTGCCGCAAAATCAATTCCTTGCCGTGACGCCGCACGCAAACGATGAACGGCATGGCGAATTTTTTGCGGTAAGCGTCGTTGAGGCGGTGAAAGGTGGCGAACTCCTCGTCGCTGAGCCGATCGAGCCCGGCGCCGGCCTGCTCGGCGGTGGAATCGGCGGTGAGCTTGCCTTCACGCGCTGCTTTGCCGGCGAGATCGGGATGGCCGTCGATCAGCGCGCGCTGCTGCGCGTCGGGCGCTTTGCGCACGGCCCCGGTCATCGCCGCAAAGAGCGCGGCCACGGTTGCGAACGGGCGCGCCGCGTACGCTTCGTCCGCGACCCAAGGCGCGAGCTCCATCACCTCGCCGAGTACGGCGGCGAAAGCCTTGCGGTCGGCGGTGTTGAGCGTTTCGAGCGGAACCGGATTCATCGGCGGCGTTCCGGCCTCACGCGACGGCGGGCGCCGCGGCGCCCAGCTTGTGATGCTCGCGGTACCAATGGCGCGCCACGTCGAGGCGGGTCGCGATCCAGACCCGGTCGAAGCCGCCGATGTAGTCGAGAAAGCGGATCAGACCGGCGGCACGGCCCGGCCGGCCGGCGAGGCGGCAGTGCAACCCGATCGACATCATTTTCGGCGCCCGTTCGCCTTCGGCGTAGAGCACGTCGAAAGAGTCGCGCAAATAACAGAAGAACTCGTCGCCGGTGGCGAAGCCTTGCGGGTTGATGAAGCGCATGTCGTTGGCATCGAGCGTGTAGGGAATGATCAGATGCGGCTGATTGTTCGGACCACCGACCCAATAGGGCAGATCGTCGGCATAGGAATCGGAAGAGTAGAGAAAGCCGCCCTCGGCGAGCACGAGCGAGAGCGTGTGCTCGGAACTGCGCCCGGTGTACCAGCCGAACGGCCGCTCGCCGGTCACCTCGGCATGCAGCCGGATCGCTTCGCGCAAATGCGCTTCTTCCTCGGCGCGCGAGAAGCTTTTGTAGTCGATCCATTTCAGGCCGTGCGAGGCGATCTCCCAACCGGCCTCGTGCATGGCAGCGACCACTTGCGGGTTGCGCTTGAGCGCGCTCGCGACCCCGAACACGGTCACCGGGATTTTTCGCGCGGTGAAAAGATGCCATAGCCGCCAGAAGCCGGCGCGCGAGCCGTATTCGAACATCAATTCCACGTTGAGGTGGCGCTGGCCGTACCAGGGCGCGGCACCTAGCACGTCTGACAGAAACGCCTCGGCGGCGGCGTCGCCGTGCAGGATCGAGTTTTCGCCGCCCTCCTCGAAATTGAGCACGAATTGCAGCGCGACGCGCGCGCCGCCGGGCCAGCGCGGATCGGGCGGATTGCGGCCGTAGCCGGCAAGGTCGCGCGGATAATGGGAAGAAGGCGGGGACATCGGCTCTCGCTGCGGCTTTCAGAGCATGATCCGGAAAAAGCGTGCCCCGGATTCAATTGCGGGGGGACCCCGATTTTCCGACAAGATCACGCTCCATCAGTCCGGCAAATCTCACCATGACAGAGCCGCCGCCGCTTCATCAAGCCTCCGGCTGCCGGTGTTTCGCGGCAAAGCCGTGATTGACCGGGCCCGGCGATGCCGCCATTAAGGTCGCGATTTCGGGAGCTATCATGCGGGCCATGGCGGCTGGGGAGCAGACCACGCTCGGCGAGACGATTGCGAGCCGCATCGCCGAATTGGCGACGGTCAGCGATGAAGAAAGCCGCCTGACCCGGCTCTATCTCGGCCCCGGACACCGCAAGGCGGCGGAGCTGGTCGCGAAGTGGATGCGCGAAGCCGGCATGAACCCGCGCATCGACGCGCTCGGCAGCGTCGTCGGCCGCTACCGGCCGCGCGAGAGCGGTTCACGCACGCTCATAATCGGCTCCCACATCGACACCGTGCGCGACGCCGGCGCTTTCGATGGCGCGCTCGGCGTCGTCATTGCCATCGAGGTCGTCAAGGCGGCGTTCAAATCGGGCAAACGCTACCCCTTCGCCATCGAGGTCATTGCCTTCGGCGACGAGGAAGGCGTGCGGTTTGCCTCGACGCTTGGCGGCGCCAAGGCGCTCGCCGGCCGGTTCGACAAGAACGCGCTCGACGAAGTCGGCGAAGACGGCGTGTCGCGGCGCCAGGCGCTGCTCGCATTCGGCTCCGATCCGTCACGCATTTCCGAGGAAGCGGTGGCGCCGGACCATGCGCTTGGTTATGTCGAAGTCCACATCGAACAGGGCCCGGTGCTTGAGCAGGAAGGGTTGCCGGTCGGCATTGTGACCGCCATCGACGGCGTCACCCGCGGTACCGTCGAGGTCGAGGGCGTCGCCGGCCACGCCGGCACCGTGCCGATGCCGATGCGCCGCGATGCGCTTGCGGCGGCGGCGGAGATGGCGCTCGCGGTCGAAGCGCGCGCGCTGTCGCGTTCCAACCTTGTCGCCACGGTCGGCAAAATGGACGTGCCCGGCGCGGCAGCCAACGTCATCCCAGGCAAAGCGCGCTTCACCCTCGATATCCGCAGCCCCTTCGACCAGGAACGCATCGGCGCCGTCGCCGACATCAAGGCTAGCATCGCCGCGATCGCCGAGCGCCGCGGCGTGACCGCGAAGCTTGCCGTCGGCCACGAAGCGCCGGCCGCATTATGCGACGACCGGCTCTCCGAGCAGTTCGAGGCGGCGGTCAAATCGCTGGGCATGGCGCCGCGTCGGCTGCCGAGCGGCGCCGGCCACGACGCCATGGCGTTCGACCGGGTCATTCCATTTGCCATGCTGTTCGTGCGCTGCCGCGGCGGCGTAAGCCACAACCCGGCCGAATTCACCTCGGCCGCCGATATCGATGTCGCCGCGCGCGTGCTTTCGAACTTTCTCGACAGGATCGGATGACAATGACCATTCTTCATATCAAGGCGGGCCCATACGAATTCGAGGCGCAGGCCGAGAACGAATTGGCGCCGAATACCTGCGCCAAGTTTCTTCACATGCTGCCCTATCGCCAGCAGATCATTCACGTGCGCTGGAGCGGCGAAGGCTGCTGGATCCCCCTCGGCGAGTTCGATTTCGGTCTGGGCTATGAGAACGCCACCAGCCATCCGGCGCCGGGCGACATCATTCTCTACCCCGGCGGCATCAGCGAAACCGAGATTCTTCTGGCCTATGGCGCGGTGGATTTCAGCAGCAAGGTCGGTCCGCTCGCCGGCAATCATTTTCTGACCATCGTCAAAGGCCGCGAAAATCTCATGGCGCTCGGCAAATTGTGTTTATGGAAAGGCGCCCAGGACATTTTGTTCGAGCTGACAAAATAACGTAGGCTGTGTTGCCGGGGGGCGATGCGTTGGGTAAGGACTGGCCCAGTGGTCGCAGGCGTCGGCAGCATCTTTACCCGGCTCGTGATCGTGCTGGGCGCGCTGCTCCTGGATGCGAGCGTTGGCTTCGCCGCCCCGCGGGCGAAGCACGATCCGCCACCGAAGATCGACCCGCCGGCAAAGCTCGACGCGACCTACACGGCCTCGCTGCTCGGCTTTCCGATCGGCGAAATATCCTGGGCGGTCGAGCTTCGCAACAATCGCTATGCGACGACTGCGACCGGAGCACTCGCCGGATTGCTGCGCATCTTCTCCGACGGTCACGGCGAGGTTAGTGCGCACGGCACGTTGACCGAAGGACGGCCGGCCGTCACCAATTTCGAGCTCAAGGTCATCGCCGGCCGATGGACCGACGACGTGCGTATCGTGTTCCACGGCGGCAAGGCGCAGGAATATGTCGCGGGTCCGCCGCCGCCGCCAAAGCCCAATCAGATCCCGATTACCGACGCCGACCGCGTCGGCGTTCTCGACCCGATGACGGCGCTGCTCATCGCCATGCCCGGCACCGGCGAGATGACGGTGCCGCAGGCCTGCGACCGCACCGTCGCCATATTCGACGGCCACACCCGCTATAATTTGCAGCTCTCCTTCAAGCGGGCCGACCGGGCCGACACGCCGACGGGTTATCGCGGACCGGTGGTGGTGTGTTCGGTAAAGTTCTTCCCGGTGGCCGGCTACGATCCCAAGCATTTCCTGGTGACCTATCTGGCGGCGCAACCCGATATGGAAGTCTGGCTTGCGCCCTTCGCCGGCAGCCGGCTCATGGTGCCGTATCGGCTGTCGGTGCCCACCCCCTTGGGTCGCGGCATTTTGCAGGCGAAGAAGTTCGAATCGCTTCCCGCCGCGTCGCTCACGACCGACGTGAATTGAACGGGTGGCGCCAATAAATCGGCTTCCCGCGCATGCGGTCCTCTGGGCGGTCGCCAGTGGAGCGGGGGCGATTTCTGCGCTATCTTCAGGCTTTGCCACTGCACGCCTGGATCAATGCGCATGAGCTATCAGGGCATCATCACAATCGAAGACGGCAAGCGCGGCGGCCGAGCCTGTATTCGCGGCCTGCGGATTGCGGTAAGCGATGTGCTCGGCTGGCTTGCTGCCGGTCTTTCGCACCAACAGATTCTCGCCGACTATCCTGAACTGACCGAAAGCGATATCCGCGCGTGCCTAGCCTATGCGGCGGATCGCGAGCGGCGGCTCGTAACCGCCGGAAAATGAAGCTTCTGTTCGATGAGAATTTGAGCTTCAAACTATGCGATAAAACTTGCCGGCTTATTCCCCGGATCGAGCCAAGTGCGCCTCCTCGGCCTCGCCGAAGCCGACGATCGTTCCATTTGGGATCATGCCGGCAACAACGGCTTTACGCTGGTCTCGCTTGACGCGGACTTTGCCGAAAGAGCCACTCTCGTCGGGCCGCCGCCAAAGGTGATCTGGCTTCGCTGTGGCAATCAACCAACCGAGATTATAGAAAAATTGCTGCGGCACCACGCCGATACGATCGCCGCATTTGAGTACAGCGAGGCGGCGTGCCTGGAGATTTATTTGACCGTCGGCGCGAAAACGGATTGATGGAATAATCAGGTTTCTCGTGCATAATATCGCCAGCCGGTGCAATCGAAAAAAGTGATAGAGCGTTTTGTATGAGCGGCAGCGCTAACCTGCGGATCGGCATCGACACCGGCGGCACCTTCACTGACATCGTCTGCGTCGACGACAATTCCGGCGCGATGCGCGTCACCAAGGTTTCGTCGACGCCGTCGAACCCGGCGATTGCGCTGGTCCGCGGCGTCCACGCCATCCTCAACGAATGGGGCGCCGGGATCGACCAGCTCGGTGTGCTGGCGCACGGCACTACGGTCGCAACCAACGCGCTGCTGCAAGGCGAGATCGCGGGCCTTGGGCTGATCGTCACCGCGGGCTTCCGCCACATCCTGGAAATCGCCCGCCAAGCGGTGCCCGAGGGCTACGGCAATTCGTATTTCTGGGTCAAGCCGGAACGCATCGTGCCGCTGCACTACGTCCGCGAAGCCGGCGGGCGGCTCAATTTCCTCGGCGAAGAGCTCCGCCCGCTCGACGAGGCGAGTGTGCGCGCCGCGGCGCGCGACTTTCGCGACGCCGGCATCGGCGCGATCGGCATCTGCCTGCTGCACTCCTACGCCAACGCGGCGCATGAGCGCCGCGCCGCGGAGATCGTGCGCGAGCAATATCCCGGCTGCACGCTGTCGCTGTCCTGCGACGTGCTGCCCGAATACCGCGAATACGAGCGCGCGGTGACGACTTTGGTCGATGCGTTCATCAAGCCGCACATGAACCGTTATCTCGACCGCATCCGCGACGAGCTCGGTCCCGAGCTGAACAAAAAGCCGTTCTTGGTGATGCAGTCGTCGGGCGGCGTGGCGAGCCCCGACCAGGTGATGCGAAAGCCGATTACCACCGCTTTGTCCGGCCCGGCCGCCGGCGCGCTCGGCTCCGCGGTGATCGCCGAGATCGCCGGCTTTCCCGATCTGGTGACACTCGACGGCGGGGGCACCTCGACCGACCTTTGTTTGATCGAGGCGGCGCAGCCGAAAATCACCAATGGCGGCCGCGTCGGCCCGTTCCCGGTGCGTATCCCGATGCTCGACGTCCGCACCATCGGCACCGGCGGCGGCTCGATTGCGTGGCAGTCGCGCGAGGGCAAGCTCCGCGTCGGCCCGAAAAGCGCCGGCGCCGTGCCCGGCCCGATGTGCTATCCGAACGGCGGCAGCGAGCCGACGCTGACGGACGCAAATCTCGTGCTCGGGCGCATTCCGCCGTCACTGATCGGTGGCGGCATTCCGCTCGACGTCGAACGCGCGCGCGGCGGACTGAAAGCACTCGCCGCGCGGCTGCCGGGTAAACTTTCCGCCGAACAGCTTGCCGCCGGCATCGTCGAGATCGCCAACTGGGACGACGCCAACGCCATCCGGCAATTGACGGTACAGCGCGGCATCGACCCGGCCGGATTTGCGCTTCTGGCCTTCGGCGGCTCCGGTCCGGCGCAGTCGCCGGCGGTGATGGAATTGATGGGCATGAAGACCTGCATCGTGCCGCCGAATCCGGGCAACCTCTCCGCCTTCGGCTTGCTGGCGGTCGATTGGCGCACCGACCACATCGTCACCAGGGTCATGCACGAGGATGCGATCGATTTTGGCGCCGTCGCGGCGAGCTACGCCGCGCTGGAGAAAGAGGCCGTCGCGGCGCTGGAGAAGGACGGCATCGCGGCGTCGCGCATCGCGCTGATCCGTGAAGCCGACGTGCGCTACGCCGGCCAGTCGATGGAAGTGCGCGTGCCGGCGCCCGCCGGCAAGATCGACGCGCAATTCATCATTGGTCTGATCGACGCGTTCCACGCCGCCCACCGGAAGACCTTCGGCTACAATTATGCCGGCCAGCAGAAAGTCGAGCTGGTGAATTTCTGCGTCTCCGGCTTCGGCAAGATCGACCGCCCGAGCCTGCCCGCGATCAAGACAACCGGCACGCCGAAACAAGCAAGCCGCCCGGTTTATTTCGACGGCGGCTACCGCGACACGCCGATCCTGGAACGGCCGACCCTGCCGGCGGGCTTCACTTTCGAAGGCCCGGCGGTCGTCGAGGAATTCGGCTCGACCACCGTCATCTTTCCCGGTCAGCATCTGACCGTCGATCCGCACGGCATCCTGATCGTTCGCGCTGCCGGCAAACCACCGAATAAGCCCGCGGAGGCAACGCGATCATGAACGTGCATTCCAAGGAATGGCCGTGGCCGACCGCGCCGGACGCACCGCGGCGCGATGTCGACCCGATCGTGCTGCAAATCGTCGAAGGCACGCTCAATTCCATCGAGGCCGAGATCGAATACGCCATCGAGCGCACCGCGCGCTCGCCGATGATCCGTGAGGCGCACGACTACCGCGTCGGCCTGTTCGACCGCTATTGCCGCAAGCTCACCGGCCGCTCCTACTCGGCGATGCCGAACGCCGTTGTGCGCGATTTCGCGCCGCATACCATGGCGCCTGGCGACGTGTTCCTGATGAACGACACCTATCTCACCGAAGGCTCGATCGGCCACCTGCCCGATCTTTGCTCGACGGTGCCGGTGTTTCACCAGGGCGAGGTCGTCGCCTACATCCAGGCGTTCGGCCATCACGACGACATCGGCGGCCGGGTGCCCGGCTCGATGCCCGGCACCGCGACCACGGTGTTCGAGGAGGGCCTCGCCGTCCCGCCGATCAAGTTTTACGACCGCGGCGTGCGCAACGAGGCGGTGTTCACCGTCATCAAGCGCAACACCCGCGTGCCGGAAACCCTCGCCGCCGATCTCGACAGCGAGGTGCAGGCCTGCCTGATGGGCGCGCGCCGCATGGCCGAATTGTTCGAGCGCTTCGGCCGCGAGACGGTCGAGGCCTGCTTCCAGCGCATCCTCGACACCTGCCGCGACATCTTCCGCCGCGAATTGCTGCCGAAGATCGCCGACGGCGAATACCGCTGGGAAGATTATGTCGAGCATGACGGCGTCACCGATCCGAAGCTGCACAAGCTGGCGCTGACGCTGAAGAAAAATGGCGACCGCCTCACGCTCGACTTCACCGGCACCGATCCGCAATCGACCGGACCGATCAACTGGCCGGCGGACTATGCCGGCGGCGCTTTCCTGATCAAATGGATCGCGCCGATCCTGCGCAATCTTGCCGATACGCCGGAGCGCGCCGCCGAAATCCACGTCAACGAAGGCGTCTGCGAAGTCTTCGAGGTGATCTTCCCGCCGAAAGGTACGCTGATCACGCCGGAATGGCCGGCGGCGACCAACGCCCGCTCGTTCGTGCTGTTGCGCTGCCTCGGTCTTCTCGCCGGCGTCGTGGCGCAGGCCGCGAAAGGCCGCATGCCGGCGGATCAGGAGACCATCCGCTACACCGGCTTTTACGGCAGCGACAACAACGGCAAGGCGTTCCTGTCGCGCGAAGTGTTGGGCGGCGGCTCCGGCGGCCGCAATTACGCCGACGGCAACGACGCCATCCACATCGTGCCGGACTCGCGCAACCAGCCGGCCGAATTCACCGAGACGCGGTTTCCGCTGTTGGTCGAGAAGCTCGCGTTGCGCACCGATTCCGGCGGCCCCGGCAAGCGCCGCGGCGGTCTCGGCTACGACAAGCATTACCGCGCGCTGGTCGATTGCCGTACCATCGTCACCGCCGACCGTGTCCGGCTCGGCTGCTACGGACTCAATGGCGGCAAGGCAGGCTTGCCGTTCTGCGTGACGGTCGATGCCGAGGGCAACGCGCACGACCTCGGCGGCCTGGTCGACGGTGAGCCGGTCAAGGCCGGCGAGATCGTGCGCGTGGTGACGACGGGAGGCGGCGGCTGGGGCGATCCGCTCGAGCGCGAGCCGGATTGGGTGGCGCGCGATGTGATCGACGGCAAGGTGTCGGTCGAAGCCGCGCGCGACGACTATGGCGTTGTGCTGCTGGCAGGTCCCGACGGCTCGTTTAGGATCGAAGCGCCGGCGACGGCCGCGCTGCGCGTCAACCTCAAATCGCAGCGCAAAGGCGAGCCGCCGATGATCGACCGCGGTGACGGCTTTGAGAAAATGCTCCGCGGCGAGGTCAAGCCGTGGGTGCGGTCGGCCTGAGAACGCGCGGGCGGGCCCTTCCTCCGATGTCATTGCCGGGCTTGACACGGCAATCTGCCGTTGGCTCGTTTCGTCCCAAACCGTCCCAAACCGTCGCGGAACCCCTTATTTTACGGGCATAACCCGGCCTTTACCCTGTCCCTATTCGACCCTTGCAATCCCTAGCCGGCCTCCTCATTGTGTGGTACGGCGTGTGGTACGCAAGCGCCGATTAGGAGGTTTCGGTGGCCCGTTTGACGACGGCCGAGTGCGAGAAATTAGTTCGGTCGGACGTTCTTCGGAAGGTCCCGGACGGCGGCGGGCTTTACCTGTTCATCAAGGGCAAAGGCCACGCTTATTGGAGCGCGCAATTCCGCAACGGTGCGTCTTGGTCATCAAAGGGCTTCGGCTCCTTCCCGACCGTGACGCCCAAAGCGGCCCGGGTGGCTTTCGAGACATGGAAAGTGGAGCGCCGATCAACGGGTTCTAGCACCGTCCGAAAGCCCCGCCATGACTTAGGCGGGCCCGCTGGTAAGGGCTTCGCCGACGCGGTGCAAGGATGGCTCGGGTGGAAGTCCGCCGATTGGCGGGCCACTTCTCGGACCTATGCGCAGGCTTCCGCCGCGTTGGGTCGGCTGCCATTCCAGACGCTCGCCGAAATCGACACCGATGCGGTCCTTAAGGCGCTGTTGCCGCTGCCGCCGCGCCAGCGAAACGACGTGCGCTTGTACCTTGTGGGCGTGCTCGATTGGGCCGCCGGACACAAATGGATGACGTTTGACTCGGAAGGCAACCCAGCCGAATTCAAGGGCAGACGCGCTACGCTCTGGCCGAAGCCGCGTAAGCGGAAAGATCAAGAGCACATGAAGGCGCTTCCGTGGGCGGAGCTTCCGAAGTTTTACAAGTCTATTCCGAACACCGAAGTCGGCAACGCCCTCCGCTTCCTGATCTTGACCGGCTCACGAACCAAAGAGCTACGGCTCGCAACGTGGGCGCAGATTGAACCCGATAACGGCAAAGGCTTCGGATGGTCCATCCCTGCCGAGAATGCAAAGACGGATATGCCGAAGTTTGTTCCGCTTGTCCCCGAGGCAATGAAGCTACTCGGCACGCGCGGCGCGGACGATGCTCACGATGCTCCGCTGTTCAAGCTCGGCGACAACACGCTCCGCGACTTGCTGCGCAAGCTCCGCGCCGATGTAGACGTTCACGGCTTCCGCAGCACCCTTGCCGATTGGGCGGGCGATCAAGAGCCGCCGTATTCGGAGGAGCTTCGCAAGATCGCGCTCGGGCACAAGGTCGGCGACAGCGTGTTTCAGTCGTACAATCGTGGTGACCGTCGTCATCTGCGCAGAGGCATGATGGAGGCGTTCGCGAAGTTCGCAACCGGCCACTAATTCGCGAACTTGCAAAAAATCGGCTTAGGACCCACTGCTGAGAGCAAACCGGCGTGCCGCACGCCGGTTTTTCTTTTTGGCGTAATCGGTTAGGCCGGATTTACGACATGCTCTGCACGTCCACAAATGCCGGGTTGCTCGCCGAGTCGGTCGGGTTTATATCAGTCTTACCGTGAACGGCTGGGCAAGGGCCAGCCGTCCGCAGTCCCCAAAAGCCAATTTTAGCGGCGCTGGTACGTCCCGGCGGTCGCACCGTCTCCGGGAGCGCACCATGCGCGAGGGCCGTCTATGGCCGACGTGGCAATCAATTTCGGAATGGTCTCGGTCACTCGGGATCGAACGCAAGATTTTGTACGAGTGGCACCGACAGGGAATGCCTGATCTACCGAGTTGGGACAAAACGCAAGGTGCTCACCGAGGAAATCGTGCGCTTTATCAGGATCAACCTCAGAACAGTGGAGCCATCCCGATGACCCTCCCCAACTATGCGGCCGAAGGCCGCGCACCGCGTCGAAGCAACTCAATCGGTTCCTGAACGATTGCGGTATTGTCGATCCACGCAAGGTAATCCACAGCTTGCGCCATCGTGCACAAGATCGGCTCCGGGCGGCCGGATGTCCGGTCGATATTCGTTATGAGTTGCTCGGTCATGAGAAAAAGACCGTTGCCGCTAGATACGGCGTCGGCCATCCCATGCCGCTGCTGAAAAGGTGGATTGATAAGATCACTCATCCTCGCGCAGCGCGATGACACGGTAAATCGAGCCTCGCAAGCTTTCGAGCACTCGTGCAAGGCTTGCATACTCGGGATGCCGGGATGCCGCGGCGATTGTCACTTGAATAGCCCAGATGCAACTCGCCCAGCATTCGAGAATGTCGTCGGGTATCTGGTCATGGATATCGTCAAGAACCAGAGTTGTGATTACGCACCGCGGTCCCCCGAAATGCGCGAACAGAGCCTTGCCGAGGAGGCGCGGCCAAGCGCCTTCCACATCGCCAGCCTCCGGCAAGACCTGAAGCAGATTTTTTGTGCGCATCTTACCGTCCCATCCCGCGCTCGCAAGGATCATGAGGATCGCGCGGAGCCGCAAAAGGTCGACGCACCGCAAGCCGCCGGCTTGCGCTCTTTCCCTGACCACTTCCGAAAGATCGGCGACGGCATCGATCAATTGCTCGCGGTTCGCACGCCGCCGTGTCGCTGCGTGCTTCGCCCGCTCTTCCTCTGTTTCGGGAGGTGCCTGCGTGTCCGGCGGCGGCTTGCTGAACTCGAGGCCCCCCTCAAGGGCATCCTCAGCGTTTCCAGTCTCATCGCCCCTGTCGAAAGCGTCTTTGTGCGCGGCGTCCTCCTCTTCGGGTAAGTTCGGATCGTTGGCGCCGACGCCGAGAAGCCAATTCAGCTTCCGTGCAACTAGTGGTCTGATTCATTCAGGCGATTCCCAAAACGGCCGAAGCGGTTCAAGCTCTCATGATGAGAGCAGGAATTGTCGTTGACGTCAGGCGCGCGGATCGGCGCCGCCTTGAGGCGATCATTGCGGATCGCAGTGCACCACAGAAGCATGTGTGGCGCGCCAACATCATCCTCGCCACGGCCGATGGCTTCGGCACCGCCGAGATTATGCGCCGATCGGGCAAATCGAAGCCCGTGGTATGGAGGTGGCAGGCGCGGTTCATGGCAGAGGGCGTCGAAGGGTTGACGCGCGACAAGACACGCAAGCCCGGCAAACAACCGCTGCCGACGCGCACCGTACAGAGGGTGGTCGACCTGACCCTCGGACCGCCGCCGGGAGAAGCAACCCACTGGACCGGCCGGATGCTGGCGAAGGCGGCGGGTGTGAGCCTGCGTTCGGTACAACGTATCCTTGAGGCCCACCAACTCGCGCCGCATCGCATCCGCACGTTCAAGCTGTCGACAGACCCGGAGTTCGCTGAGAAGCTCAAGGACGTCGTCGGCCTTTACGTCGATCCTCCCGCCCATGCGGTCGTTCTCTCGGTCGACGAGAAGAGCCAAATCCAGGCACTCGACCGTACCCAGCCGGGGTTGCCAATGAAGCCAGGCCGTGCCGGGACGATGACGCACGACTACAAACGCCACGGCACCACCACGCTGTTTGCGGCCCTCAACATCCTTGATGGCACCGTCATTGGCCGCAACATGCAGCATCATCGCCACCAAGAGTTCATCCGCTTCCTCAACACGATCGAGGAGCAGGTCCCCGTGGGGAAAGTGATCCTGCCATCGTCGACAATTATGCGACCCACAAGCATCCAAAGGTGCGCCGATGGCTGGCGCGCCATCCCCGCTGGACGTTCCACTTCACCCCGACCTCAGCATCGTGGCTCAACGCGGTTGAAGGCTTCTTCGCCAAGCTCACGCGCCAGCGCCTAAAGCGCGGCGTGTTCCAATCTGTATCCGTTATCGCTCGCGCAGGCCGACCGATCTCGATCTGCGCGCCCGTCTGCGCGATCTCGCCAATCAACGCCGCCGGTTCGGCTACCGACGACTGTTCATACTGCTGCGGGAGCAAGGAGAACCCTCAGGCGTCAACCGCATCTATCGGCTGGACCGCGAAGAAGGGCTGACCGTCCGCAAGCGCAAGGCTCGGCGCCGGGCTGTTGGAACACGCACACCGATCCTCGTCGAGGCCAAGGTCAATGCGCGCTGGTCGCTCGACTTCGTCCACGATCAGTTCGCTCTTGGCCGGCGCTTCCGCATCCTCAACATCGTGGATGACGTCACGCGCGAATGTCTGGCGGCGATCCCCGACACTTCAATCTCTGGCAAACGGGTTGCGCGCGAACTCACCGCGCTCATCGATACGCGCGGCAAGCCTGGCGTGATCGTTTCCGACAACGGCACCGAGTTCACCTCGAATGCGATCCTGGGCTGGGCAAAGGATCAGCGGATCGAATGGCAGGATAAAAAATTTTCCCGTTTTCTCAAAGGCGTTTTGAGAGTGGAATTAAAAGAATCTGCCTCCCATTATTGAGATCGCGGATCGCAATTTATATTGTGATGCCGCGCATCACGACCGCCAACGTCGCTTGTGGCTTTCATGCCGGCGATCCCGTGAACATGGACCGTACGGTTGAACTCGCTAGGCAACACAAAGTGGCGATCGGCGCGCATCCCGGGTTGCCTGATCTTCTCGGTTTCGGCCGCCGCGTCATGGCTGTCACACGCCGGACGACGTCTATGCTTACATCGTCTACAGGTCGGGGCGATCGATGACGATGCTGACGTCGGCTTCGTCGGGTCGGGGCGGCGGCGCCGGTGCCCGCGCCGGTCGAGCGCAACGAGGTACCGGGTCATCGCCAACAGATCGGAAAATCTGCAGCACTGACAGAGGGGGCGCGGCCTTCCTCGTTCTGCTGGCCCCAGATTTCATTGCTTTTCATCACGTCAGTGAGTGGCATTCACGGCTCCGCCGTCGAGGTCGTCGGCCGGCGCGAAACCGCGACCGCACAGCCGCGTCAGACGGCGCTCATAAAGCGTTCCCCAATGGGGTTTTTTGTATGCGTTACCACCTTGCCTGATCACCAAAAGACGAGGCCATTGAACTTACGAAACTAGTCAATTCCACTGAGGGGGCCGGGGAGGCGTTGGCGCTGGCCAAAATAAGACCAAAAGCCGCGAGCACTAGGACAGCCTTCAGATCGCCGCGTTGAAGAAGCCACCTTCCAACCCGCCGATCCATCTGCGGAGGATCGGAGCAAGTGGTCGCCACGAGCGATCGGTCGGCTGTCAGCTCCGCAAGGCTATCGTTGAGTTCGCCGAAGCTCCGTGATCGCACCGCCGTTGCCTAACCGCCTTCCCCGAGGATCAGTAGCGCCCTCAAATATTTCGATTTGCCGCTGCACATTGTCCCGTGCGTCGGTTAACTGTTCTCGGCGCGATTTTGAGAGTTCCGACATCCGCTTATGATAGTGTCGCCATGGCTAATAGCGAATCTCGATCCAGAGGCGGCCTGCGATTTTGATTAGACGTTTCTAACCGGCAACTTCCGCAAGGGCTAGACAATCCAATCCGAGCGACCTGCCGATTGAATTTGCAACGGCCTGATGTTATTGGCCGTTGCACCGCACACCGCAACGCGACGATAACGCCGCGATCAGGGACAAAGCGGACGTCCCGTAACCATCACCAATTGGTCGTTCGTAAACCAAACAGCGACATTTGTCGGCGGCCGTGCGCATACGGCCGCCGGCAAAAAAGGCCAAAGTGCACGACCTGACCGCGCCCGCGGCGTCAGCGCGTGTTGTAACATTCAGGCCGCGATCGATTCGCCGACCCAGACCTTTTCTGCCGCCTTGATCATTTCCTCGAGCTTGCGCCATTGCGTGGCGTCGCTGAGTTCGTTGCCGTGCATGGTCGAGGCGAAACCGCATTGCGGCGAGATACCAAGTTGCGAGACGTCCAGATATTTCGCGGCGCTTTCGATTTTGCGCACCAGGGAGTCCGCCGGCTCGACCTCCGAGACCTTGGTGTTGACGATGCCCATGATCACCATCTTGCCTTTTGGCACGAAACGCAGCGCCTCGTAGCCGCCCTCGCGCTCGATATCCTCCCATTCGATAAAGAACGCGTCGTAAGGCAGCTCGTTGAACATGCGATCCGCTACCGGTTCGAGCGAACCCGACACCATGAAGCGCGACTTCCAATTGCCGCGGCACAAATGGATCGCGCGCGTGACATGGCTGGGCAGCCGCTCGGCGATCTTCTTGTCGGCCGCGATCGAGCGGTCCATGAGCTGTTTGAACGACGCGCCCATCTGCTTGAAGATGTCGAGATAGGCTTGGCTGATCAGCATCGGGTAAAGCGGGAAGTCGAACTGGACGTATTCTAGGCCGGCGGCGATCGCCTCGTCGATCAGCTCATTTTGTATCGCGTTGATGTGCTCGACCAGCTCTTCGTGGCTCTTGTATACCTTCTCGGTAATTCCGTTCTGATAGACGAACGGCAGTTCGTAGAAGGAGCCCGCAGGTATCGTGGCTTTGAAACGCGAATCGGTGTTGGCTTTCATGAACTTGACCTCGCGCACCAGCGGATTGTCGACCTTGCGCAGCCGCCGGGACACGATCGGCAGCCCCTGATAGCGCAGCTCTTCCCCCTTTTCGTCGTAGAAAGCCACGCCTGGGCCGCCGACCTCAAGGCCGTCGACGCTGTCGTAGAACGAGCCGGTGAACATGTAGCGCCGGAATTCGCCGTCGGTGAGGACAGTAAGCCCGACCGACCGCTGCTTTTTAATGACGTCTTTGATGCACTTGTCCTCGATCGCGTGCAGCCGGGTCAGATCCTTGGCGCGTTCCTCAGCCAGCAATGCGGTGTGCTTCGGCGAGTAGACTCGTTCGATCTCGGCGGCAAGCTCCGCTGGCCGCAGAAAGCTGCCGATGTGTTCGGCGCGTGCGGGGGAAAGACGTGATGACTTGGGCATTTCCAAACCTCCCTTGATTGATAGGTGCGCCACCGTCGCAACGGCGGCCCCGATCATTGCTTTATCTTGTAGCGGTCTAGAACAGCGTCCGGGCAGTTTGGCCCGAGCCGCGACAATTCTCAGCTCCAGCCGGTCTTCAGCTTGACCGGCAAAAAGTCCGTGCGGCCGACTCCGTTCACGCCGTGGAAGAAGCCATTTTGCCACTGGCCGACTGTGTAGGCCTTGTTCATAATCTGGCCGGGTAGCCAGATCTCGCCGTCGATGGTCGTGAACTTGTTCTTCCTGACATAGTCGGCGATGGCTTCCCGATCTATCACCCCGACGGCTTCGATCGCTTGAGTCAGCGCTTGCAGCGTCATGTAACCTCTGATGCTGCCCCAATGGTCGGCGTCGACGCCGGTGATTTCCTTATGCCTTTTGTAGAAAGTGCGGATTCCCGGGGAGTCTGGGGCACCACCGGCGCCGAGGATGTTTTCGGCCGCGGCGCCAAATTTTTGGCTGAAGCCCTCGAAATCCGTTCCCACGGCACTGTAATAGGCTTTCACGTTGAGCCCTTCGATCTTGGCCTGGTCGGCTAGACCGAATGTATCAGGCGGATAAGACCAAGCGACGAAGGCGTCCGGATTAGTCGCCTTGGCGGCCTTGATCACCGGTGACAGATCCTGCGTACCGAGTGGGTAGGATTTGTCGTAGACGATTTGGAAGCCGGCTTCCTTGAACAGCGGCCGCCCCGCATTGGCGAGCTCGATGCCGAAGTCGTCGGCGACGTTGACCACCGCGACCTTATTGCCGATCTGGTTGGTGTCCTTCAATTTCTTGAGTACGTCGATCGCGCCCTTGGCGTAGTTCGTGGTAGACGTGTTGAACAAAAAGAAGCCAGGATACTTCTTGATCAATGCGGGTGCCTGATCGGTGACGCAGGAAACAGCAAATAGCGGGTAGCCGTACCTTGCCATTGTTGGCGCCACGGCGAGATTGAAACCGGTGGCGTACATCCCGCTGATCCAATCGGCTTTGTCCACCGTAGCGGCGCGTTCCACCGCCTTGATGCACTCGGGAGGCTGCGTGCGGTCGTCGTATTCGATGATCTCAATCTTGCGCTGACCATCCTTGAGCTTCAGCCCGCCGCGCTCGTTGACCTCATGCGCCCAGAGCTTGAACGGTGGGAATTGGGTAATCGCCGCGCCGGGCGCGAGCGGACCGGTTTTCGCGCCGATCACGACGACCTTGAACGCTCCCGTATTGGCTCTCGCTGAGCGCGCAAACGGCATGGCAAGCGTCGTCGCTGCTGAATATTTTAGAAATTCTCGCCGTCGCATGGAATCCTCCCGTGGATGTTTTGCGCGTGGCGCGGGGTTTGTCCCCCGGCATTTTTTACAGACAAACATGATAACCACGTAGTCGACTGCTGCATAGCCGCGCGACCGCCGGCCTTTCAGTTCGATTGCGGGCGCCCGCCCAACTTTCAATATCGGCCGCACCACCGCTTTTGGACGTCGATTTCTCGCGATTATCAATTCCGTCTTCTCGGCCAGTCGCAGCAAATGCACGATCGTCACGACGTCTCGCGTTGGCCCTTCGCTGCAAATGCCTCGAGAAAAGAATTGACAGTGTCAGGAGCAATAGGGACATACGAACGCGCCACGGGCTCGCTCGAAATGATGCAAGTGACCCTCAGTGGTCAATCGGACCTCATTTTATTGCAATGCGGAGCACAGGCTCTCAGTTGCCGTCGAACCTGTCAGTAGCGATTTCTAGTCACGTCCCTCGAAGCTCTCTCGTCAAGGGCAACAAACCCAATGCGACAAGGGGCGATGGCGTCGTCACATAGCCCCTATTGCTCCGAAAGCTGCCGGATGGCGGGCGTCACGAAGTAAGTGATGCGCCATAGGGGGCGCGTCCGCTCTATAGCGTTGGGGCAACTTGTCCGTTCTCATCGGGCCAACCAGCAACACGCAAGAGGCCCGCAAAAACCAAAGCACCGAAACGCCCACCGCTGGGCCGGGCAAGGCTGCGCACTCGTCTAAACTGGCAACCTGCCCGAACTCATTCCGTTCCCCCCTGCGTGGAATAGTAAAACGCGGGGCAGCGGCGGCCCGGCGCCAAGACGCGCAGAGCCGCCAACGCTGCCCGGTTGTCTATTTTGCAGATGTTTGTTGCGTTGCCATCGCGCCGGGCTTCGTTTCGCTTAAGCTAAGCTGTCTAAAGCGTTACGCACCATGGCAGATACCCTCATCACCAGAGCTCGAAATTGCGGTCCTTTGCGATTTATTGGGGGGCCTATCCAATTGCGCGGGCTTCCCTTTCTCGGCGCATATACTTCGGCTTTGGCCGGGTTCGCCGCCGTCGTTGTTATTTCCTACATCGTATTGGTCTTTGCCGATCTGGTGCCGAAGAGCATCGCGCTGAGCGCACCAGAGCGAGCGGCAATGCTGATTGCCTCTCTATTGGGTCTTCTGATCCTTGTGGCGCGCCCATTCCTCGCCGTGCTCGAAGTTTCCAACAGCCTTGTCCTGCGGATCCTCGGTGTAAAAACGCAAAACGAGGAAACTGTCACGGAGGATGAGATTCGCCGAGTCCTGTCGGAAGGGCTGAGTGCGGGCGCCCTGTTATCGTTTGAGCGGTCGATGATGGAACGCGTGCTCGATCTTGATCGTCGCTCGGTTCGAACCGTGATGACGGGACGGCGCCACATCCAATTCCTGCAGACAGACAGCGATGCTGACAAGCTCAAAGGCGCGGTTTTCAAAGCCACTGCGTCGCTTCTGCTGGTCACCGATCAAGGTAACCTCGACCAACTGATCGGCATCGTCTCGCGTGCCGACGTGCTGGCGGCTATCGCAAAAGGCGAGACCATCGATCTGGTAGCAATGGCGACGGCACCCGCATACGTGGCCGAGTATGCGAGCGTACTGAGCGTCATTGAAACGCTGAAACGCACTGCGTTCCATGTGGCCATCGTCGTCGATGAATTTGGATCGCTCATGGGTTTGGTGACGCTAGCTGACGTGCTCGAAGCAGTCGCAGGTGACGTCACCACCGACGATGTCGCGCTGGGTGACGCCGAGGAAAGGCCGCTTGAGCAGGAGGTGGACGGAAGTTATCTTGTGCCAGGCGAGCAACCGGTTGACGATATTGTCGAGGCTCTCCTCCTCCCCGCACCTGATGCGCGAAACTACAAGACGATGGCGGGACTTGTCATCGATCGACTACGGCGCCTCCCACTTGAGGGCGAGGTCGTCGAACTTCCTACACTTCAAATCGAAATCATCAGCATAGAGGGGGGCACCGTCAAAAAGCTGCGCCTAATCCCGAAAAAAAGTTGACGGATTTGGTAACGCGCGAAAAGCTGGCCGGTGTAGCGTCGCTCACAACTCCTGTGAACGTTTGCGCCTTATCTGTGCACCGGGCTAATCGGTTGGAATTGTTGGCTAGTCCTGCACGGCATCCGTAAATTTCCGCATGAGTCGCACTAGCTCGTCGATGTCGCGAGCGCCGCGCAGCATCAACAAAGTCGGTCATCACCTTGCCTTTCCCGATGATGATAGCCTTGCGCACGCGGCGGTCGGCGGCACTTCCCCGACGCGTTCCCAAACCGAGGCTTTCGAGCTTTGCGACCTGTTCGGAATTATTGGTATCACTGATACACGGCGATGGATCGTGGAGCCGAGCTTGTTCGCAACGACCGGGTTACGTTTACGCGGTACATTTGGGATATCTGGACCCGAGAATGCAGATTTCCGACGAAGAATTTCAACGTACTGCCGCGTCTTTCGAGAATCCTGACTGGGCGGAGGTTACGCTTCACTCCTACCGAGTACGCTGGGGAGTCGCTCCCAACGAGCCAACATTAGCCGAAATTGGATCGCGCCTTGCGCACCACTCAGAGATATCAGTCCCAACGCTTGTCATTCACGGGGGCGCTGATCCGTGCAACGATTCTCTACTTCCGCTGGTAAGGATAAGTTTTTCAGAGCACCCTATGAGCGCCTCGTTTTTGAGGGGATCGGCCACTTCCCACAACGCGAAACTGCTCGTGAAGTTGGAGGTGCATTAATCGAATTTTTGGTCAAAGATCGATGCACGCGTAATGCTGCAGAGACAGATTACAATTGCGGCAGATGATCTTTTGGAACATCTAAGCCTGTAATCGTGTGTGGGTTGCGTTTATCGAAGACGATGTCGGGTGAGCCTATGATCGCTGACGCATCTGCGAGCATGTGCCATGGGTAAAAAATCCATAGCCCGCAGCGGCGCAAACGAAAGGGGCCAGGAAATGCCGCAAGGTGGTTGTTACCTCGTAGTAAGTTATCGGTCTCGGGGCTTTTTAGTCGCTTGACGTGCTGCGAGCAGGCGCCGAATGTGATTATGAACGGCTTGCGCTTCATAGGGCTTCGGCACAGAACCCGCCTCGCACAACTCTTTTGCGCATTCAACTGTACGCGGTATGGTGCCTGCTAAAACCAGGTCTAGACCAGGGCGATTCTCGCGAATCCATTTCGCCAAGCCAAAGCCGTCAATCGAGCCGGGCATCTCAATGTCGGTGAAAACAATATCCACGACCGTCTCGTGATGCAGGAGTACAGTGATTGCTTCGTCGGCGGTTACCGCTTCAATAACCTTATATCCGCAGTCCCGAAGGTACTGCGCGATTGGCATTCGCACCAAAACATCATCCTCGACCACGAGAATGGTTTCTTGGACTTCCGGCTTATCTGTCACTTGAATTAACGTCTGAGATCGCTTGCGCGTTCCTTAGTCTAGGAGCGTCTTGATATGCGTGATAATTTTGGCGAGATCATAAGGCTTTGGAAAATACCCGTCGTGCTCAGCCCAATTGACTGCTGCGAGATGACCGGACGTTAACACGATCTTGATCACGGGATATTCAGATCGAACCGCACGCGCAAATCCTATCCCGTCCATCGAGCCGGGCATCCGAATGTCGCTAAAAACGAGATTCACGTTAGAGGTATGGCGCAAAACTTCCAGTGCTTCGCGCGCATTGGATGCTTCGAGGACCCGATAACCGGCGCCACGCAGGGAATCCGCAATCATCATCCGCACGAGCACTTCATCCTCAACGATGAGAACCGTGGAACCGACTTTCGGCTGGTCTCTAGGATGTGTTTTTTCGCATGCGCCCCCCATGTAGGACCCTATGTACGCCCAACACTGCGCAACGCGCTCATCATGAAGTTGGTTCCCAATGTCAGGACGCATACTGCAGCCCGCGATATATTGCTATGTGGGAGGCGCTCTCGAGCGGGGGATGGTCGTGTCGATGCGCTCACGGATAGCCGAGTAACATTCACAAGCACATGCTTCGAGACCCTTGCGGTCAATGCTTTTTATGTTCCTCCTAGCCCATGAGGCGCTGATATTCCCTTTCGGGCACGCCATAGAAATTCGTCGCGACCTTCACGATGCCGGCGCGATTGAGTACGATGATTTGATTTCGGGTGTTGTTTATAAGCTTTTGCCGCTTGAGCCTTTGTATCGCCTCTGTAACGCCAGCCCGCCTCACTCCCAACATCAAAGACAGAAACTCATGCGTAAGCGGGATCGTGTCATTGCGCGTTCGATCGTGGGCCATCAAAACCCATCGTGCCAGACGTTGGTCAATATGAGCAAGCGCATTCGCGATGGCAGTATGCGTGGTCTGTACCACGAAAGCTTGCGCGAATTTAAGTAGGCCGGTGCGCAACAATTCGCTCGCGGCTATTGCTTTGCGCAATGCTGCCGGAATTTCGAATCCTATCGCGAGCATCATCTACGGCTAGCGAAAGGATTTTGAGGGTCTGAGGATTGAAAGATGGGCTCGGCCCCGTGGGGTCGCCCTTATTCTGTTCATTGTTACTCCGGCCGGCTGCTCGCGCCACCTGCGGACATTAGCTTTGGTCAGGTGATGAGCAAGGGCTGTGTCCCGGAGGCGGGACTGATCGCGCTCGCCGAGCTTCGCCATTTCAATCATCTCGATTACCGCGCCGTCGAGTAGCTGCTTTGCCTGCTCGATAACCTCGCGGTCACCGGCGCATTCGACTACTTCGGCCGGTCCCAATATGTGACCATCCTTGAGCGTGTACAGGCGATATTCCCGGCATCGCAAACGCAAGCCCCTCTGCGTCATTTTAACCGTAGGAATTGTCAGTCATCGGTACCATTTCGCACCAAAAAATCTGATTCGATCGCGGACACTGAACGACAATGGCAGCACGCTATGCTTTATGGAGGGACTGTAGTAAGGACGATCCCATGGGGACGATCATCCCATTCTTGCGCGACAGCGTGTTCGCACCGGACGACATTACCGCAATGTCGATGGCACTCGACGAAGTGTGCAGGGTGCTGAAATTGCAGGCCGATGGTACTGCAAAAGAAGTCATGGCAGCGCGCATCATTGACTTGGCACGGCGCGGCGAGCGTAGCCGACCCGGCTCCGTGACTGGGTGCTCAATGAGGCCGGCTTGGCCGAATATGCTGGCTTGGAGGACTTGCCCGTCACTAAAGAGGCTTAGGATGAACACTTCGATCACCGATCCGATTCCATTTCTCGGAGTATTTTCTCAATCGAGCGTGGAGAAATTCCAAGCTCTCTAAGCCCCGGTATCTCTGGCGATGACACAGTGTCGATTTGCATCAGTTCAACTTGATTTCGCGTGAGGGGCGGGTTTGGGAGCATTTCCGCGAACCGGGCCACTGCGCGCCAAGTGGCAAATGGGATTGCGATCAAGTTAGGCTGAACGCTTGCTTCGTGAGCAACGGCTCGGAGCAGCCCCTCGTAAGTGTAAATCCGGGGGCCAGCACATTCATATATCAGTGCCTGTTGTTTTGCACCCTGCATTGTCGTTGCGACTGCGCTAGCCACATCTTCTACATAGACCGGCTGCAATCTCGTCAGGCCGCGGCCGAACATCGGATAGATTGGAAGCCGGCGAAGCAATCTGAGGATGGTGGTAAGAAACGCGTCATCAGGTCCGAACATTACCGCCGGGCGAATGATTGTGGCATCGACAAAAGCTGCGCAGACTGCCTTTTCGCCCTCACCGCGCTTGCGGACATAGAGCGACGGCGATGCAGCATTAGAGCCAATTCCTGAAATGTGAATGAGCCGTTCGAGACCGGCGCGGTGCGATAGAACGGCTAGCCGCCGGGCAGACTCGACGTGCACGGCTTGGAACGTTTCTTGCTGGTGCTCCAGGTACAGACTGACCGCATTTACCATGCCGTACACTCCAGCAAGCGCCTCGGCGATCGATCGTCCATCGTGAATGTTGGCATCGACCGATTGCAGTTGCGCATCGTCAGTTCCGAACAGCGCTTCGCCCTTTTTCGAATGCCTTGATGCGATTCGAACGTAAAAGCCGCGCTGGCGGAGATGCCGAACGATGCGGCGGCCTAGAAACCCCGTACCGCCGAACACGGTGACGATACGATTGTTCATGGTCGCAGCTCAACTCGGTCAGCTGATGGTAAGTTCAACGATCGATTTCCCCGAAAACAATGTCGAGCGAGCCGATAATCGCCGAAATGTCGGCAAGCATGTGCCCGCGGCTCAAGAAGTCCATTGCTTGCAGGTGGGCGAACGAGGGTGCCCGGATCTTGCACCTATAAGGTCGGTTGGTGCCATCCGCGACCAAGTAGACACCGAACTCGCCCTTGGGTGCTTCAACCGCGGCGTAGACCTCGCCTTTCGGAACACGAAAGCCTTCAGTGTAGAGCTTAAAGTGTTCGATGGTGGCTTCCATCGAGCGCTTCATGGTTGCCCGTGGTGGCGGTGCGATCTTGTTATCGAAAAGGACCACCGGTCCTTGGCCTGTTGATGATCGAAGCCTTTCCAGGCACTGCTTCATGATACGTACGGATTGACGCATCTCTTCCATCCGCACGAGATAGCGGTCGTAACAGTCGCCGTTTTTGCCGACTGGAATGTCGAAATCGAGCTCGGAATAGCATTCGTAGGGCTGCGCCTTGCGTAGGTCCCAAGCGGCGCCGGAGGCGCGCACCATTACACCTGAAAAACCCCAACCCCAGGCGTCCGCGAGCGCGATTTTGGCAATGTCGACATTGCGTTGTTTGAAAATGCGATTTTCTGTCAGTAAGCATTCTAGGTCGTTACAGACCTGAAGGAACGGATCGCAGAACGCCCAGATGTCGTCGAGGAGCTTTGGCGGCAAATCTTGATGCACGCCGCCGACGCGAAAATAGTTGGCATGCATACGGGCGCCGGAGGCCCGTTCATAGAAACCCATCAGCTTTTCCCGTTCCTCAAAGCCCCATAGCGGAGGGGTAAGGGCGCCAACGTCCAAAGCCTGCGTGGTAACGTTCAGAAGATGCGATAACAATCTTCCGATCTCGCAATAAAGTACGCGGATCAGTTGGCCTCGCCTGGGCACCTCGATGCCGAGCAGTTTCTCGGCCGCCAAGACAAAGGCATGTTCCTGGTTCATCGGCGCCACGTAGTCGAGCCGATCGAAGTATCCCAGCGCCTGCAGATAGGTCTTGTGCTCGATGAGCTTCTCAGTGCCGCGATGCAGCAGACCGATATGCGGATCTACGCGTTCGACAACCTCACCGTCGAGCTCCAGCACGAGGCGCAGCACCCCATGCGCCGCCGGATGCTGCGGACCAAAATTGATGGTGAAAGTACGATCTTCAGCGCCAGGCATCGGGCATAACGGCCTCGATTGCATCAAGACCAACCCCCCAAATTTCGGTGCGTTCCGCCGCCCCGAAATCCGCCAGCGCGCGAACCACTGGGGAGACCAGCCGGGCGCGCTTCATCACAAGAGTTCCATTGTTCCGCAACCACTGGAATTCCCAGTCGCGTCACTTTCGCCGGCTTGACATCAGCCGACGTGGTGACGACGCCGATCCACCGAATCTCATGCCTCACATACCCGAGTCGATGAATATCATGTGGAAGACGTGGTCACCCGAAGGAGGTTGCGGAGTTAGTCTTCCTGATACCGAAAGCTCACGAGTTGCTCCTCATGCGCTTCGATCTGGTCGATCGGCGGCTCTTTGTTCCCCTCGCCACTTACGGTACGGAGTGCGCGAATCTTGCTCCGGCCTCCGCAAGCGCACGTATTCACGGGATGGAGGCCTGGATAAAATTAGCTTTGAGCGCGAACGTTGTTGAAGAATTCCATGACCTTTTCGCCGAGCCCATCAGCGTGGCCGGATAGCGCCTGGCACCATTTCAAAACGTCCGTGGCCGCTATCGCGCCCGGGGTCACCGCTTGCTCAGCCGTGGTGACGCACGCCCTTTCCGGCGGCGGGGTTCGTTGCGGGTGCGCCATGGTGACCATACCGACTAACCTCTTGGAGGGACATCTGCACCATCCTCACGGCGATCATTGTGACGATCGACCCGTTCGAGGTCGTACAGCACTAACCACGCGGCCGTTTGCGCGTAGCATTTGTGTCAGGAACCACCGAGGACAGCATTTGGCGACAAGGTTCACACCTTCCAGCAGTGTCTCGCGCCCGCTGCACAGTCTCCTACTGGCACGAAGCGTGATTGATCGGTTTTTTGCGCGCCGCGGCCATTTGTCACTTCTTTCACTGCGACGGGGCTCCGGGAGCGGCGGCGCGTCATCTTACTGGTCAACGTCAACGCTTCGGGGAGATTCCGAAAGTCGCCACTTTCCGGCCGCGATGTCGCGCGTCGCTATGACCGGTTGATCGACATATGCGCCCGAGCAGGATGATTGCACGTTTCGCAACTTCGCTGCTGGCGCTCCCGCGCTTCTTCCTTCTGCGGTGTTGTCTTGGTCTTATTTGCCATCAGTCTCTCCACGCCCGGCGCTGAGCCGGCGCTGGGTCATGGTCTGTCGCGTCTGCCCCCCACGGCGGCCTCGCGTCCGATGGTCGCGGTTTTATCGCTCATCCGTCCGCCGTAAGCGCCATTAGGTCGCCCTCGCGCCACCGGCGCGAGCGGCGTACTTGTAGAGCGGTGCTGCGGTGCCCTTCACGACCTGCTGAGAGATCATGACCTCCTTGACGCCCTCGAGGCTTGGTAGGTCGAACATGGAGTCAAGGAGTATGGCCTCCATGATGGAGCGCAGCCCGAGCGCCCCGGTCTTGCGGTCGGTCGCCTTCCTGGCGATGGCGCCGAGTGCTTCCCCCGCCACAGTGAGATCGACCCCCTCCATCTCGAACAGCCGCTGATACTGCTTCAGGAGCGCGTTCTTGGGCTGGGTCAGAATGAGTTTGAGCGAGGCCTCGTCGAGATCCACAAGCGTCGCTACGACCGGAAGGCGGCCGACGAATTCGGGAATCAAGCCGTACTTGAGCAGGTCCTCCGGTTCGACCTCGCGGAAGATCTCGCCCTGCTTTCTATCCTCGGGCGTGATGACCTTGGCGCCGAAGCCGATCGATCCCGGCCGGCTGCGCCCCGAAATGATCTTCTCGAGGCCGGTGAACGCGCCGCCGCACACGAACAGGATATTGGTAGTGTCGACCTGCAGGAATTCCTGCTGCGGATGCTTGCGGCCACCCTGCGGTGGCACACTCGCCATTGTCCCCTCGATGATCTTGAGCAGCGCCTGCTGCACGCCCTCGCCTGAGATGTCGCGGGTGATCGAAGGGTTGTCGGATTTGCGGGAAATCTTGTCGATCTCGTCGATATAGACGATGCCGCGCTGCGCGCGCTCGACGTTGTAATCGGCTGACTGCAGCAGCTTGAGAATAATGTTCTCGACGTCCTCGCCGACATAACCGGCTTCGGTGAGCGTCGTCGCATCCGCAATGGTCAAAGGAACGTCGAGAATGCGCGCCAACGTCTGCGCCAGCAGTGTCTTGCCGGAGCCGGTCGGGCCGATCAGGAGGATATTCGACTTCGCTAGCTCGACATCTTTGTGATCGGCCTGGTGTTTTAGCCGCTTATAGTGATTATGGACTGCGACAGAGAGCACCTTCTTGGCATGGTTCTGGCCGATGACGTAGTCGTCGAGAATCTTGCAGATCTCGTTCGGGGTCGGAATACCGTCGTTTGATTTCGTCAGCGACGACTTGTCTTCCTCGCTGATGATGTCCGCGCACACCTCGACACATTCGGCGCAAATGAAAACGGTCGGCCCAGCAATGAGCTTGCGCGCCTCCTGCTGGCTTTTACCGCAGAACGAGCAGTAGAGCGGGGTCTTCGAATCGCTGCCGCCGACCTTGCTCATTTCAGAGCCCCGAAAAGATGCGAGTTATTCGCAGTCCAGGATAAACCAGGCGCGAGGACAATCCCTTTCCCTGGGGACCGGCCGTCTCAACTGGGGTTCCTTCGATGGAATGATCCATAGGCCAACGCGCCGACCTAGAAGCAGTCCATGCTTTCGCAGCTAATGCAGCGCTCACGGATCGCAACTTTTCACGCACAGTTTCAGGGAACTGTGCAATGGAAACCAGTTGGGGAGATCGGATTATCACCGGACCTGCATTTGGGAGTCATGCTGAGGGCTTGCGCATCGAAGTGGGAAGTTGACGTTCGCCAAAATCTACCGTCGAACGCTGGATGGCGTTGCCTTCTTCGTCGACAACGAGACGAAAGCGCCGGTTCTCATGAAAGAACGTCATCCGATAGCGTCCCGCGTCCTCCTCGACACCACGCTCGCAGAGAACGGTGATCTTTCCTTCGCGCATCCGAACCTGAACGAGGGAGGGCTCGACATTGAGCCCTTGTCCGATCACGGCTGCATCGATGCTGAAGGTGCCCTCTTCAAACTGCACTATGGCCATGGCCTAAGATGCGCCTCCAACACGCCACCGCGCTCGTCAATTTTGAGCGTCAGCCATTTCGCCCGGCCAAGTACATAAGATACTCTAGAAGGAGTTGAAGGTCTTGCGAGTTATGCCTATCGAAAACAAACCGCATGGAGCGTCTTCAAGCGCGCTAGCCCATCTCGATGGGCTACTCGACGAAGCGCTTGATCAGACATTTCCCGCGAACGATGCTGTCGCGATCGATATCGAGCGTGAATTGCACGACCGTGAGGCCTAGGGTGATGCTTCGTCTGCCCAGACGCGGAACCCCGACAAGGTACCGAGTCCAAATATATGTGTGAGCGGCACGTCCGCGGCGTCGCGGCCCTGCGCGATGAGGACACGTCCGATCCGGGGGGCGTTGTTGCGCGGGTCGAATGTATGCCACCGGCCCCCGAGATAGACTTCGATCCACGCTGCGAAATCATTAGGCGGGTAAGGCGGCTGAAGGCCAACATCGGTAAGGTAACCGGTGCAATAGCGTGCCGGGATGTTTCATTCGTATCCGGCGCTCGGCACGGCGGCGGTGGTACGCGAGCAAAGTCGCCAACGCCTCGCCCGATCACGTCGGACGTTGCAACACGCCCGCTAGTGTCGGCTGACCTTCCCGCAGAACACATTATGTGCCAACTGTGCGTTAGCCATTCTGCTCTTGTCATGCTGAACGCTGCTTTCATCATTCTCGGGGCCGCCGCGCTGTTAGGCACTGCACTCGCCGCTCTGCATCTGCGTACCGATCGCAGGGTCGCACCGCCTTGGCCGCTTGCTGCTTTGCACGGCCTTCTCGGCATCGGCGGCCTAAGTTGCCTCGTACTGGTGCTACGCGGACCTTTAGGCAGCCTCGGTCGGGAGACCGACTCTTTCGGCATGATGAGCGCTGCGCTACTCGCGCTGGCGGCATTAGTGGGCGTCGGAATTCTTGCGAGGCGTCTCCTCACGGGGCGCCGCGCGGGAACGTTGATCGGCATCCATGCGACGCTTGCCGTGAGCGGCTTCGTCATTCTCGCCGCTTACCTCTTTGCGGGATAGCCCGTCTGAACGTGTCACTCGCGCGCCACCATCAAGCATCAACGTCAACTGCGTCTCTGAAAACTGCAAACGCACTCCGCCACACATTTCTTCGATGTGAATCTAACTAGCGCCCGGTCTTCGATAGGTACCGAGGATTCTATCCCAGAAAAAATGGATCACCGCGAAATTACTGTCCGCGTGCCGGTGATGGACGAAATGCAGCTCCTGCTTGCGCCTGAACCACGCAAACCGCTGAAGCCGCGATCTCTCCGAGTGGTACTCATTGTCGAAAAGGACATGCGCGTAGAACGACGCCGCACACGTGACCGTCGCAACTATAAATAGATCAAGAGGCAATAGGAGATATGCACACGCACCCGCTAGAAGAATGGGAATGAAAAAGTACGGCGTCGTGTTGCCTTCGTCGCCGAGGTACGTTTGAGAGACGAGATGAGCTTCGGAATAATGGGTGTGATGGAAATTGATGTGATTGCGAAAAATCTTACCGCCAATCGGATGGTGGGCCACTTTATAATGGATCAACGTCTGACCGAATGACATGGCCAAATGCGTGGCAACAGCAGTCAGTGCAAATAGCGAAAGCGTCAGAACGAGCGGTGATACCGGGTGGAGCATGAGCGCTTCCTCAGACCTACGGAGCCCGGTCAGCACCGTACCGCCGGTCCTGGCGGAACGACAGTTCTGATTCTTACCGCTGGGCAGGCAGGCTGTGCGTCAAGCCAGCGCACCTCCGTCCGCTTTACATCCCGCTCTCTCGTCGAAGGGATCGCGGGCGGCAGCAAGTTGCTAGACAGGCTTGCCAGCCCATTGCGGGGAGACTTGGATCGTGAACATGCTTAGTAACAGGTAACGGCATGTTCGGATTGCATCGGCGGACAGGCCACGGAGCCGTAAGAGCAGAACACACAGCAATCGCCCGGCTTCGGCCGTAGCTTGGTGTGGCACCCGGTGCATTCATAGAAAAACTGACAAGCATCGGTCGGCATCGTTTCCAACTTTGCCGTGCCGCATTTCGCGCATGTGATGACCGATTCTAGGATCATGACGGGTTGCTTTCAGGTGCGGAAGGATTTTATTTGTATCAGAGGCTAGGGAGGGAATGAACAAATTAAACGTCGCGAAACGGCAATCCCAATTCGCCGCCTACTCCCGCTTTGGGTCCTTCACGTCGTTTCAACGACATCAGCCTCTCCTCAGCATCGCCCTCGAAACCAGACATCAACGAAAGAAATTGAATCGACACTATGCGCCAACACCGGAAGTCACCGCATAATTAGCATTGATGGTCGGCGGCCTCTCTCGGCGTGCGCGTCGGTGCCTGCCTTCGCGATACGAACATCCCAGCTGCTAAAGTTAGCCCATTTGAGAAGGCGGCCATGTGCCACAGGTGGTCTGTTCTGCATAGACACGCTTGCTGCTTGAGCGTCTCTTGTAGTGAGCCCGGCAAGCAGTGCCCGGCAGGACCCTCAGCATCTAATCCGACGATGCACCGTTGCGGCTGACGCTCTAAGCAGCTCTGAGCTTGCGAGGCCGCAAATTGATTCGATGTTACCGGGAGAGAATATGGTGGGAATAATTATTCTCGGCGCAGTTGTGGCGTTTGGCATTTTCGTCTTTTGGTGCGATGTCACGGATTCATGGAATACCGTGCTACTTCGACGCATACGGCGCTAGAGTAACGGGAACGCGATAAAGGCGATCCCGCTACGGATTGCCGCGATTAACCGCGCGCCGTCATCGAGCGCCAGCGTCGGTTGCCGTTCTGAACCCCCGACGCCCTAGTCGCGTTGCTAGAAGCCTTGTTGAGGCAACAACTCAAAAGACCCCAAGCACAACAGACTGCCTGGGGTCTATTTTTTTGAGCCGCGTTCGGTACGCGCCCGCTCCCGGCAAAAAGGCATTGGATAGGGTGGTTCTTGATGCCTTTTTTCAATAGGAACGTCGGACTGCAGGCGAGGGTAACCTTATATCGGCGCATGACCCCGGGTGCCCCCCGCCACTCACCCCCCTCGCTCAGCGCCGCGTCGCGCGCTTCGCGGCCTCTAGAGTCAACGCTCATGAAATTGATCGACGACGTCGAGTTCTGCGGCTTCAGCCTGATACACGTCGTCCGTCAGCGTCGCAGGCTGTCGGAAAGCAGTTCGAGGGCCGCGGCGGCGAACGCGCGCATATTGGCGAGGCGGTCCGAACTGCCCGTTTCCAGGGTAACCGCCCGCTCGGCCGCCCGCGATCGCAAGGCAAGTATGCCCGGCCGGGTCACCATAGCAATTGCCGCTGGGTCCGGTGGCGCCGGTTTCGCCAAGTCCCCATGTCGCCGCGAATTGCACCCGCACGCGCCGCGCCAGCAGCACCGCGTGCTGCTCGGTCGCGGGACGAAATTCCGACAGCGCTCCGTCGCTGATGGCAAGCAATGAGTTCTTAGCCTGACGCGTATAGACGACGGCGCCGCCCAGGAAGTAGGCAGAGGCGCCCGGCACGGCGAGAAGCGCTGCCGAGATCAAACCGCCGGTCATCATTGTCGATGACCCCATAGGTCGCAGTCGGCGCCGCCGACATCATCGATCGCCCCGATCGCTCGAGCTCCAGCCGGCGCCCCGAACCGGTTATCACTAAAACGAAATCCGCGGCCCGCGCCGGTCGAGCAGCAGCGCGCCGCCGAAGTCGCCGCGCCGGATTCGGCGGCAACCACCCGCCAAGGGACTTGGCACCCCCAACATGAAAGCCGTCAGATAGCAATCGAGGCAGGCGGATACTTTCGGACCATTGAGATTTGCGACCTTGTAAATCGGTTTACGGATCGGCTGCCGAACTATGTTTTTACGAAGTTGCGCTCCTACATGCACGATCTTCCGGACGGCGGCCTGATAGCCGAACTAGAAATACATCCGACATATGAGACAGGCGCTTGGTGTTTCCGCAGGATGATCGAACGTCGAAATTAGAGGAGGTGAGTTGATGCGCGGCATAAATGACTCCTGCCGGCTGAAGTAGCGTCGGCAGCGCCGGCCGCCCCGCGCCATTTGGTTTCTCAATGCCGCGTGGCGAGCATTTCCTCGGCGTAGCGCGGTCATCGAATGTTCGCCGCACCGACAAAGCCGGGCCGAAGCTCGGCGTTCGTCATGCAATTTCAGGTGGCCCCTTTTGATTTTCGGACTGTCCTAAATTGCGCAAACGGCACAACGGCAACTTGCCGGCCAGACTCGTCCGTGATGACAAAGGCCCAATACTCGAGATTGCGCTTGTACCAAATGCGGTTGGCCATCATGTCTCGCGCAACCATTTCAGCGTGTATCCGCGCGTCTTTGTCCCCTCTTAGTTCACCACCCTCGGGATCGCGGATCGTTTTCCGACTAGGCACTTTGATGTTGAAAAAATAGCGCGGCATTCATAAAAAATAGCCGATCAGCCGAAAGGTTGCAGTCCGAAATCGTACCGTCGCGTCGATACGGAACCGTAACCGACATTCCTCCACGCTGCCATCTGCTTCTTATACGGCCCGCGTTTGCCGGTAGTGGGTCAGTTTGATTGTGGTGGCTTCAAAGAAGCCAATGGAATATCGAGGACACAAACGACCCCAGAGGGCTGGAACCTTAAGTGAGCTTTGCCATTGAGTGCGCGCGCGAAGCTGTGCTCGATAAGTCGGGTTCCGAAGCTGCGACGGGTAGGCTCCCTCACTGCCGGACCGCCCCGTTCCGTCCAAGTCATCTGAAACTGGTTGAGCGGCACATCCACAATCGCGGCAATTTCTATCTTTCCGTTGGCAGTCGATAGCGCACCATATTTTGCTGCATTGGTGCAAAGCTCATTTAAGACCATCGACAGCGGAAGGACGGCGGCGGCGTTGACCTCAATATCCGAGCTTTGAACAATAAATCGCTTGCCTTGTTCACTATCGAAAGGATTGATGGAAGTCTTCAATATCGCATCTAGCGGTGCGCTCGTCCACTTGGACTGTAACAGCAAATCATGGACGCGACCGAGCGCCATTAGCCGTTCTTCAATCGCCTGCTTGCCGCTCTCCAGGCTGTCGGCGCTTCGCAGACTTTGTGAGACTATAGCCATTACAGTCGCCAAGGTGTTTTTCACCCGGTGGTGTAATTCCTCAAGCACCAAATGTTGTAGTTTCTCGACAATTTTTTGTTCCGCAGCATCGATTCCAGCCTGCGCTAAAAGCCGCCGCAAATCGACGTTCTCAACTGCAAGCCGAAGTTCGTCTTCGAGCGCCACGGTGTTGCTCGGGTTATCAAACTGAGACACTACCCGCGCGTCAATATACAGCGGCTTGACGAGGGCGCCAATCCTGCGGCCGAATCCCGTCCCGTGGGCTTCAACAAGCGCCGGATGGAGAGTGAGCGCGCCGCCGTGGCAGCAAAGGAAGCGGAAGCGCGTCGCGCTCTCGGCCGGCAGGTTTTGGAGGGCGCCAGAACGCCTGTTTGCAACTTGGAATGCACGGCAAGAGGCGCACATGCCGATGCCGTTCTCGCCGATGATCGGCGCCCGCCATCACCGCGCCATTTACCGATAATAGTGATGGTGATGATGATAGTAGGCATGACGATAATAGTGGTGCCGCGGAACTCCCACAGCACCTTCAACGCCGCCGACGACGCCGCCGACTACTCCACCGACGACCGCGCCGACCGGGCCAGCATCGCGATTACCTACAGCGGCGCCGTGCTCGCTGCCGCCGATGACGCCCTGAGCCTGGGCCGAGGCCGGAATTGCGAGCGCGGCAACAGCGAAGGCAACCGCACAGAGTGACCGACCGATCATGCAGATCTCCAAAATGTTAGATTTTCAGCTTGGCGCGGAGGAAGGAAGATATTTCACGCAAGCCTATTACAACGATGAAGTCGATCGAGAGTTCCCTACCGCGCGACTCCTTTTTGTTGGCTGGGAAATTGCTGTTTGCCATTGCGTGCTCCGCATGGTGCTAATGCTGGAGGGCGTCGAATATCAGACAAAATGATGTAAGGTCGGTTCCGAGAGCGAAGCGGTCGGTAGGGCGAATGCAAAGTAGGCGAGCGTTCCTAATCGGGATCGGGGCGGTGTCAGCAACTGGACGGCAAGTCTTTGCGCAGGAAGTGCCGAGACTGGTTGTTCTGCCTAGAGGCATTGCGAGCCCACTCCAGTTCGCCGGACCCGCCTCCAAAATTCAGCGCAAAGACATGTCGCTGGAGGGCTGGCTTCTCTGCAACGGAGCGTTGGCATCGAGGACGGTTTACGACGAACTGTTCCTAGCGATCAAGGCAAGAATTGGTGTCGGCGATGGCGTCTCGACTTTTACGCTGCCAAATTTACCGCTCAAGTACCACTCTGAGCGACTCGTCAAGGGTGCAGGCATTTGCCCTTCGTATCGATTGGGCGTGCCCGCCGGCGTCATGATGTCGTTCAACACTGACAGCAACTTCTAAAATTGCCCCGGCGGACGAGCGTGGCGGTATTACCCTCATGACCAGGGTTTGTCAAGCAACTGCACGTCAGGACCAGGAGAGCTTCGCTCGCCACCAAGTCGAGCGGCATCGCATCCGCACTTCAGGCTGTCGACCGACCCGGAGTTCGCTGAGAAGCGCAAGGACGTCGATGACCTTTACGTCGATCCTCCCGCCCATGCGGTCGTTCTCTCGGTCGACGAGAAGAGCCAAATCCAGGCACTCGACCGTAAACAGCAGGGGTTCCAATGAAGCAAGGCCGTGCCGGGACGATACCCGTATTGAAAATAAGCCTCGGGCCGCTTCCGCCTTGCTGCGTGCCCACCCGCGTCGATGCTGGCGCCGGGAAGCCGAACAAACCTTAGCGTTGAACCTTGAGGTTTTCGGCTGAGGTCTTGCCCTTATTTGAAACCTCTTCGAATTCAATCCGCTGGCCCTCGTTGAGGGTGTTGAGGCCGGCCCTCTCGACCGCCGAGATGTGGACGAAAACGTCCTTGCCACCGCCTTGCGGTTGAATGAACCCATAGCCCTTGGTCGCATTGAACCACTTCACCGTCCCGGTCGCCATCTCGCTCTCCGCTAGTACCGCATTGTCGCTGTCCGTTTAAACTTCGTGCTCGAACAGTGACTTTAAACTCAACCGCGGCCGCGCGCCAAGAGTTTAAACTTTCGCGATCGCTAATTGCCCCTTTCCATCCCGATCGTCCCCTTTTGAATTTTTAAGTGGTCCCTTTTGAATCCGAGACGGCCTTTATGAACTGATCGGCTGGATAGAGATGCCCACACTCGCCGCAACGCACGGGGGCCTGTGGATCATCCATGTCAGCGTCTGGCTCAAAGTCGAAAGCGGCGTTAGGGTCGCACATACTTTGCCGGCATCAGCCGGGCGTCGTGACCAAACGTCTTGAGCTTGCGTCTGAGGTCATACGCACCGACGCAGGCCTCCATGCCGACCAGGCACAGCGGCATGTTGGCCAGTTGTGCTTCGATGGCCACGTGACCGCTTCTGCCGCAGCACGATTGCCCCACGTGTATCCAGGCCGACGACGTGGAACGACCGGTATCAATGCCGATTACGGCGGCCGTACTGCTGAGATTCTGTGACATGGTGTGCTCCCTGTCTTTGGCGCCCCTTGCCAGCTTCAACCGCCGGCGGGCAGGAGCACGGCCGGACCATTCTATTAGCGGACATCCGAGGGCTACCCATTGACCCGCTGAATTGCTCGCGCTGGAAGAACGGGGCGCCGCGGCTACGATGAGACAGCAACCTCCACCCACATGCCCTCGAACGCATCGGTCATTCCAACGAAACTGCCAGACACCGGCATTGCCTGCCGGATGTCGCGTGCAACGGCGACTGGTACCAAGTTGAAACCTCCGACACCGCGATTGGTCGGATCGAAGGTAATCCAGCCTGCACCCGGTACGAAGACTTCCGCCCAGGCATGGGTTGATCCAGCACCACTGGATCCGACACTGTTCCGAGCAGGATCGTAAAGATAGCCAGAAACGATCCTTGCTCCGAAACCCAGACTGCGCGTCACTTCGACGAAGAGGAGCGCAAAATCGCGGCATGAGCCCCAACCGCGCTGCAATGTCTGCGTTGGCGACTGGGTACCCTCCACTTCCCGACTTTGATAGCTGATTCGTTCGGCGACGCCGGCACACAGGTCTTTGAGCAGGGAGAGCGTATCCGTTGGATTGCTGCGCACAAAGCCTCGCGCCCAGTTGCGCAGACGCTGGTCCCCGTCCGGGTATTGCTGCGTCGCCAACAAACCGAGGTCGGTCCACTCATCGTCGGAATATCGGAAGGGATAGAAAATGGCAGAGCCGGCAATATCAAATACTGGCCACGCGACAGCATTGAGTTGGATTTCCGTGACGCTGTCGATCAAGAGACTTTCGGCCATGCCATCAAACGTGGCTGTCGCGACGGCATTGCCGGAGACGTCCTGCGCCCAGGTCAGCGTGGCGGTCGGCGTCAACGTCAAAGTGCTCGAAATCAAGCGAACGTCGCGGCTTTCGCGCGGACGCAGCATCAGGCGGTGCGGCAATAAACTCACCGGCCGACGAAAGCGATAGGTCGTCTTGTGCTGGATCCTGAGCATGATCAACTGAAGCTCCAGCGTGGGAGCCGGCGGCGCGTAATACCACAGTCTTTCGGTCGCGTGTTGCGATTACCGCGGTGTGCCTAGCGGCGTCCCTGCCAGCCGATGAAATCATAAAGCCCCGTTTGGCGCGGTTTTCTTGTCGCGGCTTTCTGAATATTATGGCGCTTGTTATGGTGCTGGCTCTCGGATGACTTCACAAGCGTGAAGCGGGGTACGTTTCGGGAGCTCCAGCTGTACATGGTCTGGTGGCAAACTTGGCAGTTCGCATAGCTCCGATGCTGGAAAGACAGGCGAGCCATCGTAAGCTCATATTCGGCTGGGCAATAGGGACATCTGAACTTTGTCACTTTTTACCGTGCGCCCTGCGATGAAGCACCGTTCTCACGCATCGCCTTATCTCGGTCCTGTGCCGCTCGAAGGTCTAGCGGATCAATAGAGACCATCTCGATTGAGGAGGCTTGCGCCGGCACGAAAATGAAAGTCGAAACGCGCCGATAGACCGGAAAGGATAACTGCTCGACCAGTTCTTCGTCGGTCACGACCTGATAGCTCCCAGCCGGCAATTTTCGATCAATTCCTTTCAACAAAAATGGACGAGCGAAAGTCACCGTCTTGCTGCTGGTTCGCACCGTCATTGAATTCGTACTTTCACAGCTCGACCATCATCTTTGCGGAAAGCCGGATCCTCTAACCGACCTGCTCTGGCTGCCGCACAACAAAAGGGCCCGAGATAAATCCCGGGCTCATATTTTTAGTCGCGGTTGGCACTCAGTAGTCCATACCACCCATGCCGCCGCCGGGTATTGCCGGCATTCCGCCGTCTGCCTTCGGCCGTTCGGCTATCATGGCTTCGGTTGTGATCAGGAGTCCGGCGATCGAAGCGGCGTTCTGCAGCGCGGAACGCACCACCTTGGTCGGGTCGATGATACCCTTGCTCACCATGTTGACGTACTCGCCGCTCTGCGCGTCGAAACCGTAGGCGTACTGATCCTTCTCAAGGATCTTGCCCACGATGACGGAGCCATCCTCACCCGCATTGATCGCGATCTGGCGAGCTGGGCTGGAGAGCGCTTTGCGCACGATCTCGACGCCGGTCTTCTGGTCGTCGTTCTGCGTACGGATTTTCTTGAGCGTCTCGGAGGCGCGCAAGAGGGCAACGCCGCCGCCGGGAAGAATGCCTTCTTCGACTGCGGCTCGGGTCGCGTGCATAGCGTCATCCACGCGGTCCTTGCGCTCTTTCACCTCGATCTCAGTCGCGCCGCCGACGCGGATGACCGCGACGCCGCCTGCGAGTTTGGCTAGGCGTTCCTGAAGCTTTTCCTTGTCGTAGTCGGAGGTCGTCTCTTCGATCTGCGCCTTGAGCTGGCTGATGCGAGCCTCGATGTCGGTCTTTTTGCCAGCACCGTTGATGATCGTCGTGTTCTCCTTCTCGATCGTCACTTTCTTCGCACGGCCGAGCATGGGAAGGTTGACGTTTTCAAGTTTGATGCCGAGGTCTTCCGAGATCGCTTCACCGGCCGTCAGGACCGCGATATCCTGCAGCATGGCTTTGCGGCGATCGCCGAAACCAGGCGCCTTGACCGCCGCGACCTTGAGGCCGCCGCGCAGCTTGTTGACGACGAGCGTCGCGAGCGCCTCGCCTTCGATATCCTCAGCGATGATCAGCAGCGGCTTGCCCGATTGCACGACCGCCTCGAGCAGCGGTAGGAGTTCCTGCAGGCCCGAAAGTTTCTTCTCGTAGATCAGGATGTAAGGGTCATCCATTTCGACGCGCATCTTGTCGGCATTGGTGATGAAGTAGGGTGAGATGTAGCCGCGGTCGAACTGCATGCCTTCGACGACGTCGAGCTCGGTCTCCAGGCTCTTTGCTTCTTCGACCGTTATGACGCCTTCATTGCCCACTCGCTTCATCGCGTCGGCGAGGAACTTGCCGATTTCGGAATCGCCGTTGGCCGAAATAGTGCCGACCTGTGCGATCTCTTCGTTGGAAGTGACTTTCTTGGAATTGCTCTGGAGGTGCTCAATCACGGCTCCGACCGCGAGATCGATGCCGCGCTTGAGATCCATCGGGTTCATGCCGGCGGCCACCGATTTGGCGCCCTCCCGTATGATCGCATGTGCAAGCACGGTCGCGGTGGTGGTGCCGTCACCGGCGAAGTCGGACGATTTCGACGCGACTTCGCGCACCATCTGCGCGCCCATGTTTTCGAACTTGTCCTCAAGCTCGATTTCCTTCGCAACGGTGACGCCATCCTTGGTGATGCGCGGCGCGCCGTAGGACTTGTCAAGGACGACATTCCGGCCCTTGGGGCCAAGGGTAACCCTCACTGCATTGGCGAGGATGTCGACGCCGCGCATCATTCTGTCGCGCGCGTCTACGGAGAATCTAACGTCCTTGGCTGCCATTTTGAAATTCCGTTCTTTGTTCGGCACTCACAGGTGCGAGCCGCTTCAGCGGCGATAAGTGTAATTAAGTATCAAGCGGCTTTCTTATTGACCCGCGCTTCAGAAGCGTCGTTGAGCACGCCCATGATGTCGCTCTCTTTCATGATCAAGATCTCAACGCCGTCAAGCTTGACCTCGGTGCCGGACCATTTTCCGAACAGCACCTTATCTCCGACCTTAAGATCAATCGGGATGAGCTTGCCCGCTTCATCGCGGCCGCCTGGACCGACAGCCGTGATCTCGCCGGTTTGAGGTTTTTCTTTTGCAGTGTCCGGGATAATGATGCCGCCAGTGGTCTTGGAATCGGCATCGATGCGCTTGACGACGACGCGGTCGTGCAGTGGACGGAATTGCATGCAATCCTCCAAAGAAATGTTGCTGTTATTTTTCGAAAGGGGCAGAGGCTGACTATGACTCGCAGCCTGCAAGTTGAAGATGGGGTTTATTTGGCGCTCTACAAGGAGGAGTGCCAGTTTTATTTATCTCTCTCAGTAAGAACACCGTAGGCACTCTCTGCGGACACTATTAAGTGCGCTTTGGCGCCAGCCGAGATTTGTCGGCCAACCAGAGAAAACAATATGAAAGACGCGCACAACAAGGCGGCGGAATCTCACGAAGCCGCGGCAAAGTCCCATCGGGCCGCCGCCGAATCTCACGGCAAAAACGATCATGCCAAGGGTAAAGAGCACTCAACGCAAGCCCAACAGCACGCGCAAAACGCAAACGAGCACTCCAAGACGGCGAATAGTAAAAGCGCCCAACAGAGCTAACGACTTCCGCCGGGAGCTGACGATCGACGTCAGCTCCTGGTGGGCTGCTTGCTTAAAAACCTTTGGAATCCCCCCGACGTCGAAGAATTTTGGCTAATCGATCCGGCATATTGTGCTGATTGAGACGGCCGGGATTATAAGAAGCGTCAACGACGTTTAATTTTCCAGCTGATTACCCGCCAGGCAGCAATCTGATGCCGAGGTCTATCCCCAGCGATCGCATCGTCTCGTCAGCTCTTTGTCGGGGCGCCCTACATATTCTTTTCACAGCTGCAGTTCAAACTCGCGCTCGACCGCAGCAATTTCGGCAAGTGTCGGCAAGCCTGCCTCATTGCCGAGATGCTGGATCTTGTAGGCGGCTGCCGCCTGCGCGAAGCGGAAATGGCTCTCCCAAGTCTTCGCCGGATTGGCGAGATAAGAATAAATGTAGGCGCCGTGGAAGACGTCTCCGGCTCCGCTCGTGTCGAGAACTCGAGCGGGCGACACGGCAAGAGCAGGAAGCGTGCGAACCGCGCCCGTCTCGTCATACCAGATCATGCCCCGTTCCCCGAGCGTTATCCCGCCAAGCCGACAGCCCCGGCTTTTGAGATAATCAAGCATCGCCGCCGGTTCATACCCCATCTGTTGGCACAGACGTTCGGCCACGACCGCCACGTCAATGAAACCGAGGAGCTCGTGCGTATTCGATCGAATTCCACCGCCGTCGAGCGAGGTAAATATCCCTGCTTCTCGGCAAAGCTTTGCGTAATAAATCGCAGCATCAGGTTGGTGTCCGTCTACATGAAGCGCCCGGCAACCTGAGAGGTGCAGGATAGGGAAAGGGTTGAGATAGTCGTCGTCACGACAGCGTACGATCGCGCGTTTGCCGTCGCTGGGCATGATGAACGACAACGATGACGTTCTCACTTTCCTGGCGAGGATCGTGATCCCATACCTGGTCGCCATATCCAGGAACATGCGACCAAGCCAATCATCAGCGATGGTTGCGAGCACGTCCGGCGCAATTCCCAATTTTGCGCAACAGAACGCAGCAGTGACCGCGTTGCCGCCGAACGAGATAGCGTAAGCAGACGCCACATGCTTCTCGTCGCCCGTCGGCATCCGGTCAGTCAAAAAAGTGACGTCAATGTACGTTTGTCCAATGAAGAGTGCTTGCATGGGTCCGTTGCTGGCTCAATGGCCGAGTACCTCATCCACCACATATGACCAATATAGCAGGCGGTAGAGCCCGCTCAGGCGTTGTTCAAACCACCAAAGCGATCACAGTGAACCGGCCGCTAGCTTGCGACGGCCTGCATCAGCGCGGAAATCTTTATTGTGGCGAAATTGGAGAAGGTGTCGGATACCGCGTAAGGCAAGATAATCTGGTCGCCGTGACGCATTGCGCCGCAGGTATAGACAACATTAGGCACGTACCCTTCGCGTTCGGTGGGCTCAGGACGAACGAGCGGCTCACGAGAGCGGGCGAGAACCTTCGATGGATCCTTTTTATCCAAGAGAACTGCCCCAATCGAATACTTCCTGACCGGACCAACCCCGTGTGTCAGCAGTAACCAACAGTCGTCCAGTTCGACGGGCGATCCACAGTTGCCAATCTGAACGAATTCCCAAGGATACTCGGGTTGAAGGATGGAATGACCACCGTCCCACGTGTAGAGGTCATCGGAATAGATCAAATATAGGTTCTCGTTGTCCTGCCGACCGATCATCGCATATCGGCCATCAATTTTCCGCGGGAACAGAGCCATCCCCTTATTGCGCGCCGCCGATCCGCCAAGTGGGGTCAGCCGGAACGATCGAAAATCCGTCGTCTCGATCAGCTCAGAGCGAATAGCTCTGCCGCTATAGGCCGTATAGGTCGCGTAGAACGTTTTTCGACCGCCGTCATCGAATTCGACGAATCGCGCGTCCTCGATACCGTTTGCCTGAGAGTTGGTGATTGGAAATATAATGCGCTCGCTCAGTTCTTCGTCATCCCCGAATGTCACTTCGACATCATCGCCATTTGGCGTTGACGTCCGGCTTCGGATCTTGGGAACGGCTGCGAGACGCGCGGTCGGATCGACGGCAACGCTTCCGTCGGCAGCTATGGTACCCGACCGGAATGTCAGCGACGAGATATGTCCCTCGCCGACGGCGCGCAAACTCAAGATGAAGCGACAGCCATCCTCCGGCGCGCCTGTCTGATCGGGATGTCGGACGATGCTCGGATTGAACAAGGCCGACGCCTCGAAAGAGTATTCGTTGAGAAAATACGCACCGATCAGGCGGCGCTGCGTCTTATTCAATTCGGCATGTGGTTCCAGCGCGTCTTCCATGTCTGCGGCGCGCGCCTCGAAGATATCGATCAGGTTTCTGTGACGACCCTCGAAATTGTCGAGCACGTCGCTCAATTGTTGTGCCGCGGCTTCGGCATCGAGCCGAAGTACCCTGCCGACGATATGATCGGCGCGAATTTTATCGGTGGGGTTGAGGTCTCGGGGTTCAGTTGCCGGTTTGAAAGGTCTGACGACGACCCTTGCCGGGTCCGGGCGCAGATACAAGCTCTGGCGATTCATGAATTGGAACTGGGACAATGAGGCTCCCCGGGACTGTTCGAGGTGTGATCGTGCGACGAACGTCGCCGTCTGCGAACTTGGGTGCGGGTCTCGTCCGTTCCATCGCAGTCATACGCTTGAACTGGCGAATCTCCACAAGACTGAGGAGATAGGATAGCACTGATTCCGCACCCTTGTTCTCATTGGATCGGTCTGGATGAAGCCCATCCGAGCAACTTCCCGTTTCCGGATCAGTCGTTGCCGTGTGCAAATCGTTTTCGCCCAGAAACCACTCGAACGCGCGTAGCGCTTCTAGCGGCCACTCAGCCCCGTCATCCGCCCGCCACGCGGCGAGGCAAGCGGAAATCGTTGCGGACGCTTCGACCGGCTGCTGATCGAACGCTTCTGGCTTCTGGCGGAGCCTGCCGAAGCTCTTGGTCCCAACCGGTCTAAAGTAACCCGATGACGTGGTCTGAAGCGAGTTGAGCCAACGGAGCGATCGGAGGCCCACCTCGATGTACGACGGCGTATGAGTCGTCAGTCCAGTCTGGATCAGCGCCTGGGGAAGCCGCGCATTGTCATATGCGAGCAGGTCTTCAAACCAAATCCAGTCTCTGGTTTGGGTTACAGCAATCAGGGACATCAATCTATCGGCCAATGATCCGCGGAGGCGGTTGGCGAGAACGTTGCCACCAACCAGCGTGCAATAGGCGTCCAACCCGAGGAGCGAGAACGCCCAGGCCCGCGGCGCCGAGAATTCCTCGACGACGGGAAGCGCGGTGTTGAACAGCGCTGCGGCCCATCTGCGGCGAGACGGATCAATGTCCTTGCGTGCGCATTCGGCCAGCGCCCAAAGCGCTCTGCCGTGACTATCTTCGGAACCTTGCTCTTCCAGCCATCGGCGATCATAGCTCATGAAATTTCGAAACCGGCGGGTGCTTGGGTTCCAAGCATGCTGAATAAATGCAGCAAAGCGAGCGGTGGTCGAGTTGGGCAATTGTACTTCGCCAAAGCTTGCAAGCAAGCTTGAGAACAGCAGCGCGCGAGCGTTGTCGTCGGTACAGTAGCCATGGGAGCGGTCCGGTACCGAATGGACTGCATGTTGGAGCATGCCCGTGCTGTCGCAGAGTGAAACGAAATGCCCGATCCGAATCTCCGGTATGACGTGCGCGTTTCTCCCAGAGGTAATCGCATCAATGGGAAGTAATTTTCCAGGCCGGGAATTCTCGCTCTCAGTCTCAAAGACGGCAAGATAACGCTCGGCCGTTTGCCTCCAAGTCATCGATCGGCTTGCCGCGTACGCGCGTTTGCGCATCGAATGCCGGCGTACATCGTTGGTCAGGAGACCGGCGATCTCCGCGCTGAAAGCTTTGACGTCCCCAAACGGAACCAGAATGCCGCACCCGTCGCTCAGGAGTTCCTTCGCGTGCCAATAGGGTGTCGATACGACTGCCTTTCCCAACCCGAAGCTGTACGCGAGCGTGCCCGACGTCATCTGGGCTTCATTGAGATAGGGCGTCGCATAGACGTCGCACATCGAAATGAAATCTAGCAACGTGGCCTGATCCACGAACTGGTTGAAGAAGACGACGTGTGTTTCGATGCCAAGGCCCCGAACGCGGGCCGTCAGACTGTCGCGATAGGCCTCGCCTTGTTGCTGCACAAGCTTCGGATGAGTAGCGCCGAGAATGACATAGACGGCGTTCGGACAGGACTTGATGATTTCCGGCATGGCATCGAGCATGGTCTCAATGCCTTTGTTTGGCGACAGCAGACCGAAGGTTAAAATGATCATCTTTCCTGTGAAGTCGAATTTGTCCTTGGCGTGATACGTTTCAAGAAACGGAAAATCCGGTATTCCGTGCGGTATAACTTCAATCTTGCGGGTCGGCACATCATGAATGGAACGAAGGAATTCGTGGCCAGTTTCGGACATGACGACGATCTTGGCCGAAATGTCCACGATCCGACGCATCACTTCGTGCTGGACGACTGTCGGTTTAGCGAGCACCGTGTGTAGCGTGGTGACAACCGGCATTTCGAGGCGCGACAAGAGTTCGACGATGTTGCCGCCAGCCGCGCCACCGAAAATCCCATATTCGTGTTGAAGGGAAACAACATCAAATCCTGCGCCGTTCAGGAATTCGGCCGCCGCGACGTAATCGCCAATCGTATCGTCGTGAATCTCTAAGCGCACAGCCGGCGGATAGTCATAAGTGCAACCCGAATCCGTCATGGCCACGACACAGGTCTCAAGATCCGGCCGAGCTGTCGAAACCGCCCGGTGAAGATCATGAGTAAATGTAGCGATACCGCAACGGCGCGGAAGGTGATTCCCGATGAACGCCACGCGCTGAAGGAGTTTCATTTAATCGTTTCCAGGCGGCCATTCTTCGCGGCAGCCTTTGCTTCAGCAACGGAAGTTGGCACCTGCATCTCCTGCGGTTGTCCTACATTGATTGCGCCCGGCTCTGTGAGTTGTTGCAGGAGGTGTGGAATCGGGCCGCCGCCCGTGTACGCCACGACACTCACCATCCCGGCGGCGCCGGCGTGTATGTCGACGCGGTCTGACTGCGCGAAAAGGGCATCGCCCGTGGTAACGTCGCACGATCCGGCGATAGCACTACCGCCGAGAACGAGAAGCCAGGTCTCTCGTTCCGCTTCCAGACACCAATGGGAATTTGGAGCCAGATCAATCCGTTCAAATACGAACTGTGGGCTGGAGACGAAAAGTCTCCGCTCCACGGTAAGCTGGCTCGGCCGCACCTGAAAATTGGCTGGTCCGGCGTCCGCCGCCGCGATGGCATTTTCGATATGAAGCTCACGCTTCCGACCATAATCATACAGACGGAATGTCGTATCGCTGCGCTGTTGGAGCTCTGCAATGACGAGGCCCGCGCCAATCGCGTAAATCGTTCCCGCGGGCACGAAAATGACATCGTCTGCTGACACGGCGCGCCACACGATTAGATCGGAAATCGAGCCATCGTTGATGGCCGCACGTAATTGCTGCGGCGTCAGTGGTCGACTAAGGCCGAGGGCAACCTTGGAGTCAGGCGCGGCACTCAGAACGTACCAGGCTTCGGTCTTTCCCCTTGGCAGACCTGCGGCGTGCGCAAACGTATCGTCCGGATGAACTTGGATCGAAAGTGGCTGGCTCGTGAACAGCAACTTGAGCAAGAGCGACGGATCTTTGGCCGCGTTATCCGATCGATCGTACCAGATTTCGCCGATCGCATTGCCGTCATGGCGCGCGTTACACCAAGGACGTAGATCGTCAACACCCCAAGGCCTTGGTAAGGCGCGCGGGCGCGCGCGTTCAGTAGCCATACCTCACCTGATGTTGTCGCAGGTCGAATGTCGAAAGAGATGCGCGCCGCAGACAGCGCGCGGACGTACCGCCGCCGCGCCGAACACAATTATGCCGAGAGTGTTATTGTGCCTGCCGACGGCACCTGCGCTGCCACCTGAAAAGAACGGAGACTTCGGTACGTCACCGATTTGCGGGCAGCTCTCGGACAAGCAAGTCCTTGCCTTTACACAGTCATATGGAGTGCCCAACGCAAAGCACAATAAGGATTGAGAAATTAAACGTGGACCGCCGTCTCGCTGCCCACCAGACCGAGACCTACGTGCAGGTTCAACTCCTTGTTGCCCCGCGATGACTGCTCCTGGCGGATATCGTTGAAAAACTCAGCGACGGCGAACTCGTTAGGCACAGCCGATGCTGTCCGTGGTGGCGTTCCTACGCTGCGGCGAAGCGGTGGGGCGTTGTTGAGACGATCAGTTTGGCTAGCTTTCGAAGGTTCTGGACGATCACACCACCAAGCCCCCAAAAACAATGTCAAGACTACCGCCATAATAATGCCGAATGCCAAGGCAGACCCGGGTTAGGGTGTGGACGACCTTGTGTCAAAGCCTGTGAGATTTAAACTGACGCACTACCGAATTAGCACCGCACGTTTTAGGATAAACAGGTCTAACCTCATAGTGCGGACGATCTTGATGCACGGGGTCGCTCCCCAATGTGCTGTCAAGTAGCCTGTCTATCGTTAGACGGAGAAGCCGGGGGTCGCTCCCCCGCCTTCATCTAGTGCGACGGCACGGTGACGTGTTCGCCTTGGCCTCTCGGCTGGCGCCGAATCAATCAAAGGTTTTTGGCACCGCTAGAAATGATGACAACGCTGGAACATAAGGGATTTCGAATTGAGGTAACGCCTGTCGGAAAGGGCTGGAGAGCATCTATCTTTCAGCCAGGCGCGAACCGTGCGATAGCTGATAGCCCCTCTAATCTAGAGAAAAGCAGCAAAGAGGAAATCGTTGTGGAGGCCAAGCGGATCGTTGACGCCCTCCTCGGTCCACGAGCAGCCTGAACGGTTTCCGACTCGGCGCAAGAGCCTAGTTGAGGCTCTGGGGTATGCGATCGCAATGCATAAATGAACGATCTCTTGCCACTTGCCGAAACGATCGCCGCTCGGCTGAAGGACCCG
>CAWGWO010000017.1:0-113270 GCA_963826295.1 uncultured Alphaproteobacteria bacterium
AGATTTTGCAAACGGAAGGGGAGCGGACTTCTCCTGCGGGACGGCGAACATATTGCGGTGCCCCAACTCTTCCCCGACAACCTGATCCAACGACGTGAAACCGCGCAGGAAGCGATCTCGCGCCGGATCGTAACCCAGCAGCACATAGTCGAGCTGGCCAAAATACTCGACATTCTGGTCGTGCTCGTCGCGGTCGACCTCGAAGATGACGAACGGCCGCGCGCGCCGCATCGTCTCGTGCATTCCCTTAAGCGTCGCGTAGGTAAAGCCTTCGGCGTCGATCTTGACGATCTTGGGATTCAAACCAAGCGTATCGAGAGCCACAATGTCGCTGTCGAATGATTTGACGGCGATGTCGGCAGCCACCTTCGATCCAAAGCTCTTCCGTACGGCATCGAGTACATGGCCACGCGTGGCCGATGCACAGGTATGGAGGACTATACCCCGGTAAACCGGCACGAAAAATGTCGTGCGCCCCGGCGCGGCGCCCGCAGCCACAATCCGATAGTCGAACAGCGGATCGGCGGCCTTGATTTTACGGAGGCTCGGCTCGAGCAGCGGATTGGGCTCGATCGAAAGGACACGGTAGGTCGTACTGAACTTGCGAAAGGACAGCGCCGAAATACCGTCGTTGGCGCCGACATCGAGGAACAGCCCCACCGGCTCGATCGCCACGAAATGGCGCAGCGCCTTGTAGCTTTTGTCATGCGGCAGCAGAAACGGCAGACGATGCACGGCCTCCCAGGCGAGTTTCCACGCATATGGATGCGACTCGGCAAGGCGCACGCCGGCCGCCATCGCCCGGGCCATTGAAGCGCGCATAAATCCCTCGTCCTTTGCGGCATGGCCAGCAAGCGGCTTGCGGATCGCCGGGTTTTCCCTCACGAGCCCGGCGGGCGCCGGCCGCGGCGGCTTGCGGCCGGCCGCTCCTTGACCGGCGGCGATCAGCCGTATCAGCCGCAGCACCGTTCGCGCGACACTGGCGAGATTCTTAAGACGAAAGACCGAGGTCTTATTGGTGGTTTCGCTGCCGAGCACACCCACCTGCACGTAGGAGTGTCCTGCGCGCAAGAGCTGGACGAGGATTTCGCCCTGGAAGCCGAATCCCGAGCTCGCCATCGGCGTGCGCATGAGCAGCGCGCGACGATGAACCGGAAGACCGTTGTAATAGTTCAGCCGCTGCCCCGACAATACGTTGAGCACATGGGTATAGGCGCGCGATATCGCGTAGCGCAACGGCGTCTTGATCTGCCGCAAATTTGTCATGTACGGCACGACGATATCGGCCGTGCCGATCTTGCCGATGATGGCCGGCAAGCTCGATGCCGGCAGTCCGCCGTCGCCGCACATCATCATGACGTAATCGCATTTGGATTGATTGACGCCGCGCTGATACGAAGCGCCCAGGCCTATATTCGGCATGTTGTGTAAGACACGCACATTCGGCAGCTCGCGCGCCAGCGCGTCCATGATCTGTCCGGTGTGGTCGGTGCTGCCATCGTCGATTAGCACGACCTCATAAGTGACCAGATGGCTGTCGACGATCGCGTGAATTTGCCGCACCACGCTTTCAACTACCTTTTCCTCGTTGAGCGCGGGAACGACGAAGCTGACGCTATGGGCGATCTTCTGCAAGCTTAAGTCTTCGGATCGCATCCGAGGGCAAACAGATATTGCGCCATTTTATGATAGCCGGTGTGCACGATTTCGTCGTTCATGCCGAACATGAAAACGTTATGGAAGTAATTTTCCATGAACGACTTGAAGTCAGGCATCGACTTGCAGTTGACATGCCCGGCTTTCGAATTGGGCGAGGCGTAGACCTGCGACTCGAGCGACGGCATGCCAAGAATAACAGCGGCGTGAGGCGTCAAGGCGCCGACGAGGTTCCGGAGAAACACGTCCTCTTTAGCTGGCTCGATATGCTCGAGCACGTCGAGGGCGAAAGCACCATCGTAGTGGCCGGGTGGCGGCCCGCTGAGCATGTCGTGAACGAACGCCTCGAAGTTCCAGCGGTTGCTCATCCTGTTTCGCACATCATCGATAAATTCCGCGTCGAAATCGGTGACGGTAATCCTAGGCACCTCCTGACGAACAATGCGCGTCCCGAAAGCGTCCGCGCAGCCGATCTCGAGCACATGCTTACGGCCCGACATGATCTTGGCAACGAACTTGTAGCGCGACAGCGTGAACGTAAGCCGCTTTGGATCGTCGTTCCAGGCGTAACTGGTCATCAGGCCGAGCGATTCGAGGCCGGAGGCCTCCTGTTGCTCGATCATTTCCTGATATTGCGGCTCTTTGGTCGACCGGCGCATGAGACTGGCCCGCATCAGGCGTGAAAGGTGTAGGTTTGCGGCAGCGACTTCAGTTGCATCAAATATTTTCGGCCCCAGGAAACCATTTCACCGATGCCTTCCTGCAATCCGATTTCTGGCCGCCAGCCAAGGTCGTTCTTGATGGCCGTGCTGTCGAGCCAGTAAATCCAATCTTCGCCAAACCGCGGCGGCGTCACGTCACAGAGCTTGTCGAAATCAACCCCCATTTCTTCGGCCGCGATTTCGACAAGACGGCGGATGGCGACCGGCTCGTCCGGTCCCACGTTATAGATTTTTCCGAGCTCGGCCTTTTGGGCCACAAGATGAATCGCGCGCGCAAGATCTGTGGCGTGAATGTAGGACTTCTTGGCGACACCGCCGCCATGGAGCGGTAATTTTTGATCCGACAGGCCGCAGACGACGGCGCGCGGCAGGATGCGGTAAAGCTGCTGGCCAGGCGCATACGCATTCGACGGCCGGATGATGTTCATGCGAAAATTGAGCGTTTTCGCGATCGAGATAAGATGCATGTCGCCCGCCGCCTTGGAGGCCGCATACGGGCTTGACGGCAGCACCGGCGCATTTTCGTCGGCAGGCTTGTTGACCGAGCCATACAATTCGGATGTGCCGATCTGAATCCAGCGCTCCATATAGTCGCGCTTCATCAGATCTTCGGTGATGCGAGCGATCGCCGTAGCGTTGGTGTCAAAATATCGCCACGAATATTTCCAAGATGCCGCGCCTTCGCCTTGCGCCGCATAGTTGACGATCACGTCGGGCCGCTCGCGGTCGAGCATCTCTAAAAGCCGATCATGCTCGAACACGACGTGGATCTGGTGATAAGAATAGCGGGCATCGCCCTTGCCGAGATTTAACGTGAAGGGTTCGGGCTTTTCCGGATTGCGCCCAACACAAATTACCCGCTTGGTGTCGGCTTGCTGCAGCAGGTAAAAGGCGGTGTGGACTCCGAACACACCGTTACCGCCCAGAATTACGTAGCTCTTCATAAGGGTACCTTCTTAGCCACTTAGTCTGTAGCATCGCAGGCGAGAGGCGCAAGCGGCGCTAGCACAACCTCGCCCTGGAACGTCGATCGCGCCCTGTTCCGGGACGGGCCTTATAATCACGCCGGTCGAGCGTGCCAAGCCGTCCGCCTCGGCCGATATCCGCCCAAATCAATATCTGCCCAAGTCAATCGATGCTGAGTTGCATCGAGCGCCGCCGGTTGACTGTTCGCCGTCGGCTGATACTTAGACGTCATGCAACATGATGCGGTTTGTTGATGTCCGTGCGCGGTGCGGGTGAACCTAGGCGGCCCTCAGGATATTTTTTCCTGACGCCAGTCTGGGGACTTTCTTATACGAGACTCTATATCGACACCGTCATTCCGTCTCAACTGGCAGAAGGCAATCTGCCGGCTTTTCGTGGCGAGCCCGGCAACCGTTATATCATCTATACGAGGCCGGAAGACGCCGAGCTCATTCGCTCCTCCGCTGTTTATGAGCAGATAAACGCCTGCGTACCGGTCACTTTTGAGTACATCACCGACAAAATTAATGTCGTGCACGACATGATGACCGACTGTTTCCGGCGCGGGATCAAGGCCGCTGAGCAGACCGGTGCTGCAGTCTTGTTTTTGACCCCCGACATCGTTCTCTCGGATGGCTCGTTTGCAACGCTGAAACGTCTGTCGGAAACCGGACACGATGTCGTTTACATCCCCGCCATCCGCACCATGAAGACCGCGGTTGCTGCGACGCTCGAGCAATCCTTCAAGCACGGAGTTTCGATTCGGATTCAGCCCGCGCAATTGATGCGGGTCGCGCTCGACAACCTCCATCCACTGGGAGATTCGTCTTGGTGGGAAGAGGGCGAGGGAGGCCTTATTCCCGCAAACATTTACTGGCGCGTCGACGATGACGGCCTGGTCGGTCGTTGCTTTCATTTACATCCAATCTTGGTCCATTCGCGGCGGAAGAACGCGACATTTTTCGGCACTGTCGATGACGACTTCGTTTCGGCCGCGTGCCCCGACGCTTCGAAAGATTACGTTGTAAGCGACTCAGACGAACTGCTCGCCATAGAGTTGAGCGATCCCGGGCGCTTCTTCGAAATGCGCGCCGCCAAGGGCTCGGTGAGCGATGCCGCGCGTTGGGCCGAGCAATTCGCCAATGCGCGGCATCGAAAACTGTTTAAGGCAACGATCCGCATGCATACCGCCATCTCTGACCCGACAAAGTGGACGGCCGCGGAAGAACGCGCGAGCGTCGTGGCGGAGCAAATCGAGGCACGGCTCAACCTGCCGACGTGGCGGCTGTTGTCCAACGCCGACCTTCTGGTGCGCCGCTGCATGCAATACGGCAAATCCTCTAGGCTGCGATTTGCAAACCGCGGCGCTACCGCCGATGCCGGCCCCCCGGCCTGGAAGAATGCAATCCTCGGCCTCATCGATCAATTCGCCGGCCTCAGAACCGGCGTGATGCAGTTGATTCGCCGCGTCGCCGCTCGCATCGAAGGCTGGTCGGGCCTGTCGTATCAAAGCCGCGTCTATCGCGACTTGGCGAACGTGTTGCCGCCGTCGCCGGACCTGGTGCTCGTCTCCAACAGCCCCGGACGATTTTATCTCGCACCACTTTTGACGCAGCTTTCTTCATCATTCGCGAACGGCCGGTACGCGAGTGTGCTTCGGCGCGCACAAGTCAGCTTCCTTGAGAGGGGCGAGCCGATTGCAGACGGAACGAAGCAAGCCGTGATCCTGGAAATCGACGCGCGCCGGACCAAAGAAGTTGCGGCATATCTCCAGGAGAGCCGGCGCATCCTCGCCGCGCACGGACGGCTGCTCGTTTACCTGCATACGCTTACTTTCACCGCCGCGCCGGGGCGGCGACCGGTCATTGCGCTGCGCGATCTGATCGCGCTGCTGGCACCGGACCTTGATGTCGTCGCGACCAGCCAACAGGGAGGCGCCGGTTCGTTGCTACAGCTGAGGCTCGGAAGTTGGCTGCGCGGTGTCATGAGCCGAAGGCTGGTGGTGCGCTGGCTCCTCCTCATCTTCGGCCTGCCACTCTTGCCGTTAATCGCGATAGCCGGCGGAATAGTCGTTGCGGCGACGACGCTGCTCGATTCCATCGACCGTTCGAAGCGGTTCCCCATCTCGAGCTTGGTTCTTGCCGAAAAGGCCGCCGATGGGGATTGATCCAGCCCGCCGGCGAACCCATTGCAGCAGCCAAGCCTTTCGAGCGGGCTGTTGCCAACGCCGCCAGCAGCAACGGCAGTCCGTAAAATACGATGCGCCCCTCGGGCGCACCCGATACAGCGATGGTCGCAAGATTGTAGGCATAAAGCGCCACGCAAAATCCCCAAGCTAGTCCTTGTGCCCCCGCCGTGGCGATAACGAGGATAGTGGCCGCGATCAGCGCTGCATGAAATAGCGGATTGACGACCTTCGCGAGCAGAGTGACGGACGATTGATCGCCGCTTTGCACGAATTCGCGATTTAATGATTCGTCGTCGATCGTGACTCGCGGATGCTCCCAGACGTAGGAGCTATTGAGCCGGTAGGTGGCTGCTATGAGGTTATATCCGTATAGCGCAGCGGCCTTCCACGGATGCGCAATCACCGCTTCAATCGTCACGCGCAACAACAAATCGTTTGCCGAGGCGACGCCAATTTTGCCATCGAGCGTCTGCCATATTGCCCACCACTGCGTGAGTGTCGGCTGTTTTTCGCCGTCGTCGACAAGCGTAAACAGCTTGGCCGATCCCGGCCCATTACTCGGCGTGACAATACGCCAGCCGAAGTAGCGGTAGGCGTCGAGGTAAGGCACCATGAAAAGGTATTTACCGACGGCGTTCGACAGTGCGGGCTCGGCGCCGGCGGCATCAGCCCGCATCATACTGTGTTTGCGAACCTGCGCCGAATAAACAACGGAATAGGCGGCAACCGCAATCAACACCGCGCATGCCGCCGCGGCAATGGCGCGCCAGTGCCGCGGATGGCGAAAAATCAGAAACGGCAGCACCACCAGTCCGATGCCGATTCCCTGCACGCGCGTGAACAGCGTGACAGCGACGCCAAGCGCGACAAGCGCCAGCCGCCACGTCGTCGCCGCGCGTAGATAGCCAAGCGTGCTGGCGAGACAGAGGATCAGCCCGAATAAGTAGAGCTGCTCCGTCATCACGGATTTCGAATAGACAAACGGAACAAACGTCAATGTGAAAACAGCAGTGGCGATTAAGCCAGCCGGCCGCGAGTAGTCGCGCAGGCCGTCGTGGAAAATCATCACCATAAGAATGCCGAGCATGCTCTGCGCGAGAATGAACCATTTGAACGTGCCGAGCGTCGGGACACCGGTAACGACCAGCCAAAGCGGAAACAACGGCATACGGTAGTACGGCACGCCGTGACTGACCTGCCCGACGATGAACTTCGCCGAACTCAGATAGCCAAAGCTGTCGTTCGTAAATACGATCGGCTGCGAGTAGAACCAAACCGCGGCGGCGACGACCGCGCAAGCCAGCGCCATTGACCGATCATACTTTTCGAGAATCCGCCGAAGGCCCTCCAATTCATCTGTCTTGGCAGCGTTGGGCATGTGCGTTGGCTGTCTTAGGCGCCGGCTTGGACCTGCGGCGCGGTGGTCTTTTCGGCATGATAGGCTGTAAAGATCTCGTCGACGCCGCCGATTTTAACGATGTGCCCTGCGTCAAGCAGCGCCGCCTTGTTGCAGATCGAGCGGATCAGGTCCTCGGAATGGCTTGCCAGCACCAGGATCGCGCTTTGGCGCGCCAGCTCTTGCAGCCGGACGGCGGCGCGGCCGGAGAAGCGGGCGTCGCCCGCGCCGATTCCCTCGTCCAGCAGAAGGATTTCCGGTTCGAGGACGGTCGCAAGCGAAAATCCGAGCCGCGTCGTCATCCCCATCGAATAAGTCCGGATCGGCAGCGACAGATAGTCTCCGAGTTCGCTGAAACGCTCGATTTCCGGCACTTTGCTTTCGATCTCCGGGCGCGTCATCCCCAGCAGCATGCCGGCCGTGACGATGGTCTCGTAGCCGGTGTCTTCCAGGTCTATCGCGGGCATCAGTTCGAATACCGACGAGACTTTTCCGTCGATCCAGACTTCGCCGGCAGTGGGCTGATAAACACCAGCCAGAACCTTGAGCAGGGATGACTTGCCGGCGCCGTTGTGTCCGACGAGACCGATCCGGTCACCATCGCGCAAATGCAGCGACACATTGCGCAAGGCGGAGACGGTGACATGGCGATGCCGGAGGTCGTCTTTATCGATGAAGCCCGCCCGCCGCCCGCTGGAACAACGCGCGGCGGAAGCTGCGTTGCATGCCGTAGATGGGAAACTCGAGCAAAATATCTTTGACGATAATCTCGGCCATCAATCAGATCCAAAAGACGATGCGGCGCCGCATGGCGGAGAACAATTTGTAGGTCACCGACCATCCGATCACCGTGACCAGCAGAATGACCGCGTAGCTCCACAGCGCCGGCGTTTTACCGAGGAGCGGTGAACGCATGACATCGATGAAGCTGTAAAGCGGATTAAGTTCCACAAACACAAGCCGCGTCTTCCCGGTCAGCAATTGCGGCGGCCAAAATACCGGCGTGACGAACAGCGAGATCTGCAAGATCGTTATTGTCAGCTGCTGCACGTCGCGAAAACGTATGCAGGCCATCCCCAACAGCAGCGCCACCCAGGCGGCGTTGATCGCTATCAGCAACAAGCCGGGAACGACAAGCAGCGTTGCCCAGTCGATCAGCCTCGTCGCAAAAACAAGCACGATGACGAGATACACCGCCACGTTATGCAGGAAAGCGACGATGTTGCGCCATACCAGCGCGTAAGCGAGAATCGAATAGTCGACCCGCATGCGGCTGAACAGGTGCTGCGTGCCGATAAACAGCGTGCAGCTTTCGGTGATGATGGTCGAGATCATCAGCCACACCATCATGCCCGAAGCGAGAAACGGCACGTAATCCGCGGCGCTTTGCTTCCACAAGCCGACGCCGACCGTGCCCATGACGGTGACGAAGACGCCGAGGCTGATGGCGCTCCAGAACGGTCCTATCGTGGTGCGACGATAGCGCCGTTTGACTTCCAAAAGGCCGAGCCGGCCCCATAGGTCATAGCGACGCAATCCGTTGAGAAGATCGGCTGCGCCCGTGGTGGCAAGGAGCCGCAATCGCGGATTCGCGCCGACATTCGCGGCAGCGTCGCTACTCGCACCGTTGCCCGCCGGGCCGGCATGTCGATCCCGTTCGAGAGTGTTGAGCGTCATGGCGTTGCTGATCGGCCTTTTCAGCTTTGCAAGATCGTCCAATAATAGTCGCCGGCGTAACCGGCTTCCTTGAACATGACGATCCACTCGTCCGGCGTCAGATAGGTCACCGCCGTCAGACACCAGCTTTCGAACAGCGCCTTTTCTTCGTCGGTACGGTAGGCGTCGACTTGAACGAAGCACCTTGCCGGATCGCGGCACACGCGCCGCATCTCCCGCAGCGCGCCGATGCCGCCGGCACGTTCGAGATTATGAATGGTATTGATGCTCAGCACGGCCTCGAAGCTTGAATCGGGAAACGGAAGGTTCTCGGCGGTGCCGAGATGCAGCCGGCCGACCGTTTCCGGCTCACAATGCATCAGTGCGTAGGCCGAGACATCGAGGCCGAAGGCGTCCAGGCCCGGACAAGCCAGCATCAGGTCCTTCACCAGAAAGCCCTTCGCGCATCCTATGTCGAGCACGCGCATGCCCGGTTTTAATGCGAAGCGTTGGACGATATCGCGTGCAACCGGAACCCAGCGGCCGTCGTAGCGGTAACCGCCGTAGCCGTATTCGCGCGGACCGTCAAAATACATCTCGCCGAATTGCTTGGCGATTGCGACGACCGAAGCATCCTTCGCGTCTTTGCGTCTTTGAATATTGCGTTTCGCATTAGGAAGCGCGCGCAGAAGATTAAATTCCGCCATTGCCGGCTCCGAACTCCTGAGCTTGCGCTTTGGCAACGCCAGCGGCGATCGCTGTATAGCCGAAATCCGGGAAGGCCGAGCGGCAGGCGGCAATATCGAAGGGCCGGTAGCCGTTGTGGGGCATGGGCCCGTTGCGCGGAGCTTCCTTGATTGCGACGTTATGCGGAGACTGGGCAATGACGAGGTCCGCGATCTCCCGGAACGAATGCACCTCTCCGGTTGCGATATTGAGCGAGCCGACGCTGCGCAATTCGATGATGCGCGCGATCAGTTCGGCGACATCATCGATGAATACGTGGTCGCGCCGTTCTTCGCCCTTGCCGAACAGTGTAATTTCGTCGCCGGCGTTAGCGAGGCGGCGAAAGCGATTGGGGCCGTAGCCGTTATGTGGGTCGGAAGCACCATAGAGAAGACTCGGCCGCACAACCACCAACGGAGCCTTGATCTCGCTGCGAAACGCCAACTCGCGGCCAAGATGCATAACGCCGTGAAGCGTATCGGGCGCCATAACCGAATCTTCGGTCAAGGGATTTGACGAATCCGCATAAACGGCATCCGAACTGACATTGACGACGTGCGCGACCCGCGCTTTCGCGAGCGCTTCGACCATCGCCGCAACCATCGTCATGTTGTCGGCGAGCATGTGCGCGTTCTTGCACGGCGCTTGCGCAGCGACAGTCACCACGACGTCATCCGGCCGCAGCATGGCGGCTAGGGCTTTCGCCGCATCGGGGGCGAGAAGGTCGACTTCACGTCGCGTCACGGCGGCGACCGATGCCCTACTCTGCGTGAGCCGCTTAATCAGCGCGCTGCCGACAAAGCCACCGGCCCCGACGACGACAACGCGCGCGGCAAACGCCGGCGCCGCGTTCAAATGTTTCAGCATGCGCCCTCTGAGGGAAGCAAGCCTGACACGTCACGCCCGAGCGTGTAACGGACAAGGCGAGCACGCTGGCTGGCTGCGGGATCAAGCACGTCGTAAGGATCGATCACGACTTGCCCGCGCATGGCGGCAGCGATTAGCGCTGGCGCAATGTCCCGATATTGCGGCCAGGGAGTGAGGATCATCAGAGCGTCGGCATCGCGCGCGGCCTGCAGTGGATCGTCCGCGCGTTCGATGGCAAGTCCGGCGACAGCCGCCGCGGAAACCGCCGGATCATGCGCGCGAATTTTAGCTCCCGCGAGCTGGGCAATGGTCGCCAAGGAGGGTGAATTCTTGGTCGAATGGGTGTTCTCCTTGTAGGCTAGGCCCCATACTCCGATGGTGGCATCGGGCTTGGTGTCGAGCACCGCGCGACGGATCGCACGCGCAGCCCAGTCGCGGCGGTGGCGGCTGTTTTCGAGCCAGGCGCGGACGATGGACACGTCGGTGCCATGCTCCTCGGCGAGCCGCTCGACCGTCGCAAGGTCGCGCTCGAGATTACCGCCGGCGATGCCGAGTCCCGGGGTCAAATAGCTATACGGTCCGATCCGCCGATCGAGCTTGAGCGCGGGAGTGATTTCAGACCAATCGGCGCCAATCGTCTCGCACAGTTCGGCCAAGGTATTAGCGACGGCAATCGAGGCTACGAGGCACATATTGATCGAAATCTTGGCGAGTTCCGCGCTTTCGTAGCGCATCGGCAGGATTGGGCAGCCGCAAGCGCCGAGCACTGCCGCAAGCCTCGGATCGAGGGGCCTCTCCGGCACGGCGCAGCCGATAATGTAACGCTCAGGCTCCGTTGCGCGCTCGACGGCGCGGCCAAACACGAGCGTCTCGACCTGATAGTATAATCGCTCGGGCCGCAGCACCTTGAGGCTGCGGGTAAATCCAGGCGGCACTTGGCACAGAATGACCATGACAGCATCGGCCGCCATAACGTTCGCGGCAGCTTCGATCAACGCCTGAATGCCGCGGAGATCGCTCTTGCCGGCATCGTCGGTCGGCACGTCGGGCGCAATGTAAACGACGTCGCATTGCGAAATCGCGCCGGCGTCGTCCGAGAACCGCTGGCTCTGACCGTTCGCGGACAACAACTCGGGCAAGCCAGGTTCGACAATCGGAAGCGATCCGCGCGTCAGCCGCTCAACCAATTCGCGGTCGGGATCGTAACAGACAACCGGGAAGCCCTTGGCGGCCATGGCGGTCGCTGAAACGAGGCCAAGATGGGTCATCCCGACAAAGCCGACCGTCGGCCGAGTCATTTCAAGGCCTCCGCGGCGAGGCGGGTCAGCGTCCGCTGAAGTGCGAAGTCGTTGCTCAGGTCAGTCACCGCCCGCGCAGCGCACAGTTTTTTGAAGTGCTCGTACTCGAGCGCCCAGGTTGGATCGTCCTGCACCAGGGTGACGGCGGCTTCGGGCGGTCGTCCGCTCGGTAGCACGCGCGTGCGATGGCGGAACGTCGTCGGTCCCCATTTGCAGAGGCTCTCGATGTGAGCGGTGCCACGCTCGGCGAGAACGTCGCAGGTGAAATGATTGCGCCACATGCACAGCGTCATTTCCAGTTCGATGCGCGGCTGCCTCGTCTCGGTGCTGATGATGGCATGGTCCGGAGCGTGGTTTTCGAACCGGTTTGCAGTGACCATGCGAAAATCGTCGATGCCGCCGCCGAACCAGAACAGGCAGGTATCGAGCAAATGCGACCCAAGGTCGGGAATGACGCCGGCGCCGCGGTCGCGCCAAGCCGAGTCGCGCACCAGCCGTGCCGTGCCGTTGCCGTAGAACATCCGACAGGAATAGACAGTGCCCAGTTCGCCGGAGGCGACAAGCTCGCGCATGCGGATGTAATGCGGCTCGAAGCGATGGTTGTAGGCGGTATAGACCACGACACCGCGTGAGCGCGCCAAACTTTCGAGCCGAGCAATGTCCTCATCGTGCGGGGTCCAGAGCGGTTTCTCTACCAATACATGCTTGCCGTTTTCGATGCAGTAACTGACGAGGTCGAGCTTGGGCTCGTCGGGAATGCAGGCGAGCACGGCATCGTAGGCGTCGAGGGCAACGTCATGGATCGAGCGGTATTCGGCTTCCGGATTGACCGGATCGACTGCAGCAACGTAATCCAAACCGGCAAAGCGCCTGCGCTTGTAGCCCTGCACGCCGAGACCGGCGACGATCACACGCATGGAAACTGCTTAGGCACCGTTCACAAGCTTTTCTGTGCCGGAGATTTTCCTGCGGACGTCGTCCGGGGTCACCGGCGAATTACCGTCGACCTCGCATTCGCACGCCGCCGCTATGCTGCCAAGGATGGAAGCGATGACCGGCTGTTTGGTCGTCAGCATCGCCAGTGTCGCGTAGGCAAGAAGAGCATCGCCGGCGCCGACCGCGTCGACCAGACGATCGACGAAGTTGTCGATCACAAAGAAGCTGTCGAGCCTTTCGTGCGCACGGCCGCGACAGGTCAGCACGCCACGATCGCCGAGCTTGAGAATAAGGAGCTTGCAATCCGCGGCGTCGAAGAGTGCTGACGCCAGCGGCCGAATGCCGGAATCCTGGTCGCCGAGGGCAAAGCGGGCTTCGCGCTCGTTCGGCGTAATCAAATCGAAGCCGCGGAACTCCGTGATGTTGCCCCACCGGCTCGCCACCTGGCTGTCGGCAACGCGGTAGCAACCGTCCGGGATGGCCTCGACGAACTTCGGAATGGTGCGTCGGTTGAAGATGCCGTGGCGGAAATCACTAAGCACGATCGCATCGACGGGCGTTTGACTGATCACCTGCGTCAGTTGCTGCAAGGTATGATCGGAGATCGAACTGTTATCGAGGGTGTCAAGCTTCAACAGCCGATAGCCGCCCGCTACTATGGCGTTCTTGTTCACGGTGGGGCGCGTCGGATCGATCACGGCGCGGCAGTCGACGCCGGCTCCACGCAGATGATCAAGGACGAAATCCTTGTAATCATCGTCGCCGAGAACGGTAGAAAACACGACCTCGGCGCCAGCCGCTTTCATGTGCTCGGCGACAATACCGGCGCCGCCGACGTAGTCCGTTTTTCTTTCGAACAGCACGCTCATCGTCGGCGTCTTGGTCTGACCGCCGATCATGGTGCCGTAGGTATAAGTGTCGACTATGGTATCGCCGACGACGTGAACGCGCTTGCCGGGCAGCAGATCAAGCGTTTTGCGCAACTGATCGAACGTGACGTTCTCGCTGCTCATCAATGTCAGCAGCTTCTCGAGCTTCAATACCGGCGGCGCATATTTGATCAGCGTGCTCGACGAATAGACGACGTCGCCCGGCGTGAACAACAATTCACCGCCATAGCGCTGCACCACGTCGAGTTCTTCCTGGGTCTTGGGATTTAAGTCACCGCTGGCTGTGTATTCGTAACCCTTGGCGAAATAGTCCGGCTGGATGATGCTGAGATTTTCGAGCGGCGTCGCATTCTCGTCGATGACCACAAAATCGATCATTTCGAACGCCGCGAGGTTGAGCGCGCGAAGATCCTGCGGCACGTGCGGGCGATACAAGCCCTTATCGATGTGCCGGTCGGCGGTGAGGCTGGCGATCAGCACGCTGGCTTTGCTTTTGGCGTACAGCAGATGCCTCACGTGCCCGGGATGGACGATGTCGAACACGCCGTGGCACATGATCGCCTTGTCGGCGCGGGGCGGCTGTCCGAGAATCTCTCGCAGCTCGCGTGGTGTCTTGATCTTGTGGCGGTATTTATCTGAAAGTTCGAAGGTCACGACTTTTGCGCCGCATTGTTGCCGAGATATTCAAACCACGTCCGGGTCGCCTCAGCGATCAACTCCCGATCCCAAAGCGGTGCGTCGCGCCAGTGCTCGATATCAGCCATCATACGCGCGACGCCATCCTCGAATTTGACCTGAGGCTGCCAGTTGAGGGTTTTTCGGATCTTGCCGATATCCGCGAACGTGCATTCAGGCTCGCCCGGACGCCTCGGCACGTAGACCACGTCGCCCCCGATGAATTCGACGAGGCGGTTGACGGTCTGCGGATTGCCGGCACCGAGGTTGAACCGCTCGCCCGAAATCTTCGACTCCGCCGCGGCGAGAAACGCGCTGGCGACATCGGAGGCGTAGATGAAGTCGCGGCTTTGCGTTCCGTCACCGACCACGGTGAAAGGCTTACCGGCAAGCTTTTGCTTCAGGAACACCCCGAACACCGCACCGTAGGCCCCTGTCGTACGGACTCGCGTGCCATAGGCGTTGAAGATGCAAATAGAGACGACCGGCAGGCCATAGACCCGGTGCCAGTGAAAGGCCGCCTGCTCGCCCTGATATTTCGACAGGGCGTAAGGATATTGCGGATCGATCGGGTGATCTTCACTCGTTGGGGTCGCCGCCAATCCATAGCAGGACGACGACGCCGCGTAGACGAATTTGCGCACCTTGGCGCGGCGCGCGCATTCCAGCACGCGAACGGTGCCCTGGACGTTGGTGTCCATATATTCCGCCGGCGCCTCGATCGAAGGAACGATGTCCCCGATCCCGGCAAAGTGGAAAACGTAAACCGCGTCGTCAAAAATCGACGATGACGGATCGAGCTTGCGGACGTCCTCCCAATGGCAGGTCAACTTCGGATCGCCCTGACGATGCGCGAGATTCGAACGATGCCCGCCGACGAGATTATCGACGACGCGGACTTCAAAACCGCGATCCAGAAGCAAATCAACCATGTGGCTGCCGATGAACCCGGCACCACCAGTCACCACCGCACGCGGCACGATCAGGCGGCCTTCATCTTCTTGAGTGTGCGGACGTTGTAGTAGCGGTCACTCGCCATCGAATCCGGAATTTTTCCGTCGCGGAATCCCCGGCACAAATCGCGAACTGCCTCTTCAATGCTGTGTTTAGGTGCAAAGCCGAGGACCCTGCGAATTTTATCCGAGTTGATATGATATGACCTGTTGTCGTCGCTCGGCGTTGAAACGATTTCGATCGGCCGCTTGTCTGGAAACTCTTCCTCGACAACCTTCTTAACTAAAAGCGCGATGTCGGCGATGCTCATGTTCTGGTAACCGCAGTTGAACACCTGATTGGCGACACTCTCCGTCGGCGCGGTCAACATCAGCTTGCACAGATCGACGTAGTCCTGAACGTGCAGATTGGGCCGCAGCTGCGCGCCGCCGAAGACGGTGATTTTGTTATTAGTGACGGCGTGGTTGGTGAGAATATTGACCGACAGATCAAGCCGCAGCCGCGGCGCATAACCGCACACGGTCGCCGGCCGGAAAACCACGCCTGTGAAATCGGCGTTGGTGTGCTTGAACAGCAACGGCTCGCACATGCCCTTGTACTTGTTGTAGAGGGTAAGCGGCACCAACGGATGATCCTCGGTGACATCGGGCTTGTCCGAGATGCCGTATACTGAACTCGACGAAGCATAGGCGAAACGCTTCACCCCAGCCTCTTTCGCCGCAATCACCATCGGCTCGAACGCGTTCAGATTGATGGTCGTGCTCAGGCTTTCGTCGAGCTCGAAGCTCGCGTCATTGGAGATGCAAGCAAGGTTGAGCACGGCATCCTGGCCCTGCAGTGCGGCCGCGAGCCGGCGCGTGTCGCGAATATCGCCCTCAACCACCCGCAACCGTGGATTATCCTTCGGCAGGAAATAGTCGCCGAAATACAGGATGTCGTAGACCGTGACGTTGTAGCCGGCGTCCAAAAGCTGCGGCGTCAATAAGCTTCCACAATAGCCCGCGCCGCCGGTCACCAGCACATTCTTGAACATAGGAGTCTTGCCTCTCTTCTGTTTCGGTTACGCCGCAGCGTTCTTGGTCGCAATCGAATAACCGGCCGCGACCGCGTCCTTGCGAAACATCTTGACCGTCTCAAGCGAGTATTCGTCGAGGTCCTTGCCGACCAGCGCAAGTTTGCTCAACACATCGCCGGTCACTGTGATGATGTGGCAGCCGATCTCATCGGCCTGGAAGATATTAAGGAGTTCACGCGGGCTGGCCCAGAGTAACTCCGCCTTCGGACGCGATCGCAAATGCTCCAGACACTCTTTCATCAGCGGTATGGGATCACGGCCGGTATCAGCAACGCGGCCGGCGAACACCGATACGATTGCGGCAACGCCGGGATTGAGACAAGCCGCGACTTTCTTGACCTGATCCGGCGTCATCAAAGCCGTCACGTTCAAAACGATGCCTGCGTCGGCAAGCTCTTTGATCACTGGGCCGCAGAACACCGCTTCCGTATTGGTCACCGGAATTTTGACATTAGCGTTGCGCCCCCACGATGCAATCTCGCGCCCTTGCGCGAGCATCCCGGGCAGATCGTCGGCGAAGACCTCGAAAGAGATCGGCCGGTCGGGAACCGCGGCGAGAAGCCTGTGGGCGAAGCCGGCGTAGTCGGAAATGCCGGCCTTGCGCATCAATGTCGGGTTGGTCGTGAAGCCCTGGACTTGCGGGTTCTTGGCCAGCTGCACAATCTGATCAAAATCCGCGCCGTCCGCGAAGATTTTTAATTTCGGTTTGCTCATGACACTCCTGCGTATTTGTTGGTTTGCCACAACGTCGCCAGCGATGTCAGCCCGCGCGCCGCAAGAACGATCAAGAACGGCTCGAGCGGCAGCCTATAGCGGATTGACCCCGGAAAAACCATATGGATCGCCGTCAAATAAATCCCGAATAGCAGCAAAGGCGCGGCACGGAGAAGCTGCTCACGCCCCGCCATGGGAAAAAATAGAACAGCCAACACCAGAACAGGCCCGAAACTGAGAAGCGAAGCAGCCAGGTAGAACGGACTTTTATAATGCTCGGTGTGCGGCCACGGACGCCAAAACCGCATAAATTTCAGGGCCGCTTGTTCGATGAACTCCAGCGGGTTTGAACTCGATGTAAGAAATCGCCGCATCGGCCATGGCCTGATCGCGCGCGAAAGGATCGGCGATGCGATAATACGGCGCGGAGCTGATATCCAGATTGACGTCAAAGCCTCCGGTCTGATTCAGCGGGTTGTTGCCGGAAAGCAGTGCAAGGCCGCTGCCGAGATCCAACCGTACGAACCTGCCGTAGGCTTCGTAATTGTGCAGCCACCAGGGCGCCATCAACACGCAATAGACCACTGCATAGAGCCCAAGCTTCTCTATCGCGACCCGCAGCGACAACCTGTAAACCACGAGCACAAAACAAACAACCAGAAGCGGCGCCAGCAAATCGAGAATCGGACGCGTCAGGATCCCGAGCACCGCGCAGACGTCGCCGAGGACGTTTCTCTTTTGGTACCAAAATAGATAGGCCGCCACAGTCAACGTCATGAACAGCGTCTCGGTGAGCCCGATCACCGAGAAAAAGATGAAGTTCGGATAAAGAGCCGTGATGGCTGCGGCCACCAATGACGTGCGTTCGTCGGCAAAGAGCAGCTTGGTCAGTTCGTAGACGAGCCAAATCATCAACGTCGACAGGCCGACGTCGATCAGCAACTGCGGCCATCCCGGGCCCCAGACCGCGACCAGCATCGGGTAGAGCGGCATGTGATAAGGGGTACCAAGCCACCCGGTGGTCCACAGCGAGTGACCCGCCTCACGGTAGGCGATCGCGTCACCAAGAATCGCGCTCTGATCCGGAACGAAGTAGGCGGCGGCGATCCGCACCCCCAGGCCGACAAGGCAAATAATAGGAACGGCATGGAATGCGGAATAGTACGGCGGCGCTTGCGCCGGCTGCACGCTACTCAGCCCCGCGTCCGCACCGCCAATGTCCCCGCGCCACGTCAAAAATGGATTTCCATTGCTACCGCACGGCGGGTGAAGTCGATCCCCCGCCACGACGAGATTTCACCCACTGCGACGGATCAGGCCGCCGCGACCGTTTCCGCTTCGACCAGAACCCGTACTTTACGGCCGAGCAAATCGAGCAGGATGGAAGCCCGCTCGTTATCCGATACAAATTCGCAAAGCCCAAATAATCGCGAAAACGGACCGCTGAGCATGACGACCTTATCGCCTTTTTTTATTGTGTTTTGTCGTTTGAAGCCGATGCAGCCCCCGTCGTCTTCGTGCCGTCTGAGCTCCTCGATCACGCCGGCCGGCACCGGCGTCGGCTGATCGCCGAAGCAGACCACGTTGCAAACACCGAGCGTCGAGCGAATTGGGCGCCAAGCCCGTACGGCGAGATTGAGCGAAACAAACAGATAGCGCGGAAAGAACGGCCGCATCACCCGCTCGATCCGCCGAGCGTGGCGGATTCTCTTGGCGTAGAGGGGCAGGTAAGCTTCGTAGCCCTGTCGGCGGAGATGGGCGAGCGCCTTCGTCTCGTCCCGCGGATGGCAATGCACGACGTACCAGTGCGATTCGTTCGGCGCGCTCATTGTCGTCTCGCGTTGGCTTTCGGCGCGGCGCTATCCGAAACGACGATCATTTCCGCGAGAATCGAAGGGACGAAGACGCGCGCGGCTCCGAAATGCTTGACCGCCGCGTCGAAAGCCGCCTGCGGGGCCGCCAGCGCGGTGATCGCGGCAGCATCCACGTCTGCGAGTTCCGAAAGGTCTTTTTTGACCGGGATATTAAGAAACCGCGATCGTGCCAAATCTTTGTCGGCAATCGCGACGATTTCGAGATCGACCTCGGTCGCGACAATCACGGCTATTTCCGTGAGTTCGCTCGCACCGACGAGAACGACGCGCCGATGACCCGCTTTGACCGCGCTTGACAGCATTGTCTCGCACGAAGACCGCGCGCGGCGGAAAAAATCGAAAGAGTAGACCAGATAGCTGGCCACCAGCTGGGACTTTTCGATGAATCCCTTGGGCGTCAAATAATATGCGTAGCGCCTCGCCGGCGCGTGTTTGACCTTGATCAGGCCCTTGTTGACGCAACGTTTAACGTACGCATTGACGAGGCCGACCGCGATACCGAGCTCGCGCGACAAGCTCCGCTGAGTGACATGGTCGCCGCGCTCGACGGCACCGAGCAAACCGAGAAGGATGGCTTTCTCTGTCGCCTTGTCCCGTTCCGACGCCACACCCATCAAGCCACCCAGCCGACGCGGAACTCCACGTTCAGTCTGTGAACATAACTTGTTCACGGCGTGAGCGTCAAGCTGCAGGGCCAGGCGTTGACCGTGCGCGTCCGGTCAGGCTTCACTCAGTCCCATGATCTCGGTGGTCCTCCCCAACTTCAACCACGGCAAGCTATTGCTGCGTGCGATAGCCGCCCTGATGGCGCAAACGCCCCCTCCTGCCGAGGTCATCATCGTCAATGACGCATCGACGGACGATAGTCTCGCGATCATCTCGAGGCTACAGGCCGAATTCCCTTCTATCAGACTGATCGACCACAAACAGAACAATGGCACTGTTGCGGGTATGAATGAGGGTCTTCATGCGTCGCGCAACGAATTTGTCTATTTCGCCGCTGCCGACGATTACGTCCTGCCCGGGTTTTTTGCAGCGGCCGAGTACGCGTTAGCCCGATACCCGGAGGCGGCGTTTTTTTGCGCGCGGGTCGCATTGGTCGATCCGCGAGGAAAATTGCTCGGCTTTCGGCCGTTCATGCAGCCTTCGCCGCGCTCGGCGATCGTGACGCCGGCAGCGGCACGAGTGCGACTGGCCGTGAGCGACAATTGGTCGGTGGGCCCGAGCGTGATCTACCGTCGAACCCGGTTGATCGAGGCAAAGGGATTCGACGAACAGATGGGCGCATTCTCCGACGGTATCATTGTCCGCCGATTGGCGCTCGAATCCGGCTTCTACTTTGATAGCGACATCGTTGTCGCTTGGGAGCGCTATGCGGAAAGCCTGTCGTCGCGTTCGGCACTGTCGGTCGGCGAAAGCGCGCGCTTGATCGCTCACGCGCTTACCACGGTGAAAACGAGCTTTCCGGCAGATATCCGCGATTCCTATGCGGACCGGTTGGAACGTCGCCTGCAATTCAACATGGCGCGGCTATGGGTGGTCTTCGACGGAAGCAAAATAGATATCGCAGGCATGGCGGAAGTTCTGCAGTTCAAGGGCGTCGCTAATACCGTCCTGAAGATGTCCGCGCGATTACCTCTCGCGCGCTTAGCCGTCGTGAGCTGGATGGCGCTCGTATTGCGGCCGTACGGTATCGGCGCAATCATCGCCGGCTGGTACCGCGCGAAGAAAGCCAACTTGCTCGATACCCGCAGCGCGGCCGAGGCAATCGCCGAGGCGCGCGCACGGTTGATTGGATCGGCGCCCGGTCATCACCCCGCCGCATGACGGCACGGCCAGGCGAAGACCCTCGTAGCGACGCCGCCGGCGGCTTATAAATTCGCTTGGGCACGGGGAATTTTCTTGGCTCAACACCCTTCGAAGACGGCGAATGCAAAGCGGCGCGCGGCCGGTTCGCCACCACGAATACTGTATGTCGTCACGGAGGACTGGTATTTTCTCGCTCACCGCTTGCCGATGTCGCGCGCGGCGCGCGAAGCCGGCTTCGAGGTGCATGTCGCGACCAATGTGAACGATGGTGCAGCCGCAATTGCCGCGGAGCGCTTCGCCCTGCATGCGGTGCCATTCGCGCGCGGACGAATTTCCCCTCTGGCCTCGTTGCGCACGATTGTTGCCCTGCGTCGCGCTTATGACGCCGTCGCTCCGGCGATTATTCATCACACGTCGTTGCAACCGATCGTGCTCGGGTCGATTGCAGCGTTGGGAGGCGCGGCGCCATGCATCAACGCCTTCACCGGCCTTGGCTACGCTTTCACCACGAGCACCGCGAAGGCGGCCGCGGTCAAACGAATGATCACGATGATATTGCCGCGCCTACTCAATCGCGAACGGACCATCAACCTGGTCGAAAATCCGGACGATGTCGATGTGTTGGGCGCTCTCGGCATTCCGAAAAGCCGTATCGTCATCGGGCAGGGTTCCGGTGTCGACGTTGAGCGGCTGGTGCCGCTGCCCGAGCCGTCTGGCACGCCGACCATCGCGTTCGTCGGCCGTCTCCTCGACGACAAAGGCGTTCGCACTCTGATCGATGCACACCGGTTGTTGCGTGCACGCGGAGCGGGAGTGCAGTTGTTGATCGCCGGAACCCCGGATCCGGCCAACCCGGCTTCGGTGCCGGCGGCTGAGGCGGCGTCGTGGAACAGCGAGCCCGGCATCAAATGGCTCGGTCATGTCGGCGATATTTCCGGGCTATGGGCGCGCGCGCATATCGCCGTATTGCCGTCACGCCGCGAGGGCCTGCCGCTGTCGCTTTTGGAGGCGGCAGCGTGTGGGCGCGCTATGGTCGCTACCGATGTTCCGGGATGCCGGGAGATCGTCATCCCCGGCGAAACCGGTCTCCTGGTGCCAGTTGACAATGCACCGGCGCTAGCCGACGCAGCCTCCCGCCTTCTGCGCGAACCGCAGCTGCGTGCTCGATACGCCGCGGCGGCGCGACGTCTCGTCGTGCAGAAGTTTTCGGCGGAGATTGTCGGGCAACAAACCGTCGCGCTCTATCGTCAGTTGCTCGAACAAAAGTTCGCCCATAAATCGTGAGCTCGCAGTCTGGTGGCTTCGCAACGCCGCGACCGGGATGTTCGCGGGGGTGTTGTGCACATTGCTGATCCTCGTCATACACCCCCTGCTCAAACGCTATGCCCTCGCCAAACCCAACGCGCGTTCGTCGCACCGGACTCCGACCCCGCAGGGCGGCGGCATTGCGGTCATCGCGGCGACGCTTGCTGGCAACTTTTGGCGCCCTGTCGCTGCCGATTTTGGGTGCCTCGACGGCAGAACTACCGCTGAGCTTATGCGCCGCCGTGGTTTTTATCGCCGGCGTCGGCGCCGCCGACGATATCCGCCCGATCGCCGTCGGCCCGCGGCTCTTATTGCAGGCGGCGGCGGTGGCGCTGGTGGTCTTTGCGCTGCCGCAGGAGCTGCGCCTGCTGCCATCGCTGCCGCTCTGGGCCGAACGCATTTTGCTCGTGGTGGGCGGGTTGTGGTTCGTCAATCTTGTGAATTTCATGGACGGCCTCGACTGGATGACGGTAGCCGAGATCGTTCCCGTCACCGCCGCGCTCGGTATCATGGGTTGGTTCGGCGCGCTGCCGCCGCAAGCGATCGCGGCGGCGTTTTCGCTATGCGGCGCCATGATCGGATTTGCCTATTTCAATCGGCCGGTCGCCAGGCTTTTCCTCGGCGACGTCGGCAGCCTGCCCATCGGCTTGCTGACCGGGTGGCTGCTGCTGCAACTCGCCATGCGCGGCCATCTGGCGGCGGCCGTCGTGCTGCCGCTGTATTATCTCGCTGACGCCACCTTGACGCTGTTGCGACGGCTTCTTCGCCACGAGCCGGTGTGGCAGGCCCACCGCACGCACTTTTATCAGTTGGCGACGGATCGCGGGTTGACAGTCACTGAAGTCGTCGCGCGGGTATTCGCCGTCAATCTCGGTCTTGCCGCTCTCGCGGTGTACACCGTGATCGAGCCGAGCAAGTTCAACGACGTCACCACTGTCGTCGCCGGCGTCGGGTTGGTGACCGCGCTGCTTGTCGTTTTCGCCCGGGGAGGCGACAGCAAATAAGCGCGCTTATGCGGCGGCGCCCTGGAAGTCCGGAACCGCGTCGCGCAGCACGCGATAGATCGTCTCGCGCTCCTCGCGCCCGAGCCCCTGTTCCAGCAGAGCGATCCAGCCGCGCATCGCTTCGATCGACGGCTGCACCGGCCGCGCGGCCACCACGCCATCGAAACCGATGTCTACGGTCGGCTCGCCCTGGGCGAACAGCACCTCCTGCATGCGCTCGCCCGGGCGCGCGCCGGTAAAGACGATATCGACGTCGCGGCCGGGCTCGAGCCCGGCAAGCCTGATCATCCGCTCGGCAAGGTCCACGATCTTCACCGGCTGGCCCATATTGAGCACATAGACCGAAACGTCGCCGTGCTCGCGCGCGAGTGCGTGGCTCGCCGCGGTGACGACGAGGTCGCAGGCTTCGCGGATGGTCATGAAATAACGCACCATCTCGGGATGCGTGACGGTGACCGGGCCGCCGGCGTCGATCTGCGCCTTGAACTTCGGCACCACCGAGCCGTTCGAGGCGAGCACGTTGCCGAAGCGCACGGCAATGAGCCGCATCGGCGGCCGCCCGACATGCGGGCGGCGCGCGAGCTCGGCGTCGAGAGCCTGGCAATACATCTCCGCGAAACGCTTGGTCGCACCCAGCACCGAAACCGGCTCGATCGCCTTGTCGGTCGAGATCATCACCATTGCCGAAGCGCCCGCCGCCGCCGCCGCATCGGCGACGTTGACCGAGCCGAAGACGTTGGTCTTGATCCCCTCTTCCCAGTTCTGCTCGAGCAGCGGCACGTGCTTGAGCGCCGCGGCGTGAAACACGATGTCGGGCCGGAATTCGGCCATGAGCCGGGTCAGTCGCGCGCGGTCGCGCACATCGGCGATGCGCCCGGTGACTGCCGCCGCGGACTTTTTGGTGGCGAGCGCCTCAAGCACCGCGTGCAGCGCCGGTTCGGAGTTTTCGATGATCAGGAGCCGCGCAGCACCGAAGGCGATCACGCGGTCGCAAATTTCCGCGCCGATCGAGCCGCCGCCGCCGGTGACGACGATGGACCGCCCCTTGAGGAATTGCTCCAGCCGCCCATAGTCGATCTTGACGCTCGGCCGCAGCAGCAAATCCTCGACATTGACCGGCGCGAGCCTTGGCATCTCGCCGCCGTCGGCAAGCGACGGCAGCCGGCTCACGGCGAGGCCGAGCCGGCGCGCCTGCATCAGCGTCGCCTCGGGCTTGGCCTCGGGCTCGAACGCGGACGCCGTAAAAATCACGCGGGCGATCGTGGTGCCGCGCTGCGCGAGGTCGCTGACCACGCCGTCGAGGTCGTCGAAGCCGCCGAGGACGGGAATGCCGCGAATGCTTTGGCCCTGATCGGCGGCGGACGGCGAGAGGATACCGGCCGGCCAGGTTTTAGTGACGGCGCCGCTCTCGATCGCACGCAACAGCATCTCGGCATCGGCGGCGCGGCCGAGCACCAGCGCCGGAGTCGAGTCCGGGGAGCGCGCGTGATGCCGGGTGCGCGTGTAGCGAAAATAACGATACGCCATCCGCGCCGCGCTCAAGAACACGATCTGCAGGATCCAATACAGCAGGATCGTGATCTTGCCGAAGAAAAACTGCCCGAGCACATTGGGCGCCACAAGCACGTAATCGAGCGCCAGCAGCGAAACGGCGAGTACGCTCGCCGCCCGCACGATGTTTATCAAGTCGGGCAGCGACGCAAACCGCCACTTCGATTCGTAAAGATGAAAGAGGTAGTAGATCAGCCCGGCATAGATGACAAAGCCGGGCAGAAACAGCACGAGGGTATCCCAGCGCTCGGCGACACCGGCTGCTTCGAAGCGTATGTAGAAGCTCGCGATGATAGCCGCGACCGTCATTGCGAGGTCATGCACAATGACGAGCGCGATGCGCGGGCTAACTTTCAGTCCGAGCATTTTTCATCACGCCGCTGAAATATTTCCCGCTCTTTCAATACCGATGTTTCGGCCGCCGCGCCACCCCAGTCCATACACTGCAGCTCATGGCGGACGGCGCACATCGCCCGAAGGCCCGGACGCCCCCAGGCCTCGCCGGTTTCGGGCTACCGATCCTTGTGCAGCGCGCCTTCCACCAGCGCGCAGATCGCGTGTCCGGCGACCAAATGAACCTGCTGAACGATCGCGGTTTCCTTCGACGGCACGGCGAGAAAATAGCGGCACAGGCCGCGCATCTCGGTTTCCGCGGCGCTGGAAAAGCCAACCGTCACGAGATTCATTTCGCGCGCGGCCTCGAGCGCGCGAAGAACGTTCGCCGAGCGCCCCGACGTCGAAATCGCGAGAAACACATCGCCGGCACGTCCCAAGCCGCGCAGCTGGCGTTCGAACACGTGCTCGAAGCCGTAATCGTTGCCGATCGCCGTGAGCACCGAGGTATCGGTCGTCAGCGCCACCGCGGGCAGCGGCTGGCGCTCGACCAAAAAACGCGACAGAAATTCCGCCGCCAAATGCTGAGCATCGGCGGCGCTGCCGCCGTTGCCGGCAATCAACAGCTTGCCGCCAGCGCGCAGCGACACCTCGATCGCCTGCGCAATCGCCGCGATCAGAGCCAAAAGCGCGCGGTCTTTCGCCGCGCTTTGCAGCACGGCGAGCGAACGGTCGAAGTAAGCGGCAATATCGTCTTCCGGCTTGCCCACTCGTTCCTGCCTTTTGTGCGGACACCGGCCAAAACCAAGGCCGCCGTCGAGGCCGACAGGCGACGGCATTGTTTGCTCGAAATGCTTTAGCCAAACCTGAACGCCGATTCCACCGCTCCCATGACGACGTCTTTCAGCGTCCGTCGTCCGGCGTCCTCGCCGGCGGCGCCAACAACGACATGAAGCGGCATAAGATGTTCTTCGCGCGGGTGCGCATCCCGGGCGGATGGCGCCCGATCCCACGCCGACATTGCGGCGAGGCGCGCCTGCGGCGCCGTCTTCGTCAAAACGTCTTCCAGCCAGTCGTCAAAACGCTGCGAACCGGGGTCGGGTCCACGGCCATTGCCCCCGCCACGCATGCTCGCCATCAGCGTGCGCATGTTGTGATAGGTCATCCCGGTGCCGACAATCAGCACGCCCTCATCGCGCAACGGCGCCAAAGCCGCGCCGATCCGTATGTGCTCCGCCGGGTCCATACTCGCGAGCAGCGAAAGCTGCACGATGGGGATATCAGCGTTTGGGTAGGCCACCTTCAGCGGAATGAACACGCCGTGATCGAAGCCGCGCTTGCCGTCAAATTTGTGCGCAATGCCGGCGGCACTGAGAAGCTCCGCGACGCGCGCCGAGATCTCCGGCGCGCCGAGAGCCGGAAACTTGATGTCGTATGTGCTGGGCGGGAAGCCCTGGTAATCATAGAGCAGTGGCGGCGCCGGATTGTTCTGGATGGTGGCGACGTCCTCTTCCCAATGGCCCGAAACCACCAAGAGCGCCTTGGGACGCGATTCCACCTCCTGCGGCATGCGGCGCAAATACGCCGCCATGCGTTCCCACGTATCTGGCGGGTCCCAGTCCATAAAGAAACACGGCCCGCCGCCATGCGGAATAAACAAAGTCGGCAATCTGCTCATATCCCCAGCGCCTGCTTGTCCAACTGAACGAGCAAGTTCCCTAGCGGTCTTTGAAATGCTTATCCAGACCCTGCCAGCCTTCGAAATAATCGTGCTGCAGCTCGGACGCTTCGACGGCGTAACGGGTAAGCCGCATAGCGAAGCGGCTTTCGAACATAAACGCCATCGTATCTTCGATCTTGTGGGGCTTGAGTTGCGCCGCGGATGCGCGCTCCCAGGTTTCGGCGTCGGGACCGTGCGCGGTCATGCAATTGTGCAAGCTGGCGCCCCCGGGCAAGAAGCCTTCGGCCTTGGCGTCGTAGGCGCCGTGCAGAAGGCCCATGAATTCGGTCATGACGTTGCGGTGATACCACGGCGGCCGGAACGTATCCTCGCCGACGAGCCAGCGCGGCGGAAAAATAACGAAATCGATATTGGCCGCGCCGGCCAGGTCCGAAGGCGCCGTGAGCACCGAAAAGATCGACGGGTCGGGATGGTCGAAACTGACCGTCCCCATGACGTTGAAGCGCGCCAAATCGTATTTGTAGGGCGCGAAATTGCCGTGCCAGGCGACGACGTTGAGCGGCGAATGGCTCATCTCAGCCGCCCACAGATTGCCCTGGAATTTGGCGACCAGGCTGAACGCCGCCGTCACGTCCTCATAGGCTGCGACCGGCGCGAGAAAATCGCGCGCGTTGGCAAGCCCGTTTGATCCGAGCGGGCCAAGCTCGGGCAGCCGCAGCATGGCGCCGTAATTCTCGCAGACGTAGCCGCGCGACGGCCCATCCGGCAGCTCGACGCGAAACCGCAGCCCGCGCGGGATAACGACGATCTCGCCGGACGCGGCTTCGATAATGCCAAGCTCGGTGACGAAGCGCGCCCGGCCCTGTTGCGGCACAATCAGCATTTCGCCGTCGGCGTTGTAGAAGCAGCGGTCGGTCATCGAGCGATTGGCGGCATAGATGTGGATCGCCATGCCGATCTGGGCGGCGACGTCGCCGTTGCCGCCGACCGTCACCATGCCTTCGACGAAATCCGTCAGCTCGTTCGGGATCGGAAACGGCGACCAGCGCAACTGAGTCGGCGTGGCATCGATTTCGTTGAACGGCGCACTGCGGATCAGTCCGTTGTCGATGCGCGCGTATGGCCGGTGCACGACGGAGGGCTGGATGCGGTAGGTCCAGGTCCGGCGATTTTCAGCGCGCGCGGTGGTGAACGAAGTTCCCGAGATCTGCTCGGCATAAAGGCCGAGCGGTGGCCGCTGCGGCGAGTTGCGGCCGACCGGCAAAGCGCCGGGCACCGCCTCAGAAACGAAATGATTGCCGAAACCAGGCTGGTATTCGAAAGCCCGCGCGCCCTGCGTGGGCTTTACTTCCGCCCCATGCGTCTTGGTTTCGGTTTTTTTGGTCTCGGTTTTTTTGATTTCGGCTTTTTTTGCTTCGGTTTTTTTGGTTTCGATGTTTGCGCCGTGTTGCGCCATGCAGACCTCCGAAGTGCGAACCTTCCAAGCGCGAACCTGGGAAGCAACTCCAGCGCAGGCACGGCTCCGAAGTATTGGTCTCGAATGCAACTAATATCCGCTTTTCACGGGCCCCTCGCAAGACGCTTGCGGCAGGCGAGCCGGTCGTGCGCGTAACGGAACTTTTCGCGCGGAAGTTTCAAAAACACAGCCGCGCCACATCTTGGCTCGGCAATCGCCCTGAACGGCCTTATCGCGCTCCCAATCTTTCCAAAAAAGCGCCCGCTTGAGGCGCCATCAGCAGTGCCAGTCGAGGGGAAATCTCTCATTCAATCTGCGCCGCGGCGTCGCAAGACGCCGCGATCGCGCGGCTGCGTGGGGAAGCGGGGATGCGACCAATCTTGGCGTTGGCGATCTTATTGGTGGGGCTCCAGGGCGCCGCCCCTGAAACGAAATATCCGGAGGCGTTGCCGGATATCAGCGCAAATCCGGCGCGGTCGTTCGAGTTGGCGGCGCCGATCGGCAAATCCGACCGCGGCTTCGTCGTCGTCGTACCGCCCCTGGAGAGCGCCGATGCGGCGCACGATCAGGACGAGGAGACGCTCGATCAGGCGCCGGCGCTCGCACCGTCGAGCAGTGACGCGGACGCCGGCGCCGACGTCACCGATTCGCTCGGCAACCTGTGCAACGCGCTGATGACGTCGGCGCAGGACAACGGCCTGCCGGTTGCGTTCTTTGCCAATCTGATTTGGCAGGAGAGCCATCTGCAGCACGACGCCGTGAGCTCGGTCGGCGCTTTGGGCATCGCCCAATTCATGCCCGAGGTCGCGGTCGAAGTCGGCCTCGGCGATCCGTTCGATCCGCAGCAGGCGATTCCGGCGTCGGCGCGGTTTCTGCATACATTGCGTGAGCATTTCGGCAATCTCGGCTTCGTGGCCGCCGCCTATAATGCCGGCGCCCGGCGCGTCGGCGAATGGCTCGACCACCATCGCGCGCTGCCGCAGCAAACGCGGAATTATGTGCTGCGCGTCACCGGCCGTTCGGTCGAAGCCTGGCGGAAAGCACCGATGGACGATTCCAAACTTACCTTCGTACGGCCGCTGCCGTGCCGCGACATGCCGGCTTTCGCCGATCTGGAACAGGCGCAGCTGCGCTCCCCGCAACAGTCCGAGCAGGCGCCTCAAGCGCAGCTATCGGAGCAAGAGCCCCCGGCCAAAGCTACGGACAAGGTTGCAGTCAAGGCTACGATCAAGGCCAAGGCTGCGGTCAAAGTCGCGGCAAAGTCGGAGCACGCGACGGCCAAAGCCGGAAAAAAGTCGCCGCGCCGCGCGGTCGCGGCAGGCAAGCCTGACGCCAAAGCCACCCGCATCATCGCCCGCAACTTCCACGGCGGCCACGAAGCGGCGCATCGCCAACACACGCCGCATGAGAAACGCAAAGTCGCCTGACGGCATCCTCAGCCGCCGCCGCGGTCGAATAACGCCGGAGCGCATCCGACGCACGATTGCGCCTTTGACCGCGACGTTTCGCCGAGCGAACGGCGCGAAGGAATCGCTACCCATCTTTTCCAATCAAAGCTACCATCGCGCCTCAAAATACCGGGAAAGCGGAAAAGGAAACAGGATGGGAATCCGGTCTTTGCTGTCGGCAGCCGCGCTTGCGGTTTTGACTGCGTCTGCGGTGCATGCACAAACCCCGGTCAAGATCGGGTTCATTACGACCTTAAGCGGGCCCGGCGGTTATATCGGATCCGATATCCGCAACGGCTTTGAGCTCGCCGTCGAAATGGGCAATGGAAAGCTCGGCGGCGTTCCGGTTCAGGTCCTGGTCGAGGACGATGGCTTCAAGCCGGGACAGGGCAAGCAGATCGCCGACAACTTCCTCAAGAACGAGAAGATCAAGCTCTTCACCGGGATCGTTTTCTCCAATATCGCGCTGGCGACCGTCCCCGACATCCTCGATGCCGGCGCGATCTATGTCAGCCCGAATGCGGCGCCGTCGAATTTTTCCGGCAAGGATTGCAACAAAAATTATTACGTCGTGTCCTGGCAGAACGATTCACTGCACGAGAGCGCGGGCCAGAACGCCACCAACCTGGGTTACAAAAGGGCGTTCATTCTCGCCCCGAACTATCAAGCCGGAAAGGATGCCCTCGCCGGCTTCAAGCGCTACTTCAAGGGCGAGATCGTCGGCGAGGTCTATACGCGCCTCGATCAAACGGATTACGCGCCGGAGATGGCGCAGATCCGCGCCGCGGCGCCGGACGTCGTATTCCAATTTCATCCGGGCGGTTTGGGCATCGCCTTCATGCGCCAATATCAGCAGGCGGGGCTACTTGGCAAAATTCCCATGGTGGTGGCCGCACCGTCAATGGATGTGGTCACCCTCAAAGCGATCGGCGACGCCGCCATCGGCACGAATGTCAGCTCGCACTGGAACTCGGATTTCGATAATCCGGCCAACCACGAGTTCATGGCTGCGTGGAAAAAGAAATACGGCGCCGACAGCGTCCCGACATATTACGCCAGCCAAGGCTACGATGCCGCCAATGCCATCGGCGCAGCTCTCAAAGGCGTCAACGGCGATCTTAGCAGCACCGACGCTTTCCGCACCGCCATGTTGAAGGCCGATTTTCATTCCGTTCGCGGCGCGTTCAAGTTCGGCAACAACCAGCACCCGATCCAGGACTGGTATGCATTGCGCGTGGAAAAAGGCGCCGACGGCAAGCCGTTCATCAAGACCATCGGCAAGATCATGTCGAATCACGGCGACGCCTACGCCAAGGAGTGCAAGCTCTAAGCGCCGGGCGGCAGCGTCCGACATCACGGCAAGGCCATGACGCTCGCGCTCGAGCAAATTCTCAACGGCGTCCAGTTCGGCGTGATGCTCTTTCTTCTGGCGGCCGGACTGACGCTAGTGTTCGGCGTCATGCGCATCATCAATCTGGCGCATGGCTCGTTCTACATGATCGGCGCTTATGCGGCGGCGCTCACCGGAGAGCGCACCGGATCGTTCGTCCTCGCCGCGCTCGCCGGTCTCGCGGCTGCCGGCGTTGCCGGCCTGATCATCGAATATGTCGTCGTCCGCCGCCTTTATGCGCGCGACTATGTTCAGCAGGTGCTGGCGACGTTCGGCGTCATTTTGCTGGTCAATGAGGGGGTGGTCATACTTTTCGGCCGGCAGCCGCTTTACTTGCCGATGCCGCAGCTTTTGTCCGGCTCGGTAGAGATTATTCCCGGCGTGCCTTATCCGGCCTATCGGCTGCTCATCATTGCTGCCGGCCTCCTGGTCGCGCTTGCGATGTCGTTGCTTATCAACCACACCCGCATCGGCATGCTGGTCCGCGCCGGCGCCACGCACCGCGAGATGGTGCGCGCGCTCGGCGTGAATATTCGGCTTCTGTACACGTTCGTGTTCGGATTCGGTGCGCTCCTGGCCGGCCTGGGCGGCCTGTTAGCCGCCCCCTTGCTTGCGGTCGAGGTCGGCATGGGGGAGCAAATCCTCATTCTTACCTTTGTCGTCGTCGTCATCGGCGGCGTCGGTTCGGTCCGCGGTGCTTTCGCCGGCGCCATGTTGGTCGGAATCACCGACACGCTGCTGCACGCGTTTCTGCCGATGCTGCTACACCGCATGATGAACGCCTCGGAGGCGGATGCCTTGGGCTCGGGGCTTTCCTCGATGGGCATCTATCTGGTCATGGCGTTGGTTCTGCTGATCCGGCCACAAGGATTGGTTCGTGCTCCAGGCTGAGCGGCGCGACGCCGGCGAATTGGCGGAGCGGCGCATTTCTTGGCGCCTTGTCTGGCGCATCGCCGGCTTCGTCGCGCTCGCGCTCGGCGCGCTGCTGTTGCCCTGGGCGGCGAATAAAATCGGCGATCCGGCGTTGATTTCGCTCGCTACCCGCATCGTCATCTACGGGATCGCCGCCGCCAGTCTTAATCTCATTCTCGGCTACGGCGGCTTGATCAGCTTCGGCCACGCCGCCTATTTCGGCGTCGGCGCCTACGCCGTCGGCATCATGTATTTTCATTTCAGGGAGTCCGAGCCGTTTCTCGGCTTTATTCCCGGCAGCAACCAATTTCTCGTCACGCTGCCGGTCGCGGTGGCGACCAGCGCGCTATTCGCGCTGGTGCTCGGCGCCCTTTCGCTGCGCACCGCCGGCCTGCAATTCATCATGATCACGCTCGCTTTCGCGCAGATGGTGTTCTTCCTGTTTGTTTCTCTCAAATATTACGGCGGCGACGACGGCTTGATCGTGCGTCACCGCAACGTCTTGTTCAATCTCAACATGGCCGACGACACCACGTTCTATTTTGTCTGTGTCGTGACCGCGGCCGTATACTTTTTCCTGTTTTGGCGGCTGGCCGGATCGTGGTTCGGCCTCCTGCTCGGCGGCATCCGCCAGAACGAGCGCCGGCTCGCGGCGATCGGCATCCCGACCTACCGCTACAAGCTTGCCGCCTTCGTCATCGCCGGCGCCGGCGCCGGACTGGCCGGCGCGCTGATGGCGAACTTCGCGAAGTTCGTCAGTCCGGACCTGTTGAACTGGTCGCATTCGGGCGAACTGATGATCATGGTCATCCTCGGCGGCGGGGCGACGCTATTTGGGCCGCTGATCGGCGCCGCCATCCTGATCGGTCTCGAAACCGTGTTGACCGGCTGGACCGAGCACTGGCAGGTTCTGCTCGGCGCCTTCCTCATTGTCATCGCGCTCTTCACCAGGCATGGCGTGCTGTCGCTGCTGCGCAATGGAAGCGGCTCCAATGCCTGAACCGCTGTTGCGCATCGACAATCTGATCAAGCGCTTCGGCAGCCTTGCCGCCAACGACGGCTTGTCGCTCGACGTGGCCCCCGGTGAATTGCACGCGGTGATCGGTCCGAACGGCGCCGGCAAGACGACGCTGATTTCCCAGCTTTTTGGCGAACTCAGGCCGGATGACGGCGCTATCGTGTTCGCCGGCCACAACATCGGCGCGCTCACCACGGCGCAGCGCGTCCACATCGGGCTCGCACGATCGTTCCAGATCACCGAACTGCTGCGCGATTATACGGCGCTCGACAATGTGGCGCTCGCCGTGCAAGCCGGCCGCGGCCACTGTTTTCGGTTTTGGTCGAATGCGCGCGCCGAGCCGAGGCTGCGTGAAGCGGCGCTCGCGGCACTGGCGCGCGCCGGGCTCGACGGCGACCGGGCCGAGGTTGCGGTCAGCGAAATGTCGCACGGCGAGCAAAAGCAACTTGAATTGGCCATCGCGCTGGCGACCAAACCGCGGCTTCTTTTGCTCGATGAGCCGATGGCGGGCCTGGGCACGGCCGAATGCGCCTCGACCGTCGCCTTGCTCCGCAGCCTCAAGGGAACGGCAACGATCTTGCTCGTCGAGCACGACATGGATGCCGTCTTCGCTCTCGCCGACCGCATTTCGGTGCTGGCGAACGGCCGATGCGTGGCGACCGGCACCGGGGACGAGATCCGCAACGATAAAGCCGCCCAGGCGGCCTACTTTGGCGAGGCAAACAGCTAGTGCTGCGGGTGGAAGGCCTTCAGGCGAGCTACGGACGCGGGCAAGCGCTGTTCGACGTCCGGCTCAGCGTCGGACCCGGCGAACTGGTGACGCTTCTTGGCCGCAATGGCATGGGCAAAACCACCACCATCCGGTCGATCATGGGCCTCGTGCCGCGGCGTTGGGGTACGATCGAGTTCGACGACAAGCCCCTTGGCGCCTGCACGCCGGAAGCGATCGCGCGCCGCGGCATCGGGCTGGTGCCGGAAGGACGACAAATCTTTCCGACGCTGACGGTGGAAGAGAACCTGATCGCCACGGCGGCCAACCGGCTCGGCAGCAGCGAGGTGTGGACGCTAAACGAGATCTACCGGCTGTTCCCGCGCCTCAAGGAACGGCGTACCCAGTTCGGCCGCACGCTTTCCGGCGGCGAGCAACAAATGCTGGCAGTCGGCCGCGCGTTGATGACCAATCCGCGGCTTATTATTCTCGACGAGGCAACCGAAGGTTTGGCGCCGGCGATCCGCGGCGAAATATGGAATTGCATCACGCTGCTGAAATCGCGCGGACATTCCATCCTCGTCGTCGACAGGGATCTGGAGGTGCTGCAGCGGCTCGCTGATCGCCACTACATCCTCGAAAAAGGCCGCACCGTCTGGTCGGGCAGTTCGGCTGAAATGGAACAGCAGGCCAAGACCGTGCATCGCTATATCGGGCTGTGAAAGCCCGCGCGTGCCGGCCTCGAAGCTGCGACCCCGAGGCGCATGGACCGCTTTCCGGATAAGGCGTCGTCCCCGGTCGCTGCCGCTACAATGCGCCGGCAAAAGCGTCGGTCAGGAACCGCTGCGTCAACGCATAAGTGTAGCGGGTCGCGGGCTCGTGCCAGGCCGAGACCGGGGGATGATTGGCATCCGGGTCGGTGTAGGCGTGCAGTACGCCGGAAAACAACATCATATGCCAAGTGGCGCCGGCTGCATCCATTTCGTGCTCGAAGCCGTCGCGATCCGCCTTCGGCGCCACCACGTCAGCTGCGCCGTGCGTAACCAGGAGCGCCGCTTTGACCGCGCCGGGCTTCGCCGGTGCCGCGGTTTTCAGATCGCCATGAATTGAAACCGCGGCGGCGAGATCGGCGCCGTCGCGCGCCAGCTCGAGCACGTTGCCGCCGCCGAAGCAAAAGCCGACCGCGGCACGGCGGTCGTCGATCAGATTGCGGCGCGACGCTTGGGCGATCAGGGCGTCGTAGGCCGCGCGCACCCGGCGGCGCTGCTCGGTGGCGTCCTCGCGCAGCGGATTAGCCAAGGCCGCGGCCTCGGCGAAGTCGGCGGGGCGTCTGCCCTGGCCGTACATGTCGGCGACGAACACGACGTAACGATCGCCCGCCACCAATTTAGCGCGCTCGATCGCTTGATCGGTCACGCCCATCCAATTCGGCGCCATCAGCACGGCCGGTCGTTTACGCGAAATTGTTTCGTCGTAGACCAGCGTGCCTTCGCCGGTCAGGCCGCCGCCCATGGCGTACGCGATGGTTTCGGTTTTCATGGGGTCTCCTCCTGCAGGCGCGATTGTAGCCCGGATCGGACCAAGCGACAGCCGTTGAGCAATCGATCAGGAGGAAACGAAATCCGGCCGATTAAGCCGCGAGCAATTTTTGCACTTCGTTGACGAGCTCGCGCAGGTGAATCGGCTTGGACAGCACTTTGGCGTGCTTGGGTGCGCTCGAATCGGAATTGAGCGCGACCGCGGCGAAGCCGGTGATGAACATGATCTTGATGTCGGGGTCGAGTTCGGCCGCCCGGCGCGCGAGTTCGATGCCGTCCATCTCCGGCATGACGATATCGGTGAGGAGGAGTTCGAACGGCTCCTCGCGCAGGCGCTGGTAGGCGGCGAGACCGTTGTCGTAGGACATCACTTCATAGCCGGCATTCTGCAGCGCCTTGACCAGGAAACGCCGCATATCGATGTCGTCTTCCGCAAGCAGGATTTTAGGCATTGGCAACTCGACCCGGCCGCAAAGCCGGCCCCCTTCTTTCCATAAGCCGGATGGCGGGTAAACATGAGGTGAAGGTTGCGCCCGTTGGCCGCATCACGGCTGGACAACGGCGGTTGGCGCACGCTAGGGAATCGAGTGGCCGTTCATTAAGCCTCACCGGAAGGCGTCAAGCGCCATGTGGGACGTCCAGGACAACGAGCTCGATCCCCCGTTCGAGGCGCTTGAGCCGGAGCAATGCCGTGGGCCGCTCCTGTTCAACTCGCCGCACAGTGGGCGCGTCTACCCGCGCGAGTTCCTGCTGGCTTCGCGACTCGATCTAACGACCTTGCGCCGTTCCGAGGACTCGTTCGTCGACGATTTGATCGCTGGCGTCGTGCGGCGCGGCCATCCCCTGATGCGGGCGCATTTCCCGCGCTGCTATGTCGACGTCAACCGCGAGCCTTACGAGCTCGATCCGCGCATGTTCGACGGCCGGCTGCCGTCATTCGCCAACACCCGTTCGATGCGGGTGGCTGGCGGGCTTGGCACCGTGGCCCGGGTGGTCGGCGACGCTCAGGAAATCTACGATCAACGCATTTCGGTCGCCGATGCGCTCAAGCGGATCGACGCGCTTTACAAGCCCTACCATCGCACATTGCGGCGCCTGTTCATGCGCCTGCACCGCGATTTCGGCGCCGCGGTTCTGATCGACTGCCATTCCATGCCGTCGGCGACCGGAGCCAAGGATGACCGGCCGCGCGCCGACCTCGTACTCGGCGACCGTTACGGCACCAGCTGCGTCGCCATTATCGCCGAGACGATCGAAACCACCATGCGCGGTTTCGGCTACGTCGTGAGCCGCAACAAGCCGTACGCGGGCGGCTTCATCACCGAGCATTACGGCAATCCGACCAATGGCCTGCACGCCATCCAGCTTGAGATCAACCGCGCGCTCTACATGGATGAGCGGCGCTACCAGCCGGCGCCGACGTTCCAGGCGCTCGCCGGCGAATTCGAGGTGTTGGCTGATCGCCTCAACGCCATCCCGCTTGAAGAACTGCGCCCGTACCGCGCGGCAGCTGAGTAACCTGAAGTTTTATCCTGGCCTGTTCACAATCACGGCGCGAACCGGCGCAGAAAAGAAAAAGGGCCGCTCACCTTGCGGGAGCGGCCCAAGTCTAGGGAGGAAACGCCCAAGGAGGGCGACGGTAACGTGAGAAGAACCTCTCGCTACCGCACTGCAACAACATACACCGCGACGCACAAAACGCAAGTCCTGCAAACCCGGCACGCCCGCATTTTCCCCGGTATTTCCTGCATTTTGTGCAGAGCAGGTCTTCCACAGGACATAGAGGGCCGCGGCCGCCGGTTGGGAAAGCTTAAAAAAAGTGCGGCGTCAAAGACTTCGCCACAAAGTCGGGCAGCGTGTGCGGTTGCGTAAAATGAGGGCATTCGGGCGCTTCCGCCCGTCCGTTTCACAGTCCAAAAGGAATTTCCCGGGCCGGCGTGTCCAATTGGCAACACTCCGGCGTCAATTGCCGTTGTGCACCAAGTCCGATAGTCGAAACGGCGGCAGAGCGGACACATGACGGCCATCGACTTCGCAGCGTTCGTTGATGAGCTTGCCGCTGTATCGGGCGAGACCATCAGGCCGTTTTTCCGCACCGCGCTCGGGATCGACAACAAGAGCCCTTCCGGCGGTTTCGATCCCGTGACCGCCGCCGACCGCGCCGCCGAAACCGCCATGCGTGCGCTGATCAAGAAGACCTTTCCCGAGCACGGCATCATGGGCGAGGAGTTCGGCGTCGAACGCCCCGATGCCGAATATGTCTGGGTGCTCGATCCGATCGACGGCACCAAATCGTTCATCTGCGGCCTGCCGGCCTGGGGCACTCTGATCGCGCTCACGCGCCGCGGCGAACCGATCTACGGCATGATGCACCAGCCGTTCACGCAGGAGCATTTTTCCGGCGACGGCACTGCCGCAAGCTACCGCGGGCCGGTCGGCGATCGGGTATTACGAACGCGCGGCTGCGCGCGGTTGGGGGACGCGGTGCTGCTAACCACCAGTCCGCTGTTGATGCGCGAAGCTGACCGGCGCGCCTTCGGGCGGGTCGAGCAAACGGTGCGGCTGTCGCGCTACGGCGGCGACTGCTACGCCTACTGCATGCTCGCCGCGGGCCAAGTCGATCTCGTAATCGAGACCGAACTCAAACCCTACGACATCCTGCCGCTTATTCCGATCATCGAAGGCGCGGGCGGCATCGTCACGACATGGGACGACGGCCGGCCGCACGAGGGCGGAAAGATCATCGCCGCCGGCGACAAACGCATCCACGCTCAGGCGATGGACGTGCTGAACGGCTGACTTATTCGTCGTTGCCGGCGAAACTTAATAGAGCGGTGTGCCGGGAACAAAGGCGTCGAACGCCGCCCAGAACTGGGTGCGGTAGCGATCCTGCTCCATGAGCAACTCATGCTGAGCGCCGTTGACGACGAGATGTGAACCGGCGCGAAGGAGCGTGGCGAAATTCTCGATCGCCGGATTTGACGCGATGGCATCGCGCCCTGCCGCTACGATCAAAATCGGCTGGCGGATGCGCGCCGGATAACTCGGCTCGGCGATGGCGCCCATGGCGCGGAACGCGGCGTCGCACCAGGCGACCGTGGGGCCGCCGAGGCCGAGCGCCGGCTCCGCTTCCAAAATCGCGGCATTGCGGGCAAAGCGCACCGGATCCGTGGTCAAGATATTGCCGGCAAACGGTCGCAGATCGAGCACGCCGGGAAAGCGGCCCGGAACATACATCCTGCCGAAGCCGGCCAAGCGCATGACGCGCAACGCCGTGCCGGCAACAGTCATCGAGCTGAGAAAGGCTATGCCCAGCATCGGCGCGGAGAGAACGATGCGGTCGAACCAGCGCTGGCCGCGATGCACGGCGCGAATGAGCACGGTCGAGCCCATGGAATGGGCGAGCGCGAAAATCGGCGGCGGACAATCCGGCAGCACCACCTCGCGCATGAATGTCTCAAGGTCGATGTCGAATTCGGCAAAGCTGCCGACGTGGCCCTTGTGGCGGTCGCTGAGCGCGCGGTCAGACAGGCCCTGCCCGCGCCAATCGAGGATGGCGACGGCGAAACCCCGGCTGCGCAAGTCACGCACGGTCTCGAAATATTTTTCGATCCATTCGGTGCGGCCGGGAAGAATGCACACCGTGCCGCGCCGGCCGGCAGGCGGCGCAAAGCGTGCAAACCGCAGCGAGACGCCGTCCGGCGTCTTGAGCATGCCGGTGACCACCTGGTCGGGAACCGGATTGGCGGGGATCGAGATAAGCTTCATAAGCCCTTGTTTACCAGGGGTTTAAGACCCCTTGCAGGGACAACGCAGCATCCCCAAATTACCACTGCGCAGGCCCCACCAGGGCTGCGTATCGTCCATAGACCTGGCCCACCAGGGCGGGTCCCCGCATGTCGCTTCAGAAGGAGGATATGCCATGCGAACTTTCGATCTTGCACCCCTTTATCGTTCCACTGTCGGTTTCGACCGGCTGTTCTCGCTACTTGACCAAGGCGCCGATGGCTCGGCTCCGGGTTACCCGCCCTACAACATCGAGCGGACCGGAGACAACGAGTATCGCGTCACGGTCGCGGTAGCGGGCTTTGCCGAGCCTGAGCTTTCGGTCGTAGCCAAGGAAAATACCTTGACCATCCGCGGCGAGAAAAACGCCAAGGAGGAAGTGAAACGCGGCGACGTGCTTTATCAGGGCATCGCGGCGCGTACTTTCGAGCGCGTGTTCCAGCTTGCCGATTTCGTCCAGGTCAAGGGCGCCAAGCTCGAGAACGGTCTGCTGCACGTTGACTTGGTGCGTGAGATTCCCGAGGCGAAGAAACCCCGGCAAATCCCCATCGGCAACGGCACGACAGTCGAGCAAAAGACCGTCGAGCAGAAACAGGCTGCGTAAGCGTAGCGTTGTGTGAGTTGCGTATCCAGCGCCCCGGCCTTGCCTGGGCGCTTTTTTGTTTTCCGCGCCGTTTCGCCTCTTATGCCGCCATCGGCACTTCGATAAGTCTCAAATGGCGCGGCATCCGCATGTCAGTCTTCAAGCGGCGATGGCTTCGAGGCGGCGTTGCGTGACGGCCGGACCGAAAAAGCCGATGACGATGAACACCACCACCATGGCGCCGGCGATGAAGCCGAACACGCCGGTAGTGCCGTAATTGCCGAGGAAGAAGGCGATGAAGAAACCCGAGAAGATCGCGGAAAACCGGCTCCAGGAATAGACGAAGCCAACCGCTTGGGCGCGGATGCGGGTCGGATAAAGCTCGGCCTGATAGGCGTGGAACGAGAACGCCATCCAATTATTGCATAGCGTGATCAAGACGCCGAACACGATGATGCCGACGGCGCCCGATTGCCGGGCGAACAGAACACCGAACACGGCGATGCCCATCGCCGACCATGCGATCTGCCATTTGCGCTCGAAGCGGTCGGCGAAGACTATCCCGACCAGCGGGCCGATCGGCGCCGCAATGGCGATGACGAAGGTGTAAGCGAGCGATCTGGTGGCGCCGACGCCCTGCGAGATCAGCAGCGCCGGCACCCAGCTGGAAAAGCCGTAATAACCGATGGTCTGGAACAGTTGGAAGATCACCAGCATGATAGTGCGGCCGCGATAATCGGCATTCCATATTTCACTCCAGGCGCCGGGCTTGCTCTCCCCTTCGTGCGCCAGGACTTCCGGCCGCGGCAGTTCGCGCCCGGTCTCGGCGACGACGCGGCGCTCCATTTCATCGAGGATTTTTTCAGCTTCGGCGACGCGGCCATGCTGCGCCAGCCAGCGCGGCGATTCGGGAAGGTTGCGGCGGATCCACCAGATTGCGACCGCGCCGATCGAACCAATGAGAACGACGATGCGCCAGCCTTCGAGGCCGAACACGGTCAGCGGCACGAGCCGCCAGGCGAGAAACGCAACCGCGGGCACGGCGGTGAACACGATGGAGTATAGGTAGGCGAATGCCGGCCCGCGTTGCGTCCTTGGCACGAGCTCCGACAAATAGGCATCGACGTTCACCAGTTCGACGCCAAGCCCGATGCTGGCAATGAACCGCCACAGATCAATCGTCTCCGGCGTACGCTGGAACGCCATGATCGCGACGCCGACGGAATACCACAGCAGCGAGAAGGCCAGGATGGAGCGACGGCCGAAGCGGTCCGACACCCAGCTAAAGACGAGCGTGCCAATGAACAGGCCCGCGAAGAGCGCGGCGACAAAACTCGCAAAGCCGTGCAGGTCGAACAGGCCTTTTGTCGTCGGCTTGAATATGCCTTCGTTGAACAGCCCGATCGCAACATAGGCCGTAAAAAAGAGATCGTAGAATTCGAACCAGCCGCCGAGCGACAACAGCGTGACCAAATAACGTACGTGTCGCGAGGGCGGCAGGCGGTCGAGACGCGCCGCCACCGTGACTGCATCCGCCGCCATGTTGTTTCCTCTCCCCGGGGCCCCGTCCGCCTCAACTGCGAACTTGGACCGACGCACCTCATTCCGGGCAGAGATTGTCATCGCGAGCGCGGCGAAGCAATCCGGCGCTCGGCAACGCCGCCATCGCGCAATGACCGTTGCGCGTTCTACTCGTTGATCGGTGGAGGCTGCGGCTTTTTCTGCGCGACAGGCGCGGGCGCGATAGCGGTTGCGCCGGGACCGGCCTCCGGATTGGCCGCAGGGGTCTCGCCCGGCTTGACGCCGGCTTTGGTATCCCGCGCGGCGAGTTCAGCGGGGCGCGGGCGCGGCAGCGGTGGAACCGAAGCAGACGGGTGGCCGCCCGGTCGCATCGCCGGGGGCGGAAATGGCAGCGGCGGCGGCGCCAACGCTTCTTCGTCTGGCATCATTTCGGGACCGTCCGGCGGGCCGTAAGCCTGCCGCGCGCCATAAGGCGGCGGCATGTCGTAGGGCGGCGGCATGCCGTAGGGCGGCGGTGGCGCCATGCCGATCGGACCGTAAGGTCCCGGACCGGACACGATCCGATTGACGGCGCGGAAGGCGCCGGAATGCGCGTCGACCACAACGCGCATCAGGATGCCGCGGAAATCGGTGGCGCGCAGCACATAGGTCGAGCCTTCGCGCAGCGGCGGCGCCAGCGGATCGAAGCCGGCCGAACGCACGAGCTTGGTCACTTCGTAGGGCGGCATGAAGCCCGGTCCGGGCAGCGGCGGCGGCGGCAGTGAAGGCAGCGTAGCAGCCGTCGGTGGCGCGGAAGATGGCGGTGGTGATGGCGCCGGCGATTGCGCACGGCCTGGCGCAGCGGCCAAAAGCGAAACAGCCAGTGAAAAGGCGGCAGCCCCTGCCCTCAACCTCACAAAGCCCTCCTGACGCGCAACGCACCCCCCGCGCGTCCAAACAATAAGCGGAATTGGGGCGGCGCTTGGGCGCAGGCTGAAGTTTTTGCATAGCCGAGGCGATCGAGCACCAAAAATCACACCGCCGGCGGTCGCTACGGCCCGGAGCGGCTCACGCCGCCGGATCGCGGTGGATCGGATCCACCCACAAGACCAATTCCGGCTTCTCCACCGGCTCGATGTCGAGATTGATGGCGATCGCTTCGCCATCGCTGCGCACCAGCACGCACTCCAACACTTCGTCGGTGCTGGCATTGATCTCCTGATGCGGCACGTAGGGCGGGATGAAGATGAAATCGCCGGGATTGGCTTCGGCCGTGAACTGTAAATGTTCGCCCCAGCGCATGCGCGCCTTGCCGCGAACGACATAAATAATGCTCTCGAGGTGGCCGTGATGGTGCGCGCCAGTCTTGGCGTTCGGTTTGATCGTCACTGTTCCGGCCCAAAGCTTCTGGGCGCCGGCGCGGGCGAAATTGATCGCGGCCTTGCGGTCCATGCCCGGAGTTGAAGGCACATTGGGATCGAGTTGATCCCCGGGAATGACACGCACACCGTCATGTTTCCACCGCTCGGCGTCGGACTCGGGGTGGGCCGCATGGTCGTGATCGTGCAATTCGGTCATCGCCGGGAACTCGCAGGGGCGGAAAGCCGATCGCGATAGTATGGTCCGGCCGGCCGGGCGCCACAACCACGCGAATTATGGCGGCGCGTGTCGTCATCAGTATCGGCGGGCCGAAACTCGCGGCTACGCCGGATTGACCCCGCCGGACGTTTAATCGGCATTTAACTAAAAGCCGCCTTAATGTTTTGCGCAGGTTCTGCGGGCACGTGGCGCGGTCTTGTCGGGGCGCGCCGAATCCGCTTGTCCGCCTCGGCGGCCACGGTCATGGCCGTCGAACGCCCGGGGAAGCAAGCTATTTCGGATTCGAGGGGAAATGACGTTCAGTAGCGTGTTGCGTTCTGTTTCCGATGGCTACGATCACAAACGTTCGGCAGGCAAAGCGCGCCCGCAAAAAATTCTCGGTGGCGCAGCTTTCGCGTGCGTCGCTTTCGCTTGCGCCTGGGTGCTTGGCGCCAATCTCGTCGGCGGCGCCGCCAATCAAACCTCAACAGACCAAGCGCCCGCGCCGCGCGGCGAGCGGCTTAGCGTACGGCCGCCAAATCTCGTCAATGCCTACGCCAAGCTCGCGGCCGCCATGCATGGCTACGCCGAGCGCTTACCCACAACCGACGAATATGCGGCCTACTTCGATCCGCATTACCTGTTGGGCCTCGCCCCCGGGACATTTTCGTCAGGCGCGGCGCTGGAAGCGGGTGGCAGCCGGGTGGCGGCCGGCGTCGGCAATTTCACCACCCATGTCGCGCAGGAAATTTCGTCGACGCTGAAGCGAACCGATCGCCTCGTCGAGCACGTCACGGCGGCGGCGATACGGCCGCGACCGCCGCGAACGCAGCTCGCCGCATTGCGCGACGGCGACGACATTGACCGCGCTACGTCAAGCATTCCGGCCGAGAAGCCGACAATCTTCCAGAGGCTTTTCGGCAAGCCGGCAGCCGGGATGACGCTTGCTTACGCAGCGCCCGACGATGGCGGCGGCTTGGGCGAAGGGCGCAGCATCTTTGGCGGCCGCTACGATCGCTGGACCGCGGTCTACGACATCTCCGCGCACACCGTTTACCTGCCGGACGGCACAACGCTCGAAGCGCATTCGGGACGCGGCAGCCTGCTCGACGATCCGAGCCACGCCGATGAAAAAAACCGCGGCGCCACCCCGCCCGACGTCTACGATCTCCAACTGCGCGAAGGGCTGTTTCACGGCGTTCAGGCGCTGCGGCTCCTCCCCGTCGACGAGCGCAAAGTCTTCGGCCGCAGTGGGCTCTTGGCGCACACTTACATGCTCGGCCCGCACGGCGATTCCTTCGGCTGCGTGTCGTTTCGAAACTACAACGCGTTCCTGCAAGCCTACCTCAATCATAAGATCAGGCGGCTCGTTGTCGTGCCGGGCCCGGTATAGCTTGTGTGGGTTGCGCTCCTTGCGCTTGCACGCCTGCCGTGGTCCACTTGATGCGCAGGATATCGCCGAAATCCGAGCGGAACGACGCGCACGCGGACGACGCGGACGCGTACACCGCACCTCAACCGCGCGCCGGGCTTCGCGCCGGTTTTGGCGGCCTTGTATTGGCACCGGGAGTCTGCCATCTTGCGCATAGGACAGCATTGCTGTCCTAATTGGTGGTCAGAGCGCGCGCACTCTCTTCGGTCTTTCTTCGCAGATCGGGAAAGACGGATGAGGGCAAAGATGCGCGGGGGCCAGCCGCCGAGGGCGAGGGCGCGTCGGACGGCGGCATAAAGCAGCCAATTGCCGGCAGCGGCACGAAGGTTGCCTCCAACATGACTGGTTCGCCCGCGGGCGCAACCGCTTCCTCCTCTCCCGCCGGGGCGAGTGGGACGCGGTGGCGCTAAACGACGTGCCGACCTCGTGACGGGCCGTCCTGGCGCCGTTGAGGAGCGCTAAGAATGACGATGGGCGCGCAAGCGTTTGGTCTGTTCGATCCGGCGGAGGAAAAGGATTCCTGCGGGGTTGGCTTTATTGCCGACATCAAAGGCCGTAAATCGCACAAGATCGTCGAGGACGGGCTTACCATTCTGCTCAATCTCGAGCACCGCGGCGCTGTCGGGGCCGACCCGCGCGCGGGCGACGGCGCCGGCATCCTAGTGCAGATACCGCACAAATTCTTCGTCAAGAAGACGGCCGAGCTTGGCTTCAAGTTGCCGTCGCCCGGGCACTACGCCGTCGGCGTGGTGTTCTTGCCGCACGACGCGGCCTGGCGGCACGACATCATGGACGCCTATGCCGCCGTCGCGGCGCAGGAAGGCATGACACTGCTTGGCTGGCGGGACGTACCGACGGACAATTCGACGCTCGGCGAGACGGTCAAACCGACCGAGCCCGTGCACAAGCAAGTTTTCCTCGCGCGCAATCCGAAGACGCACTCCGAGGACGAGTTCGAGCGGCGGCTCTACATCTTGCGCAAGACGATTTCGCGGCTGCTTTACTCGAAGCGCGAGCGGCGATCATCGGACTATTACCCGGTGTCGATCTCCTGCCGCACCGTGATCTACAAGGGCATGTTCCTGGCCGATCAGCTCGGTACCTACTATCCCGATCTGCACGACCCGGAGTTCGAGAGCGCGGTGGCTCTCGTGCATCAGCGCTTCTCCACCAACACCTTCCCGGCCTGGTCGCTGGCGCACCCCTACCGCATGATCGCGCATAACGGCGAGATCAACACGCTGCGCGGCAACAACAACTGGATGGCGGCGCGGCAGGCCTCGGTGTCGTCGCCGAAGTTCGGTTCGGATATCAGCAAGCTCTGGCCGATCTCCTACGAGGGCCAATCCGACACCGCCTGCTTCGACAACGCGCTCGAATTCCTGGTGATGGGCGGCTATCCGCTCGCGCACGCGATGATGATGCTGATTCCGGAGGCATGGGCCGGCAATCCGCTGATGGACGAGGAGCGCCGCGCCTTTTACGAATACAACGCCGCGCTGATGGAGCCGTGGGACGGACCGGCGGCGATCGCATTCACCAACGGCCGGCAGATCGGCGCCACGCTCGACCGCAACGGCCTGCGGCCGGCGCGCTACATCGTCACCAAGGATCACCGCATCATCATGGCGTCGGAAGTCGGCGTGCTGCCGATTCCCGAGGAGGAGATCGTCACCAAGTGGCGGCTGCAGCCGGGCAAGATGCTGCTGGTCGATCTCGAGGAAGGCCGGCTTATTCCGGACGAAGAGCTCAAGGCGACGCTCGCGCGCAGCCATCCCTATCGCGAGTGGCTCGACCGTACCCAGATCCTGGTCGAAGAGCTGCCGGCATCGGCGGAAGCGGCGCCGATCTCGAATCTGGCGCTGCTCGATCGCCAGCAGGCCTTCGGCTACACCCAGGAAGATCTGAAAATCCTGATGACGCCGATGGCGACGACGGGGGAAGAAGCGATCGGCTCGATGGGCAACGACACGCCGATCTCGGCGCTGTCCGACCGGGCGAAGCCGCTGTTCACCTATTTCAAGCAGAACTTCGCCCAGGTCACCAACCCGCCGATCGACCCGATCCGCGAAGAGCTGGTGATGAGTCTCGTCTCGATCATCGGGCCGCGGCCGAATCTGTTCGACCTCGAAGGCTCCTCGAAGAAGAAGCGTCTCGAGGCGCATCAGCCGATCCTGACCAACGCCAACCTGGAGAAGATCCGCGCCATCTCCGAGGTCGCCAATTCACACTTCAAGTCGCTCACGCTCGACACCACCTGGCCGGCCGAAACCGGCGCCGCCGGCATGGAAGCGGCGATCGACGCGCTGTGCAGCCAGGCCGACGAAGCGGTGCGCGACGGCATCAACATCATCATCCTGTCCGACCGCCGCGCCGGCGCCGACCGCATCCCAATTCCGTCGCTGCTGTCTTGCGCGGCGGTGCATCACCATCTGATCCGCGAGGGCTTGCGCACGTCGGTCGGCGTCGTCGTCGAATCCGGCGAGCCTCGCGAGGTGCATCATTTCGCCTGCCTCGCCGGCTTCGGCGCCGAAGCGATCAATCCCTATCTCGCCTTCGAGACCTTGACCGCAATGAAGGCCGAGCTGCCGCAAAAGCTGGACGACAAGGAAATCATCAAGCGCTACATCAAATCGATCGACAAAGGACTGCTGAAAGTGATGTCGAAGATGGGCATCTCGACCTATCAGTCCTATTGCGGCGCCCAGATCTTCGACGCGGTCGGCCTGAAAACCGAATTTGTCGGCAAATATTTCACCGGCACCGCCACCCGCATCGAGGGCGTCGGTCTCGAGGAGATCGCCGAAGAAGCGGTGCGCCGCCATCGCGACGCGTTTTCCGACGGGCCGATCTATCGCGGCATGCTCGACGTCGGCGGTGACTATGCGGTGCGCGTGCGCGGCGAGGATCACGTCTGGAACGCGGCGACGGTCGCCACTTTGCAGCACGCGGTGCGCGGCAATTCCTACGAGAGATACCGCCACTACGCGGAAATCATCAACGAGCAAACGGAGCGGCTTTACACCATCCGCGGCTTGTTCCGGCTCAAATCCGCCGCCGATGACGACCGCGCCGCGGTCGCGACCGAGGAGGTCGAGCCGGCCGCCGAGATCGTCAAGCGCTTCTCCACCGGGGCCATGTCGTACGGCTCGATCTCGCGTGAGGCGCACACCACGCTCGCCATCGCCATGAACCGGATCGGCGGCAAGTCGAACACCGGCGAAGGCGGCGAGGAGGCGGATCGCTACAAGCCGCTGCCGAACGGCAATTCGATGCGCTCGGCGATCAAGCAGGTGGCATCGGGCCGGTTCGGCGTCACCGCCGAATATCTCGTCAATTCGGACATGATGCAGATCAAGATCGCGCAGGGCGCCAAGCCCGGCGAAGGCGGCCAATTGCCCGGCCACAAGGTCGACAAGACCATCGCCAAGGTGCGTCACTCGACACCGGGCGTCGGGCTGATCTCGCCGCCGCCGCATCACGACATCTATTCGATCGAGGACCTGGCCCAGCTCATCTTCGATCTGAAGAACGTCAATCCTGACGGCAACGTGAGCGTGAAGCTGGTGTCCGAGGTCGGCGTCGGCACCGTCGCCGCCGGGGTGTCGAAGGCGCGCTCCGACCATGTCACCATTGCCGGCTTCGAAGGCGGCACCGGCGCGGCCCCTTTGACCTCGGTCAAGCACGCCGGCTCGCCGTGGGAGATCGGGCTTGCCGAAACCCACCAGACGCTGGTCGCCAACCGGCTGCGCGGGCGGATCGCGGTGCAAGTCGACGGCGGCCTCCGCACCGGCCGCGACGTAGTGATCGGTGCGCTCCTGGGCGCCGACGAATTCGGCTTCGCCACCGCGCCGCTGATCGCCGCCGGCTGCATCATGATGCGCAAGTGCCATCTCAACACCTGCCCGGTCGGCGTCGCCACCCAGGACCCGGTGCTGCGCAAGCGCTTCAAGGGCCAACCCGAGCATGTCATCAATTTCTTCTTCTTCGTCGCCGAAGAGGTGCGGGAAATCATGGCCGCGCTGGGCTATCGCAGCTTCTCGGAGATGATCGGCCAGATGCAGATGCTCGACGTGCGCGACATGGTCGACCATTGGAAGGCGCGTGGTCTCGATCTCTCCCGGCTGTTCACGAAGCCGGACGTGCCGGCATCGGTCGCGATCTTCAATTGCGAGCGGCAGGATCACAAGATTCACGACATCATCGACAGGAAGCTGATCGCGCGGTCGCAAACGGCGCTCGACCGCGGCGCGCCGGTGCGATTGAGCCTGCCGATCCGCAACGTCGACCGTACCGTGGGCGCGATGCTCTCCGGCGAGATCGCCAAGCGCTACGGCCATGAGGGCCTGCCGCACGACACCATCGTCACGAGCTTTTCCGGCACCGCTGGGCAGAGCTTCGGCGCATTCCTCGCACGCGGCGTGACGTTCGAGCTTGACGGCGACGCCAACGACTATGTCGGCAAGGGGCTGTCCGGCGGCCGCATTGTCGTGCGCCCGACGACAGCCGCCGCGATCGTGCCGGAGCAATCCATCATCGTCGGCAACACCGTCCTCTACGGCGCCGTCGAGGGCGAATGCTATTTCCGCGGCGTCGCCGGCGAGCGCTTTGCGGTGCGCAATTCCGGCGCCATCGCCGTGGTCGAAGGCGCCGGCGACCATTGCTGCGAATACATGACCGGAGGCGTCGTGGTGGTGCTCGGTGTGACCGGACGGAATTTCGCCGCCGGCATGTCGGGCGGCATCGCTTACGTGCTCGACGAAGACGGCAGCTTCGCCTCGCGCTGCAATCTTGCAATGGTCGAGCTTGAGCCGATGCCGGCCGAGGAAGAGTTCAACGCCCGCGTCTACCATCAAGCACGCGATCTCGAAGCGCACGGGCTTGTCGACGTTATGGCGGACATGAGCGGCGATGACGCCCGCCGCCTGCACCATCTCATCTCGCGTCACGCCCGCTTTACTGGCTCGGCCGTTGCGGCCAAAATCCTGGCCGAGTGGGGGGTGTGGTATCCGAAATTCCGGAAAGTGATGCCGGTCGAGTACCGCCGCGCTCTCAACGATGTTAAGGCGCAGGCTGCCGCCATGCAGGCGGCGGAATAGAGCGTGGAATAGAGGGCGTGGGCAAAGTCACCGGCTTTCTCGAATACGAACGCGAAGACCGCGACTACGAACCGGTCGAGGAGCGCATCCGGCATTGGCGTGAATTCGTCCTGCCGCTGCCGGAGAAGGACTACGTCACGCAGGCCGCGCGCTGCATGAATTGCGGCGTACCTTATTGCCAGGGCACCGGATCGCTCGTGCCCGGCACGCCCGGCTGCCCGGTCAACAATCAGATCCCCGACTGGAACGACCTCGTCTATACCGGCCAGTGGGACGAGGCGGCGCGCAATCTGCACTCGACCAACAATTTTCCCGAGGTCACCGGCCGCGTCTGCCCGGCGCCGTGCGAGGCCTCTTGCACGCTCAATATCGACGAGAACCCGGTCACCATCAAATCGATCGAGTGCGCCATCGCCGATCGGGCCATCGCGCAGGAACTCGAGCCCGAGCCGCCGGTGGAGAAAACCGGCAAGCAAGTCGCGATTATCGGCTCCGGGCCGGCCGGCCTCGCCTGCGCGCAACAGCTGGCACGCGCCGGCCACGACGTTCACGTCTATGAGCGGCGGGCGAAGGCAGGCGGGCTGCTTCGCTACGGCATTCCCGATTTCAAGATGGAGAAGCATCACGTCGACCGCCGCGTCGTGCAGATGAAGGCCGAAGGCGTGGTCTTCCACTACGGTGCCGACGTCGGCGTCAATGTCGCGGCCGAAAAACTGCTCAACGAATACGACGCGGTCGTGCTGACCGGCGGCTCGGAGAAAGCACGCGATTTGCCGGTCCCGGGCCGCGAGCTCAAGGGCGTTCACTTCGCCATGGAGTTTTTGCCGCAGCAAAACCGCCGCGTGTCTGGCGAGGCGGAGGACGGGACAGAGCCGATCCTTGCCGGCGGCAAGCACGTCGTCGTCATCGGCGGCGGCGACACCGGCTCAGACTGCATCGGCACCTCGATCCGCCAGGGCGCGCTGTCGGTGACCAATTTCGAAATCCTGCCGGCGCCGCCGTTGCACGAGAACAAGGAAATGACCTGGCCGAACTGGCCGATCAAGCTGCGCACCTCGTCGAGCCATGAAGAAGGCGCCGAGCGCGATTTCGCGGTGCTGACCACGCGGTTTTCCGGCGGCCCCAGCGGCCACGTGACGAAGCTCCATTGCGTGCATGTCGACGATAAGATCAAGCCGGTCCCCGGCAGCGAATTCGAAATCGCGGCCGAGTTGGTGCTTCTGGCGATGGGTTTCGTGCATCCGCTGCACGAGGGCATGATCAAGAGCCTCAATCTGGCGCTCGACCGCCGCGGCAACGTCTTGGCCTCGACCGACGATTACCGCACGTCTGTCGACAAGGTGTTCACGGCCGGCGATATGCGCCGCGGCCAGTCGCTCGTGGTCTGGGCGATCCGCGAAGGCCGCCAGGCGGCGCGTGCGGTCGACGAATATCTGATGGGTTCCTCGCTGCTGCCACGATAGCGCGCCGGCGTCTTTAACCTGTATCGGGCTAGTTCCGGCTTGGGCCGAGCGGCAAAGGCGGCCGCGGCGGCGCGCCGTCAAGCGCCGTACCGGCGCGGCGCGGCCTCGCCGCGGTGTTGGCCGGCACGCTTTTGTTGTTGCGTGCTTCGCTCGACTTCTTGGCGTCGGGCTTAGTTGACTCAGTCTTAGATGACTCGGATTTAGGTGACTTAGACTTAGCTGACTCAGATTTGGTGCTGTCCGTCTTGGTCGCGTCGGTCCTGCTATCAGGTTTGCCCGCTGCACCTTTCCCGGCCGGCGTCGCCGGCAGATCCGCCGCACCGCCGGCATTGGAGCGCGGCCAGGAGAAATCATCAGCGCGTCCATGTGGGGCGGTGATGGCGTCGCCACGGCTGAGCACCTGGGTCGCGAGCGGATCGGATTCGTGTTGCGACGGATGACTGCCGGCACCTAGCAAATCACCGCCCTCGCCGCCGGTCGTCACATTCAACGGCATGATCGGGCCGATGGCCGGTCGTGCATTGCCTTTGGCCGGGGCTTGCTGCTCCGGTCCCGGCAACGCGACCGGAATGGCGTGGTTGGTCAAAAGTCGGCGCAGGTCGTGCTCGGCGTAGTGAGCAAGTTTCTCCGCGCCGGCCTTGGTGAAGTTGACGCCGTCGCTGGTGCGGAGCCTGCGGATCTGGCCTTCGAAATCCGGACCCTGCAGGGCGAACTGGCCTTTTTCGTCGACGAAGCCGTCCCACGTATCGACATACACGATGCCGGCCTTGTCGGCGCGCGCACGATAAAGCTCGTCAAGGTAGCTCATGTCACTGGTCGATTTGGCGCCGCGCACCGCAGGTAACCCGACCCAAACCACCGGAACGCCTTTGCTTTTAAGCGCCGCGATCATGTCGTCTATTCGCTTGCTGTAAAGCTCAGCCCATTTGTCGGTGCGGAACTCGTACCAACCGGTCGGTGAGCGGCGCTCCTTTTCCGCGGCGACAACGCCCGCCGGCGGTTCGGCGTCTGGCGTCGCGGCGTCGGCAGGAGCGGCCCCGGCCGACAAATCCGCAGCGGCCTTTTTGTCCTTGTCTTTTTCCTTGTCAGGCGCGCGTTCGCGCAACGGCAACCGGTCGTTGATGCCGAGCATGACGACGATGGCCGCGGGTTTTTCTGTCGCCAACATATCCTTGACCGCTTGCGCCCAATCCAGCCCTTCGCTGCGCCCCTCATAGCGCACCAGACCCGAAGTCCCCTTGATCTTGCGCACGACGCCGACTTCCGGCGTATCGGCGAAGGTCTCCTCCAGGCCGTAGCCGAGCCAATCGGCCAGCAAGTCGCCGATCACCAAGATCGTCTCGGCCGGCGGATTCTCGACTTTGCGCGGCGGCGGCGGCCGGGTCGGCTCGTACACTTGTTGTCGCGGATAAAACGGATTGTATCGCGGCGCTGGATAGCCCGGATAAGCTGGATATCCGCCGCCGCCACCCCAAGGCATGCGAAAGAAATCGTGAAATTGCACCAATTCCAGATGCGGACGCTGCTCGAAGGTCGCGCCGCCGGCGGAGAATTGCGCGCCCGCGGGGGCGGCAAGCGCGACGCCTGCCGCCGAAAGCGCGAGCGCGATTGCAAGCCGTTGCCGTTTGTTAGCCGCCATCAACCTGTCGCCATCAGCTCAGCGCCGTCGTCGGCTCGAACGGGACCATCGAGCCGACCTGCCTACATGCATAGTAGCTTGCGCGATCGAAGCGTGCATGTTCTTTACTGGAAGCCGAGTTCCGTTGGCCGGCATCATGCTTTTACCTAAAGATGTCAACCTGAGGATGTTTTCAGAGTTCGTGCCAGTTCACTTCGCGTTCATTGGCGAAGCGATAAGAACATCTGTTGCTGGCCGCACAGGCAATGGCGGCAATCGGGAGGTTTCTCGCTCCCGCCCATTTTAGGCGAGAAAAAGCGGTCTCCGTGGCGATTTACCGTTTACTGCAAAAATCCGCGTTCGGACCGGAGGCCATCGACATCATGGTCGCGGCCTATGAGGATTGCCTGAGCGTTTTAAAGCTCACCGATCGATCCGGTCCGCAGGCCCAGATCATCGCCAAAAGGATCGTCGAGATTGCGCAAACCGGCGTGCGCGATCCGTCGCAGATGCGCCAATTGGCGCTAAAGGATGTCGGCATCCCACCCGCCAAATAACAGAATTTTTCCGGAGTTTATAATCAGGAACAAGCCGCCCCGCTCGTCGATTAAACTCTCACAATGCCACGCCATCGTCGCTCCGATCGACAAACCGCGCCAGCGACCTTGCATCAGGTCATGCGCACGGTGATTGCGGAGGGCCTCAAAGCGCATTATCAGCCGCCGCAAAAATTGTCGCACGAATTGCTGGTGCTGCTGATGCAGATCAACGAGAACGATCGCGTGGCGGTCGTTCCGAAGAGCTGATGCCTACTGTCCGCGCAGCCGGTCGAGCACAAGACTCGAAGCGAAGCCATCGGGGATTTGCCCGTTGGCGACTTGAAAATTGCGGATCGCGACGCGAGTGCGCGGGCCGAGCCGGCCGTCCGGGTCCCCGGTGTCAAACCCGCGGCGCGCGAGAAGCGCCTGCAGTTCGTAGCGTTCGGGAACCGTGAGCACGCGCTCGTCGCGCGGCCAACTCTGCGCGAATGGCGCACCGCCCCTGAGCCGGTCGGCGAGGTGTCCGATGGCGAGCGCATAGGCCTCGGCGGGGTTGTATTTCATGATCACGCTGAAATTGCCGAGCATCAGGAAAGCGGGCCCCCGCGCGCCCGCCGGCAGCAGAAGGTAGGCGCGGTCGGACGGGTGCGGGAACGGCTTGTCGCCGACGCGCCTGATGCCGAGCGCCTGCCATTGCCGGAGCGTCATGTGCCGCGCGTGGTCGGCCAGCAGGTAATTGAACTTCGCCGGCAAGACGACTTCATAGCCCCAGCTTTCACCGTTCACCCAGCCGTCGGATTTCAGATTGTTGGCCGTGGAGGCGAGAACGTCGGGCACCGAGTTGACGACATTGCGCCGGCCGTCGCTGTCGAAATCGACGGCGTAGCGTTTAAACGTTGTCGGCATGAATTGCGTCGGGCCGAAAGCGCCGGCCCAGGAGCCGATCAGCCGGTCGGCGGGTACATCGCCGCGTTGCAGGATCTCCAGGGTCGACAGAAATTGCTCTCGGAAATAATCGCGGCGGCGGCCGACGCAAGCGAGCGTCGCGGTCGAGCGCAGCACCGAGCGATCGCCGCCCCTGGTGCCGTAATTCAATTCGACGCCCCAGATCGCCGCAAGGATGTGCCGGTCGACCCCGTATGCGCGCTCGACCGCCGTGAAGGCCGGCGCGTATTGCGCCAAAAGCTCGCGGCCGCGCGCAATGCGTTCGTCGCTGACCAGCAGATCGAGATAGTCCCACGGCGCCCGGGTGAATTCCGGCTGGGCGTCGAGCAGATCCATGATGCTCAAATCGGGCGTCAGCGCTGCCGTGTAGCGTTCGTAATTGGCGCGGCTGATGCCGCGCCGCTCAGCCAACGGCCACAGACCACCGAGGCAATTGCCGAAGTCGGCGGCGGCGGCGCGGATCGCGTCCGCGGTCATCAATGGATTGCCGGAGGCGCCTGATTGGCCGCTCCACTGGTGCGTTCCGCTGCCCGCCGCGGGAACCGTGGCGCTCGCCGGCGGTTGGAACAACCGCGTCAGCCAGTTGTCGGGCTTATCTTGCGCCGCGGCGGTAGTCGCCAACCCGACGGCTGCGAGTAACGCGATTGCGCAGCGAACAAGCGATGCGGAATGGACCATGGCGGAGAATCCCGATTGCGCCCGGTTTCGAGTGAGTGGTCGTGCCAAAGGCGGCCTGCTATGTTACCGGACCGTTAAGCGCGTGTTGTAAGCTTCTCTTTCACTTGACCTTCACTTAACCTTCACTTGGCGCGTGTCCACTTGGCCAAGGAATTTGGGCAACAAAGCGTCCCACATCCAACTTCCCTTTCCTCGCCCTGCGGCAAAGTATGAAATCAATCCGCAAAGCTGTGTTCCCCGTGGCCGGGCTCGGCACTCGCTTTCTGCCGGCGACCAAAGCCATGCCGAAGGAGATGCTGCCGGTAGTCGACCGGCCGCTGATCCAGCACGTGGTCGATGAGGCGCGCGAGGCCGGCATCGAGCATTTCATATTCGTCACCGGGCGCAACAAGGGTGTCATCGAGGACCATTTCGACCGCCAGGTCGAGTTGGAAATGACGCTCCTGGAGCGGCAGAAGCAAAAGGCGCTCGACGTTCTGCGCCACGATTTGCCGGACCCCGGCACGACGAGCTTCACCCGGCAACAGGAGCCGCTGGGCCTGGGGCATGCGGTATGGTGCGCCCGCGAACTGATCGGCCGCGAGCCTTTCGCGCTGCTCCTGCCCGACGTGCTGGTGCAGCACGAGCGCGGCTGTCTCGCCCAGATGATCGACGCTGCGAACGACATCAGCGAGCGCGCCAACATCGTAGCCGTCGAGGAGGTGCCGCACGAACGCGTCGACCAATATGGCGTGGTCGGCGTCGGCGCGCCGAAGGGCCGGATGTTCTCGATCACCAGCATGGTAGAGAAACCCCCGCGCGACCGAGCGCCGTCGAACCTCATCCTCACCGGCCGCTACATCCTGCAGCCGGAGATTCTCGATCTTCTCGCCACGCAAGACCGCGGCACCGGCGGCGAAATTCAGCTTACCGACGCCATGATCGCGCTGGCGCAGACGCAACCCTTTTACGGCCTCAAGTTCGATGGCCGAAGCTTCGACTGCGGCTCGAAAATCGGTTTCCTTGCCGCCAACGTGTCCTACGCGCTCGACCGCCCCGATATAGCGCCGGACTTCCGCGTCGAGATTAAAAAGATCCTGGCCGAATTTAACGGCGGGTAGCGCGGAAGCCGCTCAGCGCTGCAAGCGCATGCCGAGCAGGAATGTGGTCGCGTTGTAGGTTTGGCCGGGCCCGGTCGAGACCAGCCAATCTTCCCGGACTTCGCCGCGCACCGACAATTCGCGCGTAAATTTGTAAGTCAACCCGACGGACGTGAAGTAGCGCTCATCGGACAGCGACACGCCGACGTAGTTGTCGGTGCCAAAGCCGAACTTCAGTGCCCCGATGAGCCAGGTTCGGAAAGCGTGATCGACTTCCAGGTTGAGATCGCGGCTGATTTCGCCGGACGCGCCGTCCAGCACCGTTTCGTAAACCTGGGAGGCGGCGCTGAGCTTTGCGGTCGTGAGCGCCGTCGGCTGCCAGATCAACGAGCCGTTAGCGATCACGCCGCTAATCTCGGGCAGCGTCGGATCCTTGTAGATGCGATCGAGGTAGCCGATCGCCATCTCGCCGGTGAGCGTCCCGAATAGATCGACGGCGCTACCGGCGCTCACCGAGGTGCCGGTGGAATCGCGCTGCAAACCGCTGCGGTCGAATTGTTCGTCGTGGACGCGCTGATCCTCCTGCACTTCGACGAACGGTTTTAGGCCCGGATCGAGTTCATAGCCGAGCCGGAAGATGCCGGCATATTGGTCGAAGTTGCGATCGGAGTTGCTGGTCGTCTCGCCGTCGGTGAGTTGCGACGGGTTGTAGGTGGCGCGATCGAAGGTGCCCCTTAGGGTCATGGACAGCCGGTTGAATTGTTGCGCCACGCCGAGCGTCTCGCCGACGTCCTGATTGGGCGGCAGCCTGGCGAGCTGGGCCTGCAAGTTCGGGCTGCCCGGGTTGTCGCTCGATATGATGAAGCGCTGCTCGAGCAGGATTTGCGTGTCGCGCGTGACGTCGACGCGGCCGTCGATTCTCGAATTGAGGAACGGAACGTTGAGCGACGGCAGGAGGTCGGCGAAGTAATCGGTATAGGAGCCGACGATGTCGGCCGTCAGCGAATGGCGTTCCCAGTCCGATTGGACCCGCAACTCCGGCGCGGCGATGAAGTAAGCGGAAGGGGGACTGCCGGTGGCGCGCTCCGGATTGGTGCTGTAACCGCCGGAGAGGTCGAGCGACGGAAACAGCAGGAACGAGCCGGCACGGATGCCGAGCGCGGCATAAGGATCAGGGCCGCCGAGTGGCAGCGTCTGGTGCGGCAGTGTGCCCGGCAAGAAAGTGTTCGGCTGCGGCAAAGTCGGCGGTGGCGCGCTAGCCGGGCCGGCCACCGGCGGAATAAGCGAATAGTCGAAGCGTTCCGGCGGTGGCGGCGTGAGCGACGCGCCGGGCCGGTTGGCCGCCGCCAATGGATGCACTTCGGCAGGCGGATTGCTCACCGGACTTTCATTCGGCAATAGCGGCAAAGTTGCGCCGGTCCGTGTCGCGGCTTTCTTCGGGTAGATGATCGGCGGCGGCGCTTGTTTCAGGACCGGCGGCTGCGACGGCGGCGGCGGCGCGAAGTTCGGCACCGGGGCGAAGGTCGTATTGGATTGTACCGGCGGAGCGCCTTCGACGGCAGACTGCGGGTTCTGTTGCTGTCTCCTTTTTTTGGTGTGCGGAGTATTGGACGAATCGAAGCCGGTATCGCCAGCGCCGAAGCCCGACGGGCTGCCGTAAGTCGGCCTCGCGCCAATGGGAGCCTGCGCCGTGAACGTGCCTGGCGGCAGGGTTTGGTTGTTAGGTGGAGCCGGTTCCCCGGGCATACGAAATGGCGGCGGGTTTTGCGAACCGTTCGTCGGCGATGGCGCGAGCAGATTGCCGTCAACGGCCGCGACCGATGAGGGATCGGGCGCCGGCTGTTGAGCAAAGCCCGGCTGCGGCGATAGCCCTAGTGCGGCCGCGAGCGCGAGGCCCGCCGCGGCCGCAACACGCTGGCCGCGCTGCAAGCGCGGTCGGCTTACGCGCAAACCGCGCAGCACCGCCGCCGTCCGCCTTACCTCGGAAGCTGCCAAAGCCGACCACCGTCGCGGAGCCGCGGCCACGCACGGATCACCCCGTGGCGGCCGTCGCGCGTATGGCCGGCACGGGCCCGCCGAGCAGCGCCCCGATGGTTAACGGAATTAGAACGGATATGGTTAACGAGAGGTTGATCGGGGGCCGGCTCGACCGGCCAAAGGCTTATTCCGCCGGGCTTTTTAAGCGCGGCGTAATCAAATCCAGCCCTTGAGCTCCCGCATCGCGAGCTGCCAGACCATCAACATGCCGGCCTCGCTGTCGTTAAGGCAGGGAATGGCGGCAAAATTGACCCCGCCGTAGCGCTTGAACACCCGCGCGTTCTCGACCGCGATCTCCTCCAGCGTCTCGAGGCAATCGGCAGAGAAGCCCGGCGTGATCACGACCAGGTTCTTGACGCCCTTCTTGGCCAGCGCCTTCACCGTGTTGATGGTGTAGGGCGTCAGCCAACGGGCGCGGCCGAAGCGGGACTGATAGGTCAGCATCAGCTTGCTGTCGTCGAGCTTGAGCTGGGCGCGCAAAAGCTCGGTCGTCCGCTCGCACTGGCTCTGATAGGGGTCGCCCTTGCGCACATAGTCCTGCGGCATGCCATGATAGGAAGCGACGATCACATCGGGCGTGAACGCCAGCCCCTTCAACTCGGCTTTCAGCGACGACGCCAGCACCTCGATGTAATAGGGATCGTCGTAATAGGCGGGCATGATGCGCAACGCCGGTTGCCGGCGCTGCTTCATCAGGAAACGAAACACCTCGTCGGCCACCGTCGCGGTGGTTGGCGCCGCATATTGCGGATAAAGCGGCATGACCACGATGCGGTCGCAGCCGCGGCCAATAAGCGCGTCGAGGCGCGAGGCAATCGACGGATTGGCGTAACGCATCGCCCAGTCGACGATGACGTGCTTGCCGAGCGGCTCGAGAATGCTGGCGAGTTTTTCAGCCTGCGAGCGGGTGATGGTCTTGAGCGGCAATTCGTTCTGCGCGGTGTTCCAGATCTTTTTGTAGTCATGCGCCTTGCGTCGCGAGCGCAACGGCAGGATGAGACCATTGAGCAGGAATTTCCACAACAGCGAATTCCTCTCGATCACGCGGCGATCGGTGAGAAACTCCTTGAGATAGCGGCGCACCGCCTTCGGCTCGGCGGCGTCCGGCGTGCCGAGATTGACGATAAGCACGCCGATGACGGGTTGGTCTTTCGCCGCCGGCTGATCTTTCGCCGCCGACTGATCTTTCGCGGCTGGCGCAGTGTCGGCCGCCGACGGCGGCTCGAGCGGCGGCGCCTCGACGACGACGCTCGGCGGCGTCGCGGCTTGGCTCGCGACTCCGCCGGCGGTTCCTTCGATCGGCGTCAGATCATTCATCACTTTCAGCATACCCGATTGCGATGCCCGCTGCATGCGAGCAAACGACGCCCCGATAACGCTTCGGTTACCTATATCGCGATTGCGGAACCTCTCGCGGCGCGGCAAATTGAGATGGCGTCGCAATCTGGCCCTTATTTGACCGCCTGTTGGCGGGCATCAACGCACAATCTGCCGTCTTACCGGGAGCGATCATGATCCGTAGCTGTTGCTTGCTTATTGCCCTGCTTGCCGCCTCTTCGAGCTTCGCCCGCGCGGAGAACACCCAACAATTCGGCCCCACACACAGCGCGAACGAGGAAAGAGCCTGCAAGGGCGACGCCCACCGCTTCTGCAAGGATGCACTTCCCGACGAGTTCCGTGTTGCGTCCTGCTTGCAGGAACATCGCGAAAAGATCAGCCACGCATGCCGTGCGGTCCTGGACGGCCGCGGCATGTGATTGCGCCGCCGCGGCGCGATCTATTCCGCCGCCTTGAGCAGCACCGGCGCGCCTGAGCGGAACTGTTCGAGCAGCGCCGCCTCATCGGCCTTGGCGGCGACGAGATGGCGCGCCTTGACGTGGCCGAAGCCACGGATCTTTTCGGGAATCGCGGCCAGCCCGACGGCGAGGTGGTGATTTTCCGGGGTCAGGGCCGCGAGCACCTGATCGAGCATCGCCTCGTAGTCGGCGATCAGCTTGCGTTCGCTGCGGCGCTCGGCCGAACGGCCGAACGGATCGAAGGCCGTGCCGCGCAGGAACTTGAACTTCGCCAACAGCCGAAACGCCGGCAACAGCCACGGCCCGAAACTCATCTTGCGCGGCAAACCGGTGGTGCGGTCGCGTCGCGCCAAAAGCGGCGGCGCAAGATGAAATTCGAGGCGCAGATTGTCGCCGGCGAAGCTGTTTTTAACCTGGCGGAGGAAGGCGCCGTCGGTGTAGAGGCGGGCGACTTCGTATTCGTCCTTGTACGCCATCAGCTTGAAAAGATAGCGCGCTCCCGCGTCGGCGAGCCCGCACTTGCCGGGCGCCCGGGCGGCCTCGATCGCTTTGACCTTTTCGACGCGGTCGCGGTAACGCGCCGCGTACGCGGCATCCTGATAGTCGGTCAGGAATTTCACCCGCCGCGCCACCGTCTCGTCGAACGATTCGGAAAGATGCCGGGAGTCGCCCGCGATTGCCGTCGACGCCGCCGGCTTGGCCAGCGCTTCCACTTGCTCGCGATCGATCACGGCGCGCCGGCCCCAATGAAACGCCGCCTTGTTCATGGCGACGGCCTCGCCGTTGAGCTCGACGGCGCGTTCGATGGCAGCGGATGAGAGCGGAATAGCGCCGAGCTGGTAGGCATAGCCGACGAGGAACATGTTGGCGCCGATGGACTGGCCGAACAAAGCCGCCGCCAAGCCCGAAGCGTCGATGAAATGCGTCTTATCGCGCCCGGCATCGGCCATGATGGCGCGCTTGAGCCGCTCGCCCGGCAGTGAGAAGTCGGCATTGCGGGTGAATTCGCCGGGCAGGAATTCGGCGGTGTTGACGACCATCTCGGTCGCGCCGGGCTTGACCGCGGCGAGGATCTTGCGCGTGCCCGCAACCACGATGTCACCGCCGAGGACAAGATCGGCGCGCCCGGCCGCGACTCTGATGGCGTGAATGTCTTCGGGCTTTTCGGCAAAGCGGATGTAGCTGAACACCGCGCCGCCCTTCTGCGCGAGGCCGGCCATGTCGAGCACACCGACACCGCGGCCTTCGAGATGCGCGGCCATGCCCAATATGCCGCCGATGGTCACGACGCCGGTACCGCCGACGCCGGTGACGATGATGTTGTAGGTCTGCGCGATCGACGGCAGCTTCGGTTCGGGCAGCGCCGGAAGATCGCTGTCGGCGGCAACGCCGGCGCCCTTTTTCAGCGTCGCACCGTGCACGGTGACGAAGGATGGGCAGAAGCCTTTGACGCAGGAGAAATCCTTGTTGCAGCTCGACTGGTCGATCGTTCGCTTTCTGCCCCACTCGGTTTCGAGCGGCTGCACCGACACGCAGTTCGATTGCACCCCGCAATCGCCGCAGCCCTCGCAGACGAGATCGTTGATGATGACGCGCTTGTCCGGGTCGGGAAATGTGTGCCGCTTGCGGCGACGGCGCTTTTCCGCGGCGCACGTCTGATCGTAGATCAGCACGGTGACGCCCGCGATCGCCGCCAATTTCTTCTGCACCTCGATCAGATCGTCGCGATGGTGAATGGTGAGGCCGGCCGGCCACGCCGTGCCGCGCGGATATTTGTCCGGGTCGTCGGTCACCACGACCACGCGCTTGGCGCCTTCGGCGGCGACCTGGCGGGCGACCTGTGGCACCGTCAGCCCGCCGTCGTTGGCCTGGCCGCCGGTCATCGCCACGGCGTCGTTGAACAGGATCTTGTAGGTGATGTTGGTGTTCGCGGCGATCGCGGCGCGGATCGCCATGTAGCCCGAATGATTATAGGTGCCGTCGCCCAGGTTTTGGAACACGTGGTTGCGCGTCGAGAATAACGCCTCGCCGACCCAGTTCGCACCCTCGCCGCCCATTTGCGTGTAGCCGAGCGTCGAGCGATCCATCCACTGCGCCATGAAGTGACAGCCGATACCGGCATAGGCGCGCATGCCTTCAGGCACGACGGTCGAGGAATTGTGCGGACAGCCGGAGCAGAAATAGGGAATGCGCTGCGCGATGTCGCGCGTCTCGGCGGCGATGCGCTGGTACTCCTTTAATCGCCCCAGACGCTGCGCGATGTCGTCGTTGCGGTGATACTTCAACAGCCGCTCGCCGATACAGATCGCAACCTCGTTGGCGTCGAGCGCGCCCTTGACCGGAAACAGCCAATTGCCCTGTTCGTCCTTCTTGCCGATGCACACCGGCTGATTGGCCGTGCCGTAAAGCTCCTCGCGCACCTGCACTTCGATCAGCGAGCGTTTTTCCTCGACCACGATGATGAGGTCGAGCCCCGCGGCAAACTCGGCGAGTTCACGGCGGCTGATCGGCCACGGGCAGCCCACCTTGTACAGACGGATGCCCAATTCGTTGCATCTGACTTCGTCGATGCCGAGCTCGTCGAGCGCCTGGCGGACATCGAGATAGCTCTTGCCGGTGGTGATGATACCGATCTTCGGGCTGCGGCCGCCGGACGTAATGGTGTGATTGATTTTGTTGGCACGCAGAAAGGCCAGCATGGCGTCACGCTTGTAATCGTGCAGCCGCGCCTCCTGGGCCAGGATCGGATCGTTGAGCCGGATGTTGAGACCGCCTTCCGGCATCTGGAAATCGGTCGGCGTGACGATATTGATCCGATCGAGGCTGGCATCGATCGCCGCGGTGGATTCGATCGTCTCGTGCATCGTCTTCAATGCCACCCAGCTGCCGGTGAACCGCGACATCGCCCAGCCATAGAGGCCGTAGTCGAGCACCTCCTGCACGCCCGCGGGATTGAGGATCGGAATCATCACGTCGATGAAGTGATATTCGGACTGGTGCGCGGTGGTCGACAATTCCGCCGTGTGATCGTCGCCCATGAGCGCCAGCACGCCGCCGTGCCTGGCGGTGCCGGCCAAATTGGCGTGACGGAAGACGTCGCCGGTACGATCGACCCCGGGCCCTTTGCCGTACCACATCGAGAAGACGCCGTCGTATTTGCCTTCGCCGCGCAATTCAGCTTGCTGCGAGCCCCAGATCGCGGTGGCAGCGAGATCCTCGTTGATGCCGCCCTGGAAGCGGATGTCGTTCTTGGTCAGAAACGGCGCGGCGCGTTGAAACTGGCCGTCCAGGCCGCCGAGCGGCGAGCCGCGATAGCCGGTGATGTAGCCCGCGGTGTTGAGCCCGTTGCGGCGATCGAGCTCCTTTTGCATCAGGCACAGCCGCACCAGCGCCTGAAACCCGGTGACGAACACGTGGCGGTGGCCGAGATCGTATTTGTCTTCAAGCTTGACGTCGCGCAGCGCCATCGGCGGGAGGCTCCATTCGCCCGAAACAGTCTGCCCTCGCGGGCTCGATTCCGCCAGGGGCCTACGCAGACATTGCATATAAGCGTTGACGCACGCGCGACAATCTGCCGGCGATGCGGCGCGGTCGCCGATCCGGCACGGCCCAACGCCGTTTGCACCGCGGCAAAGCCGGCCAGCGGAGCCTCGGCAGCGCTTCGCTTCGCCGCGGCGCCTAGGCTTTGGCGCTTGGCCGGGCCGAGACTTGCGCATACCAGCGGCGCAAGTGCGTGCGGTCTTCCGGAACGGACAGCTTGGCGCCGGCGGCGAAATCGACCGTCACCAGCGCCGTAATATCGGCGATCGTGTAATGCGCGCCGGCCACGTATTCGCTTTGCGCGAGGCGCTCATCCATCCGCTCATAGAAGTGGCCGACGCGCAGCCGCCCGCGCTCGGCCAGCGCGGGGATCTGTTCGTAGTCATAGGGACCGGGCAGCGCGCGCCCTTTAAGACCGCGCGCCCAATTGCGAAACGCCTCCATGACCGCATAAAAGCCGTTGCGCTCGACCTCGCGTTGCCACGATGCGACGACGGCTTTTTCCTCGGCAGTCTGGCCCATCAGCGGCGGTTGCGGATGGATCGACTCGAAATAGACGCAGATGCCGATGGCGTCGTTGATATGTGTACCGTCGTCGAGCACGAGCGCGGGCACGGTGGCGTCCGGATTGATCGCGCGAAAGGCCGGCGTCAGCTGCTCGTCGTTACGCAAATCGACCTGCACGGTCGGTACGGTGATGCCCTTCTCGGCGAGAAAGATGCGCACGCGGCGCGGGCTCGGCGCGGTGCTACAATCGTAGAATTTCATGGCGGATTCCCCCGTCGTCTAGAAGAACGGCAAATGCGGATCGCGCGGCTGGTCAAGTTCAAGGCGGCCGAAATGGCCGAAGTTCTGCTCGGGATTGAGTGCGACATGCATGGCGGCAAAATGAATGTCGCGCCAGGCGCGTTGCAGCGGATGGCCGGCGGCAAAACCCGCGGTGCCACTCATGGCGATCAGCGCGTCGATCGCGGCGACGCATAGCTCGACGGCGCGCGAGCAATCCCGCATCGAACGCGCGCGTAGCTCAAGCGATGGCGGCACGGCCGCCTGCGCCGCCGCCACCACCCGGCGCAGCAAAAGCTCGGCGGCGTCGAGGTCGGCGGCAACACGCGCGAGCCGCACCTGCACGCTCGCGATCTCGGCGACAGCGCCGCCGCGGCCGGCGCGCCTGCCTTTGGTCCAATCGCGAAACGTCTCATAGGCGCCCTGCGCGGCCCCCAGCATCGGCGTAACAAAGGTCAGCGGCGCGTAAGAGATAAAAGGCGCGCGATAGATGGGATGGGAATGCAGCATTCCGCCCGGCGTCTTGCCCTCGCGCAAATCCGAAAGCCGAAGCGTGAAGTTCTCCGGCACCAAGACTTCGTCGCAGACCGCCGTGTTGCTGCCCGTTGCCCGCATCGCGACCGTGAACCAGCTATCGACGACTTCGTAATCTCCCGGTCTGACGAGGAAGAACACCCCTTCCGGACGGCCGTCCATCTCGAGAATGGCGCCGACGATGAGCCAGCGGCTGTGGTTGATACCGCTCGCGAACGGAAACTGGCCCGAAACGCGATAGCCGCCGTCCGCGGGCCTAACGCGGCCGATCGGCTGAATCGAAGCCGCGATCGAAGCATCAAGTCCGTCGGCCCAGATCGCGTTCTGCGCCGCCTCGCTGAATTGGCTCACGTAATGCGGGTGATGAATCATCAAGCTGGCGCACCAGCCATGGGAGGCGTCCGCCTTGCCGATTTCGCGCACCACCTCGAACCACGTCTCGAAGCCGAGCCCATAGCCGCCGAAGCGCGGCGGAACCAGGATGCGGGCGATGCCCGCGGCGAGAAGCGCGTCGACGGATTCTCGTGGCAGTGTGCGCGCCTCTTCCGCCGCGGCGGCGCGCTCGCGAATCCCGGCCGTCAGTTCCTGCACGCGTGCAAGCACTGCGTCGTGTGTGACAGCCGCCGCGCCCGTCCCACCACGCGTCATGAAAGCCCCACCACGTTTCCACCCAGCAAGATGTTTAGGCCCGGAATAATCTTCTGACTAGAGGGCCGACCGCAGCACATTCTCATCAACATTACCGCGGCAACATCGGCCGGATGCTCCGGCAAAGTCGATCCGGCGTGTTTGTTGCGGCGTGTGTGGTGACGACCTATTGTCCGGCTGCGCTGACGTTATTTTGCGTCGCTTCGACGAGGATAGTTTTTCTACGAGGTAACTCATGGCTAATTTCACTCCGGTCTCCGCGGCGATCGGCGGCGCGCTGATCGGATTTGCCGCCGTGTTGTTGATGATGCTCAACGGTCGCATTGCCGGCGTGACCGGCATCTTTGCCGGCCTTGTCGATCCGGGCTCCACCGATCGTGGCTGGCGCGCGACATTCGTGATCGGCCTGATCGCGGCGCCGCTTTGCGCCGCGCTGCTCGGTTATCCGATTCCGGTTCCACATCTGCCGACGAGCTTCGTCGTTATTGGCGTTGCCGGTCTGCTGGTCGGCTTCGGCACGCGGCTGAGCAACGGCTGCACATCCGGCCACGGCGTCTGCGGCATCGCCCGGCTATCGCCGCGCTCGATTGCCTCGACCGCGATCTTCATGGCCGCCGCAATCGCCGTGGTCGCGGTGTCGCGGCACGTGTTCGGAGGCTGAAACCATGCGCCCGCTCGCAAGTCTCGTCTGCGGTTTCGTGTTCGGCTGGGGATTATTGATCTCCGGCATGAGCCAGCCGGAAAAAGTGCTGGGCTTCCTCGATGTGTTCGCCATACCGAGGGGCAATTGGGATCCGAGCCTCGCGGTGGTGATGGGGGCGGCGCTGGTGGTGACCGGCATCGGTTACGCGCTGGTACGCGGGCGCACGCCGATTTTTGAAGCGCAGAACCAATGGCCGACGCAAACGGCGATCGACCGGCCGCTGGTCGTGGGCTCGGTGCTGTTCGGCGTCGGCTGGGGCCTGGTCGGTCTGTGCCCGGGACCGGCAATCGTGAACTTGGCGTCGCTGTCTCCGGGCGTGATCGCTTTCATTGTCGCCATGGCGGCGGGCACGATCGCGCATGATTATTGGTATGCGCGCAACGCGGCGCCTTCCGCGTCGCCACTGGCACACGCCAACGCCGCCGACGGCTAAGCGCGCGCCCTCCTGCAGCCGGCCCGGATAAGAATTATCTGTGCGAGGAAAAAACTCGCGCAGCCGCGATCGTTCGCGCGCCGAGACGAGGGCAAATGACCAGACCGGCTATTGAAGACGTCTCCGACACCGCGCTTTGGGTCGCCGTCTATCGCGCGCAGGAGACAGCGCGCACAGACGCGCTATTCCGCGATCCGTTGGCGGAACGGTTGGCCGGCGAAAAAGGCCGGCGCATCGCGGCAACGATGGGGCACGGCAGTCAAGCCTCATGGATGATCGTCGTGCGCACCTGCATCATCGACGCTTATCTCGCCGAGCTAGTTTCGGGCGGCGTCGATACCGTGCTTAATCTCGGCGCCGGGCTGGATACCAGGCCATACCGCCTGCCGCTGCCTTCGTCGCTGCAATGGATCGAGGTGGACCACCCGAAGATCATCGACTTGAAAAACAGCCTGCTGGACGATCAGCAGACCCGCTGCCGGGTGGAACGCGTCGCCCTGGATTTATCGGACCGTTCCTCGCGGCAAAGACTGTTCGATAGGATATCTGCGAACGCCAAAAAGGTCGCCATCCTCACCGAAGGCGTCATTCCTTATCTCAGCAATGAGCAGGTTGGTTCCTTGGCGGATGATCTTCGCGCACATGATAACTTTCGCTTCTGGATCGCCGACTATTTTGCACCGACGCTGCTACGACTGGTGCATTTGAGCGGTTTCGCCAGGCGGCGATTGAAGAATGCTCCGATGCAGTTTCGCCCAGCGCGGCCCTACGAGTTCTTCATCAAGCACGGCTGGAAAGAGCGGGAGACGCGATATCTCGCGATTGAAGGGCAGAAGCTCGGACGACCTTTTCCGATGCCCTGGTGGCTTGCGCCTTTGCTGGCCTTCGTTCCGAAGGGCCAGCGCAGGAAGCTGCGCGGGTACACCCTGCTGGAGCCAAACTAAACCGGCGACACGCAACGAACCGTTATCAAATGCTATTCGGATTGCTCGCCGGATGCGCGTGCTCGAAGCGTCACCATTCCGAACTCGATATTGAGCGCCAGCATGCCGGCATGACAGTGCGGGCAGCGCAGTTGCTGCATCGCTTCGATATATTTTGCGATGCTTATCGGCAGCTTATGTTCGTGCGTCCAATCGTGCCTGCATGTTCGGCAATGCAGCGGCATTCTGTTGATATACATATCGGCCATGCGCAGAACCCCCCATGTCGCTTTTCACATGCGCGCAACGCATTTGCCCTTGCATGGCATCTGGTTACTGGCGGGCGGATGGACGGACCGGCCCGCTCTCAAATCGGACGCCGATCGAGTTTTCCAATTGCCAGACCAACGAGCATTGGCGACGCAATTCCCCATCGTGCGAAAGCAGCAGGACGAACGCACCCGGCATTACATCCGAATTGGGCAGTAGAAGGCGTGCTCCGCTGCCGGAAACGTCTACCATGATGCAAGGGCACAAGGGCGAGCCGTCGACAGCCACGATTCTGGCGCCCTGATGCACGGATCGACGGACATCTTTGCGGTGGTCGGACGACATTCGCTGTCTCGATCAAGACCGGCCTGGCCGGCTCTTTGCTGCAACTCTCATCGGCCGAACCGCGGCGGCGTCTTTGGCATCTGCAAGCGTCCCAGCGGGGGCAGCGTCGATACCGAAGCGTTGTCTGACGCCGCTTGCCGCACCTGCCAGAAACGCAGCACCCGTTCGGCGCCGCTTTGCGACAGCCTGAAGAAATCGGTGCGCGCGGCATCGATGTCCTGTTCCGACATTGTGCGGCCCATCGAGCGGCAATTGAGAATGGCGCGCACGGTCGGCCACTCCAGCCCCGCGGATTTGCACGCCACGAGCACTGCCTCGCGGTGCTCGCTTTGCAGGAGATTTTCGAGGAGCGCCATCGGCGCCGCGCAAAGCACAGAAAGCGTCGCGACAACATATGCGTAATGGCCGCTTTTTGCGAAGTTGATGATAGCTGTTTCGTCAAGCTCGCCGGAGGCCCGCTGCGCCGCTACATGCTCATACGCCTTGGCATAATCGTGTCGGCTTTGAATCCCCGCCTCATGGTGCGCATCTTCCGAGATGGCCGCGAGGACGCGCTGAATCTGATTTCGGCTTTCCGGGCCCGCCAGCGCGAGAAGACGCGAGCGCACCGCCTCGGTGGCGCGCAGCAACAATTCTCGAAACAGGCGCAATGGGACGTCCAGGCGAATCCCAACTTTTTCGGCGAGTTGCCCGTCGCGTTCCGACTGCCGCACCAGAGCCTCGAAACCTCGCTCCGAGAAGTCGGCGCCGACATTGCCTGCGAGCTTGTGAAGAACGTCGCGATCGCCGCGTTGCAGCAAGACGTCCGTTACGGCCACGCCGATTTGGGAACGAGCGGAGATCGCCAGCAGATGCGCCTGCGTCTTGGTGTTGGCGATATCGATCAGATCGTTGTCGCTCAAACGGGCGGACGCCGTCAGGATTGGTTCGGCCACGGAGATGTTGTCGTCTCGGGCGAGGCGCCGCACAACTTCTATGGGCGCATTATTGATCGGCCCGAGGCGCCGACTGAGTTCGGCCAGCGCCTTGCTCTCAATTCGCTTGATCAGGTACCCCAGGACCTCATCGAAGACGTCGATTTGCTTGTCGCTGAGGCGACCGGCGTCGGCGACAAATAGGTCGGTGATGCGCCGTAACGTTTCGACACGTTTATCCTTGGACCCGCTCTGGATCGCATCCTCGAGTTCGGAAATAAGTGATTGATCCGAGTCCAAGGCGACTCACGCTGTCTAAGGGGCGGTAGGCAGAGAACTCCCCCCTCGGAGTTCCGCTGCATCGGCGATCAGAGCCGATCTCACATCTCCATTACTATCCTAGGTTGAATAATATCTTAAAACGAGTGCCGAACGCTGAAACAGCTGTTGTTTCAACGGCTTCCGGCTAGCGGTCAGGTTCCCTGATCCAGGGACCTTACAAGTCAGACGCGCAGCGCCACCAATTGCCCGCCGTCGGCGACGATTGTGGCGCCGGTCATGTAGCGGCCCGCGTCGGAAACCAAGAGCAGCAGCGGCCCGTCGAGGTCGCGCTCGTCGCCGAAGCGTCCCATCGGGATTTGCCGCTTCATCGCCGCCCCTTGCTCCCCAGCCAGATAATCGCGGTTGATGTCAGTGACGATCCAGCCCGGCGCGATGGCGTTGACCCGAATGGCCTTGAATGCGAGTTCGAGCGCCAGCGCCTTGGTGAGTTGAATCACGCCGGCCTTGGCCGTGGCGTAGGCGGCAACGCCTTTATCGACATTCAAGCCCAGCACCGAGGCGATGTTGACGATGGAGCCGGCTTTGCCGGCGGCGAGCATGCGGCGGGCCGCTTCCTGCGCCCAGTAGAATACCGCGTCGAGATTGGTCGAGAGCACCCGCCGCCAATCCTCTTCGGCAAGCTCGACGGCGCGCCCGGAATGCGCAACGCCAGCATTGTTAACGAGAATGGTCACGGTGCCGAAGGCTTTTTCCGTGGCGTCGAACGCCCGCCCCATCGCTGCGCGGTCTCGCACATCGGCCTCGACCGCAATGGCGCGCCCACCGGACTTTTCGATCCGCGCCTCGAGCGCAGCGAGGCGCTCGGCACGTCGCGCCACCAGCGCCACCGCCGCGCCGTTGTCCGCTAGAACTTCGGCGAAATGGGCGCCGAGGCCGCTTGACGCGCCGGTCACCAGCGCCACTTTGCCGGCAAGGTCGAAGATTTGTGCTGCCGCCATGTCCCCTCCTCGCTGACCGCGTCACCGGATTTTATTTGATCAGCACGACGCCGCTTCCCATATCGAAAAGACGCCGCCGTGATGGAGCTGTTTTTATGTCGAAGCCGCTAGTTGTGACCATTCCGCATCGCCTCGGCAAGCAGGGAGCGATGCGGCGCCTCGGCGGCGGTCTGGCCGGCGTCACCACCAACTTCGGCCATCTGTTTCGGGTCGAAGAGCAGAGCTGGACCGGCGATCGCCTGCAATTCCGGGTCAGCGCGCTCGGACAAACGGCGAGCGGCTCGATCGATGTCGCCGAGGATCACGTGCGCCTCGAAGTGTTTCTGCCCTGGCTCCTGGCGCGACTGGCCGAAGCGATGGTGCCGCTGATCCGACGTGAAGGCACGCTGATGCTCGAGAAAAAATGACCAACCGCGCGCGCTCGCCGAATTCGTGTTGCCGATTGGTAAACGTGGTTTGACCCGCAAGGGAACTTTCCTCGCCACAATGGGTTTTGTCTTTGAATTGTTGTTCTCTCGTCAACTTCTCCGCGCCAACTTCTTCGCGTCAGTCAATCCTCTGAATTTGAAACGAATGCGGGCGATCGCTATGGAAAAACCTCTGATCGCGAGCCTATGGGCGGCCGTAGCGCTCTACGCCATCATCGGCTTGTTCGGCGTCTTTGTCTTTCACGACGTCAACCCAAGCATCCTCGATCTCACCGGCGGCTATGGCGTCGGTTACAGCACAGTCGCCGTATCGGACGCCGTGAGATAGCCGCACGCCGCTTGGTGCGATGTCCGGTTCGTCGGCCGGTGAAGACTAACACCAGCGGTTTTCGATCGAAATCCCGAAGCCTGACCCTGCCATGACCCGGCGTGCCGAGAGGAATTGAAATCCCCAGTATTGTGCAGGCGTGCGCGGGCGCGCCCAAGGCGATCGCGGGCCAGCGGGCCAGAGTGTGACAGCATGCGCCGGCGGCTATAAAGTGCCTCGACACTGTCGGGAGTGCACTGGCGCGCCATGTCACAAGACGACGGCGACAACGATCATCACGAGCACGGCTCGGAACTCTCCGAGATGCAGTTGCGCGTGCGGGCGCTGGAGACCGTGCTGGCCGAGAAGGGCTATATCGATCCGGCTGCGCTCGATGCAATGATCGAAGCCTACGAAACCAAAATCGGACCGCACAACGGCGCGCGCGTCATCGCCAAGGCTTGGGCCGACCCGGCCTTCATGCGGGCGCTGATCGAAGATGCGACCAAGGCGGTCCAATCGTTCGGTCTGATCAACGCCGTCGGCGATCATCTGATCGCGGTCGAGAACCGACCCAAACTGCACAACATGATCGTCTGCACGCTGTGCTCCTGCTATCCGTGGGAGGTGCTCGGCCTGCCGCCGGTCTGGTACAAATCCGCGCCGTATCGCTCGCGCGCGGTCAACGACCCGCGCGGCGTGCTCGCCGATTTCGGCCTGACCTTGCCGGCAGATACGCAAATCCGGGTCTGGGACTCCACCGCCGAAACGCGCTTCATCGTCGTGCCGATGCGGCCGGCGGGAACCGGCGGCTGGAGCGAAGAACAACTCGCGGCCCTGGTGACGCGCGATTGCATGATCGGCACCGGGCTACCCAAAAGTCCGAAGGACGTCTTGTGATGGACGGCGTTCACGACATGGGCGGCATGCACGGCTTCGGCAGAGTCGAGCCCGAAAACGACGAGCCGGTATTTCATGCCGAGTGGGAAGCCCGCTGCCTCGCGCTGAACCGCGCCATGGGAGCGATCGGCGCCTGGACCATCGATGAAGGGCGCGCCGGCATCGAATCGTTGCCGCCCTCCATCTATCTTGCGCGCTCCTATTATGGAAAATGGGCGTTGCGCCTCGCGAACATGGTCATCGACCGCGGGCTTGCCGGCCCCGATGAGATCGCCGCCGGCCGCGCGATGCGCCCCGGAAAACCGATGAGGCGCAGGTTCACCGTCGCCGAAGTCGCACGTACGCTCACGCGCGGCTCGTTCGGCCGGACGGCGCAGTCGCCGGCCCGCTTCAAGGTCGGCGATCGCGTGCGCGCCAAGAACATCCATCCGCCGACCCACACGCGGCTGCCGCGCTATGCGCGCGGTCATGTCGGCATCGTCGAAGCGATCCGCGGCTGCCACGTATTTCCCGACGCGGTCGCGGTCGGGGCGGGCGAAAATCCGCAATGGCTTTATACGGTGCTGTTCGACGGCGGCGAATTATGGGGCGAAGCGACCGACCCTACGCTGAAAGTATCGATTGAAGCATTCGAGCCGTATTTGGACGCCGCCTGACATGAGTGCCGATCCCGTCGAAGGCCACGGTCAGAACGACGGCCCGGTGTTTCGCGAACCCTGGGAAGCGCAGGCCTTTGCGCTGACGCTGTCGCTACACGAGCGTGGTGTGTTTGCTTGGAAGGAGTGGACGGCAATTCTCGGCGACGAAATCAAGAAAGCGCAGGCCGCAGGCGACGCCGACACCGGCGAGACCTATTATCATCATTGGCTCGCCGCGCTCGAACGCCTCGTTGCCGCCAAGGGGATAGCCGACGAGGAAACGCTGGGGCGTATTGTCGAGGCGTGGCGCCGCGCGAGCGCGCGCACCCCGCACGGCACGCCGATCGAGCTGCGGGCGCGGGACTTCGACAACGGCGCGTGATCTCGCGGCGCGGGTTTTTCTTGTCCCGCTCACCGCCTGGCATGGCCGCGGCGCAACCAGTCGCCGCGGGTGACGAAGTAGCCAAGTGCGCTCAGAAGAGCGATGCAGAAGCTCACCGGCCAATCGGTCCAATAGGCGATGGCGATACCGAGCCACGCATCGGCCAAGGCAATGACAGCCGACAACGCCATGCCGCCCCACAGTCCGGTCATCAGGCGTTGCGCGGTAGCCGGCGGCCCAACCATGAGGCTAAAGACAAGAAGGATGCCGACGATCTGCGCACTTTCCGACACCGCAAGCGCGACGATGGCAAGGAACGCCGTGGAGACAAAGCGGAGCGGCACGCCCTTCGCTTCGGCTAATTCCGGTTGCAGGCTGGCAAAGATCAGCGGCCGCATGATCGCGGAAAGGCAGGCAAGCGTCACCACTCCAAGCGCGATCAAGGTGACGATGGTCGAGCGCTCGACGGCGAGTACGTTGCCGAACAAAAGCGCCGTGACCTCGGTGGCGAACGCCGTATAAAAGTGCAGAAACAGGAGCCCGAAGCCCAGCGACAGCGACAAGACGACGCCGATGGCGACGTCGCGGTTGCTGATGCGCTCGCCGAGCAGCCCCATGCCGATCCCGGCCGCCACCGTGAAACCGACCAGCCCCCAGATCGATGCCACGCCGACCAGCACCGCGCCGGTCGCGCCGGCAAAGCCGATATGGCCGAGCGCGTGACCGGCAAAAGTCTGTCCGCGCAGCACCAGGATATAGCCGACCAGGCCGGAGACGATCGCAGCTGCCCCCGCCGCGGCGAAGGCGTTCCGCATGAAATCATATTCAAGCATGATGATGGTGATCGTGAGAGTGGCTGTGACCGTGCGTGTCGTCATGCACATGATCGAGCCGCTCGACATCATGCCCGCGCGACAGAACAAAAATTTGCCCGTCGGCATGCACCACGTTGATGTCCGTGCCGTAAAGCCGCGACAGCACGGCCGGCGTGACCACCTCGGCCACGGTGCCGAGCGCGGCGTGGCCGTTGCCGAGATAAAGTACGCGATCGAGCGCGCCGACGAGCTGATTGAGCTCGTGGGCGCTGAACAGCACCGTGACGTTGCGCTCGCGGGCAAAGTGGTGGACGAGGTCGATGACCGCCTCCTGGAACCGATAATCGAGGCTGATCAGCGGCTCGTCGAGCAGCAGGAGCTGCGGCTCGCCGAGCAGCGCTTGCGCCAGCAGCAGGCGCTGGCGCTCGCCGCCCGACATTTCCGAAAGCGGACGGCTGCCGAGCTCGCCGGCGCCCGCCGCCTCGAGCGTCTTACCGATCATGATGCGATCGGCTCGCGTCAAGATCGGCACGCCCCAGCGCTCCCCATGCAGGGAGCTGGCGATGAAATCGAAACCGCGGACACGCAGGTCCGGCAGCACGGTACGCACTTGCGGCAGATAGCCGATGTCGCGATCGCCGCGCCGCGGCTCGCGGCCGAACACGCGGACGCTTCCGGCGCGCGGCGACAACAATCCCAAAATGGCGCGCATCATCGTGGTCTTGCCCGCGCCGTTGGGGCCAAGCACACCGATGAACTCGCCGCGTTTGACGGCGAAGCTCGCGTCGATGAGGACTTTGCGTTCACCGATGCCGAGCGTGACCCGGTCGAATTCGATGACGTTCATGAAGACGGTCCGGCCAGCGCGTGTTCGGTCTCGCCGAGCTCGTCGAGCATCCAGTCTTGATACGACACGCCGGGCGGGCAGGTCTCGGTAACCCCGATCACCGGGATGCCGGACGAACGCGCGATCTCGACGAGATGCTGCACCAGCTTGTCCGAAGCCTGCTTGTTGTAAAACAGGGCCCGCACCTTGTGGTGCCTAAGGTCGCGTTCGAAAGCGGCGACGTCGCGCGCACTCGGCTCGGTGTCGTTCATGATGGCGAGCTGGAGACGGCCGTTGGACATTTTCAGCTTCAACGCGTCCGCCATGTAGCCGAAGACCGGCTCGGTTGCGGTGACGGGCGCGCCGGCGTACTTGCCGCGGATGGCGGCGATTTTTGCATTGAGCGGCTGCAGCGAAGCAAGGAAGGTCCCCAGCCGCGCCGCGTAATCGTCCTTATGGGCGGGATCGGCCGCGCCGAGCGCGGCGGCAAGCGCACGCGCCACCGCCGGCATGGTCGCAGGATCGTACCAAAGGTGAGGATTGTCGCCGGCTTTCTTGTTCATGAGGTCTGCCGCGACGATGACGGCGCGTCCGGGCTTCGCCGTCACGTTGAGCAGCTTTTCCATCCACGGATCGTAGTCGGCGCCGTTTTCGATGACGATCTGCGCCGCGGCGACTTCGCGGACCACCGCGGGCGAGACCTCGAATAGATGCGGATCCTGATCGGGATTGCTCAGAATGCTGGTGACCGCAACGTAGTCGCCACCGACCTGGCGAGCGACGTCGCCGTAGAAGTTCTCGGCCGCGACCACGGCGATTTTGCCATCGGCCGCATATGCCACCGTGACGGCGGCAGCCATCATAAGCAGAGCCGTTAGCAAGGCTCTCGCCATCCCGACAAAAAGCTTCATTGGCAAGCCCGGCGTTGTTTCTGATGCAAAATCAAAGGAAGGACACACAAGATATGTAACACTATAACATTGCAAAAGCAATGCACGGCTGACGAACAAGCGCGTGCCCAGCGCACGCTCGCGCGGCGCCAAATGTTTGCTTGCGTAGATGCTTTTGCCGCCAGGCGGGGACAGCCTATATAACGGCTGGGAGGCCCTGCATGTCCGAACAGATCGCGTCCGAAAAAATCCAAGATAGAGCACAAGACAAAATCCCGGTGACGGTGCTGACCGGCTATCTCGGCGCCGGCAAAACCACACTGCTCAACCGCATCCTGTCCGAGCCGCACGGCAAGAAGTACGCCGTCATCGTCAACGAATTCGGCGAGATCGGCATCGACAACGACCTGGTCGTCGGCGCCGACGAAGAAGTGTTCGAGATGAACAACGGTTGCATCTGCTGCACCGTGCGCGGCGATCTTGTCCGCATCCTCGATGGGTTGATGCGGCGCAAAGGCAAGTTCGACGCCGTCATCGTCGAGACGACCGGTCTTGCCGACCCCGCGCCGGTGGCGCAGACCTTCTTCATCGACGAGAATATCGGCCGCAGGACGAAGCTTGACGCGGTCGTCACCGTCGCCGACGCCAAGTGGCTCAGCGACCGGCTCGAGGACGCCCCCGAGGCGAAGAACCAGATTGCCTTTGCCGATGTGATCCTGATCAACAAGACCGATCTGGTTTCGGCCGAAGAGCTCTGCGAAGTCGAAGCGCGCATCCGCGCCATCAATCCCTATGCGAAGCTGCACAAGACCGAACGCGCGCAAATCCCGCTTAATGAGGTTCTGGGCCGCAACGCCTTCGACCTCGACCGTATTCTCGATATCGAGCCCGAATTTTTGGCCGAGGACGACGATCACGACCACGATCATCACGACCATGAACACGGTCATGACCACGATCACAAGCACGCGCATGGGCGCGGCGGCCTCAAGCACTATCACGACGAGGACATGCAATCGATTTCGATCAAGAGCGACAAACCGCTCGACCCGGACAAGTTCTTTCCCTGGGTACAGAACCTGGTGCAGACCGAAGGCCCCAACATCCTGCGCAGCAAGGGCATCCTGTCGTTCAAGAACGACGATGACCGTTTCGTCTTCCAGGGCGTGCACATGATCCTCGACGGCGACCATCAGCGGCCGTGGAATCAAGGCGAACGGCGCGACAGCCGCATCGTCTTCATCGGCCGCAATCTGCCGGAGGATAAAATCCGGCAGGGCTTCGAAGGCTGCGTGGCTTGACGATTTTCTCGTCATGCGCGGGCTGATCCGCGCATCCATGTAGCTCCCCGCCTGATGGGTTGCCGGATCATTACGGAAGTCTCTCAGTGACCGATTCCCGCAGCAACACCGTTTCCATCGTCGACCGCACGCATCCGGTCGTTGCCGGCGGAGCAATCGTCGCCGCGCATTTCCTCGGCCATACCGCGGTATTCGCGCTCGGCGAGGAGGCGATACTGTTGGTCGAGCCGAAGGGCAAACCGCGCCGGGTCGGCGTCCACGGCGGAGCGATCCTTGCGACCGCCGCCGATGCCGAACGCGTCGTCAGCGGCGGCGACGACGGCAACCTCGTCGCAACCGACATCCGCGGCGAAACGCGGACGCTGGCAAGCGACGCCAAGCATCGCTGGATCGATCACGTCGCGCTCGGGCCGGACAACGTAATCGCCTGGTCCGCGGGCAAATCGGCCTACGTCCAGGCCAAGGCGCTGCGCGAATTCGAGGCGCCTTCGACCGTCGGCGGGCTGGCCTTTCTGCCGAAGGGGTTGCGGCTTGCGGTCGCCCATTACAACGGCGCGACGCTCTGGTTTCCCAACGCGCCGAAGGCCACTCCCGAGAAGCTCGAATGGAAAGGCTCGCATCTTTCCGCCACCGTCAGTCCGGACGGCCGCTTTCTGGTCACCGGCATGCAGGAGCCGATGCTGCACGGCTGGCGGCTCGCCGACGGCAAGCACATGCGCATGTCCGGCTACGCGGCGCGCGTGATGTCGATCAGTTGGACCGCCGGCGGCCGTTTCCTCGCGACTTCCGGCGCGTCGCAGCTCATCTTGTGGCCGTTCCACAGCAAGGACGGCCCGATGGGCAAGGAGCCGCGGGTCCTGGCGCCCTCCGAGCACCGCATCGACTTCGTTGCAGCTCATCCCCGCGAGGAGGTGGTCGCCGCGGGTTACGCCGACGGCATGGTGCTGTTGGTCCGTAGCGAAGACGGCGCCGAGATCCTGGCGAAAAAACCCGGTGAAGCGCCGGTCACCGCGCTTGCCTGGAGCGCGGACGGCCGCCTCCTCGCCTTCGGCACGGAAAACGGCGACGCCGGTGTCATCGATCTGGCGTAACCGCAAGGAGGTTTCGTGTTTCTCAAACTGACCAAAGCAGGCGACCTGCAGTTCGAAGACCGCAATAACTTTCGCGCCTTCAAGCTCGTCGTCGAGGGCGACCGCGGCCGGCTTGACGATCTTCGCCGCGCCGTCGCCGGCAAGGTGGAACTGCCCAACGCCGAGGAAGCCTGGATTTTTGAAGAGACGCTGCGGCGCTGGCCGGGCGTCGAGCACGATGCCGCCTGGCAACAGAACTTCTCGGCCATGATCGAAAAAGCCCGCCCGCACGGCTGGATCGACGACCGCCGCAAAGCCATCAAGGCGCACATCGACTGGCTTTAACCTCTCCCCGCACGCGCGGGGAGAGGCAGAAGATTAAATCACGTATTGCCGCAGCGGCGGGTAGCCGTTGAAGCCGACCGACGAATAGGTCGTCGTATAGGCCCCGGCCGCTTCGATCAGCACCTTGTCGCCGATGGCGAGCGAAACCGGCAGCGGATACGGCGTCTTCTCATAGAGCACGTCGACCAAGTCGCAGGTCGGCCCGGCGATGATGCAGGGCGTGGTTTCATCGCGGTCCTTGGTGGTGCGGATCGGATAGCGGATCAACTCGCCGATGGTCTCGGCCAAGCCGTGGAATTTACCGATATCGAGATAGACCCAGCGGACCTCGTCCTCGGGCGAGCGCTTGGCGATCAGCACCACTTCGGCTTCGATCAAGCCGGCATTGCCGACGAGACCGCGGCCCGGCTCGACGATGGTGTTCGGCAGGTTGTTGCCGAAATGCTTGCGTAGCGAGCGGAAGATGGCCTTGCCGTAGGATTCCAGTTTCGGCGTCTTGCGCACATAGCGAGCCGGGAAACCCCCGCCGAGATTCACAATTGAAAGTCCGATGCCGCGCTCCGCGCAGGCGCGGAACACCGCTGCGGCGTTGGCCAGCGCCCGGTCCCAGGCCTCGACATTGTGCTGTTGCGAGCCGACGTGGAACGATACGCCGTGCGCGATCAGGCCCTGCTTCTTGGCAAGCTCCAGGATGTCGGCCGCATAGACCGGCTCGCAGCCGAACTTGCGCGATAGCGGCCATTCGGCGCCGGAGCCGTCGCATACGATGCGGCAGATCACGCGGCTGCTGGGCGCGGCGCGGGCGACCTTCTCCACCTCGGCCTCGCAATCGACGGCAAACAGCGTGACGCCGAGCTTGAAAGCGGCGGCGATCTCGGCCTCCTTCTTGATCGTATTGCCGTAGGAGATGCGGTCGGACGTCGCGCCGGCCGCCAGCACGGCATGGGTTTCCCCAATCGAGGCGACGTCGAAGCAGCAGCCGAGGCCGACCAGAAGCTTGAGGATTTCCGGCGCCGGATTGGCCTTCACTGCGTAAAACACCTTGGTGTCCGGCAGCGTCTTGGCGAAGTTCTGGTAGTTCTCGCGCACGACGTCGAGGTCGAGCACGAGGCAGGGTCCGTCATCACTACGCTGCTTGAGGAATTCGCGGATACGCGCAGTCATTGCCACCCACTCCCCTAATCCGAATGGCGGCGTGGCCGCCGAGGTGAACCTCCTGCGACGCGCGCGGGCAAGCCGCGATGCATCGCCGTGATTGCTGCCTTGGTCCGGATGAGGGAAATCCCGTTCCGCACTGCTGGCAAAGATGGACAAGCCTCTTCGGTGTCCCCGGCATTGGCGCCGGCAGTAACCAAAAAAGCCCTTCCGTCGTTGCTTTAAGCCGCGTCGCCAGTGGAGAGCTGGCATCGCCGGTTCGCCTCCGGCTGCCGGTCGCGGAGCAAGGAAGAAATTTCTTTCTTCCCTGGCGGCTGTCCGGCCTCTTGTCCGGATGCCCACCGACCGACACACGGCCACAGGCACGTGCGAAATAGGCAATTCCGCCAATAATCTATTCCACCGCAGCGTGCAAGCGTTTTAGTCCTAACAAAAGGTTAGGGCCGCACTTTTCCACGCGCGCGGAGCAAACAGACGATGCGAGCGCGTCAGTCGGTGACGGTGAACGGCTCGATGCGGCGCGCGGCGCGCACGAACTGCACCATCACGAAGATGCCGCAGAGCACGAAGAGGCCATCGAGGACATGCGCGCCGAGCGTGCCTAGCGCGAGCAGGTTCGCTATCGCCCAGCTGCCGGCAAAAGCCGCGCCGAACACTTCGGCGCTGATCAGGATCGCCGCGCTGACGACGGTGGTGACGTTCTGCCAAGCGATACGGCGTTGCCGCGGGGATGTGGTTTTGTCCATGACGGCGGCACTTTCTCCGAAACGCGCAGCCGGATCAAGGCAACTTTAGCGGCGCTACGGCCGTCCCGCCGTGACCGCAAACCGCCGAATTGCCTAATCCGGCGCTGTAGCGCGCCGGTGCAATGACTTATATGTCGCGTGCAACCACACCCCATAAGTCAGGCGATGATCGCAAAAGCCTCCAGAAACCCGCTGCTCGAATCCTGGACCACCCCCGACGGGGTTCCGCCTTTCGCCGCTATCGAGCCGGAGCACTTCGCCCCGGCCTATGCCCGCGCCATGGCCGAGCATGCGGCCGAGATCTCGGCCATCGCCGCTTCGCCTGAGCCTCCAGACTTCGCCAACACCATCGCGGCGCTGGAAGGAAGCGGCAAAGCGCTCACCCGGGTCGAGCATGTCTTTCATCTCCTTGCCGGAGCCTACAGCAACGATGCGCTGCTCGCCGTCGAGCGCGAAATCGCGCCGCAGATCGCTGGCCATTGGAACAAGATCAGTACCAATGCCGCCCTCTTTCGCCGCATCGACACGCTGATGCGGCAAGCCGGCACGCTTGAACTCACCGCCGAGCAGGCGCGGGTACTCGAGCGCTACCATACCGGCTTTCGCCGCGCCGGCGCCGGGCTCGACGAAGCCGCCAAAGCGCGGCTTGCCACGATCATCGAGCGGCTGGCGGCTTTAGGGACGGCGTTCAGCCAAAACGTGCTGGCTGACGAGCAAGCCTTCACGCTGTCGCTCAAGGAGGAAGCGGAGCTCGCCGGGCTACCCGCCTTCATGCGCGATGCGATGAAATCCGACGCGCAGGAACGCGGCCTTGACGGCTATGTCGTGACGTTGTCGCGATCGAGCGTCGAGCCGTTCCTGCAATTCGCCAAGCGACGCGATCTGCGCGAAAAAATCTTCCGCGCCTTCATCGCCCGCGGCGACAACAACGGCGCGACCGATAACAAGACGATCATCGCCGAGATGGTCGCTCTGCGCGCCGAGCGCGCCCGGCTCCTCGGCTACGCCGACTTCGCCCATTACCGGCTCGACGACGCGATGGCGAAAACGCCGGAGGCTGTCCGCGGGCTCCTTGACACGGTCTGGACGCGGGCACGGCGAAAGGCGCTGGCCGATCGCGACGCCCTGCAGGAGCTCATTGCGGAGGAAGGCGGCAACTTCGAGCTCGCGCCGTGGGACTGGCGCTATTATGCCGAAAAGCTGCGACTGCGGCGTTGCGATGTCGATGAGGCCGCGATCAAGCCCTACCTCAACCTCGAGCGAATGATCGAGGCTGCTTTCTATACCGCGAGCCGCTTGTTCGGACTAACCTTCACGCCGCGCCCGGACGTGCCGGTCTGGCATCCCGACGTGCGCGCTTGGGAGGTCCGCGACAGGAGCGGCAGCCAGGTCGGGCTGTTCTTCGGCGACTATTTCGCGCGGCCTTCGAAGCGCAGCGGCGCCTGGATGACATCGTTGCGCGATCAGGAAAAGCTCGCCGGCGACATTCGCCCGCTAATCGTGAATGTCTGCAACTTTGCCAAGGCGGCCGGCACCGAGCCGACATTGCTCGGTTTCGAGGAGGCGCGCACGCTGTTCCACGAGTTCGGCCACGCGCTGCACGGGTTACTCTCCGCCGTGACCTATCCGAAGATTTCCGGCACCAACGTCGCCACCGATTTCGTCGAATTGCCGTCGCAACTCTACGAACATTGGCTTGAGCACCCCGAGGTGCTGCGGCGCTTCGCGCGGCACTATCGGACCGGCGCGCCGATGCCGGAAGACCTGCTGCAACGGCTCATCGCGGCGCGCAATTTCAACGCCGGCTTCGGTACGGTCGAATATGTCGCCTCGGCGATGGTCGATCTCGATTTCCACTCGCTTGCGTCACCGACAGGCTCCGACTTGACGATCGATCCCACGGCGTTCGAAGCCGCGGCGCTTTCGCGTATCGGCATGCCGCGGGAAATCGTCATGCGCCACCGGCCCCCGCATTTCGGCCATATCTTTTCCGGCGGCGGCTACGCGGCGGCTTATTACAGCTACATGTGGTCGGAAGTGCTCGACGCCGACGCTTTCGAGGCGTTTGAGGAAACCGGCGACATTTTCGATCCGGCAACGGCGAAGCGGTTGCGCGACACCATCTATGCCGCCGGCGGCGCGCGCGATCCGGCCGATGCCTACAAGGCCTTCCGCGGCCGGCTGCCGAGCCCTGAAGCGCTGTTGCGAAAGCGCGGCCTGGCGGACGCCGGCGTACCCTCCGCCGCAGGCGGGAGCGGCTAAGCCGGATGAGCATGGTCGATCTGCACAGCGCCGGCCATCGGCGCGGCGCGGTCTGCGCGCCGCATTCCGCCGCCGTCGAAGCCGGCCGTTCGATCCTCGCCGAACGCGGCAATGCGCTCGAAGCCATGCTCGCCATGGCCGCCTCGATCGCCGCCGTCTATCCGCACATGAACCATCTCGGCGGCGACGGATTCTGGCTGATCCGCCAGCCGTCCGGCCGCGTGCGCGCCATCATGGCCGCGGGCCCTGCGGGCATGAACGCGCGGCCGGAGCTTTACCGCGAATACGAATCGATCCCGCCGCGCGGGCCGCTCGCGGCGCTCACCGTGCCCGGCGCGGTCGGTGGCTGGATGCTCGCGCGCGAAGCGGCCAAGGCTGCCGGCGGCACGCTGCCGCTCGACGTCCTGCTCGCACCCGCGATCGGCCAGGCGCGCGACGGCTACGCGGTGTCGCGCAGCCAGGCGCGGCTGACGGAAACGTATTTCGCCGAGCTCAAGGGCGCCCCGGGTTTCGGCGCGGTGTTTCTCGCCGACGGCAAGCCGCCGGCCGTCGGGGCGACGTTGAAGCAAGAAGCTTTCGCCGGCACGCTGACACAACTCGCTCATGCCGGTCTCGACGACTTCTACCGCGGCGACGTCGGACGTGAGATCGCCTCGGACCTCGCCCGCATCGGCAGTCCGCTGACCTGTGAAGATTTGACGCGCTACCACGCCACGCTCGCCGCACCGCTGAACGTCGAATTGCCGGCAGCGACGGTGTACAACACCGACGCGCCAACCCAGGGCGTTGCCTCGTTGATGATCCTGGCTTTGTTCGACCGCCTGGGAGTGACGCAGGCTGAAGGCTTCGACCACATCCACGGCCTGATCGAGGCGACCAAGCGGGCGTTGCGGGTGCGCGACCGGGTGGTCACCGACCCGAACGATCTTGCGCACGCGCTGGAGCGCTGTCTCGAGCCGCGCTTTATTGCCGGCGAGGCGATGAAGATCGACCGGCGCAAGGCTGCGCCGTGGCCGCTGCCTTCGGCCGACGGCGACACCGTCTGGATGGGTGCGGCCGACACGAGCGGTCTCGTCGTGTCCTACATCCAGTCGATTTATTGGGAGTTCGGCTCGGGCTGCGTGCTGCCGGCGACGGGTGTGCTGATGCAGAACCGCGGGTTAAGCTTTTCGCTCAAGCGCGGCGCGCTGAATTTTCTGGCGCCCGGCCGGCTGCCGTTCCACACCCTCAACCCGGCGCTGGCGATCCTCAAAGACGGCCGCGTCATGGCCTACGGCGCCATGGGCGGCGACGGCCAACCGCAGACCCAGGGCGCTGTGTTCACGCGCCATGTGTTGTTCGGCGAGCCGCTTGCCGACGCGATCGATCGGCCGCGCTGGGTGCTCGGGCGCACCTGGGGCAGCGCCCAAACCAAGCTGCGATTGGAGCAGCGTTTCGACGGCAATCTCATCGACGCGCTCGAAGCCGCCGGCCACGATCTCGAAGTGCTATCCGAGCCCTATTCCGACGTCATGGGCCATGCCGGCGCTGCGGTGCTGCATCCCAACGGCACCTGCGAAGCCGCGCACGATCCACGCGCCGACGGCGGCGCGGCGGGGGTGTGATCGGCCCACCCCCATAAACACGAACTGGCCTCGTCAAAGCCGACCCCATATTCATGCCGCCCGAACGGCCTTGATGCGCTTGGCCTCGCCAGGTTTTAGATTTTGCCGCGCCAGCTTGAGATCGTAATGGCTCTGAAGATTCAACCAGAACTCCGGGCTGTTGCCGAAATATAAGCTCAGGCGGAGCGCGGTGTCGGCCGTGATACGGCGCCGGTTGTTGACGATCTCGGCAATCCAATTCGGTGAAATCCCGATGGCCTTCGCAAGCCGGTTCTGCGAAAGGCCATACTCCGCAAGAAATTCGTCCTTGAGCATTTCACCGGGCGTGACCGGTGCAAATTCATTCTGTGCCATCGCCATCTCTCCCTCAACTATAGTCCACGATCCGAACCTGATGGGGCTCGCCATCGATCCACGACGGGCAAACCTTCCCTGGGGCGGATGATCGCTAAGCCTTCCTTCTGCCCTACTCCGCACTAGAGTGTGGCCGGCCGTTCGGGGGCGGCACGTCGCGGCGACAGCTTCGGACACGGGGCCGATGTTATATCGTTGCATTCTCTTCGCCGGCGGATTGCTGTGCGCGCTCGCGATGGCGGGACGCGCCGAGGCGCATCCGCACGTCTGGGTCACCATGACCGAGGAATTGCTCTACGCGCCGGATGGCTCGGTTACCGGCGTGCGCAACGCCTGGACCTTCGACGATATGTTCTCGGCCTTCGCCACCCAGGGAATCGCGCAAAAAACCAAGGGCATGTTCACGCGTAGGGAGCTTGCCCCGCTCGCCAAGGTCAACATCGAGTCGCTCAAGGAATACGCGTATTTCACCTATGCCCGGATCGACGGCAAGCGGCACAAGGATGCGTTCACCGACCCGATCGACTATTACCTCGACTACGACGCGAAGGAGACGGTGCTCACGCTTCACTTCACGCTGCCGTTCAAGACGCCGGTGAAGACCAAGAACCTGCAGGTCGAGATTTACGATCCGGAATTCTTCATCGACTTCGGCTTTGCCGCAAAAGACCCGGTGCGGCTTGTTGCCGCGCCCGCGCAATGCACGGCCTCGATTGAAAAGCCGAACGACGGAAATTTTCCATCCTCGATGCGGCTCGACCAGGCTTTCTCGTTCGCGACATCCGAGGCGAATATCGGGATGGGAGCGAACTTCGCCAACAAAATCTCAGTGGAATGCCCGTGACCGCGAGGTTAGACGCACAGCCGCGATGGATGCGTCACTTTGCGCGCATGGCCGCCATCGTCGGCGCGGCGGCGACCTGCGCGTTGGCGGACCGCGCCGAGGCACATCCGCACGTCTGGGTGACCGTGATTGAAGAAGTGCTCTACGCGCCGGACGGCTCGATCACCGGCATGCGCCAAGTCTGGACCTTCGATGATATGTTTTCGACCTTTGCCACGCGGGGCGTCGAACAAAAGACCCAAGGATTATTTACACGCGAGGAACTTGCGCCTTTGGCAAAGAACTACGTCGATCAACTCAAGGAATTTGGCTACTTCACTTACGCCAAGGTAGACGGAGCGCGGCGGGAGGACGCGTTCGCCGATCCGGTCGACTATTTCGCCGAATACGATCCCAAACAAACCCTCCTTACGTTCCACTTCACCCTGCCGCTCAAAACGCCGGTACCCGCCAAATCTCTCGAGGTGGAGATCTACGATCCGCAGCTGTTCTTTTATCTCAGCTTTGCCAGGTTCATGCCGGTGCGCCTGATCGGGGCGCCCGAACAATGCGCGACCGCAGTCAAAACATCGGGGGATGGCGATGTACCGGTTACCGGACGCCTTGCCGGAATGATCGCGACTTCCAGCAGCACGATATGGGTGAAATGCCCATGACGTCCCATCGCGCGCATATCACCCGCAATATTCTGCTGTGCGCAGCACTCGTCGTCGGTTTGACAATCGCGGCCGGCGGCCCGACCGCTGCCGTCGCGCAGGTCAATCCGTTCGGCGCCATGCACCAAGCGCCGCCCGCCGGCATCGTCGGCTGGATACTCGCCGAGCAAGCGATGTTCTATCGCGCGCTGTCGGGGATGATCCGCGCCGCCAAGACCGACGGCTCGGCGCTTTGGGCGCTGATGGGCATCTCCTTCATCTACGGCATTTTTCACGCCGCCGGACCGGGTCACGGCAAGGCGGTGATCTCATCCTATCTCGTCGCCAACGAGGAAACCTGGCGGCGCGGCATCGTGCTCTCCTTCGCCTCGGCCTTGCTGCAGGCCATCACCGCCATTGTCATCGTCACCATCGCCGCCGTGCTGCTCGGCGGCACCGCAAAGATGATGGGCGACACGGTGCGCATCATCGAGATCGTGAGCTACGCGCTGATCGTGCTGTTGGGCGCACGGCTCCTCTGGGTTAAAGGCCGCAGTTTTCTGCGAACCTTGGACGCCGTCAGGTCAGGCGGCGAAGGCGCGCACGCACACTCCCATCACCATCATCACGACCACGGGCATGAGCATGGGCATGCCGATCACGATCACGCGGCGGCGCATCAGCACACGCACGATCACGCCCATGACTGCGCGCACGATCACGCACATGACCACGCGCACGACCACTCACATGATCACGGGCACGACCACGCACACGGCCACGCACATGATCATGACGAAGAGGACAGCGTGTTGCCGTGGGGTCACGCGCATGGACCCGAGCCGGAGGAATTGGCCGGGCCGGGCGGCTGGCACCGCGGTCTCTCGGCCATCGTCGCGGTAGGTTTGCGGCCATGCTCGGGCGCGATCATCGTGCTCGTCTTTGCTTTGGCGCAGGGTTTGTTCCTCGCCGGTGTCGCCTCGACGTTCGTCATGGGAGTCGGCACGGCGATCACTGTCGCGACCATCGCCACGATCGCCGTCGGCGCGAGAACCGCGGCCAAGCGGCTTGCGGCGACGCGGCCCGGCTACGGCACGCTCGCCTTACGCGGCATCGAAGTCGGCGCCGCGGTGCTGGTGATGACGTTCGGCGCGCTTTTGCTCACCGGCTATATGGCGAGCGAGCGCATGGGGATGTTTTAGATTTTTTTGCCGTCGCGGGGCTGTCGCATCGCCACCGACATCTCGGCCCGGACCTTCCGCGTTGGCCTCACGGTGATCTCAACAGTAAGCGGATCAGGCCGTTTGGCCTGATCCAACGTACCCAGCCCGTGCGACTGCGGATCAAGCGACCTTCTCGGCCATGTGCCGGTATAACGCGTTGCGCGCCTCGTCATCCATTTCGGCCTTGAACTTGTGCTTGTCCTTGAGCGCGACTGCGCGTTGCGCCGCCGGGCGCGCGCTGATCTCGTCGACCAACCGCTTGAGATTGGGAAACTTCGCCCACGCGGCATCGCCGAGAACCGTCGGCATCAGGCGCGACCAACCCCAAACGTCCATGTCCACGATCGTATAGCTGTCGCCGAGCATGTATTTGCGGTTGGCGAGCCGGGCGTCGAGAATGCCGTAGTGACGTTGCGCCTCGAAGGCGTAGCGATTGACGGCGTATTCGATCTTCTCGGGCGCGTAATGGCGGAAGTGCACCGACTGGCCGGAATAAGGGCCGACGCCGGTAGCCACAAACAACAGCCACGACAGCAATTCGCCGCGCGCCTTGTCGCCGGCCGGCGGCAGGAATTTCCCGGTCTTCTCGGCGAGGTAAAGCAGGATCGCATTCGAATCGAACACCGTGACGTCGCCATCGACGATCGCCGGCACTTTCGCGTTCGGATTGATGGCGAGGTATTCCGGCTTGTGCTGATCGCCCTTGCGGGTGTCGATCGCGATCGGCTCGTAGGGGAGCCCCGCTTCCTCTAGAAACAACGCAACCTTGGTCGGATTGGGCGCTCCATTGTAGTAGAATTTCAACATCGTTTTTCTCCTCCAATTTCGTGACCGCGAGCCAACAGGCAATCGCGTATTGACGTCGTTTCGCTCCTCGCAGCGACGGCTAGAACAGGCCGACGATTTTTCCGTCGGCCCCGACGTCGATCGAGTCAGCCGCCGGCACTCTCGGCAGGCCCGGCATGGTCATAACCTCGCCGCACACCGCGACCACGAACTCGGCGCCGGCGGACAGCCGCACCTCGCGCACGTTAATGACGTGATCGGTCGGCGCGCCCTTGGCGTCGGGATTGGTCGAGAAGCTGTACTGCGTCTTGGCCACGCAGATCGGGAACTTGCCGTAGCCCATCGCTTCGAAATTCGCCAGTTGATCGCGCACCGATTTGTCGGCGGAAATATCCTTGGCGCGGTAAATCTCCCTGGCGATGGTGCGGATCTTCTCGAACAGCGGCATATCGTCCGGGTAAAGGAGCTTGAGTTTGCTCTTGCCGCTGTCGCAGACCTTGACCACGGCTTTGGCGACATCGGCCGCCCCTGCCCCGCCTTCGGCCCAGTGATCGGCCATCAAAGCTTCGACGCCGAGTTTTTTGCAGGTTTCCTCGACCAGCTTGATCTCCGCTTCGGTATCGGCGGAAAAGCGGTTGATCGAGATCACCGGCACGATGCCGAATTTCTGCACATTCTCGACGTGGCGCTGCAGATTGCTCATGCCCAGTTCCAGCGCCTTGAGGTTCTCCTGCTTAAGATCCTCTTTCTTGACGCCGCCATGCATCTTGAGCGCGCGAATAGTGGCGACCAGCACCGCGCAATCGGGCGACAGCCCGGTCTTGCGGCATTTGATGTCAAAGAATTTTTCGCCGCCGAGGTCGGCGCCGAAGCCGGCTTCGGTCACGACGTAATCGGCGAGCTTCAGCGCGGTGGTCGTGGCCAGCACGGAATTGCAGCCATGCGCGATGTTGGCGAACGGGCCGCCATGGATGAAAGCGGGCGTGCCCTCGAGCGTCTGCACCAGGTTCGGCGCCAGCGCTTCCTTGAGCAACACCGTCATGGCGCCGTCGGCCTTGAGATCGCCGGCACGGATAGGCTTGCGATCGCGGGTATAGGCCACCACCACGTTGGCGAGGCGCTTTTTGAGGTCGTCGAGGTCGCGCGCGAGGCAGAAGATCGCCATTACCTCCGAGGCCACCGTGATGTCGAAACCGTCCTCGCGGGGGAAGCCGTTGGCGACGCCGCCGAGCGACGACACGATTGAACGGAGCGCACGGTCGTTCATGTCGAGCACGCGCCGCCACGCCACGCGCCGTGGATCGATGCCGAGCGTGTTGCCCCAATAAACGTGGTTGTCGAGCATGGCGGCGAGCAAATTGTTGGCCGACGTGATGGCGTGGAAATCGCCGGTGAAGTGCAGATTGATGTCCTCCATCGGCACGACCTGCGCGTAGCCGCCGCCGGCCGCGCCGCCCTTGACGCCGAATGACGGCCCCAGCGAAGGCTCGCGCAAGCACAGCATCGCTTTCTTGCCGATGTAATTGAGCGCGTCAGTCAACCCGACGGTGGTCGTCGTCTTGCCTTCGCCGGCCGGCGTCGGCGTGATCGCAGAAACGAGGATCAGTTTGCCGTTCGGCTTGCCTTGCAAAGATTTGATGAAGTCCATCGATATCTTGGCCTTGTAGTGGCCATAGGGTTCGAGGTTCTCCGGTCCGATGCCGAGCCGCTCGCGGGCGACGTCGACGATCAGTCGCTTCTTCGCGGCCTGTGAAATTTCGATGTCCGACTTTGGATTTGAATGTTGCGAGGCGACGGCTTGAGCCTTCGCCGCGGTCGCGGAGGGCGGATTTATGAAAACCTCATTCCAGGGTTGAGCTTTGCATTGGCGGCAAATTCAGCGGCCGCGATCTTGGGGCCGTTTGCTTGCACGCGGGTGACTTTGAAGCGGCCGTCGGCGCAGACGACGGCAAAGCCGTCGCCGTCGATGGCGACAATCTCGCCCATCTTGCCGGCGATGCCTTTGGGGTTCTTCGCCGGCAGCGGCTTGGCTTCGAAGATTTTTATGTTCTGACCGTCGAGCTTCGACCACGCCCCCGGCGCCGGATTGCAGCCGCGGATCAGGCGGTCGATGTCCCGCCACGGCCGCCCCCAATCGATGTGCGCATTGTCGGGCCCGCAGCGGCCTTCATAGGTGGCCTTCGTTTCGTCCTGCTTGATGCGCGGCGCCTTGGCCGCCTTCACGAGATCGATCGCTTCGAGCATCGCCTCGACCCCCATCGGGAACAGCCGGTCGAAATAAACCGAGCCCAGCGTGTCGGTCGCCGCGATCGGCGTCTTTTTCTGAATCAGCACGTCGCCGGTGTCGAGGCCGTTATCCGGCCAGAAGATCGACAGCCCGGTCTCGCGTTCGCCCTTGATGATCGGCCAGTTGATGGCGCTGGGCCCGCGATAGGCCGGCAACAGCGAAGGATGATACTGGATCGAGCCGTAGGTCGGGATGTTGAGAAACTCTTCCGGCACGAACAGCGTCACGAACGCCATCACCTGCAAGTCCGGCTTGAGCGCGCGGAATTCTTCCCAGACTTCGGGCTTGCGATAGGACGCCGGCTGATAGACCGGCAGATCGGCGGCGAGCGCCGCCTCTTTCAGCGGATCGGGCTTGGCGCCTTCTTTTTCCGGCGCAACATAGGCGGCGACGACATTGTCGCCGCGCTTGAGCAGCGCTTCGAGCACCGCCTTGCCGAACGCCTGCTGACCGTGAACAACGATACGCATCGATTAACGACGTCTCCCTCTCATCGTCTCTCCCCCGTGTGCCGAAAGAGAAAGATATAGTTACGCAGCCTCGGCCTTCTTTTCCGGCGCGCTGAGCGCACCGGACGCCCTGATCTCGGCGATCTCTTTATCAGAATACCCGAGTACTTTACGCAAGATTTCGTCGGTGTGCTCGCCGAGCAGCGGCGAGCGGCGCACATCGGCAGGAGAGTTCTGACAGCTTGATCGGATTGCCCACCGTCAAGTATGGGCCGCGCGTGGGATGATCGACTTCGACCACGGTGCCGGTGGCGCGCAGCGACGGCTCCTCGGCGATCTCCTTCATCGACAGAATCGGCCCGACCGGAATGTCGTGCTTGTTGCAGATCTCCATGACCTCGAACTTGGTCTTGGTCGCGGTCCATTGCTCGATGGTGTCGAAAATCTTTCGCAGCCGCGGCAGCCGCGCCGGCGGCGTCGCGTAGTTCGGATCGGTCTTCCATTCCGGCTTGCCGATCAGATCGCAGATCGCGCCCCACACCGGCGCCTGGGTGATGAAATAGATGTAGGCGTCGGGATCGCTCTCCCAGCCTTTGCATTTGAGAATCCAGCCGGGCTGGCCGCCGCCTGAATCGTTGCCGGCGCGTGGCGTCGCCGCGCCGAACGGCACGCCCTCGCCGTACTGGCTGTATTCGGTCAGCGGTCCGGCTTTGAGCCGTTGCTGATCGCGCAACTTCACCCGCGCCAGATTGAGCACGCCGTCCTGCATGGCGCAGAGCACCTTCTGGCCGCGGCCGGTGCGGGTGCGCTGGTAGAGCGCCGACACGATGCCCAGCGCCAAATGCAAACCGGTGCCCGAGTCGCCGATCTGCGCGCCGGTGACCAGCGGCGGGCCGTCGCGAAAGCCGGTGGTCGAGGCCGCGCCGCCGGCACATTGGGCGACGTTCTCGTAAACCTTGCAGTCCTCGTAGGGACCGGGCCCAAAGCCTTTGACCGATGCGACGATCATGCGCGGATTGAGCTTGTGGATGTGCTCGAAGGTCAGCCCCATGCGGTCGAGCGCGCCGGGCGCGAAATTCTCCACCAGCACGTCGCACTGCTTGACCAGCCGGTCGAGCACGGCCTTGCCGTTCGGGTGCTTGGAATCGATGGTGATCGAGCGTTTGCTCGCGTTGAGCATGGTGAAATAGAGGCTGTCGGCGCCTTTGACGTCGCGCAATTGACCGCGCGTGACGTCGCCGACCCCGGGCCGCTCCACCTTGATGACGTCGGCGCCCATATAGGCGAGGAGCTGCGTGCAGGTCGGCCCCGATTGCACATGAGTGAAGTCGAGGATGCGAACGCCGTCGAGCGCCCTGCCCGCTTGTCCCCAAGGCTTCGGCGATGGCCGCGGCATCGTCTTGCCGGCGTGCGCTTTCGCCGGCTTTTTGACGGTCTTGAGCCTGAGGACTTTCTTCGCCGGCTTTTTTGCTGCCGCCGTGGACTTTGTTTTGTTGGTAGCTTTCTTCCGCGTTGCCATTTTCCTGTTGCTCCTCAATCTTTGCTCATGTCCGCGCCAGCGGGCATCCGGTTTTCGTCATTTCCTGTGCACCACACTTTGCGGATTGAGCTTGCCTATGCGGCCGCTCTCGGTGCCGGCGGCCGGATCGATCACCGCATTGATCAGCGTCGGCGTGCCGGAATCCATCGCCTTGTTCACGGCGCGGCTAAGCTCGTCGGGCGTCGTCACATGGGCGCCGCTGCCGCCGAATGCTTCGATGATCTTGTCGTAGCGCGCGTCCTTGACGAAAACGGTGGTCGCGGGATCGGTGCCGCCGGCGGGGTTTGCGTCGGTACCGCGATAGATGCCGTTGTTGTTGAAGACGACGATGCAGACCGGCAGGCGGTAGCGGCAGATCGTCTCCACTTCCATGCCGGAAAAGCCGAAAGCGCTGTCGCCCTCGATCGCCAGCACCGGCTGGCCAGTTTCGACAGCGGCGGCAATCGCGTAGCCCATGCCGATGCCCATGATGCCCCAGGTGCCGACGTCAAGCCGCTTGCGCGGCTTGTACATATCGATGACGCCGCGCGCGAGATCGAGCGTATTAGCGCCTTCATTGACCAGGATGGCGTCCGGCCGCTCCTTGATGACGGTGCGCAGCGCGCCGAGCGCGCTGTGGAAATCCATCGGCGCCGAATTCTTCATCAGGCGCGGCGCCATCTTGGCGATATTCTCTTCCTTCTTCGCCGTAATCGCGCCGATCCAATCGGCCGGCGGCGCGGTCCAGTTGCCGCCGAGTCCTTCGAGCAGCGCGGCTACGCAGGAGCCGATATCGCCCACCAGAGGCGCCGCGATTTCGACATTCGAGTCCATTTCCTTGGGCTCGATGTCGACCTGGATGAATGTCTTGGTGTGCGCTTCGCCCCAGGTCTTGCCCTTGCCGTGTGACAAAAGCCAGTTGAGGCGCGCGCCGATCAACATGACGACGTCCGAGTCTTTCAACACAGTCGATCGCGCGGCGCCGGCACAAAGCGGGTGCGTGTCGGGCAACAGGCCCTTCGCCATGCTCATCGGCAGGAACGGAACGCCGCTTTTTTCAATCAGCGCGCGGATCTGTTCGTCGGCCTGCGCATAGGCCGCGCCCTTGCCGAGAATAATCAGCGGGCGTCTGGCACCCTTGAGCACGTCTAGCGCACGCTTGACGGCGCCGGGAGCCGGAAGCTGCGCCGGCGCCGGATCGACGACCTCGACCAGCGACTTGGCTCCGGCCTCGGCGTCCATCACTTGCGAAAAAAGTTTCGCCGGCAGATCGAGGTAGACCCCGCCCGGCCGGCCCGACACGGCGGCGCGAATGGCGCGCGCGATGCCGATGCCGATGTCGGCGGCATGCAGCACGCGAAACGCCGCCTTGCAAAGCGGCCGCGCCACCGCGAGCTGGTCCATCTCTTCATAGTCGCCCTGCTGCAAGTCGACGATCTCGCGCTCGGACGAGCCGGAAATCAAAATCATCGGGAAGCAATTGGTGGTGGCATTGGCCAGCGCCGTGAGGCCGTTGAGAAAGCCGGGCGCCGAGACGGTGAGGCAGATGCCGGGCTTTCTCGTCAAATAGCCGGCGATGGCCGCGGCGTTGCCCGCGTTCTGCTCATGCCGGAACGAGACGACGCGCATGCCTTCTGCCTGCGCCAGGCGCCCCAAATCCGTGATCGGAATGCCGGGCACATTGTAGATCGTGGTGATGCCGTTGTGCTTCAGCGCGGCGATGACAAGATGAAATCCGTCCGTCAGCTCGCGTTCCGGTTCGGCTCGGCGTTCTTCTTTCAGCGCTGCTTCAGCCATGGACGTCTCCCTCGATCGTTGTTGTCCGTCATCGCCAAGTGACGGTAAGTTTCATTTTCAATCCAGATAATCGGCGTATTTTTCGACGTGCTCGGCGAGACCGAGCGCGTGATCGCGAACGAGCTGCTCGGCACGCGCCGTATCGCGCGCCTCCAGTGCTTCGATGATGTGGATGTGGTCGCGGATCGAGCGGTCGGCGCGATCCTTTTCACCGATGGTTTTTCGGCGGATCATCCGCATGTGAGTAAACAAATTCTCCGCCAGGCTGATGAGCACCGAATTGCCGCTCATGCGGATGATGGCCTGGTGGAACTCGATGTTGACCTCGGAATACTCGTCGAGATGAGCGCGCAACTCGCCGTTCTCGAAGGTTGCGAACATTCGCCGCAGCGCCGCGATCCGGTCGTGGGCCGCGCTCTGCGTGATCAAACGCGCCGCCATGCTTTCCAGCGCGGCCCAGGCCGTGATCATTTCGATCACTTCGCGCTTGGTTTTGCGCACCACATAGACGCCGCGGCGCGGCACCGAACGGACGAAGCCTTCGCGCTCGAGTTGCGCCATGGCCTCGCGCACCGGCGTGCGGCTGATGCCGAAGTCCGCGGCGAGCCGCCGTTCATCCAGCCTGATCCCGGCGCGGCTGCGGTAGATGTCCATCGCGGCGATGGCGTTCCGCAGCGCCGCATAGGCCTGCTGCTTGAGATTCTCCGGGCTGGCGAGTGCCTCGACGGCGGGCCGTGGGACGATCATGTCCTCCGGAGCCGGCTCCGCACTCCGCGCTATAGTTAGGCCTGTGTTCATGGCTGGTATACATTATTCCAGCCCTTACTTCATTGAAAGGGCGGCGTGGCGATGTGCAGGTTTCGGCCCGCACCATATGCGCGGCCGGCGCGAGCAAGTTCCGACGGTGCGAAACCAAATCGGCGGCATGGCGTCTTTATGTAGAGGAGGAGGCGGCTCGGCTTTCCGACATTCTTCTCACGGCCTGGCGACCAGCCGGAACGGGTCCCGTCTCGAATCCGACATGGTCGTGCCGATCTAACGGGTTGCCCCTGGGTCCCGGGACGGATCAAGCTTCAGCGGAGCCGAAACGAAAACGATGTCAGTCAAAACCGCCGCGCAAACCCTGCCGGATGCCGCGGCCACCGAAGCGTCGTTTTACATTGCCGCGACACGGAGCGCAGGCCGGCCGCGGCGCGCACTCAAGCACAACGACACCTTCGTCGTGCTCGACTGCCATGGCGACATCGGCGCGGCGCCGGAGACGAGCGACGGCCTGTTCCACCGCGACACGCGCTTTCTGTCGCGGCTCGAGCTTTTGGTCAACGACACGCCACCGCTGTTGCTTGGCTCCAACCTGCGCGACGACGATGCGGCACTGGTGGTCGATCTGACCAATCCCGACCTTTTTTCCGATCAGCAGGTCGTGCTCGAAAAAGACACCGTCCACATTCTGCGCACTATCTTTCTCTGGCGCGACACCGCCTATCAGCGGTTCGGTGTGCGTAATTACGGCAACCGGGCGGTCGACGTGCGATTGTCGATCCTATTCGCCAGCGACTTCGCCGACCTGTTTGAAGTGCGCGGTACCCGCCGCGAACGCCGCGGCACGGCGGCGGCGCAACTGCGCGGCAACGATCAAGTGCTGCTGAACTATCACGGCCTCGACGGCAAACTGCGACGCACCACGCTGACGTTCGATCCGGCACCCGGCCGCTTGACGACGAATGCCGCGGTCTACGCGCTGCATTTGGCGCCGGGTGAATCGCAGCCGATATTTCTCGCCGCCGGCTGCAACGAGGCGCAACCACGGCCGGCGCCGTTTTTGTCGGCGCTCGCCGCCGCCCGGCGCGAGATGCGCGAAGCGACGCGCGACCGCACCAGCGTCGAAACATCGAACGATCTCTTTAACGAGATGCTGTGCCGCTCCGCGGCCGACCTCGAAATCCTGATGACCGCGACGCCGCAAGGCCGCTATCCCTACGCCGGCATCCCCTGGTTTTCGACCACGTTTGGGCGCGACGGGCTGATCACGGCGCTGCAGATGCTGTGGTGGACCCCCGACATAGCGCGCGGCGTGTTGCGGCGTCTTGCCGCCTATCAGGCCAAGACCACCGATCCGCTCGCCGACGCGGAGCCGGGCAAAATCCTTCACGAGATGCGCGGCGGCGAAATGGCGGCGCTCCATGAAGTGCCGTTCGGCCTCTATTACGGCAGCGTCAATTCGACGCCGCTGTTCGTCCTGCTCGCCGGGCTTTACCTGGAACGGACGGGCGATCTCGAAACCATCGCCGGACTATGGCCGGCGATCGAGGCAGCGCTGGGCTGGATCGACGGGCCCGGCGATCCCGACGGCGATGGCTTCGTCGAGTATAAACGCGCCAGCGATCAGGGCCTCGCCAACCAAGGCTGGAAAGATTCGCACGACGCGATCTTTCATGCCGACGGTCGATTGGCCGAGGGCGAGATCGCTCTCGCCGAAGTGCAAGGCTACGTCTATGCCGCAAAGCGCATGGCCGCGCGGTGCGCGCGGCGGCTTGGCCGTGACGGCCAAGCCCGCGGCCTCGAGACCGAAGCCGAGCGGCTCGCAACCCGTTTCGAAACGGCGTTCTGGTGCCCGGAACTCGAGACCTACGCGCTCGCGCTCGATGGCGACAAACAGCCATGCGCCGTGCGCACCTCGAACGCCGGCCAAGTGCTGTTCACCGGCATCGCCGATCCAAAACGCGCCGCGCTCGTCGCCAAGGGTCTGCTGCAGCCTGCGTTCTTTTCCGGCTGGGGCATTCGCACGGTGGCGCGCGGCGAGGCGCGCTACAATCCGATGTCATATCACGACGGTTCGATCTGGCCGCACGACAACGCGCTGATCGCGCTCGGTCTCGCCCGATATGGATTCAAAGCACCGGTCGAGACGCTGTTTGAAGGCCTGTTTCAGGCCGGCACTTATATGGAGCACCGGCGGCTGCCCGAACTGTTTTGCGGCTTCCGACGCCAACACGGACACGGGCCGACGCTCTATCCCGTCGCCTGCTCACCGCAGGCCTGGGCCAGCGCCGCGCCTTTTACACTGTTGGAGGCGTCGCTCGGCCTGCAATTCGATCCGTTCAACAACGAAATCCGGCTGTGCAACCCGCGCCTGCCGGCATTCCTCGGCGAGGTCACGCTGCGCAACCTGCACCTCGGGTCGTCGCATGTCGATTTGCGCCTTCGCCGCCAAGGCGACACGGTGTCGCTCGATACGCCCCGGATCAGCGGCGGAATTCGGGTGTCGGTGGTCTATTCCTCGTAAATCCTCACCGGCGGCTTGCTTGTCATGGAACCAGACGGAACTTCCTCGGCTTACTTGGGCAGGCGCGAACGCGGAGACCGCATGCGCGGAGTTCATCGGACAGCAATCGCGGCGGCAGCGGCGCTGGCGCTCGGGATCGCCGTCAACGCGGCTGCCCTAGCCGCAGAGGGCTCGGACAAAACCGAGCCGCCGGCGGCCGCCAACCCCCCTTCGCCTCCGCCACCGGCGACGCCGGAAGTCACCATCCTCAACAAGCACGAAGTCGAGGGCGTGCTCGGCCGCGAGGTCCGCAGCGCCACTAACGAGGATATGGGCCGGATCGTCGACGTGCTCGTCGACCGCACTGGCCAAGTGCGCGCCGCCATCATCGACTTCGGCGGCTTCCTCGAAGTCGGCAGCCGCAAGATCGCGGTTGACTGGAACGCGCTGCATTTCCCCCCGCCGGGCAAGCCAGGCGGACGGATCGCGCTCGAACTGACCCGCGACCAGGTCAAGGCGGCGCCGGAATATCAGGAAGGCAAGCCCGTGGTCGTTCTCGGCGCGCTTGGCAAACTCGAAACTCTGCCCGAATAGACAACAACAATGCCGGAGATGTGTTCTGTCCGCGGGGCCATCACACCGCTTTGGCGACCAACGGGATCAGCACGGCGCAAGCCCGGACGAGCCCACTCCGTCCGGCGAAGCGGCCGGCGCCGTACCGCAGCTTGAGCCGTCGCTGCGCAGCCTGCGCGGCCTTGATTGGTTCATCTTCTTTGTCGCTGACGTCCAGACCGGCTTTGGGCCTTTCGTCTCGGTCTTCCTGACCACGCAAAAGTGGACGCAGGTGGACATCGGCCTCGTCCTCTCCGCCGCGGGTTTCGTCTCCCTGATTGGGCAAATGCCGGGCGGCGCCGTGGTGGACGCCGCTCGCTCCGAACGCTTCGTCGCCGGTATCGCGATCGTCGCCATTTGCTTCAGCGCGCTCGGCTACGCGGCGCTGCCGGTGTTTCCGATGGTGCTGTCGGCAGCCGTGATACACGCGCTCGCGAGTTGCGTGCTCGGGCCGGCGATCGCCGCGATCAGCCTTGGTCTGGTCGGTCATATGGCGATCGGCGAGCGACTGGGCCGCAACGCCCGCTTTGCCTCGGTCGGCAATGGGCTCGCGGCGGCGGCGATGGGCGCCTGCGGCTATCTGCTGTCGGCCCGCGCCGTGTTCTTCGTTACTGTGCTGCTGCTCATTCCGGCGCTGATAGCGTTGCGCAATATCGCTCCGGCCGAGGTTGATGCCGAACGGGCGCACGGCGGAATGCCGCGGCCACGCGACAAGCCGCCGAGCAAGACCAGCGACCTGATGCACAACAAGCCGCTTCTCATCTTCGGCGGCTGTCTGTTGCTGTTCCACCTCGCCAACGCGGCCATGCTGCCGCTGATGGGTAGTGTCCTGACCATGCGCTCGGCCCGCTGGGCGACGGTGCTTATCGCCGCCTGCATTGTCGTGCCGCAGCTTCTGGTAGCGGCGCTGTCGCCGTGGATCGGCCGCCGCTCGCAGATTTGGGGCCGCCGGCCTTTGCTGCTGATCGGCTTTGCCGCCCTGCCAATCCGCGGCATCCTGTTTGCGTCGGTGACCAATCCGGAACTACTCGTCGTCGTGCAGCTACTCGACGGCGTAACCGCGGCGGTCTTGAGCGTCCTGGTTCCGCTCGTGGTCGCCGATCTGACGCGCGGCACCGGCCACTTCAATCTCGGCCAGGGCATCGTCGGCACCTTCGTCGGAGTCGGCGCTTCGCTCAGCGCCACGATCGCCGGCTACATGAGCGACCACTTCGGCAGTCCGACCGCCTTCGCCGGGCTGGCCGCGTTCGCGCTCCTCGGCCTTGCGCTGGTGTGGTTCCTGATGCCTGAAACCCGGCCCGCAGTGCAGCAATTCGAGACTACAGCGCCGGCGCGTCGTCGGTGACGAGGCGCAAACGCGGCGCGACGTCGGCGCTCATGTCGCGATAGACCGACAGATAGTCCAGCGCCATGCGCCGCGCGGTGAAACGGTCCTCGAAACGCCGGCGGATTTTTTCGCGCGACAGATGATTCAGACGATCGACCGCGCCGATGGCGCCGTTGATGTCTTCGACAATGAAGCCGGTAACACCCTCGTCGATCACTTCCGGGACCGATCCGCGGTTAAAGGCGATCACCGGCGTCCCGCATGCCATGGCTTCGATCATCACCAGGCCGAACGGCTCCGGCCAATCGATGGGGACCAGCAGCACCACGGCGCCGCTGAGGAACTCGGCTTTCTCGCTGTCGTTGATCTCGCCGATATATTCGACATTGCCCGATTTGATCATCGGTCGGATCTGCTCGTCGTAATAGGCACGGTCGGCGTTATCGACTTTGGCGGCGACTTTGAGCGGCATGCCGCAATGTTCAGCGATCCGGATGGCACGGTCGATCCCCTTTTCCGGGGCGATGCGGCCGAGGAAAGCGAAGTAGGACGGCTTGACGGGCCGCGGCGTGAGCAGCCGTTCGGGCAAGCCGTGATGGACGGTGCGCACCCAATGCGCCTGCGGCAGCGGCCGCCGCTGCGCGTTCGAGATCGACACCACCGGCACCGCGGAAAACTCATCGAACACCGGCTGGTGCTCGGGCAGATCGAGCCGGCCGTGCAAGGTCGTCACGAAGGGCGTCGGCTGCCGCGAAAACAGCGAGAACGGATAATAGTCGAGATGGAAATGCAGGAAGTCGAAATCGGCGGCGCGCTGAAAGACCCGCTCCAGCATGAGCATGTGCAGCGCGTTCGGGTCCCGCACCGAGCCGTCGAGGCGCAAAGCGCGCGGCCACACCGCGTCCAGGTTCGCCGAAGTCACCGAGTCGCCGCTCGCGAACAGCGTGACGTCATGGCCGAGCGCGATGAGTTCCTCCGTCAGCCAGGACACAACGCGTTCAGTGCCGCCGTAAAGCTTCGGCGGGATCGCCTCCGTCAACGGCGCGATCTGGGCAATCTGCATTGCATTTGACCTTTCTGATGAGGGTTTTGCGCGGATGGCGCGCGATCCCCTGAGTTCCCGGCACAGAATTAAGAACGGCAAAGCGGCAAAAAGTTTCAAATCGTGGGGGAACTTATTTCTCGCAGTACGGGGGAACTTTTTCACGGCTGCAACGTCGTCGTTACCGCGTGGCGACGGCTGCGCTCCTCAACCCTCGAACGCTAGCGTAAACGGCCAAAGTCTCGAAATGTCTCCATTTGGCCGTGGATAGATTGACGATTGTCGGCGTTGGGATGGTGCATGGGATCATACGCTGGCGCGCCAGCGAAGATGCAGGTGGTGGAGAGCAAGACGCATGGCAGATCTTTGTGATTACGCCGGTCGTCCACTTGCCTTCATTTTCCGTTACGTGCGCCGCCGCCCGGCGGCTCACGCAGCGATCCTGACGGCAGTTCTGGGCGCTGTTGCCTGCTCGGTTTCTACGCAATACGGCGTCAAATATCTGGTCGACACGCTGTCTCGCGGCATCACGGCCGATGTCTGGACCGCCTTTATTTTGCTCGCTTCGCTGATCGCCGCCGATAACCTGTTGTGGCGGCTGGCGAGCTGGATTGCGAATTTTGCATTCGTCGCCGTCACCGGCGACGTGCGGCGCGACCTGTTCCGCCATCTCACCGGGCATTCGCCGAGCTATTTCGCCGAGCGGTTGCCGGGAACGCTGACGAGCCGCGTCACCGCCACCTCGAACGCGATCTTTACCGGCGAAAGCATGTTCGTGTGGAACGTACTGCCGCCGTGCGCAGCGACCGTCGCCGCGATCGCGCTGGTGCGCACGGTCAGCCTACCGATGGCCGCCGGGCTCGCCCTCGTCGCCGGCATCATGGTCTGCATCATGTTTCGCTTGGCGGCTGCCGGTAAGCCGCTGCATCACGACTTCGCCGGCAAAGCGGCCGCCGTCGATGGCGAGATGACCGACGTCGTGACCAACATGCCGCTGGTGCGCGCGTTCGGCGGTTTTCTCCGCGAGCACCGGCGCTTCGACGCCACCGTCGAGCGGGAGATGGAGGCGCGGCGGAGGAGCCTGTTTTATCTGGAGAAGCTGCGCATCTTCCACGCGGTGGTGACGATCGTGCTGGCGTTGGGGCTGCTCGCCTGGGCGATCGTGCTGTGGCAGCAGAATCAGGCGACCACCGGCGACGTGGTGCTGATCTGCACGCTCGGATTGTCGGTGCTGCACGCGACGCGCGATCTCGCGGTGGCGCTGGTCGACATTACGCAGCATGTGGCGCGGCTGGCGGAAGCGCTGGCGACGCTGCTGGTGCCGCATGAGTTGCGCGATCATCCCGAGGCGGCGCCGCTCGTGCGGCGCGGCGCCAGCGTCAAGTTCGAGCAGGTCACTTTCCGCTACGGCGAAGGCCGGCAGATCTTGGAGGATTTCTCCTTGAGCTTCACGCCGGGCGAACGGGTTGGCTTGGTCGGCCCGTCCGGCGGCGGCAAGTCGACGCTATTTGCCTTGCTGCAGCGCTTCTACGATGTGCAGGCGGGACGCGTCCTGATCGACGGCCAGGACGTCGCGCGCGTCACCCAGGAAAGTTTGCGGGAATCCATCGGCGTCGTGCCGCAGGACATCTCGCTGTTCCACCGCTCCGTCATGGAGAATATCCGCTACGGCCGGCCCGATGCCTCCGACGAAGAAGTGCTCGACGCTGCATTCGCGGCGCGCTGCGACTTCATCGAAGATTTGCCCACCGGCATGCGCACGCTGGTCGGCGAGCGTGGCGTCAAGCTCTCCGGCGGCCAACGCCAGCGCATCGCCATTGCGCGCGCATTCCTGAAAAACGCGCCGCTGCTGTTGCTCGACGAAGCGACGTCGGCGCTTGACGGCGAATCGGAAGAAGTGATCCGCGACGCACTGGGCCGTCTGATGCGCGGCCGCACCGTCATCGCCATCGCGCACCGGCTTTCGACGGTACGGAATTTCGACCGCGTCGTGGTGCTCCAGTTCGGCGAGGTCGTGCAAGAGGGCCCACCCGACCTGCTGATGCGCCGCGAAGGGCCATACCGGGCGCTGGTCCAGCGCGAGATGGACCGGCTCACCAGCCCGGCCGCGGCCTAAAATCGCCCCAGGAAAGTTGTTTCCTCCGGAGCGTGCTTCGGGCGAGATCATTCGCCTGAACGGCCGCCGCCCAGTCGAGATTCTCTTATTTTATGCCGCCGCATTGACTTATGCCGGACTCGTCACCGATTTCATTTGTCCGGCCTCCCGCCGGTCGAGTGGCCTTAATGTCGGATACAACGGTTAATCATGTCGGCCCGCGCCGCGCCGACGGCGTGGTTGCTGCGGTCAATGAGGACTGGCTTGCGGTCATTCTCGGTTTGGCGATTTTCGTGCTGGCTTTGGCCGCGCTTGCCAACACCGACCTGATCGGTTGGGTGGTCACGACCTCGGTCTGGAGCAATCTCGGCCATGCGCTCAAGGCGACCTCGAAGGGCTATGCTTCGTTCGGCGGCGTGAGCGCACTGATTGCGACCTACGTCGCGCTGCTCGTCGTGCTTGGCGCCGCCGCCGCGGCGCTCAAGACCGATCTCAAAAGATTCGCGCTGTCTTTTACCGCCGTATTCTGGATCGCCTACGCGAGCTGGGTGATCGGCAACTTCGCCCATTTCGCCGCGGTAACGCCGGCCGACCAGCAGAAATTCGGCATCAGCTGGTCGCTGAAACTCACCAATGAAGGCGGCTACATTTTCGCACTCATCGCCGGGCTGATCATCGCCAACGTGTTTCCGCGCTTCGCCGAGGCGATCCGCGACGCGGTGCGTCCGGAGCTCTACATTAAGGTCGCGATCGTCATCTTGGGCGGCGTGTTTGCCGTGACCGCGGCGGGCAAGCTAGGTCTTGCCAGCTCGCTCATTCTGCGCGGCGTTGCCGCCATCGTCGAAGCGTATCTGATCTACTGGGCGGTGGTTTATTACATCGCCCGCAAATGGTTCGGCTTTAATCGCGAATGGGCGGCGCCGCTCGCGTCCGGCATCTCGATCTGCGGCGTGTCGGCCGCGATCGCTGTCGGCGGCTCGATCCGCGCCCGGCCGGTGGTGCCGGTGCTGGTGTCGTCGCTGGTGGTGATCTTCGCCGTGGTCGAGGTGCTCATCCTGCCGTTCGTCGCGCAGGCGTGGCTCGCGCACGAGCCGCTGGTCGCCGGCGCCTGGATGGGGCTGGCGGTCAAGACCGACGGCGCCGCCGTCGCCGCCGGCGGCATCACCGAGTCGCTCATCCTCGCCAAAAACGCCGCCGAAGGCATTCACTATCAGCCGGGCTGGATTCTGGGCACCGCGGCGACGATCAAGGTGTTCATCGACATCTTCATCGGCATCTGGGCCTTCGTGCTCGGCTACATCTGGACCAATCACATCAACCGCACGCCCGACCAGGAAAAGGCCCGCGTCGGCGAAATCTGGCAGCGCTTTCCCAAATTCATCATCGGCTTCATCGTAACGTTCGCGGTCGGCCTCTATCTGGCGCTCGGCACGCCGGCGGCCATCGCCAAGAACGTTCCGGCGGCGATCGGCGAGGCCAACACCTTCCGCGTCATCTTCTTCATCCTGACCTTCTTCTCCATCGGCGTGCTGTCGAACTTCAAGACGCTGTGGCGGGAGGGATTTGGCAAGCTTGCCGCAGTCTATCTCGTAAGCCTGTTCGGCTTCGTGGTCTGGGTCGGGTTGTTGATCTCATGGATCTTCTTCAGCGGTATCACGCCGCCTTTGGCCGGTTGACCGGCGCGAATTACAGGAGAGTGCTATGTCTCAGGTGAATATCCGCGACGAGTTGCGCAGCGCCCCCGTCGAGCCGCTGTTGCCGATCGAGAAGAAATTGATCGGCTGGAGTCTCTCCATCGGGCTTGTCCTCCTGGTCGGGCTTGCGTTGCTCAACCACTTCGTACCCGCGCATTTTTAGCGAGAACCTCCGGCGCGCAGCGGCAGCTTGACGCCGCTCGTTGCGAAAGCGCAGTGTTTGGCGGGCTCCAGCCGCCAACATCCGCGGGCGCACTTTGAACGATCACCGGGAACGCGTTTCACCTGACCCGACTGCGGCAAGTCCCGAAGCGGCCGGTTTTTCCTCCGCCGGCCTCGCGCGGCTTGGCGCCATCATGCAGCGTGAGGTGGAGTCGGGCCGCGTGCCCGGCGTTTCGATGCTGATCGCGCGCGGCGGCAAGCTCGCCTATCGGCGCGACGTCGGCGCGCTGCGGCCCGGCGGGACGGCGCTACCGGGCAACGCCATCTTCCGCATCTATTCGATGACCAAGCCGATCGTGTCGGTTGCGCTGATGATGCTTGTCGAGGAAGGCAAGCTCTTTGTCGGCGATCCGGTCGGCAAATTCATTCCGCAATTCGCCAATCCCAAGGTCGGCGTCGAACGCAACGGCAAGCTCGAACTGGTCGCAGCCGAGAAGGCGATCACGATCCAGGACCTGCTTCGCCATACCTCCGGCCTGACTTACGCCTTCACCGGCAATTCGGCAGTGCAGCGGCTTTATCGCGACGCGCAATTGTTTGCTCCCGATCCGACCAACGCGACGACGCAGCTGGTTCGCGATCTCTCGACGGCCGAATTCGTCGCCGAGCTTGCCACCCTGCCGCTGATCGATCAGCCGGGGGCGGCTTGGTATTACAGCCACTCCACCGACGTCATCGGCCGCGTCATCGAAGTCGTATCCGGGCAAAGCCTCGGCGCGTTCCTGCAAGAGCGCATCCTGGCGCCGCTGGGCATGCATGAGACTGCATTTTTGTTGACGTCCGACAAATACGCCCGGGTCGCTCAGCCCTTCGACGTCGATCCCGACAGCGGCAAGCAGGTGCGGCTGGTCGACATGCAAAGCCGGCAGCGCTTCGAGGCCGGGGGCGGCGGGCTGTGGTCGACGATGGCGGATTACCTGCAGTTTGCGCTGATGCTCCAAGGCGGCGGCGCGCTCGGCGGCGTCCGCATCATCAGCCGCAAGACGCTCGAATACATGACTGCCGATCAGATCGGCCCCAACGTACGGATCGCAAACACCACGCTGCTGCAGCCGGGGCATCGCTTCGGCCTCGGCTTCTCGGTTCGGACCGAGGTCGGACGGGCGCTCACCGCGGGAACGCTGGGCGAATATTCGTGGGGCGGCCTTGCCGGCACCGTGTTTTGGGTCGCGCCCAAGGAAGAGCTGATCGGGATGATGATGATCCAGGGCCCCGGTCAGCGCGATTATTTCCGCCAGCTGTTCCGCAATCTGGTCCACGCCGCGCTGCTGTAAAGCCGCGCGGGAGCTTCGCACGCGGCGACGTCTTTCGTCACGCCTTGGACGTCGCCGCTAAAACTGCGGTCGCGATGGCGTAGGCGACGGCGCTGAGAAGGATCGGCAGCGTGTAGCTGTGGCTCAGGTCGAAAGCAAAGCCGGCCGCGCTCGGGCCGATCAGCGCGCCGAACGCCACGCTGGTGTAGAGAATGCCGATCAAGCTCGAGCCGTTGCGCGCGCCGAAATAATCGATCACCACGGCCGGCGCCAGCGCGACAAATCCGCCGTAGAACACGCCGAACACCAGCGCGAAGACGGCAAGCGGCCAGAAGCTCGCGGCAAACAGCCAGATCACGAATGAAAGTCCCATGCCGGCGAACATCGTCACGAACGACAATCCCCTACCGAGCCGATCGGCGATGCCGCCGAGCAGGAAGCGCCCCGCCGTGCTGCCGACGCCGATCGCGCCGATCAGCAGGACTGCAGCCGCTTGCGCGACGCCGCGGTCGAGCGCGTAAGGCACCAGATGGACGAACGGCACGAACAGCCCGAACGAACCGACGAAGCACGCCGCGTAAAGCCCGATGAAGCGCCGCGATCCGATGACCTTACCGATCGATGAGCCCGCTGCGGCGGCCGGCTGCGCGCCCGACAGCAGCCGGTCGCCGTCCGGACCAACGCCGCGTCGGGCGGGATCGTCTTCGATCAACAGCGCCATACCGGCGCCGACAACGACGGCGAAAATGCCGAGCGCCAAATAGGTTTCGCGCCACCCGAGCGCACCAACCAGCAACGACACAACGGGCGGCATGACGAGCGTGCCGACACCGATGCCGCTGACCGCAATCCCGGAGGCGAAGCCGCGGCGCCTGACGAACCACCGCTGCACGGCGCCGACGGCCGGGACGTAGGAGCAGCCGATGCCGAGCCCGACGCCTAGTCCGTAGGCCGCATAGACCTCGGTCAGGCTCCGCGCCAGGCTCGCCACGGCCAAGCCGAGACCCGTCAACAGCATGCCGCCCACGGCAAGACGCTTCGCGCCCCAGCGGTCGGCGAGTGGCCCGGTGACGGCGCCAAGCCCGAAATAGAAAAAGCCGGCGAGCGAAAAAGCCACCGACACCGAACCGCGCGAGGCGGCGAAATCGTGCTGGAGTGGAAGCAGGAACGCGCCGAACGAGTAAGCGCTGCCAAAGCCGACGAAGGTAATGGCAAACGTCGCGGCGACGACGAACCACCCATAGAAGATGTGCGGTTTTGCTGCCGGCGCCTCGGATATCACAGCCGCTCCCGTAAATGCCCGCGGCCGCCACGGCCTCTGCGCACCAGGCGAGATTGCATCGCAGGATAGCCGCAGGCGAGCGTCAACGCTTCGGAGAATTTCGTACCGTTACGGACCGGCTCGCAACCCGATTTGCGACGATGCCGAAAGATGCCGAGGGCAATGTTCAGTCGTCGTAGGTCTCGTGCACCGCGACGGCGCCATGCTTCCAATAGGCGGCGGCCTTGACGCGATCCTTGCGCAGGCCGTGCTGGTCGACGAGGACGCGGCGCAACGATTTCGCGGGCGCGGCCTCGGCCGCCACCCAGGCGTAACCTTCGCCGCCCGGCAGCTTGAGCGCGGCAACCGCGCCTTGCAGCAGCGACGGATCGCCCGGCTCGGCTCCGTCGCGATGCAGCCAATGCGTTTCCAGCCGCGCGTGCGTGGTGAATTTCTGCTCTTCCGCAGCGTCGGCAACTTCGGCAACGACAATGACCCGCGCACTTGCCGGCAGTTCCTCGAGGCGGCGTCCGATCGCCGGCAGGGCCAAGTCATCGCCGGCGAAGAGATACCAGTCGAAATCGTCGGGCACGATGAACGAGCCGCGCGGGCCGCCGACGCCGAGGAAACTTCCCGGTCGCACCTGCGCCGCCCAGACCGTCGCCGGGCCATCGCCATGCAAAACGAAATCGATCGTCAGCGTATTCGTGGAGGGATCGTAACGGCGGGGGGTGTAATCGCGCGCAGCCGGCCGCGGCGCGCCCTCGGGGTAAACGGGACCGTTCGGGGTCAAGTCCGGGAACACTGGCTTTTCCTCGCCCGGCGGCGGAAAGAACACCTTTATATGGTCGTCGTGCGCGGCACTGACGAAACCGGCAAGGTCGTCGCCGGCGAGTACGATCCGCGCCATTTTCGGCGTGATCCGGCTCACGTCACGGACTTGAAGCATCCGCCGCTTGGTTTCATGACGAACGCGCCGGGCGGTGCGTTCGGTGGTCGGCGCCAATTGGGACATCGCGTGCCTTCGGTGATCTCGCCGCTAAAAGCTAAGCGCTGCCACCGTCATATCAATGCGCCGCCCCGACGGGAAGGGCGACACCGCAATGCGGGCATACGCCAGGCGCTGGAACGATTATCGGCGCGCCAACGCCCCCAAGCGCCAATTCGCCCGGTTCCAGCCGCTCGCCGCCGTGGGCGCCATCCGCTTGTCTCTTCACTGCCGGCACGGCGCTTCCCGGGTCGGCGACCAGCGCTACCGATCGCTCCCGCTGCAGTTTGAGCTGATCCAGAAAACCTATGGTGATCAAGCCCGAGAACAACGCCAACGTGCCTATGCCGACGATCGACACCGCGCCGCCGAGCATCCTGCCCGCCACGGTCGTCGGCACCATGTCGCCATAACCGACCGTGGTGAGCGTCTCGATCGCCCACCACATGGCGGCAGGAATAGAGCTAAAGACATTCGGCTGTTCGTCTCCCTCAATCAGATACATCAGCGAACCGCTGATCGTTACCGTCAGGAGAAGGATAAACAAGAGCGCCCCGATCGACCGCGCCTCCTCGCACAAGACGGACCAAAGCACGCCGAATGTGGTCGAGTGACGGACGAGCTTGAGCATCCGCAAAAGCCGAAGGAGCCGCAACACGCGAAGGTCGTCCGCTCCCAGAATGCCGATGACAGCCGGCAGCACCGCGACCAAATCGACGAGCGCGAAGAAGCTCCGCATATAGCGAAGCCTGCCCCGCACCGGATGGTGATACCGCGTTTCGCGAAAATCGACCGACGCCCAGACGCGGAGCACATATTCCACGGCGAAGATGGCGGTCGCAGCATGGTCCAATCCGGCGAGCAGGCCGTAATATTCGCGCCGGATCGATTCCACCGATTCAAATACGATGCCGGCAACGTTGGCCACAATCAAAGACGCAAGCAGCGCATCGAATAGGCGCGTGGCGGAACTTCGAGGCTCTTCATCCTCGAACATCGTCGCGAGCGACCCGCGTAACGCCAGCATTCGGGTTCGGGTCACCGGCGCGCTTTCCCTGATGAACCGGAAAGTCTATGGCGACCTCGTGAACGAATTTTAACGGGCCGAGCAAAGGTCCTTCGCAGCGCAGCACCGGCTTTCGAAACACCAGCACCCAATGCGCATGCAATGCGTCTCGCCGCCTAGCCGGCAGCGCCGATCTCGATGAGCAAAATAGAATGCGCGGGAGCGGTGACCCGGATTAGTCGCCGAAACGGCAACGAAGGCTGCAAGGGCCTTTGTCGTCCCAGAATATTGGTTTTGGCCTGGAGATTGGTTGCGGGGGTAGGATTTGAACCTACGACCTTCAGGTTATGAGCCTGACGAGCTACCGGGCTGCTCCACCCCGCGCCAAATCTTTGTACCGGCCCCTGTTTTCGCGCTTCGGGGCCGACGGGCACTCATGTAGCAAGCGGTCTCGTACAAGGGAAGGTGCAGGACGCCCAATTTTTCGTCATACTGTCATGTATAACCCATTCAGACTGTCATGCACGCCTTCCTAGAAGCACATATGGGCGACAAACCCGCCTTGCAGCCCAAGGCAGCGATCGGGCCGGTCGTGCGCGCGATCGCGGGCAATATTCTTGACAACGCGCGTGCTGCGCTGACCGATCCCGATCGCTCGCAGCAGGACGCGGTGCATAACTTTCGCCGCGCCATGAAGCAGTGGCGCGCATTGATGCGGCTGCTCGAGCCGTTCATCCCCGATGCCGTGCAGCTTCGTCAGCAAGCTCGCGACCACGCCCGTTCGCTGTCGCGCGCGCGCGACGGCCAGTCGGCGCTCAACGCGTTCGACGACCTGGTGAAAAAGGGACTGGTGCTGTCGGAGCGTTCGATGGCGACCGTCCGCGCCCGCATCGAGGCGATCCGCGGCACCGAGGAACTGGCCGTGCTCACGCCGGAGCTGCGCGACGCCATCATGGCCTGGATCGACGCGACGACGGCCGCGATCGAGCTGTGGCCGCTCGATCCGTTCGATTTCAGCTCGATCGCGGAGCGGCTCGCCGACGGCTACCGCAGCGCGCGGCGCGCCATCCCGGCCGACTGGTCGCAGGCGAGCGCCGGCGAGCTGCATCAGTTGCGTCAGCGCGTGGTCGATCATCGCTATCAGATGGATCTGGTCGAGCCGCTATGGCCGCGGCAGGGCCGGATGTGGACCGATGAGGCCGAGCGGCTGCGCGATCGGCTCGGCCGCTGCCAGGACCTCGAAATCCTCAAGCGCCTCACCGGGCCGCATGAGCCGCTGGCGCGCTGGCGCTCGCGGCTGGCGCCGGCCTGCGCCGAGCGCACCACCGAGCTTGCGCACCGCGCCGCGCGCATCGCCGCGCGGTTATTCGCGGAACGGCCGAAAGCATTCCGGCATCGCCTGGAAGCGTTGTGGGAACACGGCCGCAACGGCCGCGGCTGAAAGCTTCACGCCAGCGCGCCGAACACGTCGAACGCCTCGGCGAGCCGGCGCAGCACGATCGCGGGGTCAGTCGCGGTAAGCACCTTGCCGCGGTTGAATTTCAGGAGATGCACGGGCGCCGCCACGATCGCGGCGGCGCTATCGAGCGCCCAGCCAAGATGCTTGCGCGCATGGCGCAATCCGACCGCGAGGCCGTAATGGCTGAGCATTTCGCCGTAGAGCGCGGTGACGATCGAGAGCTGTTCGCCGAGCGGCGGCGGCGCTTCGCGCTCCCCGGTCGCGAGATAGCGCGCGAGCTGGCCGGTAAACCACGGCCGGCCCTGCGCGCCACGACCGATCATCACTGCGTCGGCCGCGGAAACCGCCAGCGCCGCGTCAGCGTCGTCAAAGCTTTCGATGTCGCCGTTGACGACGACCGGGATCGAAACCGTCTCTTTGACGGCCCGCACCGCCGTCCAGTTGGCGCGGCCTTTATAGAACTGGCAGCGCGTGCGGCCGTGCACCGTAACGAGCCGCACGCCCGCTTGTTCGGCGCGAGAGGCGAGCGCCGCGGCGTTGTGCGAAAAGTCATCCCAGCCCAGCCGCATTTTCAGCGTCACCGGCACGCGCACGGCGCCGACCACCGCGTCGATCAACGTGAGCGCATGATCGAGGTCGCGCATCAGCGCCGAGCCCGACGCCCCGTTGGTGACGTGCTTGGCCGGACAGCCCATGTTGATATCGATGATATCGGCGCCGGCGTCCGCGGCGATCCGCGCGCCCTCCGCCATCCAGGGCGCTTCGCAGCCCGCAAGTTGGACCACGTGCAGCCCGGCGCCGTGATCTTCGATGCGCCGGCGGGCGCTGCGCTTGCCGTCAGCCAGCGCCGCGCAGGCGGTCATTTCCGAGATCACGAGGCCGGCGCCGAGCGATGCGGCGAGACGACGGAACGGCGCGTCGGTGATACCCGACATCGGCGCCAGCAGCACCGGATTTGGCAGTGGGACGGGACCGATGGAGATGGTCTGCATGGGCACCTTGTAGGGCGGGCTGGCTGAGGGCGTAACCCCCCAAGCTTTCCGAAAAGGGCGGATGACGCTCCGCTGATCCGCCCTGCCCGCCACGCGCGGAGGATCAGAAGGCCTTGATGACGTTGGTGACGTGGTCGCGGTCGGGTGGGGTGATGCAGAAAGCGACGCACAGAAACGGGATCGTGTCGTGCGGATTGTGGCCACGATGCATCTTGCCGATCGGCTCGGAATAGACGTCGCCGGCCTTGGCGCGAATCAATATGCCTTCCTCGAAATGGGCCTCGAAGATGCCCTGCAACGCCAAAAAGAATGTCGCGCCGTTATGGCAATGGAAATTGGTCCAGCCTTTCGGCGCGAGCTCGGCGGTGTAGATCTGAACCTTCGCTTCCGGATCCTTCGGGATCGACGCGTACAGCTCGTCGAACAGCACACGGCGATGCAGTTGCTGACCTGGAGGCACCAGGCCCTCGATTTGCAGTTTCATGTCGGCAATTTTGTCGGTCAGTGACTGTGTCATGGACGTTTCCCATCAATAGCCGGCGCCGGGCGCGCGGTTTTGCACCGAACTCCCTATCGGCGCCGAAAGATAACACTCAGATTGTTCGCCGGCATTTGTATAGTCTCCACCAGCGCAAAATCGTGATGTTCGGCCAATTCCGTGACGTCAGCCAAGTCCCTTATGCCCCATTCCGGATTGCGGCCGCGCAGATCGGCGTCGAACGCTTCATTGCTCGGCGCGGTGTGCCGGCCGCCGATCTTGTAGGGGCCGTAGAGATAAAGCACCCCGCCGGTCGGCAATGTTCGCTGCGCGCCCGCCAGCAAGCCTTCGCTGACCCGCCAGGGCGCGATGTGGATCATATTGCAGCACACGATGGCGTCGGCGCGCTCGACCGGCCAGCGCGCCGTTGTGACATCGAGAAGAACCGGCGCAAGCAAGTTCGCCGCATCGGCCGCCGCGCGGTGAGCGGCGATGCTCGCAAGCGCCCGCGCGTCGGGATCGGTCGGCTGCCACATGAGCGAGGGCGGCAGCGCGTTGGCAAAGGACACGGCATGCTCGCCGCTGCCGGCGGCAATTTCGAGGACCAGCCCTCGAGGCGGCAACACGCGCCGCAGCACTTCAACGATCGGACCGCGATTGCGCGCGACGTGGGGATGGTAAAGACGCGGATCGGATGCTTCGGGCATGCGGCTCGATTTTAGCTCGAGTTGGAGCCGCGGGCTAACACGCGCCGCCGGTCGGAGGTCGGCGAATTTCGCCCGGCAATGCGTCCGATCGACGTTCCTGACGTGGCACTATCAGACGGTCACAAGGCGGAGAATCTTGCTGACTTCCGGCCACGATTTGCGGCCGTTTTCCTTCATTTCGGCCGCCAGCTCCGGCGGCATCCAGTCCAGCAATGCCGGCTTGAACGTCGGCCGCGCCTTCACCCGCTCGAACCAGCGTTCGACGCGGGGCAACCGCCCGGCTTTCCACAAACCATCCATCGACAGCGCGTCGAGCCGGTTGAGATACGGCGTCATGGCGATGTCGGCCATCGAGAAGGCATCGCCAACGAGCCAGTCGGAATCGGCGAGCGCCACTTCCATCTTTCGCAGGTAGCCGACATAGAGTTGAATCTTCTCGGCGGCGCCGGGCGCCTCGACGCCGAGTTGAATCCACTGCCATTTGACTTTGCGTGCGCTGACGCCGTCGGCGCCGGCCTGCTGCAGAAACTCGTCGAAACTGCCGACGCCGTTGCGCAGGATCGTGTGCCGGTGCGATACCACATAGGTTATCGCCGAACACGCCGGATGGAGCTCTTCGTCGACCGCCTTGGTCCAGACGCGCACCCGCGCCTTATCGTAGGACGTTCGCGGGTAGATCGGATGCTCCGGAAAGGTCTCATCGGCGTATTCGCAAATTACCGTCAATTCCGGAACTACCTTGCCGTCGTGAACGAGCGTGGGGACGACCGCCTTTGGATTGATCTTGAGGTAGTCCGCACTGAATTGTTCGCCCCTGAGGATATCCAGATAGTGGCTGTTCCAACCGAGATTCTTCTCGGCCAAGGCGAAGCGGACCTTTGCCGCGCAGGCCGAAGAGCCGTGATGGTAGAGTTCGAGCAAGGCCGCACCCAATTCCGAGAGCCGTGAGACTAGCTGCGGTCGCGCCATCGACAAACCGCAAAGCCGGCACGGCAAAGCAGACCCGCGCAAGCCGCAGGACTGGCCGGACTCGATCGACGCCGCGCCAAGGCGAGCGGCCTTGTATCAGGTTGCGAAGGCCGCGTTGCGGGACGTAGTCTTGACGCCGTCAATATCAGGGCCACAAGGCCCGAAGCGGGAGGAATTGATGAGAGTCATTCTGCCAGTCGCGGTGGCAACCGCAATGATCATCGGCGCGGGTTTTGCAGCGCACGCCGAAATGAAACTACCCAATCTAACAAAACAACCGAGCGCCCAAGCCGTCCTGGATGAGCATTTGGCTGCGCTCAACAAATGTGACTGGAACCGGTTGATGGCGCAGTATCCCGACGACGCCCAAATCAACCTGCCGGACGGGGACTGTCAGAATTTCTGTGTGAGGCCGGTTAGCCATCATGAGTTAACGAAGCGCTCGTTGAACATGACGGCGAATTGGGTCTTCGCCTCGGCCCACTCGCGCGGCGGCCGTTTCCATTCCGCAGCGGCGTGGTTCAAGACCAGATATAGCAGTTTTGTGGCCGCGTCATCAGATGGAAAATGTCCTCTGGTTCGGACAGCGCGGCGCAGCTTCGAGTTCAACGCCTCGATGGCATTCGTGGTGTAGATGATGCGCCGTACGCCTTCCGGGAACGCGAAGAATGGAATCACGAGCTCCCAGTTGCGGCGCCAGCTCTGCGCGATCGCTGGATACTTTATGCCCCACGATCCTTGTGCGAAGGCCTCGAGGGCGGCCTGGCCGGCGGCTGCATCTGCGGCGCGATAGACCGTCCGCAACGCCTGCGCCACACTTTTGCGATCCTTCCAGGAGGCAAAATCCATCGAATGGCGGATCAGGTGGACGATGCAGGTTTGCACGACAGTCTGCGGGAAAACCGCGTTGATGGCCTCGGGAAAACCCTTCAGGCCATCGACGACGGCGATCAGAATGTCCTGGGCTCCGCGGGTCTTGAGCTCGTTGACGACGCGCAGCCAGAATTTGGCTCCCTCGGTCTGTTCGATCCAGATGCCGAGAATCTCCTTGGTGCCGTCCGGCAGCACGCCAAGCGCGATG